>CAYHXC010000006.1:0-76005 GCA_964360585.1 uncultured Candidatus Saccharibacteria bacterium | reverse complement strand
AAATAAGTTGCTCGGCCGACTTGCCTCCGATCTCGACATTCTCTCGGCGGATTTTATTATCGGGAAATGACGTATACACGTGTTCCAGATTCTCCGGCAGTTTCTGGAATATGCCCGGTTCAAGCTGGCCGACATACGCTTTGGTGTTTTCGTTGATCTGACTAGGAACGTGGGCAATCTCGTTTCTCGTGCATTCAAATATAACCAGCATGTCTTCTTCGGTATTTCTTCCCTGTCGGAGTTCAGCGATACGCGGGTCTTTCTCGTAGCCAAAGCCTTCGATGGTACCGTTGATTTCGTATAACAAAACAAGATCGTCTTTGATGAACGGCTCCTCGTTCTCTCGTTTTTTCTCAAGAGCGGTGAGCATTCGCATGTCTTCGCTTTTCTTGCGGTAGGCGTCCGCTTCTCCCCCGAATTCCGAAAGCTTGCCATCGAGAGCTTCTTGCATCACGGGTTCGACGCCCTGGTGCGGCAAAATACCTCTCACCTCGCCGATCCTGTTGTTTCCATCCATGCGGATCGCAAGACGAGGCTGGGTCGGATTGCCGCTGGAATCGTTGGTGTAGTACACATAAAAATCGCCGCTCTCAATTTGGGTCTGCGCGGTGGAATGTCCAGCCGTGCACCAGCCGGTGCCTTTACCTTCGAGTGACTGGAAAAGTTTCTCCGCTTCGCCATCGCGTCCCTGTTCGTATTTTACCCATTCGCCCCGAATCTCCTCGCGGTTTTCCATCGAAGCGGCGAGGGACATGGTCGTAAGTTCGGCATACAGTGTTGGAAATTTTTTATCAAAATCCCTCATCGGAGCAGAAACTTCTTCAATCGCTTGATCAATTGCAAAAATCTCATTTTCTAGTCGAGCTTTTTCCTCATCCATCGCTCCTTTGAGTGCTTTTTTTACTTTATTTCTCTCTGCTCGAAGTTGCTGGAGTTTTGGTTGTATTTGTTTAAGTAATTCCGGATATTGTTCATACAAATCTGAAATTTGAGCAAGTGATTCTCGATAAATATCAGGAAAGGGGGCTACCGTTGTTTCTGTTCTCGTTTTATATTCGCCCCTCTCCTTGTCGAATTGCGAGAGCTTGATGATTTGGTTCCAGGCGTAGTACTTGAACCATGCCGGATAGACGGCATCGTCCGAAGCGAGGTAGTCCATCCATGCGTCGAGCGACGCTTTCTGATCGTGGATGGCGACATCCATCATCTGCTCGCGTACATCCTCTGGGATTTCTTCGACCGCTTGGCCACGTTCACGAGCTATGCGTTTTTGAAGTTCAAAATAACTGTCCGGAAAATTCTCACGCTTTATAATGAGCGCGTCATATATCTTGTCCCGAAACATCTCAAGATTACGTTCGCGCTTGCGTTCGTCCGGATTGAGAAAAATGTTCTCGAGCCGATCCATATACGCCTCGATGCGCTCGGCCGGGTCGTTAGGCACTTTTTTGTCTGTTTTACGCTCTTGCCGCTCAACGGCGCGATTGACCTCGGGCGAGGTTTGCAGTTCAGGATTTTTGAGGTGTAACGGATGTTTTTCCATAGGAGTATCCTAGCAGTTTTTATAACTTTTTTACATTCCGTTTGGGCTAGTGGTATGATACATACTCAATGGCTACGTCCCCGGAACTTTTCGATACGCTGACGCAAAAGCTTCAACCACTCCCCGCTTCTTCGGCAAAAAACCCGTTGCGGCTTTTTGTGTGCGGCCCAACGGTCTATAACTATCTCCATATCGGCAACGGCCGGACTTACTTGGTGTTTGATTCCTTTGTGAAATATCTTCGCGCCTCGGGTATCGATGTTTTTTATCTTCAAAACATTACCAATGTGGACGATAAGATTATCATTCAGGCGGAACGAAGTAAGGAAACGCCTGAAGCGATCGCCAAAAAATACGAGGAAGCCTATCTTAAAAATATGAAGGAGTTGGGCGTTACCGCCGTAACGAAGTACGCTCCGGCCACTGAATTTATCCCGCAGATCGTTGACCAGGTTGAACGCCTGCTTGAAAAAGGCCATGTCTATAAAACCGATGACGGTTATTACTTCGATCTCGCGACTTTTCCGGATTACGGAAAGCTGGCTCATCGGACTATTTCACAAGCGGAAGACGGCGTCACGCGCATCGACGAGAGTGTCAAGAAAAAAAATCGTGGGGATTTTTGTGTCTGGAAATTCTCGAAGCCTGGCGAACCGATCTGGAAAACTCGTCTTGGCGACGGTCGTCCCGGCTGGCACATCGAAGACACGGCTATTTCCGAACACTTCTTTGGCCCGCAGTACGACATTCATGGTGCTGGCGTTGATCTTAAGTTTCCGCATCACGAGGCGGAGATCGCCCAAGAGGAGTCGGTTTCCGGCAAGAAGCCGTTCGTTACAATCTGGATGCATGTAGGTTCGCTCACGGTGAGTGGAAAAAAGATGTCGAAAAGTTTAGGAAATTTCATCACCATCAACGATTTTCTTGCAAAACATTCTGCAGAAGTGTTGCGCCTTATGTCTTTGAGTAATCACTATCGTTCTCCGCTCGATTATACCGAGGAAGCAGTTCAGGCCTACGAGCAATCCTGGAAAAATATCATTGAATTTGTTGAGAAACTTCAGTTTGCAGAAAAACATTCAAAACTGGTGTCTGAAAAAGATATTTCCGAATCAGAAAAAGAGATGGCCGATCTCAAAGAACGATTTTTTGGCCACCTTCACCGTGACTTCGGAACTCCTCAAGCCCTAGCCGAGATCTTTAGTTGTATGAGCTCGGTCCAACCGAATACTTGGAAACTGTCAAAAGGAGAGGCAAAAACCTATCGTCAGGGTATTGGGGAGCTCTATGGCACGCTCGGTTTTACCTTGCCAAAACAAACCATACCGGCCAAAGTCACCGCTTTGGTCAAAGATCGTGAGGCCGCTCGAAAGCATCAACAGTTTGTCCAGTCTGACGAGTTGAGAAAACAGATTAATGGGTTAGGATACAACCTGGACGATACGCCGTTCGGCCCGTTCGTTCGACCCCGTTAACATATGAGTTCTCCAATAAAAATTCCGCCGCAGAATATTGAGGTGGAGCAGTCAGTTTTAGGCGCGCTCCTGATCGACAAAGAAGCTATCACCAAAATAGCCGATCTTTTGTCGCCCAAAGATTTTTATCAGCCGAGTCATGAAATTATTTATGAAGCCATTCTTGATCTCTACGAAAAAACGAAGCCGATCGATATTTTAACCGTTGAAACCAAACTCAAAGAATCAGGTGTTTTAAAGGAAATTGGAGGCTCCGGTTATCTGGCCGAACTAGCGAATAAGGTACCTTCATCCTCGCATGTCGAAGAGTACGCAAAAACGGTCAAAGAGAAGAAAATTCTCCGCGATCTGATCCGGGCTTCGGCCGAAATTACCGAAGGGGTCTTTGACTCCAGTCGGGAAATTGATGAGTTCTTAGATGAGGTGGAACAAAAGATCTTTCGCGTTTCTCAATCGTCCGTACAGAAGTCTTTTGTTCACTTGAAAGACGAACTGGCCGTGGCCTACGACCGTATTGAGAAACTGCATCGCGGCGAGAAAGCGCTTCGCGGCGTTACCTCCGGTTACGCCGAACTCGATAACTTACTCTCCGGATTCCAGCGATCCGACCTGGTTATTCTTGGCGCTCGACCATCACTGGGCAAAACATCATTTGCCTTGGACATTGCCCGAAACGCCGCTTTGCGAGGCAGTGCCGCTGTCGGTATTTTTTCGCTTGAAATGTCTCGAGAACAGGTGGTTGACCGTCTGATTTCTTCCGACTCACAGGTCCCGCTCTGGAAAATCCGCACGGGACGCATTACCGACGACTTTGAGTTCGAAGCGATTCAAGGTTCTTTAAGCCGTCTCTCCACGCCAAATATTTACATCGATGACACACCCTCACCGAACATTATGCAGATGCGCTCGATGGCGCGGCGACTCCAAGCTGATCGTGGTCTCGATCTTTTAATTATTGATTACCTCCAGCTTATCACTCCGCGAACGAAGTCAGACAATGTGGTCAGTCAGGTAACGGAAATTTCTCGCGGTTTAAAATCCCTAGCGCGCGAGCTGAATATTCCCGTCCTTGCTCTTTCCCAGCTGTCGCGCGGCGTCGAAAGCCGCGAGGATGGCACACCGCGCCTCGCCGATCTTCGCGATTCAGGCAGTATCGAACAGGACGCGGACGTGGTTATGTTTATTCACCGCAAGGATAAAGGAAAGAAGCCGGAAGAGGTTCCGCCGGACGAACAGGGGCTGGCGCAAATTATTATCGCCAAACACCGCAACGGTCCTTTGGGTGTGGTCCAGTTTAAATTCGATCAGGAACACGCGAGTTTCCGGACAGTGGAGAAACGTTTTGGCGAACCGGATCTTTAAATACTGATGCACTCTCTCCTGCGTTACAATTTCCGCTCCGCATTCGCTGTATCTCAAATACAGTTCATTTGCGGTGCTCAATTAAGCCTTGGATATAGTGCATCATCGTTTCAATATAAAAACTTATTTGTATGAAAGATTACCTTCCGCGTCCGATGAAAGAACTGGCTGACCAGCTGACCCGACTGCCGTCAATTGGCCCGCGCCAAGCCATTCGCTTAGCGTTTCATCTTGTCCAGGAGGGAAAAAATAACCTAGCCCACCTCTCGAAGGCTGTGAACGATCTCATGGCGATCAAAACCTGCCGTCAGTGTTTTTTTTACCATATGAACGCCGACGGTCTTTGCGATATCTGCCGCGACCCAAGCCGGAATCAGAAAGTAATTGCCATCGTGGAAAAAGAGACTGATCTTCTGGCGCTTGAAAATACCAGAAACTACACCGGCCGTTATTTTCTTACCGGAAATTTCGAACAATCCGGCATCATGTCCGAAGCTCAACGCTTGCGCTTACAGAGCTTAAAAACGCACATCGAAAAAAACTTGGACGCCAAAGCCGAGGAAATTATTCTGGCTTTAAGTCCGACCCGCTACGGCGATTTTTATGCCGAAATAATAAAAAAAGAACTGGCCCCAATGACGCTCAAAATATCGCGCTTGGCCACCGGCTTGCCTCGCGGCGCCGAGATTGAGTTTGCTGACGATGAGACCCTTGGTGAATCGCTTCGCGGCCGCTCCACCAAAAACGGGAAATAAAAAAGCCGAAGAGGTGATCCCTCTGCGGCTACTTATTCGTATTCTTAAGAAGTCGTTTCTCCCGACTCCTCGTATCTTGCTCTGCGATACTGGTGATCCTCTGAAATTTCACCCGGGCGACAGTTGTCACCTCGGCCCGAGGAGACTGATGATGAAGAGGCTCCTCTGCACTGACTTCCCGAACAATGAGAAACACTTTCTCTTTCTTGCCAGAGACGATGGATAGAACGATAGCACAAATTCGATCTCTCTTTTGCAAGGGCGTCTCTGTAGCTTTTCGCTCGAGCGCAAGAGAAAACTCATCATTTCCCCTTGCGCTATCTTGGACCTCACGAGAATCTCGCCTGAGATCAAGCGTAAATTTGCACTTCCTTTCCGTTTCCGTCCTTCCCCTTCGCGATTTCCTTCTTTTTAATACGGCCACACATCCTCCTTAATTAAAGTGGAACCGAGAATTATCGTACTGATTTCTTATCTTTTCGTCAACTAGCCGTGCCGAACGACAATGACGTCACCGTCCTGCATCATATATTCCTTGCCTTCAAGACGCATCCAGCCCTTTTGCTTGGCGCCAGCCCAACCCTTGGCCTCGACGAGCTTGTCATACGGCACGACTTCAGCTCGAATAAACCTTTGTTCAAAGTCAGTGTGAATCGTTCCGGCTGCTTCCGGCGCTAATGTTCCTCGCGTAATCGTCCAGGCCCGTGTTTCATCCTCACCAGTCGTAAAGAAACTAATAAGATCGAGAATGACATACGCCTTGGCGACGAGTTGCGGCAAAGCACCTTGAGCATCGGAAAGATCGAGCGCAACATACTCCGCGCCGAGCGCGATAATTTTTTCCGCCAAGTCATGCGGAACCTCTTCGGGCTGGCCGTTCAATAAATAAAATTGTTTTTTCGCGGAAAGGAGTTGGAGTTCTTTCACGACATCCTCTTCGGCCAGATCGGTAATCAACCGTCCCTCAGAAATAGTTTCTCGAACTTGATTTAGAACTTCTTGATTATGCACGGCGGCTTTATCCCCTGCTCGCGCTTCTTTTTCTAATGAGCTTAAACGCTTTTCCACTGTTTCCAGATCTTTGAGCATCAACTCGCCGGTAATAATATCCATATCTCGAATCGGATCAACGGAGTTTTCAACGTGGATCACCGTGTCATCTTTAAATACTCGAAGTACAACCACGATCGCCTGGGTGTCGCGGATATGCGACAAAAACTGGTTGCCTAATCCTTCGCCCTTATTGGCGCCCTTCACTAAGCCGGCGATGTCGTAAAATTCCACCACGGCCGGAATGGTTTTTTTAGATTTGCTCAAATCGGTTAATGCCTGGAGTCGTTCATCCGGCACTGGCACAATCCCCACATTCGGATCAATCGTCGCGAACGGATAGTTGGCAATCGTAATGTCTTGGTTGGTGAGCGCTTTAAAAAGGGTGGACTTCCCCACATTCGGCAAACCGACAATACCAATCGAAAGTTTTTTACCCATATGGGTTCGAGTGTACTACAGTATTTTTGGAAAGAATAGGAGTCTCAAATATTCTCAGCAGCTTGCCGTATTAAATAGTCAGCGATACCTCTTTGTTTTTCGGTAATACGTATAACGATGGGTTCCTTCTGTTGGACCGGAAGTGCATCTATATACTCATGCGCCTCTTCTTCGGTGAATCCCCTTTCCTTAAATCGACCCACTACCCTCTCTGGCGTAAGCCAGGCCCCCTCTAAGAGAAACCTGATCTCATCAGGTTTTTTGATCTCCTCGACCACTCTTGTTTCATCGTTGGAAAAAATCTTGAGAATAATTGGGTGGATTACCTTTTTATCGTTAAACCGCTCTTTTGATTCCATGCTCATAACGCAATCTTAAATTACTTTATAACGATCGTAAACCTATGAGTAAAAAGAAAAACGGCCTCACGCCGTTTCTCTTTAGATTGCCACGCTCCTTGTGGAGCTCGCAATGACATACTGTATTCTTAAAAACCTACTACGCCGGCATAGTGCACCGGCGACAGTTCTGCTTGTGGGTCGCCAACTCCGAAATCGCCGAGAGGCCGACCAAGATATAGATCGCCTTCGCAATGGTGGTTTCTGGTCCGCCAAACAACTGGCTAATATCCCAACCAGTCAGAGCCAAAGCCAACCAGTTCAGCCCTCCGACTGCAAGAAGGGTGAACGCAACCATGTGTAATGCTTTCATAGTATACAAGAGGAAAACTCGACCTTTAGAGTCCTAGTACCTTCATTATAGCATAGCGACTCCCCTATTTTGAGAAATAAAAAAGGCCTCCTACCGAAGTAGTTGGCCTAGTATGAAATGCGTTCCTCGCAATACGGAACCGCGAATGGGAGTAGTTCTGATCCGTCAGGTAGCCCGCGCAGCATCGGTGTCTCTCCAAGGAGATAGATGGCCGGGAACAAGTGGCCATTAACCCGTGACTCGGAAGAGATAATGCCCGAATACTCTTGAAAAAATGATACGAGCATAGCGCACACCACAAACTCGAAAGCGGTCAATCCCAACTTATGCGCTCTTCGCAGTTTTTCCTGGGATTCCTCAGATGTGAGTCCGGAGCACTCACCCCCCTTCTTAAATCCCCTCATCAGGTAGGGTTTCGTCGGAATCTGAACCTGGTCACTAACCACATTCGGGCTTTTCATGTTCTCTGCGGCCAGCCCCGGTCCATTACCCATTCGGACAGACCACATGAGATTTTCCCAATCAATCACTGGTGGCCTTGGAGGAATCACGAGATACGGTGGTTCATCAATCGGATTTTTCGCGACGATCGGCACCAGAGGTTCAAACTCCTCGCTTGTGCCATGGTTGTGAAAAACCCAAAAACGGACCCAGGCTCGAAAATTCTTTTCTTGATCAGACTCGAACATTGGCCTCTTCATTACCCACTCTCCCCACTCTATTTTCAAAGAACCAAATTATATGATTGCGATTTGATAGTAGTGAACTCATATTCGGCTGTCAAATAAAAATCTGCGAATGTGTTATTCGCAGAATGAAGCTGCTTCGTAAAGCGCTTTGACCCTTGCAAGCGGCAATCTTCTGAGGGAGGCCGCTTCGGGATAGATCCGGATCAGCTGTTCGAGAACTGTTCTGGCCACTCGTGATCGGGTCTGTTTCCAGATGGCCAGATAGACCAAGCAGATGGCTCGGAATCTTTCCTCTGGACCCAGGTCCAGTAGGGCTCCTTTTCCGAAGGTGAGGAGAGAACGCTCCGGATCTCCGACACACAGCTCCGACTCCGTTAAGGCATAGAGAATTCGATTGATCAGTGCGAGCACCTCTTGGTGTGGCGGATTAGACAGATCATTCACCCCCACGCCATTAGTATAGAAATTGATGGCCACGCGCCGGTCAGAGAGATCCCCGACAAGACGCAAACCATCTTCCTCTACCACCCGAATGTGCCCTTTCCACACGCCTCGACGAAATTCCGCTTCCACCGCTTTACCGAGAGCCAAACTGACCATCTCCCTATGATAAACTCCGGTTGTCAGCCTAACGCCCGAACTGCATCGTGATACCAATGATTCCACCATACCACCGCTCCCTTTCTCCAAGACACTATGGGTTATTTCAAATAGCTGGCCAGACATTATGGCCTGAAGATTTCTTACGAACTTCATAAAAAATCTTCAAGCTACAAGCAAAAAACCTCCGCGGCGGGAGGTTTTGTTCTTTCTGATTATTTTTTCTTAATATTTCAGATAACCTCCTCGCCGATGGGTAAGAGTAAGCAAAAGAAGTCCAAGAAGCAGTGCGGACAGGAGCGAGATGGCGGTACTCATGAGTGAAGTCATTACATTTTAAGTGTACACTCCGCCTCACGAGTGTCAATGGCATTACATCGCGCACATTGACTTTATAGGAAATTGAGATTTAGAATATTTTTAGAACACAAGGAGGAGGGTGTAGGTATGTTTGGACTGATGCTTTACATCGTGCGCAACTCGGGGGGCAGCGCGAAAAGTAACGAGTTGCATGAATTCTCCGTTCAGCAGAATGGACAACTGGTAAAACCGCCCGTCGGCTTCGATCTCCCGTTGTGCAATTCCGGGACTCCTATTGAAGCCACCCAGATCGCGTCCGAGGAACAGATGCAACAGTATCTCATTACCCCGGCAGCACTGGCACGTGCTGTAGAAAAAACCGCCCGCATAGCCTTTCTCGAGGCCTGCGCGAATCACAAGATCACCGGCATCAAACTGCCACGCCACCAGGTCTGTCCAAAAGACCACAAGTAACCTCGCGAGTCTTTACTCGACGAGGTTTTTTATTTCTTCCGCTTACCAATCCGTCGCGGGATAGCCACGAAAACTAAAACCAATAAAGCGATAACAGTGACGATATTCAGAAGTATGGACCAAAAATTAATAGTGCACATATAAACCTTTTATACTCTTCTTCATATTTAAGGTCAATGAATGTGGGGGAAAATAAAAAAAAGCCGACACTGGTGTGTGTCGGCTGATGACTAGGGGGAACTGCGTTTTTTCTTTCTGGGTCGAGGCGGCTTTCTGAAGTCGCGCCGGATTGTGCCCATCAGCCCGAAAAACACGAAGATTGCAAAAAATACTCCGCCCCCTGCAAAGTATTTTTGATCGCCGGGACTGCCCCAAATGAGAACCAGATGTGCTACTCCCTCATAGACAGCATACCCTGCCAACGGCACAAGCAATGACAGGAATATGATCAGTCCCCAGCTCCGAAATGGTGACTCCTCACCGACTACCTCGGTCAGTTCGAATACTTCCATACATTTTTCCTTTCTTGCTTCTTTGTACAATAATTATTACAAAATGTCAATTATCGCGGAATGGCGCTTCGGGCGTAGAGACCGACGAGCTGGGCGGATTCTAGAATGTGTTTGTGGATAACCGACTCAACCTCGGACTGGCGCGCGCCTGGCGCGAGATCTAAAACAGTATCGAGTGCAAATAATTTAAACTGATAGTGATGGGCGCGGCCGATTGGCGGACACGGTCCCATATACCCAACACTCCCCGATCCGTTTTTTCCTTCGACGCTTCCATCGGGATTTTTCCCCTCATCAATTTCTTTTGTTTCCGGCGAAATATTCCAAAGTAACCAATGCGTGAAATTTCCCTCCGGCGCGTCCGGATCGTCCACAATTAAAACTAAACTCTTTGCCGTTTGCGGCACCTCGCCAATATGGAGCGGTGGATTTTTATCCTGACCGTCACAGGTGAACCGCTCGTGGAGATATTCGTTGCTTTGGAAAATCGGGCTGGTAATGGTCATGGACTTATTATACTCGAAACCATTTCCGTAGATCATTTAAAATTTCCGGCGGTAAACTATCTCCCGGTTTCCGGGTAGTAGAATTACGCTCGTTGGGTTTGCGCATTTGCACAAAATGTAATGAACAAGTGGTCACTTTGATAGTTCTTCTAGCTCACTATGCACCATGCCTAGCGTAATTTCACTACCCGGTTTTGTCACACCCGGATATCGCCAGGCGCTGATTACTTTATGAACTTTTCCGACGCTACGGCCGGAATCTCCGCGCCGCTTCAGCGCTACGACCTGCACCATGGTCCAGAGTTCGTACGGATTCTTTGCACTGCCAGCGGGTTGCATCATGGCAATTGTTTTGGGCGCAATCCCCTCTTCGATTCGTTTCGGCGTATGAATAATCCGTTTCACCCGTGATTCGGACAGGCCATAAAAGCGCATCTTGGCCTTAGCGTGCGCCGTCCAAACCAGTTCTCGCGAATTCTTCAAAGGAATCATCGTTTTGTAGTATACCAAAACCGCCGAGGAATGCTTAAAAGCTACACTCTTCTAACTCACGATCGTGAGTTAGAAGAGTGTAGCACGTTTACTCGTTATAAAATGTGGCGAATAAAAAAACTCCAGATCGCCTTAGCGAATCGGAGTTTCTGCAATCTGTGGGTTGGTGCCAGGGATGTGTTCGACATCGAAGTGTCTACCCGTGATTTTGAAGAGTCCCACTATCCCTTTGGCCACTTTCTCCGGCTCGAGCATCTCGGTCGGTTTCTGAGGACTATTGCCCCAGAATGGCCCTTCTACTGGACCGAGTGTCAGATAGTGGAGAACGATCTTTCTCATTCGAGCCACCGGATTCTCTCGCCACTCCTTGATCAACTGGGCTTGAGCCGCTTGCGCCACAGCATATGGGCCAACGCTCGCCTGGGACGAGGGTCTGTCGTAATTAGGTGAGTTGATCGCTGAACCAACCACGACAATAACTCCTCCGGGTCGAAGGCCGATATTCACGGCCACCTTACAGACGTTCTGAAGGCCGTACACCAGACGATCCATATCCGGAGGGAAATGCGTCCCAAACAGCTCATTAAGAGACATGCTGTTTGCCTCCTTGAAGGCATCGGGGCGACAACGTCCGACGGCATAAACAAGACCGTCCAATGGCCCGCGAGTTTTGAACGCCTCCTCAATCATATCCGGCCGACCAACGTCCACGACGTGGGCCTGATCTCCCAGCGCGGATTTCTGACATTCCGTCCGCACGAAAGGGAACACCTCGGCGCCTATCTCGTGAAGACGCGCTCTCACATAACATGCAAGGTGGCCAGCACCGCCACAGATGGCAATACGTTTCATTCTTTATATTCCTTTCTGACAAACAAAACTAACGACTTTATATCAAGTTTGTCTCATCTAGTCAATGGTCGCACTCTTACGGGCGCGCCTTCAGTTGACTTGAAGTTTCAACTTCTTTTTTCGCGATCTGCAAACTGACTTTTTCCGGATCCACTTTAACCAGCGTAAAATTAAACGGGACTTTGATCTTCTCCTTATCAATCAAGAACTGGCGCCAGCCGGTTCGAGCATTCGTAAGATCGATCGGAACGCGAATCTCATCCGCGTTCAAATCCTGGAAGTTGCCACCGCGCGCCTCAAGCGTGAGGACCACTTCTTCCGGGACCGCGTCATTCACAATGAACAATGGTGGGACATTCTGGAATTCAAGTGGAATAACAAAATTTTTCTGGACAATGGGCGAGTTTTGATTTTGATAAACCCAAATCCCAATCGAAAGTACGAGTGTGAAGAAAACCAAAGCAATATTTTTTGCGCCGAGAGCGGCCAGATACGAGATGTCTTGGCGCGGAAATTTAACTCGATAGAATCGTTTGACTATCTTTTCTAATTCGTCTTCGTCTTTCAGATTCCGCAAACGACCCTGTTCGGCGATAGAGATTGTTCCCCGCTCCTCCGAAATAACCACAATAAGAGCATCGGATCGTTCACTTAGTCCCAAAGCTGCCCGGTGCCGAGTGCCATAGCCGTGCAACGACTCAATGTTTTTGGCGAGCGGCAGATGCACACCGAACTTGGAAAGTCGGTTGCCTTTAATCACAATGGCGCCGTCGTGACCAGGCGTTGATTCGTCGAAGATGCTCACAATAAGCGGCGCGGAGATTTCGCCGTCTAAGTCATAGCCGCCGCTCAAATGCTGGTCAATCGCCTCTTTCCCCGGAAAAACAAGGAGGGCGCCGGTTTTCTTCTTGGCGAAATACCCCACCGTTTCCGCCAGTGTTTCAAGAATAACGTGAGACGGCAGCATTTTTTTTGAAAACCGCGGGGCGAGATTAAAATAAGTTAAGAATCGCCGAAATTCGTTTTGGAAAATAACGACAATGAGAATAAGGAAGATACTCAAAAATGACTGGATGATATTCCGGGTGAGCGTTAGATTTAAAACGGTGGCCAGGCCATAGAAGACAAAAACGGTCGAAATACCGAAAATAACGGGAAATGACCGCGTCTCCGAAACCAGTTTCAAAACGGCATAGATAAGAATCGCCACAAAGAGGATGTCGAGCGAATCGGAAAACGTGAAGGAAACGCCCCGCAAGCCATCAATAATAGAAGCTGGGCCGAAATTTTTTACAAGTGCCAAGTTCATTTTCCATCCGCCGTATCGGCGATGATCATGGGATACGACTCAAGTGTGGTTGTAAGAAGTGAGAGAATAATCGGTCCCCAGAGAATTCCCGTCACACCAAAAAATCCGATTCCACCAATCACACTTATAAATACAGGAAATGGATGGAGGCCGGTGTGGCGGCCGAGAAGGTATGGACGAATGAGATTATCCGCCAAACCGACGACCCCGATACCCCAAATCAAAAAGACAGTGGCCTTTGTCATCTCGCCTGTGAAAAAGAGAAAAATGATAATCGGAGCGGTGATGAGAGTTGTTCCAATCGCCGGTACTAATGCGGCAATAAAACCAATTGACCCCCACAAAAATGGATTAGCAACTTGGAGCGCGAGAAGACCAAGACCGATCAAAAGACCCTGCACAAAGGCAACGATGATCGAACCGCGAATCGTGGCCTGGATTGTGAGGCGAAGATTATCCATAATTTTCGCGGTATGAAGTTCGGTTAAAGGGCTGATTTTTAAAACATATCTTCGGATATCGCCCGAGTCTTTTAAGAAATAGTAGAGGGCAAATATGCCGATCGCCACCTTGACCACCGTTCGGAGTACGCTCGAGATAATATTTCCGGCTTGGCTCGAGAAAAATTGAAGGATGTTCTTGAGGAGTTGGTCGATAATTTCAGGATCAAATGAGTCGCCCAGACGAGCGGTCAAGGCACTCTTTACTTGCATTAAAATAGTGTTTCCCCCGCCCTGTCCTTCGAGTTGGAGATATAAGGTCCGACTCTCAAAAAATACCTGACTGCCAATCAAAGAAATCGGCCCCAGAATAAGTATCGTGATTACAAGAATAGTAAGGAGCGAAACCAGGCTCGCCTTCCCGCGCAGTATTTTTCTTATACTTTGATATAAGGGGTCAAAGATAATGGCGGCGACCGATGCAACAAGGAGCGCATTCAAGTATGGTTGGGCCACAAAAAAGGCAAGACAAAATGCGCCAATCAAAAGCACGAGATAGGCATAGACCTCAATTGTATGTCGGGACAGTTTCGTCATTCAGTAGACGATCCGGAAAAATTACCGAATCTCTACTAATTCTACATCAAAAACTAAAGTTGCGTTAGGTGGAATGATATCCCCTCGCCCCGCTGCGCCGTATCCCAAAGCGGGCGGAATGGTGAGACGCCGCTTGCCGCCAACTTTCATGCCGACGATTCCAATATCCCAACCCTTAATCACCTCCCCGGTGCCGAGCGTTAAGATGAGGGGGCTTTTTTTGGTGTAACTGTTTTCAAATTCTTTTCCCGTTTCTTTCAGTGAACCGCGATAATTAACGATAATCTGGCTGCCAGCCGTTGCCTCATTGCCTGTTCCGATCACGAGATCCTCCGTCGTGAATCCTTCCATCATCTTTGCCTCGAGGGCCTTGGCCTCACTGGCTTCCTTAGTCGCCGTGTCCTTGGCCGAAGCGTCGAGATTCTGGTTTACAATGTATCCGCCATACACAATCGCCGCCGCCACAATCACAAATACGATAATTTTTTTCATAATGAACCTGATTCTAGACGGAGAAGAACGGAATTGCAACCGATCGTACCTTACGACTGAAGATACTCGGTGATGGCCACGGCTAATGTGCGAAAGGTGGTCTCTAGTTTCTTTACATCTGGTTCGAGTAAGGTGGCGCGGAAACCAGTCTCTGCTGTTTCAAATCCGGTCAGGGGCACCACGCAAATACCTGTAGCGGCTAAAAGATAGTAGACAAACCGTTTATCGAGGGCTAAGGGGAACCTGGTCCGCTCCTCGATGTAGCGTTTTATTTTTTGGTTTTTAATCGACAACTTCTGATCATCGCGCAAAAGCTTCTTGTCTAAAACGATCGTAATATAGAAGGCTCCTTCCGGCTGAACCACAGTCACGCCTTTTACCTTTTCAAGAATTTTCACTGCCTTGATCGCTCGATTTTTGTAAGCCGCAGTACGTCGTACCAAACTATTTTTGTATCGTTTGTCGTCCAGGATCTGCGGAATCACAACTTGTGGCAAAGTAGTTGAGGAAACCTCGAGCATTTTGCTGTCGGTAATAGCTTTCACGTATTTCTGGAAAACCGGGTCACGATCAGTATTATAAAACTCCAACCAACCACACCGACTGCCCGGCCACGGCACCTCCTTAGAAATTCCTTTCATCGAAATCGAACATACGCCATCGATCACATCGCTAATCGGGGTAAATGGCTTTCGGGCATACGACAGGCTTTCGTAAATCTCATCGGCGATCAAAAACACATCGTACTTCTTGGCGATAGTCACAATCTTCTGGAGATACTCCTTCGGATAGACGGTGCCAGTCGGATTATTCGGGTTGATTAAAAGAATGCCGCCAATCGTCGGATTGTACCGAACCTTCATCTCTAAATCTTCGAGATCAGGCAACCATTTATTTTTCGGATCGAGCTTATAAGTGAGATGCGGCGAGCCAGTGTGGGCCGCTTCGGCCGATGAGTGCGTGGAGTAAGCCGGAGTCGGGCCGATGACGCGAATCGTGGGATCGAGTGTACCGTAAATCTTCCCGACCGCGTCGCCCAGGCCGTTAAAGAAAACAATATCTTCTTTGGTAATTTTTGTCTTCCGCCGTTGATTTGTTCGTTTGGCCAAAAACTCGCGCGTGGCTTCAAGTCCCTTGGTTGGCGCATAAGCATACGATTCATCCTTTCGCACGGCGCGCTCGACAATCTGTTTTATCCAGGCCGGAATCTGCTCCCCTTTTTGCACCGGATCGCCAATGTTCTCCCATATGATCGGCTGCCCTAAGGCCTCGACCTGCTTGGCCACCTGGACGATCTCACGGATCTCGTAATGGAGCTTTTCGGCCCGACTATGGATGATAATTTGGCTGCGCATGAATTTCCCCCATTATACCCATTTTTAAGAAATAAAAAACGCCCGAGACACTAAAGCGTGCACTTGACGGATTTTCCATTTGCCCTAAAACTGAAGAGATGAAGGAAAAACCGCCAAAGGCCGAGGGAGAAAAAAGCAAAATCGAACTGCCCCCACGAGAGCGACTCGCGAGAGTCAGAGACGATCAGATGATACGTGAAAGAAGTAAAGGCACCGACCGTGATGCCGAACTCAAAGTCATCGACCCGGCGGCAGCAATTGAAACGACCTCCAAGGCCGTCACCGACGCCGCTCTGTCAGAGGAGCGCCTTCGTCAAATTGAGGAGCACCCAGACACTGCGTTATCGAGAATCTATGCGTGGACACTGGAAGGAAAGAGAATCTTACGGAAGGACCTTGAAGGCCTCGACCTCAAAGGCGCCGACCTCCGCAACCTCGACCTCTTCGATGCCGACCTCCACAACCTTGATCTCACCGGCGCCGACCTCCGGGGGGCCAACCTCAAAGACACCTTTTGCCTTAGTGCCAACTTCACCGACGCCAACCTCGAAGGTGCCAAATTCGATATCGCAACCTTAAGCCACGCCAACTTCACCGGCGCCAACCTCGAAGGTGCTGATCTTTCCGGTCTCCATGAGGGTAAAACAATCCGCACCGACTTCACGGGTGCCAACCTCAAAGGCGCTGATCTCCACAGCGTGCACTTCCGCAACAGTAACTTCACCGGCGCCAACCTCGAAGGTGCTGACCTCACCAACACCAGTTTTCTCAGCGTCGACCTCACCGAAGCCAATCTCCGAGGAGCGAAAATCGATTATAGGAGCCTCCAAGGCTCCATCCGCCCCGACCCTGACGGCCCCGGCTGGATTGTTGTCCACCACATCATACTCACCAATACCGACCTCCGTGGTGTCGACTTCACCGACGCGCAGCGCGCCGACCTCAAGAAGCGCGGCGCCATCGTCGACGACGACGAAAAATAACCTTCATCGAGCCAACCACTGCGTTGGCTCTTTTTTTCATCACTAACTCACATTTGACAGTTAGAGTGAGTAGGCTACATTTACCTATAATGACCAAAGAAGAAGATATCCTGCTCGATAAAATCGCCCAGCAAACCGCTCGAACCCTCGAAGTAGTTGAAGACATCCAAGAGAACGCCGCCACGAAGAAGGATCTGAAAGACGTTGCCGATGATGTGCAGCAAATCACCGACGACCTCCGCAACTTCCGAAATGCCACCAAAGAAAACTTCACGCAGGTTCACCAAGATCTGAAGGAGTTGAAGTCTTCCGCTCGTGTCCTCGATCGCTGGCTTGAAGAGCATCTTCTCGAACGTGTCCAGCGGCTCGAACGAGCCCAGAACCTTCCGCCCTACGCTCACCATCAGGCCGACAACGGAGAGTAACTGTCTAATTACTCTCCTTTTCCCAAAAACACGGCAAGGAAAGTTGTCGTCTTTTAAAACCTTACTGTGATTTATCAAAAATCTTTTTGATGATATTTACGTTCTTTTTGTCCGGGCCAGTGTTTTCGAAGCCAGGAACCTCTAAGAGCCAATCGGCGTGCCACAAAGATTTTTCTTTTGATAAATTCCGGAAACCAGAAAGGCCAATATAACCTTCACCAATATTTTCGTGACGATCGTGTTTCGAGTATGGCTTGGTTTTTGAGTCATTAATGTGAAGCGCCACAATATTTTCGAGGCCAATTGTTTTATCCAAATCCCGCAAAGTCGCCTTAATACCGGCTGGTGAATATTCGGGAATCAAACCCGACTCCAAAGCGTGAGCGGTATCGATGCAAATTTTGAGGCGTGGCGACTTCACTTTTTTCATAATAACGGCCAGCTCTTCGGGCTGATTGCCAATCTTATCTCCCCCACCAGCGGCATTTTCTAAGGCCAAAAATGTTTTCCCCGGCACTTTCTGAAGCACTTCCTTGATACTCGCGGCCACCTGATCGAGCCAGACTTTCGGCCCACCAAGCCGAGAACCAGCATGGAAAATCATACTCTTCGCCCCGATGGCGTTCGACACCCTAAATTCATCGAGAACACTCTTACAAGATTTTTGGTAGAGTTCACGACTTTCCGCGCCTAAATTCGCTAGATACGTTCCGTGTACGTGGACGCTCTGAATGACACTAACCTTTTTTCGTTCATTATATCGTTTCAATAGTTCCGAAGATGGCTGAGAAACTGCCCAAGCCCGCGGCGACGAGACAAAAATCTGTACCACTTCCGCGCCAATCGCCTCCCCACGATCGAAAATCTTATCAAAACCGCCAGCCGCCGAAACATGGCCGCCTAAAGCTGGTCGAGAACTCTTTTTAGAAATTGTTTTCATAATTGTGTGTCATTGCGGCCTGCCCGAAGCTCTTGGGGCGAAGGAGAGAGTGTATGAGATGGCCGCGTCGTTTCGATTGAAGCTCCTCGCCATGACATTATACAAACATTATTGTGATCAGATTGCCACGCCCGCTTCGCCAAAATTACAGCGAGGCGAGTCGCTACGCTCCTCCCTGGCCGGGCAAGGCGTAATGACAAGCAATGAATAACGTACCCTAGACCCTAGACCCTAACCCCTACACCCTCATCAAAGAATGTTCTTTTTTCATCATTCGTAAATCTTTTTCTTTAAACTTCTTCAAAAAATCAAACCGTTTTTTCCGCGAGACCATCTGTCCCAAATACTCGCCGGCGGTAAAGTGCGGCAAAAGAACATAATCCGCGCCGGCGGCATAGAGCAGTTCCACTTCTTTTTCATTCTTGGCCCGAACGACGAGAGAAAAACGGTACTTCTCCTTTTTCTTCATCTCGCGGAAGAGGCGGAGGGTGATCAGATTGTCGTCGAGCGACGGACTGGTCGAGATGATAATGCGGGCGGCAGAAAAATCGATGGCGCTTTGCACCTCCTCGTCAGCAATATCGCCAAAAACATAATCTGAACCTTGTCGTTTCAGCCGCTCAATGACTTCCGGATCGAAATCAACGATCACCAGCTCGGACTTGGGAATGTGCCAGGCAATACTTTGCCCCGTACGGTGGGCGCCAATCAAGATCACTGATTTTTTAAACCGTTTGCGAGGGATGGGATGTTCGGTATTTTTTTTACGCTCAAAATACCGCAAGTAAGGGTCGAGATGGGTAAAGATCTTTTCCGCGTGCAGAATGAGATAGTTCGAAAGCGTGATCGTGACCACCGCCACGGCGGTCACGAGCGCCACTTCGGTTTCCCCTACATGACCAATCTTCATGCCAAGCGCCACTAAAATCAAACCGAACTCGGAGATCTGCCCCACGGTCACGCCCGCCATAAAACTGGTCCGGCGTCGAAAGCCCATGAGTCCCATAATGATAAGAATGATCAGCGGATTCCCGATAAGAATGAGCAAGGAAAAAATAAAAATCGGCAGAAAGAGTCCCGAGTAGTTCGAGACCGCGATCATTGAGCCCAAAATGGCAAAAAAGATGAGAATGAAGAAATCCCGAAGCGGCCGGATGCGGTGAGCAATCTGAAGACGTTCAGAAGTGTTGGCGAGCGACAGTCCGGCCAGGAGTCCGCCAATCTCTACCGAAAAACCAAGCCGACTGACCAGCGCCGCCACCCCAAAAAGCCAAGCCAGCGTGGCCAGGAAAAGCAGTTCTTGCGATCGGGCAAAAAGATCGAAGACGGTCGGGAGAATTTTTCGCCCCAAGTAAAACATGCCGGTAAAAAGAGCGATGCCGACTAAAAGTGTGCTCGCAATCTGTGAAACGATATCGGAACTAGCGCCACGCTCAAAACTGGAAAGCGCGACTAGGAGTAGAACGGCCACACAGTCCTGAACCAGAAGAAATCCGACACTGATCTTTCCGTAAAGACTGTTTAAGTCTTTTTTCTCGGAAAGGAGTTTGACCACAATCACCGTACTCGAAAAGGTCATGGCAATCGCCACATAGGCGGCCGAGACGACGGGCAGGCGAAGGGCCAAGGCAATCAGGAAACCGGAAAGAGAGGTAAGGAAAAGCTGGCATATCCCGATCACGATCGGTGCCTTGCCAACATGGCGGATGGAGGCATAGTTGATTTCCAAACCAACCAGGAAAAGCAACAGCATGATTCCCAGGTCGGAAAAGAGATCGAGACTATGCTGGCTCCCCACGTCCAAAAAATGAAAGGCGCCGATTACCGCGCCGGTCGCGAGATAGGCCAGGACAATCGGCTGGCGCAAGATGTGGGCAAGGATGCTCAAACCGGCAGCCAGGCCAAAAAGAAGGGCGATATCAGTAATTCCAGTGATCATTTTGAGGTTCGGAAGAGCGCTACCTCTTAATCGTACCACGAAGGGCTTCCCAAAGGGTCCCTTTTATGTCCCCAAGGACCTTCATAATCGGTTCAAATGGATTCGATTTAGTCAAATCGAGGTGTGGGTGAAATCCGGGGTCAGTTACTGGTTAATCAAGGAAAACGGACTGAAACCGACTGACGTCAACCTTAAAAAACATAGGTAAAACCTAGTTATTTTGAAAATCAGGTTGACAAAAATGGTTTTGTCGACTAGACTATGGGGGTAAGTATGAGTGCCCCGACGAGGGGTATTTTTGTTCCCAAAATAAATTACATGTCTATAAACCAAATCGGAGCCGGTACTGCCGACTCCCCGGAGGCTAAGCCCCCCAACCAAGAAGCTAGCGGTCTTTTTCCCACGTCCACTAAATCATATACGGGACACGATGAGCTAACACGACAGGGAAATATTTGGTGGGGGGGTAAACGACAGCTCACGGCACAGTTTCGGCATTGGGAAAGTCAGGCATTTCGCCTCACGCTCCTTTTTGTCTTCTTTCTCTCGATCTATCCCCAGCCAGCTAAAGCACAGCAAATTGAAACCGGTGGTACTACAACGCTCGTGATGACCCAGGAACTCGCCCCTCTCTTGCCCCGAACCACCACCCGGAAAGTCTGGTTAACCGCCTATACGAGCACCCCCGAGGAAACTGATGACACCCCGTTCATTACTGCGTCTGGCTTACCAACCGGCGACGGTATCGCGGCTGCGAACTTCCTGCCTTTCGGCACTCAGTTCCGTGTTCCGAAACTTTTCGGCAACAAAGTTTTCACTATTCAGGACCGCATGCACCCGCGCAAGGTAAACTTCGTGGATTTGTGGGTCACAACCAAAGAACAGGCCTACAAAATTGGTATTCGCCAGATCGATATCGAGATTATTCTCGAAAGCTAATCGATTCTCCTCTAGCTTGACTAAAAGTTTCTATTGTGATATTTAGAAACTAGTCTTTGTGATAAGAAAGGAATAGATATGGACGAAGAACTCTTGCTAAAACCAATGTTTCTTCAGCAGGGGGAAATAATGATCAAGGTTGGCGGAGTGCCGGTCATTCCTTGTAGTAGCCAGCTTCAAATCGAACAAGTGGCTCAAGTGCTGAATTTCCTTCGCTGCGGAGCTCCAGCCGTCCAAGTCTTGGTCTCAATAATGAATCCCAGCGAATTCGGACAATTTCTAGCTGAGCTATCG
This sequence comes from uncultured Candidatus Saccharibacteria bacterium, assembly GCA_964360585.1. Lineage (GTDB taxonomy): Bacteria > Patescibacteriota > Minisyncoccia > UBA6257 > 2-01-FULL-56-20 > JBBUHS01. The sequence goes on along the minus strand of CAYHXC010000006.1, from coordinate 54,530 downwards.
AAAATTCTCCACGAATTGAGTCTCCCGGATGAAGTATTCTGGATAGATCGATCCGACGATGAAAATGACTCGAGCTTTCGCATATGCTCTGCTATCGTCAACTGTCTAGAATAGTTAATATTCTCAACTGCCCAGCAATTCTGGAGCAGTTTTTTTATTTTCGGCTATCGAATCTTAACTCGTGGGGTTTTCCCTTTGCCTTTGGCCGGAATAAACATTTCCGGCTCTTCTGGCTTTCCCTCGTCTTTCTCTTTTTCCTTGGCGGACTTCATCAAAAGTCGAAGTTCGTCTCGAAGCAGTGTTGCCAGTTCGAAATCCAAATTCTTGGCCGCCTCGCGCATCTCTTTTCCTTTCTGCTTGATCAGAATCTCAATCGCTTTCTTATTTTTCGCGAGAACAGCAGTTTCCAGTTTCAAGATATCATCAGCTGGTAATATATCCCGAATCTCTTTCTCGATCGTCTTCGGCGTGATGCCGTGCTTTTTGTTGTAGGCAAGCTGTAGCGCTCGGCGACGTTCTGTCTCCCCTATCGCTCGTTTGATTGAACCGGTGATCTGATCGGCGTACATCACCACTTCGCCATTCACGTTACGGGCCGCCCGGCCAATTGTCTGTATGAGCGAAGTCTCACTCCGAAGGAAACCTTCCTTATCGGCATCTAAAATGGCGACCAGAGATACCTCGGGAAGATCAAGTCCTTCGCGAAGTAAATTCACCCCGACCAAAACGTCGTAGTTCCCTTTCCGAAGTTCGGTTAAAATCTTGATCCGATCAAGCGTCTTCACGTCGCTGTGGATATAGTTCACTTTCATATTAAGTTCCTCGAGATAACTTGTAAGGTCTTCGGCCATCCGTTTTGTAAGGGTCGTTACGAGGACACGTTCTTTTTTACGGTCCGTGAGATTGACTCGTTCCTTGATGCGCTCGATAACATCCTTGATCTGCCCGACCACCGGACGAACAGTAATTTTCGGATCAACCAAACCAGTCGGACGAATGATTTGGGAAACAATTCCCGACGCTTCGGTCGGGACGCCGACCTCGCTTGGCGAGCGTCGGAGCTGAGCCGCTTCTCTGCTTTTTTCAATCTCATATTTCCCTGGCGTGGCCGAGGTATAGATCGTCTGATTCGTTCTCGCTTCGAACTCATTAAAAGTGAGAGGGCGATTGTCGGCCGCAGAGGGCAAGCGAAAACCGAATTCGATTAAGGTCTTTTTGCGCGAAGCATCTCCGGCGTGCATTCCTTGGAGTTGGGGCAAGGTGACATGAGATTCGTCTATGACTGTCAAAAAATCCTTGGGAAAATAGTTGAGCAATGTATCTGGCGGTTCACCAGCCGCTCGGCCGGAAAGATGTCGGGAGTAGTTTTCAATGCCGTGGCAGTAGCCTACTTCACGAATCATAGCGAGATCGTACTTCGTTCGTCGTTCCAACCGCTCAATCTCAAGATATTTTTTCTCCTTTTCAAACTTCTTCAGCTGGTCTTTCAACTCTTCCTTAATCGATTTTAACGCTCGTTCACGGTCAGAAACCGGTGTAATAAAATGTTTCGCCGGCGCAATATGCACCTCCTCCAAAGTTGGCGTCTCTCCTGGCTCGAATCCTTTAACCGGATCAACGGCATAAATCTTCTCGATCTTTCCCTCATGTAACGCAAAGGTGTAAATAATTTCCTGGTCCGGCGGCATGATCTCCCAGTTGTCGCCGCGAAGCCGGAATGTCCCGCGCCTCAGATCGGCCGTCGTTCGCGTGAACTGCAGTTCAATTAATTTCCGCATGAAAAACTTGCGATCGATTTCCGTACCACTTTTCAGATGGAAAATATTTTTGGCATATTCTTGCGGCGCTCCCAAGCCATAGATACAGGAAACTGATGCCACAACGATGACGTCTTTACGCGTTAAAAGCGCAGCTGTGGCGGCGTGGCGCAACTTATCGATCTCATCATTAATCATCGCCTCCTTCCCTATATAGGTATCTGTCCGCGGAATATAGGCTTCCGGCTGGTAGTAGTCATAATAAGAAACGAAATAGTGAACCGCGTTTTTCGGAAACAGTTCACGGAACTCGTTACAGAGCTGGGCGGCCAGCGTTTTGTTGTGGGCGATAACAAGCGTCGGTTTTTGTAACTCGGCAATCGTGTGCGCAATCGTAAACGTCTTTCCAGAGCCAGTGACACCAAGAAGCGTTTGCTTGTTATAGCCTTTTTTGAGACCAGAAACCAAGCCTTCGATGGCTTTTGGCTGATCCCCCGCTGGTTTATTTTGTGAAGTCAGTTCTAACTTCATACATTCACACGGTAGTTTTTTGGAACTCTAAAGTCAATTTTAATATACTTCACACATATTGCAGGAAACTCTTCTTATTCGCGATCGTGAATAAGAAGAGTTTTTAAAGTATCAATTGTTGCGAGATAAAAAATCCCCAGACACACATTGTGCACCTGGGGGTATTTGGGTCTACATCGTCATTGTCACTGTGGTCGCTGGCAGCTGTGAAGCAGATTATTCACGCCTGTCACTAGCTCATCCACCGTAATCCTCGGAGGCGGAACTGCCCGACGAGGATCTCGTTCCCTGCTTCGATTGAATTGGAAGAAACAGGGCTCAAAGGTCGGAGACTCCTTCTCGAAGAGAAGATTCACTCCGGTTACCATCTCATCGACCGTGACGCGACAGTTGCCGTCACAGTCGCCCCAACATACAGGGTTTATACCACACATTCCTGCAGTTGGTGTCCGGGTTGGATTGACCGGTGTCGCGGTGCGCGTATCTGTTGGCACTCGACTTGGCGTAAATGTCCGCGTCTCCGTTGGTTCACGTGTCCCAGTTGGAGTTCGCGAAGGAATCTCCGTCCGGGTGTCCGTTGGTGTCCGCGTCGGAGTATCCGTCCGAGTCGGCGTATCGGTTCTGGTGTTTGTCGGAGTCCGAGTAGCCGTCCGCGTCTCCGTCGGTTCACGCGTCCCGCTGGGGGTACGCGTTGGAGTCTCGGTCCAAGTATCAGTCGGTGTCCGCGTCGGAGTGTCGGTCCTGGTATCTGTCGGAGTACGCGTTGGAGTCTCTGTCGGAGTGTCCACCGCTGTTTTAGTGGCAGTCGGTGTCCGCGTGAACGTCATTGTCCGAGTTGATGTTGGTGTCCGCGTTGCCGTGAATACCTCGGTCGGTGTTTCTGTTGGTTCCGGTTGTTGTGCGCAAGCGCAGAACTCCCGATACCGCGGATCGTTCGGAATACTCGCACAGCTCAAATCAAAATCTGTGCGAATACCGCTCGGCTGACAGCACAACGGATCAATGGAGCAGATTACCGATTCGCAAACCGGTTCATTGCAGCCAGGAGTATCGTGAGCCTCACAACAGCTCCCAACTGACGATTCCACCGTCGGCGTTCTCGTTGCTGTTCGCGTCATTGTTGGTGTACGCGTCCAGGTCGGAGTGCGAGTCGCGGTCCGAGTATTCGTCGGTACCGCTGTCTCGGTCGATTCCGGGGTTTCTGTCGGAGCTTCAGTTTCCGTCGGCTCCGGCATCGTAGTTTCCGTCTTTGTCCATGTCGGTGTCCGCGTCATCGTGGCCGTCTTAGTGAACGTCCGCGTGTTCGTGGGTGCCGATGTTTCCGTTGGCTCTGGCGTATCCGTCGGCACTTCTGTTTCCGTCGGTGCCGGGATTTCCGTTGCCGTTCTGGTTTCAGTTGCGGTCCGTGTGTTCGTCGGCGTTCGCGTCATTGTTGGTGTACGAGTCTGCGTCGGAACGAGCGTACCCGTCATGGTCGCCGTTGCTGTTGGCGTTGGAGCTTGGCATCCACATTCGTTTTGATAAAAGAATGCTGCTCCAACACACGAAGCATCCCAATGCGGCGATGTGAAGAGCGCCATACAGCACGAAGGATCCCCAATACCATTCGGATTACACACTGCCGCCTGACACGCCGGAATCTTACATCCCGGTTCGTCGTGTTCACTGCAACAGTCTCCGCTTGGTGTGGGTGTCGTTGTTCCCGTACGCGTCATAGTCGGCGTCGGAATTGCCGTATTCGTTGGCGTTCCCGTCACCGTTTCTGTTCGTGTCCCGGTTGGGGTACGCGTCAGTGTGTCGCTTGGAGTCGGTGTGAACGTTACTGTTGCCGTAAACGTTGGCGTCGCCGTGTTCAGTGGCGTGCCCGATGGAGATAAGGTCCCCATCGGAGTCACACTCGCCGTTACAGTCGACGTCGGTGGAACAAATGTTGCCGTTGGAGTTCCCGACGGCACAGTTGTCCGAGTCCACGTTGTCGTGGGTATCGGCGTCACCGTACTGTCGTCAGGCGGTGTAAGTGTCGCCGTTGGGCTCGGGGTGATCGTCCGGCTGGACGTCACTGTCAGTGCCGGCGTTGCCGTGCCGCGACATAAGGCGTTCGCCTCATTGGCGCAACTCGTGTCCCACTGTTTATTATTGGGGCTGCAGCAGAACGGGCAACGATCGAGTGCGCAAACTTTATCCGCGCAAACTGGATCGTCGCATCCTGGGCCAGAATGAACAATGAAGCAGTTCGACTGCGCCACCGCCCCTCCCGCCAGGAACGCTATCGTCAAAAAAATGACGATAATCCTGACACATTTCATGGTTGCCTCCTCTTTCTCAAAGTTTTCGGTTCAGAATTTTAAGTTGACGATGATCTGGAACTGGCCGCATTCTACGTCATATTTTGTATTGTGTCAAAGGATTCATGGAGAAAATCTGAAGACTGAAAAATCGAAAAAGAAACTAAAAAGCCGCTCATTTCTGAGCGGCTTCTTAGGGTTTTTAAACCTCTCTTCCTTGGCCTGTCGCGAGATTTTGCGGAGTTGTCTCAAACGTAGTTGAGCCTCCCGAAAAACGCGTGCTCGGATGCGCCATGATCGGTTCTTCGACCATATCGGCTACGTCATCAAGCTCTTCTTGCAACTCCTCGGCCGCTCGCGCTCGGTCCTTGCTCTCCTCTCTTTCGTCAAAGAGAAGATAGGCAAGCCAGGCAAGAACGGTCAAGAGCCACAGGAGGTAGCCCATCACGCAGTAATTGTCGCGGAACCAGTCAGCGATACCGGTAAGCATAGCGAGGAGCGGGCTCGGTGCGACCGCAACCGGAGCGGTTGTGGTCGCAAGAGTCGTTGTCGCATCGCCTGAACCTATCGGCGTAACGGTCGGCGTCGGGGTCACGACTACAGGTGTAGTCACAATCAACGTCACCGGAACCGTAATCGCATACGAGGTCGTGGCCACGAGCGTACCGTCCGAGACCTGCACCATAACCGTGTACGGCGTGGTGCGAGCCTGGCTGGCCGTCGGGGTCCAGTAGATCAAGCCATTACTCGGTAGGATGCCAAGACCAGCCGGTCCTTCCAAGATACTGAAAGTGAGCGGCTGATTCTCCGGGTCAGTAGCATTAGCGTCGTACAAATACATAACGTTAATTGGCGCCACTGTGATCGGATTGAAACCAACGAAGTACGGCGGAAGATTTACGCTTCCGGTCGGAACTCCAATCGGTCCGCCACCACCACAGTTCGGAGGACAGGACGGGTTAGAAGAAGGGACCAAAGTGATTGATCCGCCTCCCCCACCACCGCCACCGCCCCCTCCTCCGCCTCCACCTCCTGGTGGATTAACCGGCGGTGTTGAAGTTGGTGTGGTCGAAGTCGGTGCATCGGCTACAGTGATCTGGAAGCTGCGTTGAATCGTGTGGGTCGGATCCGCAGTGAAGGGATCGTTGACCTGCACGGTCACGTCATACGGTGTCGAAGTAGCTTGAGTCAAAGTGGGTGTCCACTCGATCAAACCGCTCGAAGCGTTAATCGTCATACCAGCCGGCGTCGAGCTGACCAAAGTATAGGTCAGCGGATCGTTCTCCCCGTCCTGGGCATTCACATCATAACTGTACGGCACGGTGGCTGTAGCAGTGGTGAGTGGATTCCAGCCCTGGAAAAACGGACCGATGTTGGTAGACGTTGTCGCCAAACTCACCGTAATCGGAAAGTCCCGGCTAACAGCGTGCGTCGGATCAGCAACCTGAACATTGATCACGTACGCGGTCGAAGTAGCTTGAGCTTGTGTTGGTGTCCACTCGATCAAACCGCTCGAAGCGTTAATCGTGATTCCTGCTGGGGTCGAACTGACCAAACTGAAAGTCAACGGATCATTCTCCGGATCAAAGGCGTTTACGTCGTACCAGTACAGCTGGTCGGCTGTCGCAGTCGTGACTGGCGCCCACTGAATGAAGAATGGACCGAGATTTCCACTACCGGAAGTCGGAGCCGCTACCGTCACCTGAAACGGACGAGCGATGGTATTTACACCATCAGTAACTTCAACCTCGGCATCGTACGGGGTCGTTGAGACCTGGGCGATGTCGGGCGTCCAAGAGATCACGCCAGTCGAACTGTCGATCGTCATACCAGACGGTGCGGTTACCAAACTATACGTCAACGGATCGTTTTCCGGATCAAAGGCGTTTACGTCATAACCGTACAACTCGGTGGCTGTAGCAGTCGTGACTGGCGCCCACTGAATGAAGAATGGACCGAGATTACTTCCGGACACTGTTACCTGAAACGGTCGCGAGATTGTGTTCGAACCATCGGAAACCTCGACTTCGACGTCATACGGCGTCGCGGATACCTGTGAGGCATCCGGCGTCCAGGAGATTACTCCGGTGGCACTGTCGATTGTCATACCAGCTGGTGCGGACAATAGACTGTAAACTAACACATCATTCTCCGGATCCTGAGCATTCACATCATACTGGTACGGCTGGGTAGCCGTGGCAGTTGTAAGTGGCGACCAACCCGTGAAGAACGGACCATTTCCTGAGGCGCGAACTTCAGATACTTGAGCAAGAGCAAAAACAAGGCTAAGAGAAAAGAAAACCGTAAGGATTCTTTTCATGAGTATGTAGCACGTAAGACCTTTATGTTTTAAGAACTGATGCGTCTAGAGCAGAAAAAATCAGCGTCTATTGGTTTTTCAAGGGTCTACGAATAGGCCACACTATACAATATTTTTTATGAAGATGCAAGGAAGATGACGAAGCGATTTTTCTTCATAATTGACGTCTATTTCCGCAATTCCCTTCCAACTATCGTTATTTAAAACCGTAAGTACTTGTCCCACACATCATAGAGCTCTTTGGTTGCGTGAAGATCGCGAGCGTTATAGATCGCGATTTCTTTGTATTTTTTCTTTTTAAAAAGATCGGCCACATCATCTCCGGTCACGCCGCCGGTTTTCGGGCTTTCAATGCCAAAAGCCCGGCTCCACAGATGAAGACTCCCCTTCCTACGAAGTGCGCCGTAATACGATAATTGATCTAAGAGATCGATATGCATCGCTCCGAATCGCTGATTGCTCATGTAGCGGTTGGACATCAGATCTTTCGTCGGCCGAATTTTATAGATTGCCGAACGAGTATTTAAAAAAGGCACATCGAATCCCCGGCCGTTAAAGGTCACGAATTCATCGTACTGCATCGCTCCCTGCCAAAAGGCTTGGAGCATTTCCTCTTCGGTCATCGGTTTATATCGAAACCTTCCCTCTTCAAATTCCTCCATCTTCTTTCCCGGCGCCTGAAAATAAACCACGCCCTTATCTTTCTCATAATCGAGGACACCGATCGCCACGATTGATCCGGTGAGCGCCGAAAAACCCAAACCCTCCTTCATCTCCTGAAGGGCTTCACGGTACTCCTTATCATTTGCCGATTCTTTTTTGATCCACCGCGTCAAAGACTCCTGCGTCGTCTCATCGAGCGTATCAAAGTCCTCACCGATGGTTTCAATATCAAAAATAAGCCGAGACATACAAATAGTGAATAGGGTTTAGGGTATAGTGGTTAGTTATTTTTGATCCATTGTATTCATACTCCTAGTCACTATCCCCTAATCACTAACCCCTAGTCCGTCGATCTTCGCCGCTAAGATAAAGTCGTTCTCCGAAAGTCCTTTAATGGCGTGGGTCGTGAGTTCAATTACCGCCTGGCCATAGGAAAGATAGACATCAGGATGATGGCCTTCTTCTTCGGCCAAAAAGCCAACCTTGTCGACAAAATCGAGCGCCTTTTTAAAATCAGGAAATTTGAATATCTTCTTCAGTCTCATATGAGCCACCACCTCCCACGGTTCAGCAAACTTTTTTTGATAGACCTCAACTTCGTCGGGCGTTAAGGGTGGCACACCTCCTTCGCAGGCCACACACTTTTTTGTGGTTAAATCGTTGATAATTTGGTTCATATCATCATTGCATTAAATGTAACCCAGTCTGCTCGTCGAATCCTCTTTGAATTTCTCCTTCCATTGTTTGTAAAAACATCTCGCAGGTTGCTGAAACAATCAATTTTTTGACATGTCCTGAACGACCATGTAGTTCCACATCAGAAAAACTGCCATGGGCATGAATGGCCGGTTCATTATTTGCTATGGCTATATTGCCATTCAAATTAACCACTTCTAGTTTTTTGGTGAGTGAGTGGTCGTGATATTTTCTCTCATCGGGATGAAACCAGGAAACAACAATCTCGTCAGTTGAACCGATGGCCGAAAAAGTAGCTGCGCGTATTTTATTCTCTGTCGCGAACTTCTTAAGTTCGGCAATAACATCCTCTCCGCGGTCAAAACGGAGCATATACCACCGACCATCCTTCAATATAACTTTCATCCCGTTAGAAGCAAAGCAACTACGCGTACTTTGCCAGTTATGATTTTGTACTCGACTTGTTTTTTAAATTCTAGGCTTCTAACGGGATTCATACCATAATTATACACGACTTAGATATTCAGCACGGCAAGACCCGTATACGCAGCAAAGATGTCGCCCAGTACTAAAACTGTGAAGGCGGCGAGGAGGAAGGGTAGCCCCAAAGTGGTAAATCGTTCCTTTTGTAGAGTCATCCGCAAACTCGCGATGATAACAACAAAAATGAAGCTAAGAGCAATGAACACAAAACCATTCGGCCAACCGGCGAGAAGCGCCAGTATTCCTCCCAATCGAGTTTCCCCTACATCAAAAAAACGCTCTCGGTACTTCTTCAGGGATTTTAAAAAAAGATAGAACGTAATCGCTAAAAGCAAGGAAAGAAACGCATTCAGCCAGTAGTGTTGGAGGATGTATATGATAAAATATCCAACCTTACCTTCCAAGAAAGCAAAATTTCCCGCTTTGACTACCGGCGTCGCAAGTAAAATCGAACCGACCGGATCTTTGATCCAGACAAGGTACTGGACATAGGAAAGCAGTCCTGCATAAAAAATCCGGCAACCCAAAACAAAAAAACCGGCGAAAGAAAGAAACGTAATGTACCGCTCCCCTAGCTTTTCCCTCCGCCAAAATAACCCCGCAACAACCAAAAAACCGGCGAAATGGTATGCGGGCGGCAACCAAACGGTAAGCCAAGTTAGAAAAGGAAGCAACGTCATATCAACTAATACTACTCCCCGTAGGCATATCTTTGTCGGGACGGATTAACGAAAGCGTAACCCCCTCATGTCCGCCAGAGGCGAGAATCATTCCCTGGCTTTCCAAGCCCATCAGCATGCGCGGTTCAAGATTGGTCACGATCGTTACAAACGTATCGACGAGCGCTTCCGGCTCATAGTATTTCCCGATTCCGGAAACGATCTGCCGTTTCTCACTGCCCATATCAACGCTCAGCTTGAGGAGTTTATCCGAACCCTCAACTCGCTCAGCCGTGAGAACCTTTCCCACTCGCAACTCCACCTTCTTAAATTCATCAAAAGATATCATGATAACTATTGTACCAAACTCTTAAATAAGGTACTCTTTTTTTCTGTATGACGCTCACAACGCACGGTATTTTAGGAGCAGCCACTGCCTCTCTCCTCCCAGGAAGCTACCCCATCGCCTGGACGGCCGCTTTCCTCAGTCACTTCCTTTCGGACGCCATTCCTCATTGGGATTATCACACCCACTCAATGAAAAAAGCTCTGAATCCCTTAATGAGTGACTTCGTCATCACCCGGAAATCCGGAGTGGATATTGCAAAAATAGCCGTGGATTTCGGCTTAGGCATGTTCCTCGGATATCTTCTTTTCTACTCTCCTTCATACAATCCCTGGCTTCTCTTGGGCGGAGCATTCTTTGGTATTCTCCCCGATCCCCTCCAGTTTCTCTACTGGAAAACGCGACGCGAACCGTTAACATCGCTTCAAAAATTTCACGTCGGCATCCATGCCAAAACAAGAATCCAAGAGTGGTACGTCGGGATACCAGTCCAGATTGCTATTATTCTTGTAGCGACCGGTCTGGCCTACGAACTGCAAAACATCATTATCCACCTCTAATTATGTCCGAATCAAAGATATACCAAAAAATTAAAATTAAAAAACTGGCTGATTCCCGCGTTTCGATTGAAGGCGAGGCGACCGAAGACTTTTTTAACCAGTGTTTTGAAGAAACGATCGAGCGCTTTCGCCGGGAGTTTGAGGCGCCAGGATTTAGGAAGGGTCACGTGCCTGAGAATATTTTTCTTGCCCGCGTGAACCAGGGACATCTCTTGGAGGAAGCCGCGGAAACAACACTTCGCAAAGCCTATCCGGAGATTATTCGCGACCACGACTTACAGCCGCTCACACCGCCCAATATCAGCATCACAAAGTTGGCCCCCAAAAACCCCATGGGTTTCACGGCGGAGATTATCGTCCGACCCGAAGCGAAACTGCCTGATTATAAAAAAATCGCCACGCGATCATTCGGCGGCGATATTCCTCCCGAACTGAAAGATGAGGAGGTAGAATCATTCATTAAGCAAATTCTCGAGATGGAATCGAAGATACGGAATCGAGATGTAAAGGAGAGCGAGGGGAATACCACCCCCGTTGAGCTCACCGATGAACTGGTCAAAAAACTCGGCCCCTTCGAAAATGTTAGCGATTTCAAATCCAAAATTCGCGAGGATATGCTGTCGCAGAAAAAAACAGAAGCGGCGCGCGATAAACGAGAAAAATTTGCGAAAAACCTGATCGCGGCCAGCACGCTCGTGCTTCCTAAGGAAATTTTAGAAGACGAGGTCGCTTCGAGCTTCGCTCGGATTGATGGCGACTTGAAGGACGCGAATCTCACGCTCGACGAGTACGCCAAAAAACTCAACAAGACCGCCGAGGAGTTCCGTAAAGAAAAAGAACAGCAGATCGAAGATCAGATGAAACTTCGTTTTCTTCTTGAGGATATTGCTCTCGCCGAAAAGATCGAAGCGCCTGAAGATGAAGTCGAAGAGGAAGTGGCTCGTCTTAAAAAATCCCATCCCCAGGCCACCCTCGATCAGCTCCACTCCTATGTTGAACTTTTGATTCGCAACGAAAAAGTTTTGAAGCTCTTAGAAAGCCTCCCACAATAAAAAAGCCCTCAGGAGTTTGAAGGCTTACTGTAGGTGCTATAGGAAAACCGCTCCGGGAAAAGCTGTCGCTAAAGCCGTTTTCCGCCATGGTGTTTCATAGTCACCCATGAAGGCTCGCATCCACCCGCACAAGAATTCTGAGCGGGAACCTCGACGAATGTAAAGCGAAGCCACACAGGATTCCCAACCGCGACTGGAGTAAAAGTCTGACATTGCTTTAACTATGGGTTGAGCTTCTTGTGGGCTAGTCAATTTGACCCGCAGATAGATTTTCTCCTCGTGTGGCGGCTGCGAACTAGAAAGCCCAGCTCGGCTACGAAGCACAAATTCAATTGAGTACCAGCGCTTTGGCATAAAGGCGCTCCTTTCTATACACTGTATACTCTATTTTATAATTCTCGTCAAAAACAAAACTTCACAACGAGGAATTTTGTACATTCAGTAAAATACGAGTTATTCGCCAACTATGCCCTTGAATATAAAACTCAAAGCTCCCGAATATTCGGGAGCCACCTTAAGTTACACCATGTGAGCTGTTCATTCTCTGGCCACTATGCCTTTGGGATCGTGGCCAGAAATGAATGGCGAGTGCTAGTCTATTTCGTATCGCAAGGTCACGTTGATGATTACCTTGTCGGAACCTGGTTCAATCGAGGCGCTCGGAACCGATGGCGCCACTGCTCCCATTCCCATAGCCATATCTTTGGCATATGTTTCTCGGCCATAGTAATAAGGCATTGCTCCTTCTTCAATGGCGAGCAACCGTCCCAAACGGAAGCCGCCGGCCTTAGCCACTGACTTTGCTTTTTCCTTAGCTTGGGCAATCGCTTTTCCGCGGGCATCATTTTCCACCTTGCTACGATCGTCAATTTGGAAATTCAGACCGCCAACCTGATTTGCTCCGTTGCTAACTACCCCACCCATAATTTCACCAATCTTAGTAAAATCGCGGATCTTTACAGAAACGCTCTTGGTTACTGTATAACCAACAATTTCTGCTGGCGGACAAGCACGAGTCGGAGCGCCAACTGCCGCTCCCCCCTGATAGATAACAGGCGGCTGATAACAGTTGTAGGTCTGATACCGTGGGTTGATACTGCTCTCGGTCGTTTCGATATCTTCCTTGGTCACGCCTTTTGATTTCACAAACTCGACAACCTTATTGTACTGATTCGTGTTGTCGGTATTGATCTTGGCTAAATCCTTACCGCCTTCGGTCGTCACGCTAAACGAAAACTGGGCCACATCCGGTACGGCTACCACTTTGCCTTCACCGGAGACCGCAAAACTGCGAAACGACGATGGCTGAATTGAACGGGCATACGCTCCTGAAAACGATATAGCGGCATAGGTCAAACCTAAGGCCGCTAAGGCGAACACTATGGCTAACTTATTTTTGTAATCGCTCATATTAATTATAGATTTTTTTCGACATTGTTATTATACACCACCCCCACTAGACCATCTAGCGAATAAACATACCGTCTCCGAAAGAAAATAGTCTGAATTTCTGGGCAATTGCCAGACGATAGAGTTTCCTCACTACTCCTCGCGAAGCGAAGGCCGAGACCAACATCAGGAGGCTCGATTGAGGCACATGAAAGTTGGTAATCAAACCATCAACAAACTGAAAACGGTATCCTTCTCGAATAAAGAGATCAGTTTCTCCGGAAAGTTTTTTTAAGTTCTTCCCGCGAGTAGCCGATTCTAGAGTTCGAAGAACGGTAGTTCCCACTGCTATGATCGGTCTCCCTTCACGCTTGGCTTGGTTCAAAAAAAGAGCGGTCGTGCGATCAATTTCATAGCGCTCACGATGCAGTTTTCCTTGTCGCAACTGGCGATCGGTAACCGAAGCAAACGTGCCTAAACCGACATGCAAAGTAAGACGTTTGATAGCATGCGTTCTTACTATCTTCATCATTAACCGCTTGGTCAAATGAAGCGAAGCCGTGGGCGCCGCTACCGACCCCGCCGTTTTGGCAAAAACACTCTGATACTCTATCCGCAGTTTCTGCTCTGAAAGCGGCGAGTGTTTTATATAGGGTGGGAGTGGCGTTTTCCCAAACCGTTCCAAAATGTGCTCCGTTTTCGCGATCGAAAATGATGGCTTGAGATAAAAGATGGATTCTTTCTGGCCCATAACCTTAAAAGAATGCTCTTTATTCAAGATTAGTTTTTGATCTACGTTTATTTTTCGATCCGCGAGGACTTGCCATGCATTTTTATCTTTCTTTAGGAAAAGCAGCTCTACCTTTCCGCCAGTTTCTTTTTTGACCTCTAATCGAGCTGGCAAAACCTTGGTTTCGTTAATAACGAGCACAGAACGCGGTGGCAAATATTTTTCAAGCGATGCGAACGTATCTAAAGCCACTCGCTTTTTCTTCCGATCATAGATCATCAACCGCGCCGCATCGCGAGGCGAGGTTGGTTTTTGAGCAATCAGTTCTTCTGAAAAATCAAAATCGTACTGGCTTAAATACTCTTTGGCCATAGTAATTACAAGCGGTAGCTAAATACCTTCTAATTTTATGCGGTTAAATTACCAGGGAGCAATCATTGAGAAATAACCCCTGAGTAGCGAGACCAAACTAATCCAAACGGCCAGTAATACAACTTCCGGAATCAAAAACCTTTTAAGTTTATACGATAAAAATAATGCTGACGGAGATAACATAGGAACACTCACAAAAACTAGAGCGGATAAAAATTCTCCAATCCTTGACGACGGCGAAGATCCAACTAGTAAAAACCCTACTATCAAGGCAATCGTTTGGTAAATTAATAGATACTTGAGGAGTTTTTTTGAGACTTCTTGAGTAACACTTATAGCCACTATAAGGGCAACAAACATGATACCGAAAGTACTACATTGAAATAACGATACATCACGAGACACTGCAGCTAACCCAGGAGAAACGATTATTCCCCAAATTACTAAGGAGAGCACTGCAAACAAAATAGTTCTTTGCATCTATGTTTATTTACCTTTTTTATATTTTAAACTACTAGCCATAAATACTCCAATGATTGCAGCGGTTTCCGCGCGCAGTGTGAAATTTTCTAAAGAAACAATTTCCAAGCCAGATTTCTTGGCCATACTTTTTTCTTTTTCTGTCCAACCACCTTCTGGACCAATAAAAATACTCACGCTCCCCTTTTTACTTTTCTTGGCGTTACTGAACGATTTTCCCAACTGATCAAAAAACCAACGACTACTCGAATCTTTACTTCGTTGTAACGCATCCTCAAATTTCATTATCGGCAACAACTCTGGAATCGTTCGATGACCAGATTGCTCGACCGCTTCTTGGATAATCTTTCTGATTCGATCTTCTTTCAGGCCTTGCTTCACCACTCGTTCGGTCTGAAGCGGAATAATTTCCGAGACGCCTATCTCCGTGGCTTTTTGCGCCACCCACTCAAAATTCTCGCGCTTCAGAAGTGCAACGTACAAACTCACACTTGCGTTTTCTTTTGTATGATTTTTCTTCTGGAGCGAGACAAGGACTGAAGTCGGACTAATCTTCCTAATTTCTCCCAAAGCCTCTCCTCCTCGGCCGTCTCCGAGGATTAACTGACTTCCTTTTTTGAAACGCAAAACCTTCGTCATCTGATGGATTAGTTTTGGATCGAAAATCTCAACTGTCGATTTCTTGAGATCAAAATCCCCAATAAATCGATGCAGTTTCATCCCTCACCCAATGAGAAATAGCCGCACAGGCGGCAAAATTCTCCAGAAACTGGCGACTTTTTCGAAATTACTTGCGTTAAATTAGTCACGATCTAGATTGCTGCTTTTCTCATTGGGTGCAGGGATTCATTATCTTCCAACCTTAAACGAATGCGACCCTCACGTAAAGCGTGAGGGTCGAGGATTGAGGACGGAATCTTCCCGCGATCCAGCGAGAAAGGAGGAATCACGATCAACAGAAGAAGACCCGCCCGGGACCGTTGCTCTGGCCCCAATTCGATTCTGCCGCCATCCTACCGCAACAGCAACAAGGTCAATGTGCAACGAACCTGCAACGACACACCGAGACATGGGTTCTAATCAATTTTCAAAATCACCGGCGGGACTAAACTATCAGGCAAGGCACTTGGAGCTGGTGGGATTTCGGAAACTACTGCGACCGGCGAAACAGCTGATGCATTAAGCTCGCTTGAAATTGGTGGCGCTATAGGCGTTATTGATGGCGCAGGCACCGGTTCGGCTGATACTGTCGGAGGAGGAACAGGCACTGGAGTACTTTGCGGCGGAACAGGAACCGTAGATTGCAAAGGTGTCTCTACTGACTGTCCTTCCAAAATCCGACGTACTCGTTCGCCAGTAATCTGCGGGTCGTCGGTCTTCAAGAGATAATCTTCCATTCCAATCTCCTTCGCCACTTTTTGATTGTCCCCGGCCACTCCTGGCCAGGGTTCTTTCAAACTGGTCAAAAAAGCAACTCGTAGATTACGCGTCTTTTCATTCTGTTTCATCGAAAGCGCCACATCGGTCCCCGTTTCTTTTTCGCCAAGATGAATATCCATCAAGATCAAGTCGGGCTGAACTTTCTCCGCTTTTGCGATTGCCTCCGCGCCAGTTGCCGCTGTTACCACTTTTAAACCAAGCGCCTTAAGTTGCGTTCCGATAATTTCTTTAAAAGTAGGCTCGTCGTCTACGATAAGGATAGTCTTTTCTTCACTCATAAGTTATCCAAAAAGAGCTTTTATCTTCGGAATTAACTGCGTATCAATTTCAGTCTTATTAATATAGTCGATCGCGCCCATTTCTTTGGCAAAGTGCTGATCAGCGTTGTGTGCCCCTTCTCGCGCATCACCAAAACTGCTCAAAAACAAAACCTTGATGTCCTTTAGCCCTTCCTTTTCTTTCAGCCTGGTCAGCATCGTCGCCCCATCCATCACTGGCATCTTCATGTCCAGCAAGATAAGGTCCGGCTTACTTTCCTCCACTCGAGCTAAGGCCTCCTCACCATTCGCCGCCGTCGCTATCCGAAAACCGCTCGCCCCTAAAACCGCCGAAATAATATCTCTGAAGTTCTGTTCGTCATCTACAATCAGGACGAGGGGTGACTCAGTCATATGTTTATTGTAGCACAAGAAAAAAAGAGAAAGTAAATGTTGACAAGATAAAACGATAGATGCAAAATACGAAAAGTTATTAATCATGCGGGGGTGGATGGTGTATGGCGAATAGGAAAACAATCAGCATCGCGATTGAGCGATACAATCACCAAGATTGGCATCTGAGGCTCTTTGTTCCAGTCATTCTTCTTCCAGAACAGTGGTTTGATCTCTCACCTAAGGAGACGCCTTGCTACATGCTGTGCGTGGCTGTTCTAGAGGACGCCCTTAATGCTATCGGAGGAAAAGTAGTTGAGGTTGGACCAGTACGAAAAAAACAAGCAATACAACAAGAAGCCTTGGAATGGGTACTCTCTGACGACAGAAGCTGGCCTTTCGCTTTCCGAAATGTCTGTGATGTCTTGGGGTTCGATTACGAAGTTCTACGCCCGGAAATCCAGAAACTTATCGCCCCCATAAAGAAGCGTCCGATCTTTCTAGATACTGAATTATAATCCCAGGCATGTGCATGGGATTTTTTTATTCCTATTGCTGATCGGGTAGTTTCTACCGTACAATAGGGGCATCCATGAACAAACTCATTTTGGAAGTAAGGGCGGGAACCGGCCGCCTCAAGGCGAGCCTCGTCCCATTTCAATTATGAATAAAGTTATTTTAGAAATTAGAGCTGGGACGGGCGGCGACGAGGCTGGGCTTTTTGCCGGCGACCTGGCCCGGATGTACCAACGGTATGCCCAAATCAAAGGCTGGAAGTTCAGCGTCATCGACTCCAGTGAAAACACCCAAGGCGGATTTAAAACCTTGATCGCCGAAGTGGTCGGCAGTCCTTCGACCAGCTCCTTCGACTCTGCTCAGGATAAATCAGGACAAGCGGGGCCATATGAATCCTTAAAACAAGAATCAGGTGTCCACCGCGTTCAGCGTGTTCCAAAAACCGAACGATCCGGCCGCGTGCACACCTCGACCGCTTCAGTCATCGTCATGCCCCAGGTGGAAGCCAAAGAAGTGGACATCAAGGACCACGAACTCGAGGTTACCTTCTCCCGCGCCGGCGGACCGGGCGGTCAGAATGTGAACAAGATCGAAAGCGCGGTCCGTATCCTCCACAAACCGACAGGTATTGTCGTTTCTTCCCGCACCGAACGGCAACAGCACGCCAACCGTGAAAAAGCGATGGATGTCTTGCGCGCTAAGCTTTTCGAAATCAATAAATCCGAAGCTGAAGCAAAGGTAGGCGGCCTTCGCCGCGAGCAGGTTGGATCATCAGAACGCGCCGAGAAGATCCGTACCTATAACTTCCCCGAAGATCGCATCACCGATCACCGCATCGGTAAGAAATTCCACAATATTGAAAAAATCCTCGATGGCAATATGGAACCGATCGTCAAAGCTTTTTCAAAGGAGGAGCAGAAATAAGGAATACCGTTATCCCGCCGATACCGCGAATTCTATTTTGTCATTGCGAACTCCGCAGAGAGCGTGACAATCTAAAGTAAAACATTATAAAGATTGCCACGTCGTTTCACTCCTCGCAATGACAGGAGCGATATGTTTTTTGTCTACTCCACTACTCCGCGAATTTAGCAATCTTGAATTTCAAAACTTCGGCGGTGCGTGTGGTCAGGAGAGTAGATCGCAACATCCAGCTAGTGCCCAACTGGCGATCGGTTCCCATACCCATGCCAGCAGAATGTCGGTAACGGCGATCAGAACAAACCAAATGTAGATTTTAAGCCGATGGTGCTGTCTTATTCCCTTCACCACGGAGGCTACTGATATCAAGAGGCTTAAGGCAAAGAAGCCGTATCCGGAAAAGCCCAATAGTAACGACGCACTTTCTAGATCCTGATGCATCCAGTAGTTTACATGAGCGGGATTGGCTTTTACCATCTGGGCAAGGATCGGCAGGAGAACAAACGGGATAGCAGTTAATGTTAGTGCGCCATACGTTGCGCGCTGAGTTTGCATATTATGATTATATTCCAGTCATCTCGTTTCGAGCAAGAAGCTTGCTGTGAGTCAACGAATGAGGATACTGTGCACAGGCGATAAGAGGTTACTCCACTACCCCTCTAATACGCCGCACACCGGCAGCAACGGCCTCTTCTTTGGCGATTTTGAATTTCAAAACTTCGGCCGTATGCGTGACATGCGGTCCACCACAAAACTCCTTACTCCAGGCAGTTTCTAAATCATTGCCCATATAGTAGACATTTACCGGATCCGGATATTTTTGCTTGAAGAAAAATAAAGCGCCAGTTTTTTCAGCCTCGGCTTTCGGCATAACTACTTTCTGGACCTTCAAGTCTTCCACAATTTTTTCATTCACCCGCTCCTCAACCTTCTTAACCTCCTCAGGCGTCAGTTTACGTCCGAAGGTAAAGTCAAAACGTGTTCGCTCAACAGTAATATCCGAACCCGCTTGTTTCACCTCTGGCCCCAAAACATCGCGCAAGGCCTGTTGAAGCATGTGCGTCGCGGTGTGCAGTCGTGTTACCACAACCAACTCCTTCTCATCACGAGCTTTAATTTCTCCCGTATCCAAAAGCAAGCCGTGCCCGCCAAATTTCTTCTCCTGGCCGGCCCGGGAAATCTCCTGATGTTTCTCGAACTCACTTTTGAACTCGGCCTCGTCAATAACTTTCCCCGCTTCCACGCCTAGTTCTTTGGTCAGCTCAAAGGGAAATCCGTACGACTGATGCAGATCAAAAGCGTCTTTGCCGGAAATGGTCTCTAGTTTCTGAAACTCGAGAAATCCCCGCTCCAGGGTTCGCGAGAATTTTTCAAACTCAGTATTTAAGGCAATAACGATTGCTTCTGTTTTTGCGCCCAAGTCCGGATAGGCCTCGCGATACGATTCCGAAACAACCTTCACCAACTCCTCCACCCAGCCAGCCTCGAGATTCAAAAGTCGGGCATGGGCCATCGCTCGCCGCACCAACCGTCGCAAAACGTAGCCTTGTCCTTTGTTCGAAACTTCCACGCCATCAGAAACCAAAAATGTAGCGCCGCGAAGGTGGTCTAAGATAACGCGCACGCGCCGTGTATCTTTTTCTGTGAACTGCTCCTTGGAAAACGTGGCCAATTTTTCACGCATTTTCTGGAACACATCCAAATGGAAAACATCGGGATCATTATTCGTAGCGGCCGCAATACGCTCAAGGCCCGAACCATGATCAATATTTTTTGACTTAAGCGGAATAAACTTTCCTTCGGCTTCCTTAAAGTAGGCCATAAAAACATTGTTGCCCACTTCCATAAATCGTCCGCAGTCGCAGTTCGGATGACAGTGCTTGCCAAATTTTTCGTCGTGCCGTGCTTGCCCTGAGCTTGTCGTAGGGCCGAAATCATAAAACATCTCCGAGTCCGGTCCGCACGGATCGCCGACGGGCGTTGTAGCCGGTCCGGTTTTTCCTCGATTCCACCAGTTCTTCGAACCGTCGTAGTAAAAAATACGCTCACCGGGATTCATACCGCGGCTGTAGCCATCCGCTTCAGAACCGATATCGGCTTCGTCGGCTTTAATTCCTTTTGCCTCAAAAGCTTTCTTCCAAAGATCGCCGGCTTCAGTATCTTTGGGAATGTCATACTCCGGCGCGCCAATGAAGCAAGTAATGTACAACTTATTCGGGTCGAGCCGAACCTCCTCGGTTAAAAACTCGAACATCCACGGAACCTGTTCCGCTTTAAAATAATCGCCCAATGACCAGTTTCCGAGCATCTCGAAAAACGTGGTGTGACGATTGTCGCCAATCTCTTCGATATCTTCAGCGCGAAAACTTTTCTGCGAATCAGTCAGACGTTTCCCTTCGGGATGTGTTTCTCCCAATAAGAACGGCAAAAGCGGCTGCATTCCCGAACCGGTAAAAAGCGTGGTCGCATCCCCTTCTGGTAGAAGCGAAGATGCGGGAATAATCACGTGTCCGCGAGCCTTAAAAAACTCCAAGTATTTTGTCCGCACTTCAGCTAAGGTCATAAACCTCAATATAAAGAAATATGCGGGTTTTATCAATGAACTGGACTAAATATTGTCATCGCGAGGCGTAGCCGTGGCGATCTCGAGATTGCCACGTCGCTTCGCTCCTCGCAATGACGAAAACGAAAAAAAACAGACAACTTTACAACGGACGCGACTCAGTTGTGTCGATTGTCAGTCCAGCTCGAGCGTCGGAGAGGCCAAGATGAGCTTCTCTCCATTGCCCCTCGGCCATCGCCTCCATAAGTAGAAAAGTAAGAAAACTTCGTAGAGGACTTGGGTCCTGGCCGCTCTGAGCAGTGGAGAGAATGACAAGACGTGCTATCTCATCAGCCACTTCTTGTAATTCTGCTGGCATAGTCACCCCAACGTGACTCGCCTGCATAACCCTTCCCCGATCTTCTCCCTTTGATACCAAAAAAGTATCGGGATGCGAATTGTACCCCTGCCTGGTCCCAAATTGTTACTATTATAAAAGCATATGCTTTTATAATAGTAACAATTTATTCCCCGCAATCTCTGTTAAGGTTCCCGATAGACTGAGATCCTTTACGTCAAATTTTCGAATCCCTCGAGCGCCTGCGCGTGGCGGTGTTCGCGAATTTTTTCCAAAGCCTTCGCTTCAATCTGACGGATGCGTTCGCGCGTCACACCAAATACTTTTCCAACTTCTTCCAAGGTGTGGGTCACGCCATCTTCCAAGCCAAAGCGCATAGATAAAATTTTCTGCTCACGCTCGCTCAAGTCGTTCATGATGTCCTTAATTAAATCTTGGAGCAACGAACGAGCCGTATTCTGCGCCGGTGTAATATTTTTCTCATCAGCAATAAAATCAGAAAGCGTGGAATCCTCCTCGTCTCCCACCGGTGCTTCGATCGACAAAACTTCCTGAGAGATCTTCTGAATCTGGTGCACCTTCTCGACATCAATTCCCATCTCCACGGCAATTTCTTCCGGTAACGGATCGCGGCCCAATTCCTGAAGTAAAGCGCGCCGCGCCTGGGTGTACTTCGACATCGTTTCCACCATATGGACCGGAATACGAATCGTACGCGAAAAATCAGCCAGAGCGCGAGTAATCGCCTGACGAATCCACCAGGTGGCGTAGGTTGAGAATTTAAAGCCCTTTCGATAGTCGAACTTATCAACAGCGCGAGACAAACCGATATTTCCTTCTTGAATTAAATCCAAAATACTCAAATTCGGTGTGCGATTGACGTAACGTTTGGCAATCGAAACTACGAGACGAAGGTTCGCTTTCATCAAAGCCTGACGGGCTTCCTCATCCCCTTTCTCTGATCGCTTGGCCAAATCTTTTTCTTCGTCCTTGGTCAAAAGCGGCGTGCGACCAATCTCTTTTAAATAAACCTGCACAGCGTCCGGCACATCAGTCCCAATACGGGTGGCTTCATCCAACTCTTTCTGTGAGACTTCATTCTCTTTGGACGAAATATCAAGAAGACTGCCTGTCTCCAAAATTTTTATATTAGCTTTATCGAGTCGGTCGTAGATCTGTTCCAAAAGTACGATATTGTCCTCGATCTTCGGAAAGGAGTATAAAATCTCGTTGTCGGTCACGAAACCACGCGGTCGACCACGTTCGATTAGTTCAGAGAGGGCCTGCTCGTCGATACGTTGACCACCCTTCGCCGATTTTCGTGGGATTGATTTCTCCGCTTTTTTCTCTTTCTTTTTTAAAATTTTAGCCGGCTTCTTTTTCAAAACCCGTCCGACTTTTCGCCGGACTTTTTTCGCCTTCTTCTTTTTAGATCCGCGGGGGGATGTATGTTTCTTTTTTTTCATAGTTTTCGTGAACTGAAAATGATTAGAGACAAGGCTTGACCGAGTACCGCAACCGAGTTGTATACAATACTACGAGGGTGGAACGCCTGCCCGTTCGTAGCCTGGCGTAGTCGGGGAGGTCGTAACGCTGTATCTAGTCATTTTATTATTACAGAGACCAGGATTCATTTAATTCTTGCATGGCTCTCTGCCGAGCAGTCTCATCACCATCTCGCTCGGCATTTTTGACCAGCCATTCCAACTTCTTCCGATGCTCTTTCAAAAATTCTTGCTTCAGTTGTTTCGCCAGTTCGACAAAATCTTTTTCCTCAACCTTCGGCGATGGGAAAAAATAAATCGTATTGAGAAGCTCATCGATTCCAGGATCAGACGACTGCTTCTCCCCCTGTTTCATAAGTTCATAGGCCACTTGATGTTCTTGCGGCAAGTAGTGAACACTTTCGAGAACGGCTTCAAGTTTGTCCAACGTAACAGCGGCGGCAAGCAGATGGAGACTAATGAGATCACGGCGGGAAAGAGTTTTTAAGTTGGGAGAAACGGCCGTCACCAACTTTTCCTCCTTCACCGTGCCCGAAACAGTACTTTCGACCTGTCTCATTTCCTCAATCAAGGTTGGTACTTCGATATTGACGCGATGACTCAACTCGCGAAGCCAAACATCCCGCTCTACCGCGCTCGAAAGATTCTTGATTTTCCCTAACACCAATCGCACACCTTTTTTCAGTTGGATAACATGGGAACTCCCCACCGCGCCACTCGGGCCCAGAGGAAGATAACGGTCAAAATAAAATGCGATCGCCGGCGCCGCGTTTTTGATAAGCTGGAGGAATTCTTCTGGATCCTTTTCGACAGCTTCAGCGGCATCTTTATAGGTGCCTGCGGCGAACGTGACAACCTTTACATTAAAGTCATTCGCGGTTGCTAAGTCAATAGCGCGCTCCCCAGCCGCCAGTCCGGCCGCATCGCTATCAAAGTTCAAAACAATCTGATCGGTCAGTTTGTGGAGGAGCCGTAAGTGATCCAAAGTGAGCGCCGTGCCGGAAGTGGCAACCGCGTTTTTGACGCCGGCCTGCCGACTCATCAAACAGTCCATCTGCCCTTCCACCAGAAAAACATTTTTTTCATCGCGGATCGCGCCTTTGGCTTTGTGTAAGCCATAGAGCACGCGCGACTTTACGAAAATCGGCGTCTCCGGCGTGTTCACATACTTTCCCATTTCTCCGGTATCAAACTGCGGCAGAATCCGGCCGGTGAAACCGACAACCTTGCTCATGTGATTGTGAATCGGAAACATAATCCGGCCGCGGAATCGATCGACGTGTAAACCGTTTGTACTGCGGAACGTGAGTCCGGCGCGAATTAAAGCCTCCGGTCGGAAGTTGTGATTGAGCAAATGAACCGTTAAAGCATCCGGAAGGTTCGGCGCCCAACCAAGATCAAACTCATCAATGATTTCTTCGGACAGTTTTCGTGTTCGCAAATATTCTTTGGCCGCCTCCGCGTTCTGTAACTGATTTTTAAAAAACCGTCGCGCCTCGTCATTAATATCGTAGAGCAGGCCGAACTGTTCATAGTCCGCCGGACTCATCCGTTTCAACTCCACGCCGGCCTTCTCGGCCAAGATTTTCAAAGCTTCGCCAAACTCGAGATTATCGTGCCGCATCACAAACGAAAAAACGTCGCCGCCCAAAGAACAGCCAAAACAATGCCAGGTTTGGCGATCAGGTGAAACTATAAATGAAGGCGATTTTTCATTATGAAACGGACAGAGCGCCTTGAAGTTCTTCCCCGCCGGGATGAGCGTCAGATAGCCTCGCAAGACATCGGCGACATCCAACTTAGCCTTAATCTCTTCAGTCGTAGAACGGCCTTGCATAGTATCCCTATCTTACGCGGAAAAAGACCGGAATGACAAATGAGGGGAATAAAAAAGGGCCTTGATTCCGAAGAATCAAGGCCCCAATGTTGTAGGGAGAAAGATAAGAGTCTCCCGATCTCTTTTAGGCCACCGCCTGTTCGACCGATGCCGACGACAGGAGCTGGATCCCCTTCGCAATCGCCGGAACGTAAAGGTCATTATCCTTTTTCATTCCGGAGGTCGGCGTCTGGGCGAGGAGTGACTCCGCGGACGAGTCCGTGAAGTCGTAGCGATGAAAGTACCGGCGCTCGATCATGATGTAGTAGGCCGACCTGTCGTTCACAGTCCGAACCCCCATGAGCCACAGGGTGACTTGGCCGTTCCGCTCCACCTTGCAGAGGAGCGACCCGAGCATGACGTCCGGGTAGTATCCCGAACGATTGAACGGCACCAGCCTTTCGTTCTGGTTGAGAAGAACGAAGGAGGTGTCCGTAGTCGACACTGGGAGTCGCAGCTGGAAGCCGTTGATCTTCTTCCCTTCCAGAAGGTAAGCGCGGAATGCGGTTCCGGCCGTCTTCCCGGTGATGGTGGGGGTGTAGATGCTATCGCTCCCCACTCTGATACGTCCCAAGGAATCGATCAGCAACCTGACGAACCCTTCCTTCTCACTGAAGGCGCGAGGGTCGGGCTTCTCGCGACTGACCCCGATCTCACGATCGGGCGTCACGTCGAGGGCGTCGAATCCCCGTTCGGTCGAGACGGATCGGAAGCTGACCTTCCAACCCTTCATGAGAAAACGGAAGGCAGAAGATTTTCCCGCCTGGACCACTTCGTCGGCTTCGTTCACCGAATGTTTACCGACGAAATACTGCCGCCCGTCGTCCCCATCGATCATCCCAAATCCGAGGGTTACGTTGAACCACTTGACCACTCCACGGATAACCTGCGAAGTGGCCGAACCCGTGAAACTCATTGTCGATCCTTTCTGAAGCACAACTATCCGTTGCACTCCTCTTCAAAAGTTAAAATCAATTTCTAACGAACCGGGATTATATTAACATTATTTAAATATTAAGTCAATACCTCTGTTTTTTATAAAAAAGGGCCTGGGGGATTTGAAATCCACCAGGCCCGTATCACCTCCTTCCAAAATGAAATCAGAACTTACCTACTCCGCGAACGTTCCGCGTACTGTCGACGGAAATGGCCGCGAATCGCGGCGTGCAGCCGCTCACTGTGCTCCCGAAGCGCATCGGGAATATGGCCGAAGTCGATCCTCTCCCCATCACGGAAGGCCCATGACGCCGGAATGCCAGCGCCGGAACGAATGACATCGTTCCAGTTCTCGCCCACACAGTTACGGACGAGAAGCATCGTGCCACGCCCATTCTGATGAGCTTCGACGAGGAGATAGGTCTCCCGAGTAGTCTTACCGCCGGCGAGGATCACGCCCGGCACACGAATGAGCGCAAACCCGTTGCCCCTCTGGAAAACGTCCTCGGGCGTTCCGGTCGTCTTCTTGCGGATATTCTCGACGACACCTCTGAACTCTCGCTCCTCACGTTCGCGACGTGCACGAGCCTCGTCTCGGATTGATGCGTCCTTTTGTTTTTGGGCTTCGAGTGCCGCCTTCTCCTTTGCGTCCACCTCTGCCCAGTATGGCGCCGCTTTGTCCCGCAGAACATCGATCAATGACCGTCCTTCCGGATGACGACAGGCGTAGAAAGTCGGCGAACCATCTGGTCCAGGCAACTCAACTGTCGGGCAATCCGTCGTTTCCGAGGGCACGACCTCGAGGAGAACGCGACTCTCGAAAATGTTTTCGAACCAAACCAGACAGTAGTTGGCAAGGAAGGTCAGATGCCGCAATCCCAGAAGTGACCCCGGATACTCCGCCATCGCCACTTTCAAGTAGGCGGCAACGAAGTTGTTGCGAAGCTCCGCCAACTCCTCCGACTCAACACCGGCAAAGTCGGGATCGAAGTCGCAGTAGAACGGATCGGTGTAGGCGTACAAGTCGAGCAATCTCGCTTGTTGATCAACGAGAAACTTCTTAAGATAGACGCTGTATCGCATCTTCTCGGGCTCATTCAGGTACGACGCCTCGATCTTGACTTCGTCGTGGACAATCTCCAGATTATCGACGATCAGACTACTCAACACCTTTCTGGCCTCCGGACTCAACTTCGTGCTCCGCCGAATGACTGTTTTCTTACTCTCTTCCCCACCTTTTTTTCTCGATGCCATGTGCTTTCAATCCTTTCTGTTTCGTAGCGTTGATAATCGGTTCCGATTCTTCCGAGAAATCGTGGTTTCCTCTCGATCACTCTCCTTTCTTGTCGTAGGTTAGGTTATGACTCTTGCTGTTTTAGATTATATACTATAATATACTTAATGTCAAGTATTCTCTTGTCCCTCGTACAGATAGAAATCAATTTCAATAAAAATACTGCCTCAACAACAACTTAAAAAAATAAGTACTAGTTTTATTTTTAATCCCGTCGAGGTAAGATGAAGTAGTCTTATGCAAAGTATTCTCTCCGTAAAAAATCTGAACGTCTCTCTCGAAGATAATAAAATTCTTGAGGATATTTCTTTCAGTCTCGAAGCCGGTGAAAGTATGGCCGTGATTGGCCCAAACGGTTCGGGAAAAACCGTGCTTTTGAAATCCCTACTCGATCTCATCCCCTACTCCGGCCAGGTGAAGTGGGCCAAAAATGTAAAGATTGGCTACGTCCCGCAAAAAATCGACGCCGATCGCCATCTCCCCATTACTCTTCTCGATCTTTTGGAAGCCAAGATGCGCACACTGCATCTCGTCCAAAGCGACTGTCGCGAAGTCTGTCGAATTATCGGACTGACCGCAAATGCTTTAAAAACTCCCGTTGGCCACTTGTCCGGCGGACAGTTCCAGAAAGGACTGATCGCTCTTGCTCTCCTCGGAAATCCCGGCGTACTCCTTCTCGACGAACCAACTGCCAGCCTGGATCAGTCCTCCGAAGAACACATCTACGAACTTATTTATCGCCTTCAAGAACAGTATCGCTTAACCATTATTATCGTCTCTCATGATCTGAGTATGGTCTACCAGCATGTCGATAAAGTCCTCTGCTTAAATAAAGAAGGTCTTTGCTTCGGCGATCCGCATGACGTCCTCGACCCGAAGATGCTGAAAAAACTCTTTGGCACCTCATTCGAATACTATCATCACGCCCACAAAACCAAGTAGGTAAACTCTAAATCAGAAATGATAAACTCGAAACAAATGAAAACTCCCAAAATTCGAATGCTTAAAACTTAGAAACTGTATGCAAATTACTCCTGAACTATACAGTGTCGTACTAGCTTTAGCCGTGGCCCTTGCCGCCGGACTGGTCGGCAGTTTTGCGCTTATGAAACGAATGAGTCTGGCCGGCGATGTTATTTCGCACGTTGCCCTGCCTGGTCTCGGCATCGCTTTTCTCATCCACGCTAATCCCCTGATCGGCGGCGGCATCGCCTTATTTCTCGGCACGCTTTTAATCTGGCAACTCCAGAAGTCATCCACCCTTTCCACCGAAACAGCGATCGGCGTTATCTTCGTGGCGTCGGTCGCGATCGGCACGCTCCTTACGCCCGAAGAGGATCTGATTGAGGCGCTCTTTGGCGGTTTTGCTCCGCTCGACACCATGGGGTTTCTCCTTGGTCTGGGCGCGGTGATCGTGATCGTCAGTTTTATTCTCTCTTTCCGCGACGAACTCATCCTGGCTCTTTTTTCGCCGGAGCTCGCGGCAACCAGCGGCATTAACGTGAACCGCCTGAATCTTCAGTATCTTTTGGTTTTTAGTTTGACGATTCTCGCCGCCTTGCAATTCTTGGGAGCCCTCCTGGTCGGCGCTCTCCTCATTGTTCCCGCGGCTATTGGCCGTCAGCTGACGCACACGCTCGGCGCATTTCTCATAACCTCGGCCGCGGCTAGCGTTCTTTCGGTTGGACTTGGCCTTCTCACGAGCCACCTTCATCATCTTGCACTTGGTCCAACGATTGTAAGTATTGCCTCACTTTTGTTTGTGCTTAGTTTGCTCAAAAAGAAAAAATAAGCAGTCATGATTTCCGAGCATTAAAAAAGACCGCCAGTGATATACTGTGCGGTCCACTTCATTGATTCCTGCAGATTACATTCAGTCTGGAGTGACCTACTCCTCTGTGGATGGAAAGGCCTCCATCATTAAATTTCGGGAAAACAAGTGCCCGACAGAAACAGTTGTTGTAACCGAGAAGAGTGAGTTTATGACTCATCCTGGTGATCATCCCGTCTCCCCGTTCTTCCGTGTGGTTGCTACAGACGAGCTCCCAGATAATCTGGCACGAAGAACACATTCTCCGTATCTTTTCCCACCAGTTGAGGTTCGCCTGGAATGTACTGCCACGAGAACATTTTAATTGTGCGTGGAGATTCCCTTCGCAAACCGGACATTGATTCAGCCAGTGTTCGGCCTGAATCTGCTCCAACACCTTTCCACTAAGATCCTTTTTTACAAGGACATGACAGTTCTCTTGACCTGTGGGATTTTCCACACCAAAGACTGTGTGGCCATGGGCAACTTCAGCCGACACAACGTGATCCATGTTTCCCTCCAATCAATACTTGCTTGTTCTAAAATAGAAAACAATCTACCATGTGTCAATAAAAAAAGCCCAGCGAATATCGCTAGGCTGCTGACTGCCCCACCAAACTGAGCGGAAGGCGTGACGGCAAACGAAGTGGAGATTGGAGGTAGAGAACATGAGAAAATGGGAAAAGCTGAGGAGTTTGGCGTAACTCTCCCTGGGTGGCTCCATCCACGACATGAAGCCAAAATTCCGGTGGCGCCACTTTCCAGAGGTTGCGTATACCCCCCATGCGCTTCGTGTGTTCCCGAAATACCTCCACAAGACCTATTTCAAACTGGTCTTGCGTATCACGAACATTCGCTCCTTTGGCCTCAAAATCAATTTCCAAACCGTGAATGACGACGAGATTGGGCTCATCGGTAATCATGACTGCCCGCAAAGCGCCAATTGTCTGTAGGCTCATTTTTCCTCCCAATCGAGACTGTCTCCAGCTTGAACTAACTCCTGATTTTCGTCAATGGAACGGTCTAAAATGAAACCTTTACTGGTTCGCGTTCCCCTTCTTCAACGCCAAAAAATTCTTCTTCGTCAAAACCTAAGGCCCCGGCGACAACACTCGTCGGAAAAACTTTAATCGCAATGTTCATTTCGCGAACCGTTGCGTTGTAGTACCGACGGGCCGACTGAATATCGTTTTCGATAAGTGAAAGCTGATCCTGAAGCTGTTTAAAATTCTCCGAAGCTTTGAGTTGCGGATAGTTTTCTGAAACCGCAAAAAGCGTCTTTAAGGCGCCAGTAAACATATCTTCGGCTTTGGCCCGATCTTTGGGACCAGCCGGCTCTAAACTCATGGCCGCAACGCGCGCTTTGGTTACATTTTCCAGGACAGAGGCCTCATATTCTTTATAACCTTTTACAGTTTCAACGAGGTTCGGCACAAGGTCATAGCGGCGTTTCAGCTGAACGTCGATATCCGACCAGGCATCTTTTACCCGCATTCGATTCCGAACGAGCGCGTTAAAAACAACGATCACCCAAACCGCCAAAACGACGATAATTCCTAGAACAATCCAAAGAATCATAGTATTGTATTGATTAATTTAAGAAGCCGACCTCTTTTCTACCTGCCTTAAGTATACAACATTGCTATCTTGCGGGAGCGGGATACGGAATCCCCTCCTTCGCTAAAAGCTACGGCAAAGCTGAGCTTAGCCCTGAACGAGCAGGCGGCGAGGCTTCGCGTGCGGCTCGTGGGTAAAAGATTTCCTCTCTCCCCACCCCCTCGTTCACTTTTCCCACTCATCAGTCCGGCCTCCTATTGATCGAAAAACGTACGTAGGTATTTGATCGTCTTGGGGCCAAAGTAACCCCTCGCTGGCTTGATGTTGTGGAAAGCTTGAAATTCTTGTAAGGCTCGCTGTGTCGCGACGCCGAAATAACCACTCGCACCGATTTTTCTCAACGTAAGGGCGTAGCGACCCTTCTGCTGGCCAATAAGAAAAGCTTGTAATTCTTGCACGTCTTTTCCACTTGAACCTATGGTGAGATTCCGCGAGATCCAAGAAAAGCTTTGGCGTGAAGTGTCTGTAGGTATAATGCCGCGACGGTTGGCTTCTCGACGCATGGATTCCAAGATGGCGGAAGGATTTGCCAACTGGTCTTCCAAGGACAGTACGCGCGGGACAGCCAGTGGATTTGTGAGTGAGACGAGACATGGCACATGAGTGCCGGGTGGTAATGTATCGCACGGTGGCGTATAGGGTGGGACGCCAATGGTAACTGAGGGGGTTGCGGTGAGGGAGGAAGCTGTGGTTGAGGCGGTACACTGCGAGGCAGCAGCTGATATCGTATAGACGCTGGAGCCATTTGTCTGGGAAATCGTAGTACTCGCCACTCCGCTCGTGCAACTTGTGGTTACGACGCCGCCGCTACTTGAGGTCGCAATCGAAATATCGCGTGAGGCAGAGATAAGCGTAAAATTTCCTCCCGTAGAACTTGAAAGTGTGACAATAGCGCTTGTTGCGTTCGTGGTTAAGGTGTCGGCAAATGAACCCGATTTAACAATAAAGTCTATTGCCGGAGAGGTGAGCGAGATGGTTATATCTGCGCTGTAAGTAAGAGGTGCGGCATGCGCATTATTCGTCAATAGTAAAAACCCCAGCGCAAAAACAAGAAGTAGTGCGCGACACGGAAAACGATCATAGCGTCTAATGTTGCCAAACATCGAAGCGCCAGGTTTCCGCTGCAGGATCCTGGGAAGTGATGGTCATAATATTACATGCTCGGAGCGTAACTGTATTTGCGGCTGAAATCCATGCATTCCACGAAAGCGCCAGAGTCTCGATGCCGCTTGCTACGGGGGTTGGTGTCGCAAGTACCGTATCTCCGGTTGCCGCACCAGTTACGGTGCTTGTGGTGTTAACACATGTTGACGCTGAAACACTGGCGATATCAAGCGAGGAAGTCACCGAAATATGTTTTAGAATCGGAGCACCATAACCGATAATAAGCGACGAAGAAGCGCTCAAATTGGTAGAGGAAACCGAGACCAAAGATGATTGGCCGGTCGTTGTGATTGAACCAAAAGTGCCATTACCCGAGGTATTCATAGTTGTTCCTGTGGCGTTCGTAAAGGTGAATCCTTGGAGCGTTGAGACTCCAGTAATATTAATTGTTGACGCTTGGAGGTTGCCGGTGCTCGTGGCATTGGTAAAGGCAAGCCTCGCAATAGTCGAGGAATTAACAATAAGTTCAGACGACGACGCAACGCCCAAAGAGGATATCTGCCAGTAGATTTGACCGCCAGAAGAAGCAACGCGCAGAAGATCCCCGGTTTGCGCCGCCATTCCTTGAATAAGAAGCGTGGTAGAAGCCACGCTTGTACCTTGAATTGAGAACTTCACGCCCGTAGAAGTTGCGCCGATGCCGACAATATCAGTTGAGGTCGCAAGATACACGAAGGGACTATTGGTTCTCCAGCCGGACTCTGTTCCTCCTACACCCGTTTGGTCGCTACCACAGGTAAAGGTTCGGGTAGAACTGGTGTAGAGTAGCTTGTCCGTTGAACCAGTCGCACAGTTGGGTATCGTTGAAAATTGATAATTCGTACCGTCGCCGACAAGAACCACACTGGCTGATGGGGCAGTACTCGTTCCTAGTCCTCCTGAAGAAATGTCCAAGGCGTTTGAAAGTGTAAGGCTTGTACCAGAGGCATTGGTAAAACGCAGTGTGGTCGCGGTAGCGTTCGTGACCGTGAAAGAAGTGCCCGTCGACGTGGTAAAGTTAAGGGTCGGGAAGGTTCCATATCCGGAAACGGTGATATTGGTTCCCGAAGTATTGGTAAAGTTCAAGGTTGTAAACAGACCATACCCCGAGGCGGTCAGATTGGTCGTCGAGACGTTTGTGGCCGTGAAGTTCGTGGTCGAGACATTTCCCGGAAACGAAACCGTAAAACCACTTCTTCCCACGGTGACGGTGGTGGCAGTGGCGTTGCCAATTGTGAGTGCTCCTTCGCTGTCAATGGTGAGCGTCGAGTCGCTTGTGACATTCGTGGTGGTAAATGTAAGCGAGGCAACTGCAACCGAAATTGTAAATGCGAATACAATAGCAACCAAAAAAACCACGAGGCGAAACGTTCCCTTCTTTTCTATTTTTGACATTACTGTTCTATTGTACAATATAAATATCTAAAGTGCATAGCTAAAAACCAAAAGTTGGCAAGCTAAGCGCTAAAATCTTAAAGGCGCAGAGTATTCTTCTGTGAGACGCGCCGCCATTGCACCCATATCCACGTGGGCCGGACTGATGAGTGGGAAAAGTGAACGAGGGGGTGGGGGGAGAGGAAATCTTTTACCCGCGAGCCGCACGCGAAGCCTCGCCGCCTGCTCGTTCAAGGCAGAACCAAGCAAAATACTCTGTATCTTTTTCTACAAAACTGGAGCGGGTGAGCGGAATGGTTCGATAAACTCACCACAAGTCGGACCGCATCCTTAGCTTGCCCCTCACCTAATAAGCAACCTTGGAGCGAGAGACGGGAATCGGACCCGCGTTTCTTGCTTGGGAAGCAAGTGTACTGCCATTGTACTACTCTCGCATACTTTGCTTATTGGGTGAGGGGCTTGGGAACCTGCCTGCCGGCAG
Source organism: uncultured Candidatus Saccharibacteria bacterium (assembly GCA_964360585.1). GTDB lineage: Bacteria > Patescibacteriota > Minisyncoccia > UBA6257 > 2-01-FULL-56-20 > JBBUHS01. Next base: position 21,723 of record CAYHXC010000006.1, on the reverse strand, counting down.
GCAGGGCTATCGTACTACTCGCCTCGCTAAAGCTTCGGTCTCACGCCGCCAGAGGCTTTGGCCGACGGAGCGCGGGCAAGCCCGCCAATGAAAATTACTCTAAGCTGTTTTTAGAAAACCAGCAATTATTTTGTTTTGACACTCCCCCCGTCCCAGGTGAATACTTTTGAAAAAATAGAAACTCGGGCATTCTTTTTTTCAAATGTCAGCCAGTCTTCAAGGCGCAAGGATTGCAAATAAAGCCGTCCGGCGAGAAGATCGCGGGTAATCTGGGGCAGAAGAATCTCTTGCTCAAAAACCATGAGCTTCATCCCATAACGAGCGCCTTCCTCTCCGGTAATAGGATTATCCTTGAGAAAGCTGGCTAGCAATTCCTTCTTCCGAGCTTCAAGCTCCGAACTGAACTCTCGCCGCGCACCGCGTTCAATAAGTTTTTCTTCAATAAGACCTTCTAAAACAGCGGTGACCAAATTACTGTCCTTTAAAACGGAAGGAGTTGAAGTCGCCGCGGCCGTATTTTTCTCATACTCTTCCGCCGCGCGGAGATGCAGATCAAACTGCCGAGCCAGAACCCAATCGCCATTGACCATAAGTATGGGGTAGAATCCTCCGTAAATTACAGCAAATATGCCAAGGCCAAGAACCACGCAAAAAAGCGCCAGCTTACGGCGATGAACCCTAATTACTTGTCGAAGTCGCGCTCTCACGGGGAGGAATAATAATTAACATTTTTTCATCCGGTCGACGGTAGTTGAACTGCTCTCGGACTGTCCGTTCTATACTTTCTGGATCATCGTAACCAACCAGTTGGGCCTCTAGGTTGTCGCGAGTCCCTTCCGCCTTCTTTAGCTTTTCCTGCGCTTCGGCCAGCTCATTCGCCAGTTGTCCTTCGCGACTCCAAAAAGTAAACGCCTGCACAGACAAAAAACTGAGCGCCAGAACTAAAACACCAATAGCTAAAACATTCTTCACCCTCTAACAATACACAATGTATATAAAAATATCGAGAAAATCTTATGAACAGAATTGACGGCCCTGTAAAAAAGAGTATAAATCTCCTTAGTCCTACCCACTCCCTCTCTTCGGAGAGGCTATCTCCTCGCAAGAGGACAAACGGAGACAGATAATGAGCAGATACACGATGGCTTTCTTCTCGCCGCAAGATCTCTTCAAACTAGAAGATTTGACTCATGCGGTGGTGCTGCGACTCCTCGAATATTTCCGAACGCCAGCAAACTGCCTAGAACGAAAAGTAACTGTGATTTGCACGCTGGGGGCACGAGGAATACTGACTCATTTTCGGGTCCGGATAACTCACTCGGATCGAAGTACCCGCGTACGAGAAGATGAGATTACACCCATCCAGCACGTTGAGCTGATCGATGGTCTCAAGCTAGAAGATTTCGTCCGTATCCTAGAGACTAAGGTTGCCACGTGCATGGTTGTAAGTGGACTCTGCGAACATTCCGACGCCGCAGACGATGCGGGCCACCCCTTAGATCAAGCTTTTGCGTTTATCGGGAAGTAACTAGCCAACTCAGAAATGAGTTCGGCTTTTTTATTTCACTTAACTGATTGAACGTATCGTTGTCATTGCGAAGGAGCGTAGCGACTGTGGCAATCTAGATTGCTTCGTTTCACTCGCAATGACAAGACTCTACTTCTTCAAAATCTCGCGTATAACCTCTGGACTGATTGTAACTTTCCCCAGCTCCTGCAATTTTTCCTTACCGCGTTTCTGTTTTTTCCAGAGTTTCATCTTGCGCGTAATGTCGCCGCCGTTTTTGCCAAAGTCGCCCAATTTCTTTTTTATGGCTGGAATTGTTTCCCGAGCAATAATTCGGCCCAAGACCTTAGCCTGAATCGGTTGTTTGAACTGCTGTTTCGGCAAAAGATCCTTCAAGCGATCCACCATTTCGCGACCCTCTCGCTCGGCATCTTTACGAGGCACAATGCGAGAAAGTGCGGGAATGCTTTCTTCGTTTACGAGAATTTCCAGTTTTTGCACGTCAGCTGGCTCTTCTTCGATCAACTCATACGAAAACGAAGCGTACCCGGCCGTGACTGATTTAATCGTGTTATCAAAACCGCGCATCAACTCGGCCAAGGGCATCTTGCCGACGAGCAAAAGATCATCACCAAAGTTTTTGGTTTCCAAAATATCAAAGTCGTAGGTCTTGGTCAGTCCCAGAACACCATTTAAATACTCCGGCGGGGTAACCACATCCAGCTGAATGATTGGCTGAAAGACCTTGTCCGGATTTTCTGGAAACTCGGCCGCTTGTTTAATAACCTTCTCCACACCACGCTCGACAACCCGATACGCCACCGAAGGCAAACTGGTTGAAAAATCAGCGCCGAACTCGTCTTTCAGGCGGCTGGCCGTAATCTCGAAATGAAGCTGACCCAAAAAACCAACTTTAAATCCCCGTCCCAAAAGTTCGTTGGATTCCGGTTCGTAATTTAAAGCGGCGTCGTTCAAGCGTAATTTCCCTAAAGCGGCTCGCAAATCCTCGAAGGAAGTGGCGTTCTGTGGATAAAAAGAAACAAATACAACCGGCCGTGGCTCACGGTAGCCCCGAAGGGGCGGCGTGCCGGAACCTGGAGTAATAATTGTGTCTCCGATATTCACTAGTGCCGGTTCCTTCAATCCCGTCGCCACATAGCCAATCTCCCCAGCCGACAATTCTTTCCCGGGGGTAAGTTTCGGGCTGAAATGGCCGACTTCTTTTACTTCAAATGTCTTACCAAGCGCGCCCAAGGCGATCTTATCTCCGGCTTTCACTTTTCCTCCCATAATACGCACGAAAGCGACAATTCCCTTGTGATCGTCATACAAAGAATCGAAGATTAAACCTTGGAGATTTTCTCCCGAAGTTTTTGGTGGCGGCACCTGTTCAACAATTTTTTTCAAAACATCAGAAACGCCCTGTCCTGTTTTGGCGGAGAGACGAATAATATCTTCCGGCTCCTGATCAATTAATTTAGCGAGAAGCGAGATAATCTTTTCCGCATTCGGTGAGGGCATATCAATCTTGTTCACCGCGCCGATAATTTTTAATCCCAAGTTTTTTGCAAATCGAAAGTTCGCCAGGGTCTGCGCCTGGATACCTTTGGTAATATCAACCAGAAGCAAGGCGCCTTCGACAGCCGTTAAAGCACGCGAGACTTCATACGAGAAATCCGAGTGGCCAGGAGTGTCAATCAAGTTCAGAATAAATTCTGAACTTGGCAAGGCGCTTGGCGCTAAGTGCTCGGCGCTATGCTCCATGCCCTTTGCCCCGTGCGATGGTCGATAGACCATCCGCACCGGCGCCATCTTGATCGTAATCCCCCGCTCGCGCTCCAGAGACAACTGATCTAAATACTGTGGTTTCATCAACCGCGTCTCCACAGTTTTTGTCTCCTCTAAAAGCCGATCCGCGAGGGTCGACTTTCCGCTATCGATATGGGCAATAATGACGAAGTTCCGAATACGATCCATATATTGACAATACTATATTTTATGGTAAAAAGTAAACAGTTACTTAACGCGCAGAGCATATACTAACACGGAGTTAATAGTATGCGATGCGCTAACCGCCATAATGAGGAGGATATGTCTGTACCGATTCAAACTTTGTTTGGACTTCTAGACCTTGTCCCAGGAGAAGCGGGCGATTTCACTACCATATCGTTCCGGCTACACACCGACAGTACCGCTGTAGCGGAATATCTGGGAGTAGAACCTGGAGTGAGCACACCGCACCGAGTGCGACTATACACCGAAGGAGGTCCCCGTCAGTTTTTCCTTGACCTCATGAAGGAACCGGTTCCGGGACTGATTTACGAGCACGAGCTGTCTGCCTGTCCGGCAACCAGACTCCGCCCACTTACGGTCGTTTGCCTCACAGAAGGTCCACGGCACCTCACGACAACGACCGAGCACCACTTCAGTGTCTGGCTGGCTCACTTTTTGACCCGCAAGCCTATCGTTACAGCCACAAAAGGACGAGAAAAAATCTGAATAGCCTGAGCAGATCTATCCGCTCCCCCGCCACGTCTTCGGACCTGGCGGGTTTTTCTTTTATAAAACTTACTTAAGTAAGTAATGAGATAATCAAATGAACTTTTAAAACGTTTCTCCTGCGATCATACCAGGTATTATATAAGCTAATACCGCTATCATAAAGCTTACTACAGCACACCAAGCAAACTTTTTTCGCTGAGTTTTCTTAATCAACGCTAGGAAAAGAAAAATAAGAAAGGCAATCCAAGCTATCAACTGCAAATAGCCTAGGAGAATAACGCTGGGACGAAGAACGCTGAGAGCTAGCTGGTCCATTATATTTTTTCTAATGTCAGATCCATCACCACCCTCCCTGGAATGTCTTCCGTCTTGTACTCAAAAATCGGCAGTTGGTTTTCCTTAAAATGATAGCCGACCGGCGCGTCAATTTCGAAACTATAATCCCCTTCCGTGCCGGCCTGTTTTTCAAAAACAAAACGATACGGCACCCCGTTGTCCGGTTTCTCCGGTAGTTGGTAATCGTAGGTCAGCGTCATTTTATTTTGTTTTCCCACCTCGGTTATGATCCAACCGGCCACACTCATCTTCTCTGACTCTTCAAACAATTTGATGGACGGAATGCCAAGTACATTTTTCATTGTGGATTCGTAGACCACCAGACCTGAATCACGAACGTAATCTTTGGTATACGATCGTCCCGGCGAAGTTCGTTCGGTAAAACCACTCGCGCCAGTTACGGCACTGCCGGGGGTGATGAGTGCGCGGAAGTATGTTTTGTTCGGAACGCGGTACCAGCGCTCTTTTTCTTTGTCACCTGTATGCTTCCGGACGATATTCAGTTCGTGACGAACACTGCCGTCGGACTCAATCTGCGCCCGGAAAGTAATTGTCCGATCGAGAACCAAATTAGTTTTCTCGCCGCCAATTGTGCTATCAACGAGCGCCAAGTATTCAGTGTTCAGTGCGGCCGAGCCTGAAACCACACCGCCATCAGCGCCAAAGTAACGGGCGAGCGACTGCAATTCAGGATCAGTCATAAAAACCTGGATGTCCTTGTACCGCACCCAATCAAGAAAAAGTCCGGCAAGTTCCGATCGATCCTCGGGTGGCAGTTTTATAAATCTCGTCTCGAGCGCCGAAACAATCTCGCCTAAAATACTTTTTGGGGCGGTGGCGGAATCCGCCCGACTGGCAACCACCTCTCCCTGAATCTCACGCAAGAAATTATCGGCGGTCAAGGTTATGTTTCTATCCTTGAGCTCGATCGATCCGGTAATTTTTAAAACATCCTCAAGCACCCGGGGTGAGACAGCGATAAATCCGTCAAACGGCGTACTCGAGGCATATAGATTGGATTTTTTTAAAAAGGCCAAAGTTTGCGAAGCCGAGTGGGGAAAATCAAAATACCAGTTGGCGTCAGCCGTGCGCCAGTTTTTGGTCACGAACTGAAGCGGTTGGGGCGGCACGATGGACTCCGAAAAAACTTTGTCCGCTTCGGTCACGTCGTGAACCTGGAGATCATAGATCGTCCCGCTCGCCATTTTAAGTTCGGCGTAACTGCCAAAAAATCCGCCGGATGGCCGCATCTCTGAAGAGTTCTGGAATCCGAGGACGAGATGATGCGGCTTCTCAAGCCATCGCACGCTTGCCGCGAGAAAATCTGACATGCGATCCAAACTCTTTCCCATGGCCAAGTACTCGCCAAAATCAATTGGCAAAGCATCCTTGACCGACGTGAGCGAGGTTGAAAGGTCAGAATTGTGCGCCTGGAACGTCCGGACATTTGTCTGAATGCGCCGTAATGATGGGAGCGGCCCCTCCTTGTGGCTGGAAAGGAAAATACCGGGAACTTGATTCAAGAAAGCATCAACTTCCGTATTTAAGGCCTGATAGTCGGTAACTGTTTTTTGGAAACGACCAAGCGCCTCACCGCCATGCGCAAAAACCGTCCAGATATCGGAAAGACTGGCGCCACGCAAAAGCGATGTGAACGAGGTAGAGGTTGGAAGCGAGGTAAACTGACTGGGAGTATCCTTCGAGACCACTGAACCAGTTTGCGGCAAACTGGCAATCGGCATTCCCTGCTTCGCGATCATGCGAACCGAGGCAATCGCCCGTGAAATCTGCTCGCTTAAAAAACTGAACCGCATCACGCCAAACCCAACGATAAGTGTAATAACAAGAACAATCAAGATATGCACGGCGTAACGAAACTGCGGCTTGAGTTTTTTTCGGGGCGCTCGCGCCGCGCGAAGTTCGGCAGTAACTTCTTTTTGTGGCTTTTGATCAACAAGAACAGCTGGCAACTGGCCTTCGCCCGGTGAAGCCTCGGGCGGACGAACATCAGTCATGCGTTGAGCCTTGGGAGGAATATCTGCCATCATTCTAATTGTAAACGAGAAGCTCGGTTTTCTCGAGTATCTTAATCAATGCTCAGGAGTTCAAGCACTTTTTTTCGATCAGCAGCCCAGAGAAACGTTCCCAGTCTCGGTCCGGTATCTTTTCCAATCAGCAAATTATAAACGTCTTTGAAAAACTGCCGCTGTTCTTTTTTGAGTGTGGCTTCATCTACATTCGGATCCTTGGGAATCTGGTAGGTCAGAAATTCGAGATCAGTAATACTGGCCTCCGGTTTGGTCGCAAGTTCATCATGCAAACGCGCAATAAGCGCCTTCTGCTTCTCGTTTAGTGTTTCGATATACTCTCGATTTGATTCGCTCCGTAAAGTGACCGCCTCGTCGGCGTTGTATTTCTCTAGCCAACTTTTCGCCAAAGGCAGCCTCTCTCTAATTACATTTTTATCGTAATCCAATGTAAGTTGATCGAGGATGGTCGTGAGCTTATCCTCCTGCCACTGAACGATCTGACCAAAACCCACCAACTGCCGGAAAGAAACGGCCTGATTAATTTCGTGTTCACGATCGTACTCATCGTATTGCCGGTAAATTTCAGAATCAAAAGCCAGTTCAAATGACTGGTTCGGGTCTTTCCGTTCGTACAACCACAAGAGTAATTTCGGATCATAAATATCCAGGAGATCGAGTGGCGAAACCGCATTTCCTTTTGAACCGGACATCTTCGCTCCTAATCCCCGAATGCCCACAAACATATACTCAACAAAGATCGGCGGTTCGATGTGAAAGATTTTTTTTGCCACTACGGTAGAAACGTCGTAACTGCTCCCAGGCGCGGCGTGATCGCTCCCTCCCGGCTCAAAGTGAACATTCTCATACTGCCAGCGCATTGGCCAGTCCATCTTCCAATTCAATTTGGCAATGTGATGTTCACGTAAATCCACCGTATCTTTTTTCTTCGTCTCGGCGCAGTAGTAGGTCACTCCCATATCGCCATCATATGACACAATCTTGGTTGAATCTTTTCCGGTAAATCGCGAGTAGATGGAAATCGGATAGAAATTCTTGCGGTACTCGGCGGCATCAATCCCCTTCGCCGTCATCGCTTTCTCGGTCATAAAAGAGAGGAGCACATCGGCGATTTCTTCTCGGTGTTGCAATGCGAGTTTAATCTTTTCGTCATAGACACCGCTTTCGTAAAGTTCCGTCTGATTGCGATACTCAATCTCTATGCCTAACTTTTTCATGGCCTCGACAAACGGCTGCTGGAAATGTTCGGCGTAGGAAGCTACCGCGCCGAAAGGATCCGGCACTTTAGAAAGCGGTTTTCCTATATGTTCTGAAAAGGACTCCGGCACGCCCGCCGGCACTTTGCGCATACGATCAAAATTGTCCCAAGAGAAAATGAGTCGCGCTTTTTTGCCTTTCGCCTGCAATGTTTCGCGGACCATATGCGCGGTCATAATGTCCCGAAAGTTGCCGAAGTGAACGACACCCGATGGACTAATCCCCGCCGCCACCGTATACATCTCTTCGTTTGGATGTTGCGCAATAACCGCGTCAGCCACGGCTTCCGCCCAGGGCTTATTGCCTTTCATGGTCGCGAGATTGAATCTATGAGAGTCAGACATAATCCCCCAATACTACCGAATTTCTCTCTAATTGGGAAGTTTTTAGGAAGTATAAAAAAGTTTGGCCCCACGAAAGTTCGTAGGGCCAGGCAGCAAGTTATTCTCTCTAGGTACTGCCATGTCCTAGAAAGATTGGAGGGGTGCGAACCACGATCAGGCCGGCGCGGAATGATGGTCGGGAACGACCGTTGGATCCTCGTAAGGCGGCCGTTCTTCGCTGTCGACGAGGGCTCCGATCAACGGATGCCCGAAGAGAAGCCACGCCTTTGCGTCTTCGTCCAACGTGCCCCAGTGCGCACGCATGCCCGCGAGATTGGGCGGGACGCCCATCTCATGAGCGAGCTCTCTCAGCAACTGATCGTACCGGTCTTGCGTGAGTGGGGGGCCGGCAATCAACTCGACCGCCTCAGGGAACTGCTCGGCATATCGAGCACGGTGCAACGCGGGCATCTGTGCCCAGACCGTCTCCAGGTTGCTGAGGAGAGTACCTGGCGAGATGGCTGCTGCTTGCAGCAACGGTGCCATCTTCGCGATATCTCCCACAGTCAGAACAGTCAATACGGTCTTCATGTGACCTGCCTCCGTTTTCTCCCGGGTTTGTACCGGACTACAAGTTGGTGTTCTAATCACTATTATGCACAATTTCTTGTTTTTGTCAATGCGTTAACGCACAAATCAAGAAGACATACCCGGCAAGACATTCGCGGGCATGATCTCAATCCAGGCGCCGGGAATACCGAGATGCGGATGGTGCTCAAAAGCTTTAGCCACAACTTCCGGCGATTCGGCTTCCACCATCGAATACATCATCACATCGTTTTTAATCTGAGAAACGCCCTCATTCGTCACCTTCTGCGTCGCGCCGGCGCCAGCAGTTTCCTTGATCATATCTTTGTGCTTCCCGGCCCACTCCTGCCACTCCTTCTGCATCTTATCTTCGGCCGCTTTCCGCTCCTCGGCTGGTTTCTTCGCCCACTCCGCCAAACCCGCCGCTAGCATGAGATACAGTACTAAATATTTTTTCATATCGTTAGTGTACCTCATCTTTCATGAAAATAACATTAGATTGACCGAAGCCCATTTCAGACATATAAGTGAGATAGTCTTTTGAGCCATGGAGGTGGCATGATCTTCTCAAATGAGTTTCTCCAGCGGTTTATTGGCGGACAGTTCGCCATGACGAAAAACCCAAAGGTGGCCGAATTCCAAGGAGAGGTAGCTTCGATTGCGTTTGACGGAGGAATTCTCAAGGTAGAGTTCTCTTGGTTGGCGTGGTACGACACGGATCGAGACTTATGGTTCGAGAAGAAAACTCGAGCCTTTGTACTCCCCCTCTCGGTGGTCGGGGAAATACCCGACACATCAGGAAGAATTACGGTTCTTTCCGGTCCCGAATATAAGCTTGGATTTATCCCAATCGGTTCTTCGCACATCCTCGAGAAACGGGACATCATTCCGATCAATGATCCCGATCTCGAAGCTCTGGCCAAAGAACTGGCCAAGTTGCCAATTGCCGATCTCGATCGCCGGCTGAAAGCGCTCCCCTTTGACGGAGGTGACGCCGTGAGCGAGGTGTACTATGCCGAGTACCGCCGACGAGGCGTTCCCCTCCCGCCCTGACAATTTCAAACGAATGGACAAAATCCATTCGTTTTTTATATGCCAAAGTTCCATGCCAAAACCACGGCCGTTAGGCCGTGGATAAGGGGCATATCCGCCTGTCATTGCGAGTATGACGAAGCAATCTAGATTGCCACGGTCGCTTCTACTCCCTCGCAATGACAGGCGGACAAGCGCAGCTTGAACTGTACGGGAAACCACGGACGTAAGTCCGTGGTAGTTCATTTTTCCTCTATATGGGATAGGTCTTTATTCGCTGGTTTGATTGGAATACCAGAGTGCAGTAGTATCTTTCAAATGGAAGACATATCGAACTACGAAAAACTGAAAGACGATGCTCATAGTTTCTACAATGGCATTGGGAAAATATTTTCTCCTGCCTTTAATCAAGAGATTTACTTCACTGCCGAAGGATTCAATCACATTGTTTTCAAAGGATCTCATTCCGAAAGAGAACGGCCCTCTCAAATCCTAAGGTTTAAGTTATTACCGTTAGCGGCTAAATTGGTGAAAAATTCTACCACCTATCAAGAATTCGAAGAAACACTCAAGGAATTTGAAGTGAAGAGTTTTAAAAAGAGAATAAGGAAAAGTCGGCCTGTAAAATACTGGGGCATTATTGCTATAGTTGATAACCGCAAAATTAAAGTGATTATTAGAAAAATTGGCGATAATGGAACGATGCACTTCTGGAGTGTTGTGCCAGCTTGGACTACGAACAAATACAGAGATACCAAATTTTATACTACGATGAAAGGTAACCCCGATGAAGATTGAAAACAAAAACACCGCATGAAGCGGTATCTTTGCAGTGCCTGCCTTCGGCTTATGTATTAGCCGAATAGGGCTGACGCCCCACAAGCACATTTTTACTATATACAGCCGTGGATGAAAAGTCAATGAGTTGTTCACAGGTATCTTATCCTGGGTTTTGATACTTTTTCGATTAAAACTGTACCGAAACCAAACAGAATCATTTTTCGTTTTCCCGATGGATACAAAAAGAAAAAACCGAACTCCGAAGACCGGGTCGGTTATCGTACTGTTGTTGATCTCGACTTATACGGACAAGCCTTACGAATCGTTGGGCCTGCAATACCGCCGTGGGGTCCGGCACCGACCGAGACCCTGGCAGAGCATTGCTTTTCCGTGCAAGAACCATGCCACGTGGTTCCTTCTAAGCGCCAGTTGCCGATAGAGTGACCTTCTTGGGCCGCTATACGCATAGCTTCACTTTTTCTGGCTGTAGCCGGATCTTCTGACGAAGACATCCTCATCCCTCCTCTTCTGAAGGAAAAACTACCACTCCCACCCCAGAGTGTCAACCAGCGGTAGCGGGATCAATTTTCGTTTTCCCAACAAATTCTTGCATAATGAATAGTAGATCAAAGGCAACGTAGATCCCAAAAATCCCATTAACCCAGTGAATTTCCCTCAAAAATTATCCACCATGAAGATCATTGACTTTTCACAAAAACCTCTATAGTATAAAGGCATTCATCACGAAGAGGACCCCTATGCGATCCGTACGCATCGGGGGCCTTTTCATTTTAAGACCCTTTCGCCACTTCTAAAATCAATCTTTGGTCTTTTATATAGGCAATAGGAGCTCCAGTTCTTTTTAAAAGAAGGGAGCACTGTTTGGGATTTGTGGGAGAAAGAATCACGCGCAAACTTTTTCTATCATGAAGAAGCCTCACTAATGGGGCATAATCCCCATCGCTCGCGACGATAACAGCTTCTTTTAATCTCCCTTCATAAAAATCGCTCGAGGCTTGCATCAAGAGATCTGAATCACAGTTCCCTTTTGGCTTCCCATTTTGAAAGACTACGTCCTTGAAGGCAAGGGTGAAACCGCAGTTCTGAAGATACGTGTACAGGTTTTTATACTTTGGGATGAGACCAATGAAAATATAGGCTTTTTCAACTTTGTACTTTTCTTTCAGCCACACCCGAAATTTGGCATAATCCAACTGCCAATGAAGCTGATCCCGGAGAGCACGATCTAGATTAGCGGCGTCAATATAGGCAATATTCTTAGGAGTATCTCCTTCCGGTAGGTTATTCATAACGCCTTATTCTTCTCGTAAAACCAAAGAGAGTCAAATATGTATATAGCCTCCCTCTAAAGCCATTAAAAAGACGGGATCATTTTTCGTTTTCCCGATGGATTCTTGCATCAAAAAACTAGACCTGTTTAGTAAAAAGATTTTTCTCTATAAACGAATCTAGGTCTGATTTCACTAAAGTTCTTTGCAAATCTGTTTTATTAATCAAAGAAAGTAACGGCCTTGTTGAGTTTTTAGGATTCTTTTCATCGAGAACGGAGAATCCTATATACTCAACTTTCTTTTTCTTCCTCAAACGTACCCAATCAATTGCAGGAATCAAATCGGAATCAGAACTGACGATAATGGCTGTGTCATATTGATCGTCGACCGCACCCACGATCAAGTCTGTAGCTAATTTCACATCAATTCCTTTTTCTCTCAATCTCTCGACGGTAATCCTGGTAATACCTGCTTTTTGCAATTCTTTGTATTCAACAACTCGTTTATCTATATGAATTTCTTCGAAACGAATTTTCAGCTTGCTCGTTTTCAACTCCCAGTTAACTTTACTCAGTTTAGTAAAAAAAGCTGTCTGCTTGCTCATTGCTACTCTACTACGTGCATCCCCTTCTTTTTCTCTGACTGTGCCGGTATAGAATCGCTTTCCTTTCTCAGTGATGGTTCTACCGTTGGCGAGAAAGTTAGCAAAGGCGTCGAAGTTAAACTGAGACTCTTCTAGGGAAAGTTTCTTGAGAACTAAGTGGTAGAAATTACTTCCGTCAATAAGGATAGATACTCGTTCCATAGTGGGTATAGTACCCCTAAAACGAAAACCTGCACACTCCCTTTCGAGAGGCGCAGGTGACTTTCATTAGTATATAAACAAGAAAGCCATGAAAAGTCAATGAGTTGTTCACAGGGCATCTAATCCCAAACATTGATACTTTTTCGATTAAAACTGTACCGAAACCAAACAGAATCATTTTTCGTTTTCCCAACACATTCTTGTATAGGATAAGCTTCAAGCTCAAAATCCTATTAACCATTATTGTTACTGTAAGTTGCTAGACCTATCTTAAGCTAGTTATACTACCCTACAGCCAACGAGGTGCTCATGATTCTAGAGGATAGCATGCGAGAGTCATTCGTTGATTGTCCTGAATGCAAGGAAAAGAAAATGGTTGTGCCGGGCATGGTGTTCTATGCCGTTGGTCAAACCTCTCCAAACTGTACGGTCCAAGGCCAGTGTTTGGGATGCAAGAAGGAAGTTTACATCCAAACAACTATACTGAAACTCCCCGAAGAATTGTGGCCTATCGACGACGCAGTGATTGACGACGGGTCGAAGATGAAACACTGATTCGAGTTGCAAAGATTGCAGAGGATCTCAAAAAGGTCCTCTTTTTTATTTACCAACTAAGCAAAATCATTTTTCGTTTTCCTTAGCGAGTTCGTTCCCCCGTACTACTTACTGGATATTGGGATTAGACAAAGGAGAGTTATAGCATATAGCCTCTTCGGCCGCACGCTCAGTGCTACTTGCTGAATATTTAGATTTAGCTGCAACACGATCTAAACACTCGTCAATAGAAATGTCCTCAGGGATCGTTGAGGTATTCTCTGTCGGAACACTCATCCTCTGGTACATCATCCCCAAGTAAAACCCCACAAACGGTAAAAGGATAACAACCGCCATCGCTATATATTTAAGCCATTTATTCATGCAGTAAGTATACCAAACGGAATCATTTTTCGTTTTCCCGATGGATTCTTGCATAGAAAAAACAGTATGACAGAAAACTCACACTTTCCTCGGTAAGGTCGTAATTGACATGTTGTGCTTATTACTGTAAAAAGCATCTAGCCTAAGAGGGAGCGAAAATGACAGAAAAAACCTTCAATCGACAGGTATTCGATTTCATTGCTGAGAATATCCTCGATAGTCTCTACGACTCTCGTAGTGCCGAGGAGGGAATCTGCGAGCTAGTTCGTATCTATAAAAGCTTCCAACGTGGAGACATGAGACCCCTGTGGGAAGATCTCGTGGAGAGAATCAGCTCTGTCGATAGCTTCACCTCTATCCTACCTCATCCTCGCACCAAGCCTAACCCTGCAACATCTCTCGGTAAAGCGACCATTGCCCTTCGGAAAAAGAACAAGAAGGAAATAGCGAGGATGCGTAGACTAATGAAATATCTGGAGCAGATTCAGCCTGCATCCCCCAGCGAATAAGTACCGACTTATTCGCTTTTTTATTTAAGATAGAACAGAAATCATTTTTCGTTTTCCCGGTGAATTTGCAATTGTCTTTCTCGTCCAAGATGTGATATCTTCTGGCCAGAACGCATTAATTTAGGAGGGTCCAGTATGTCTGTTGCTCCAACCACTCCTCTCCATACGCACCAAGAATTTCGCCACATCTACGAAGAACTGTATCTTCACGGAAATTGCTACTTTTTCGCTGTGGCCCTGCATCGTGGTCTTGGGTGGCCAATCTTCGGTCTCATCGACGGCCAAGGAGCGGCCGTCCATGCTGTCGTCCGCTCTCCCGAGGGAGAGTACTACGACGTAAGAGGCAAAGTCGAGGAGAAAAACATTGGCAAACCTTTCGATCTGTCCGGTCCTCACACCCTCATGCCAGTCACCGAGGAGATCTTACGTTTAGGAATGGAAGATGTTGGGAGAGAACTGCATGGGCCAGGAGTAAATGTAGCGACCGAAGCAGCCCACTTCCTCTTCCCTTTTCTTCCCTGGAAGGAAGAAACGTTCTTCTCTCGGGTGCGACGATTTGCCGAAGAACTCGAGATCCTAAGTCGTAAATACAATCTCTGGCTCCGAAGTTCCTTCCCTGGTCAACCACCCTGCATTTCTCAAGGGGTCGGAGAGGAAAGTGGCTACGACATCTCCCTCTTAGACCGAGAAGATGCCACGCTCACACGTCGTTTCAAATGAGGATCTCAAAGGTCCTCTTTTTATTTAAAGACTGGACAGAATCATTTTTCGTTTTCCCGATGGATTCTTGCACAATGAATAACGGATCAAAGACAACGTAGATCCCCCAAAAAATCCCATTATCCAGTGGATTTCTCTCAAAATTATCCACTGAAAAGATCATTGACTTTTCATGTACAGTGCTATAGGATAAAGGCTATCAACACGAAAAGGACCCGAAGGGTGTCAGTGCCCTAGGGGCCTTTTTATTTTTCCTCTATATGGGTTCTAACGTTTTCTAGATAATCGTACGATTCACCACCAAATTCTTTATAGAGAGACGATGCAAATTTCTTATTTGGAAAAAGTATTTTCTCAAATTTTCCCTTAAAAATAAGATAGTTGACTAACTTTTTATAATCACCGTCCCCTGAAACTAAGATAATCTTATTAAATCCAGGATTATCTAACATATTTTTCATAACTTCAAAAACCAAATCTGCGTCAACATTTCCCTTCTTTTTAGACTTAGCCTTATTATGATGTTCTTTAAATATGAGGATGAATCCGGCTTTTTGTATTTCTTTATATAACTCTACATTCTTATCCTGAAGGTTCCCCAGAAAGTAGTATGCCTCGGAAACATTATACTTTTCCTTCAAATAGACCCTAAGCTTGCCCAAACTTACTTCCCAGGCTATTCCACAGGTACAGTCAGCTAGCTTAACGTCCTGGAGTTCTATTCCTAACCGTTCAGCACACACATCACATTTAGTCGTACCAAAATACATATTCTGTCCATCGACAAAAGCTAGGTTTTGATACTTCGTCTTCTCTTCTTCTCTCATCATGCCCTCCATTCTCCTCGTAAAACCAAAGGGAGTCAAATATGTATATAATTTACATTAAAACCGGAATCGTTTTTCGTTTTCCCGATGGATTCTTGCATCTATCCTCGTGGTCCTTCCGGCGGGGGAACCCAGTGCTTTCCGGTTCGACTAATCATCTCGAATACTGCAATCGTTTCGGGATCATTACTTGAAGTGCGAATGGCTATAAACGGCCATTGATGCGTTTTTCCTGCTATATCAATACATCGAGTCACACTTGGGAACTCCACACGAAAACGAGAACACTCAAATCCCCCTATCTGTGGACCACCAGCGCCTATCGTGAAATTTACATCAGATGGATATCCACTTTTGAAAATCAGAAAGCCATCTTCTTGAGGAGGCATTCCCTGAGCTAGCATCCCCGGAGACGCGTACCGAGTCGTTGTTGCTTCCCAGCCTTCGGGATAATCAAATTCAATCCCCTGCCATGAGAAATGGTGGGTCGGCCTCTGATCAATAGAAGTATGAATTTCGAAGGTTTTTCTTTCCACCTCCTGCCCCTTTTGATACTGTACGCCCAAATAAAACCCCACAAACGGCAGAATGATGAAGACCTCCATCGCCAGATATTTAAGCCATTTATTCATGCAGTAAGTATACCAGATCGAGCGAATCATTTTTCGTTTTCCCGATGGATTATTGCACTCTATTATGTGAAATCAACCTCTCCGCCATGTGCATTCAGAGATTTTACGATTGCCTTAGCTGTAAATGGGTTAATCGTTTCATGACGAGGAATCATAGTAACAAAAACACCCTCTCGGGTGTTTACTTTTGTGTGCTTTCCTCCTTCGAAAAATACAAAACCTAACTGTTTTGCAATAGCACAAAGTTCTCGGTGTGAAGTATCCTTTGTGTTAACATGGAACTTTTTCACTGGTAGAGAGAGGGAAAATTACATTAGTTTGATTTTGCACTATCGGGAAAACATCTAATTTCTGGGCTGCTTCTAATGGAGGTATATAATTTGGCATAAAAGGAACAAATTCCTCTGGCACTTCAAAATATGTTTTAACTGCGTCATTGACCATTTCGATTAATTCAGAAAAGGTAGTTCCTTCTGTTTGAAGCCCTTTAAAAGTATTAATGGTTGCCAAAAATTCACCGTTTTCTAAGCGGTTCACAGAAATCTTTAATTCGCTAGGAAAAAGGTTTCTTAATCTATATACTTCTTTAACTTTTTCCGGTCCCATTGGATTTTGATAATATCATTATAATTCAATTCCATCAATAGCTAATTTTATTGATATATCTATGAACAAATTATGAAATACTGGCTACTTTCGTCAAGATTGCTCGAGAAAATGATCAGCTACAAGGCTTGTCCGCCGCCGTGTTGTATAATTAAGCCAATGAATTTTATAAAGAAGCACAAAATACTTTTCGTTCTTTTTATCTTAGTAATTACTTTCGGCATATTTTATCTAGTAAGCCCGAGTTCTTTTTCGTGGTGTGACCAAAATGCTAATGGCGGGAATTGCAGCTATGGAATTCGAATTGCCTTACCTCCGCCCTGGAATTGCGGCAGTTATTGTCTTGAGCAAAATAACTGGCCATTCTTTATCCCTGCCTGGTGCGTAAACGCACCTGGGGGTTGTTACGCTGGCATTAAAATTCACAGATGCAACTTTACCCCTTGGATGCCAGGACCAACAGCACCTCAAACTAGTTGTTAAGCAAAATCATTTTTCGTTTTCCCGATGGATTCCTATCCCCTTGATATCGGTTGTCCATTCCGGTTCCGCTCTCTCACTATGGCACTTATCTTCCTCTTAGAAATTCTTGGAGCCAACAGACTCGCAACTGCACTCGTCATGTGACGCTCTCTCAGAGATGAGTTCGCTCCAGCTTCCCTTCTTAGTATTGGATAAAGTTTGCTCATTATTTTATCTAATTGATCTATGTCGCGCGAAATCTCTAGAATATCTCCACGATCAAATCTTTTAATAACCTCACTGGAAAGGATATACTTCTTATTCGAAGAAATTGGATACCTAAATACTTCATTTTCTATATCGAAAAAATTCGCCTTTTTGAATTTTCTTTTAGAGAAATTAAAATTGTGATACTTTTTTGAAATTTTAACTAAAGAATTTAGGTGCTTACTTTTAGTTTTCGTTTCTTTTCTTAAACGATTTGAGAGCAAATCTAAATTATGATTCTTATCAAAGCTTTCAGTTTTTGTTACCATTCCACTCTTTAAAATCAGCTCTATAGCGTGTTTTAAATTGAAAAGAATAGCCGCAATTATAAAATCCAATTCGCCATCTTTACGCTCTTTTCCCAATTTGATAACGCCTTGCCGGGATAAACTTAAATAACCTTTAGCAAGCCAAAACCAACTATATCTCAATGTTTCCATTTTATTTTAATTCTAATCTTGAATCCCGGGCGGCTGAATCCTAGGCTTGCGAGAGCATCGCAACTGAACTGTGCTTGATTGTACAGTGAAGGCGAAGCGCAGTGCGTAACGACGGAGTCAGTCGTTCCGGGATTCAAGATTACTCGATCTTGGAGATTGTGTAGGATATGTCCCCCTTCGGCGTCGGCACCTTAATCGCCTCACCGGCCCGGCGTCCCAAGAATGCTTTTCCTAATGGAGACTCGTTTGAGATCTTCCCCTCTTCCGGCATCGCCTCATTTGAACCTACGATCTGGTATTTAAACGTTTTACCCTTATTTTCGATCGTGATGTGAGAGCCAACAGTCACAATATCGCTACTGGCCGCCTTCTTGATAATGGCGGCGTTCTTGATCATATCCTCAAGCTCCATAATCCGGCGCTCCACACTGGCTTGCTCGTCTTTGGCTTCGCTGTACTCCGAGTTCTCGGACAAATCGCCGTATTCCTTAGCGCGCTTCAAACGGTCGGCTACTCGCAACCGTCCATTATGAAGAAGGTCTTCAAGCTCAGCTTTCAGTTCCTCGAGACGTTCTTTCGAAAGGTACGTATCCATCCCGTTAGAAATAGGTCCCGCTTAGAAACAGATCACGATCGATAAATTTCTCCGCAGTATTCCTTGTATATACTATCGACTTTTGAGGCTTAATTGTTTGTGTCATAGGAAGAGTGATCGTGGTTTCTAACGGGATAGGAAACAACGTTTCCGTTTTTAGTAGTAACGACTTTTATTGCTGGCAAACTCATCGTGATATAGGTGTATGACATAGTTGGTAAATTTCTAACGGGATCCATAAGTTTGATAAGTTAAGTCTATTCGTTATGAAGCTTTCATGAACTACGCCCCTAACTGTAAGGGAAGTGTTCTGAAATGTAAATTAAAGTTATTAGACCCTTTGTCCGACCCTGGTTTTATTTAAAACCGATGGCTTTAAAGGAGAAATACTGAGGGGCTAGGCTCAGATTGGTGCTTAACTTTGATAGAAAATAGTTAGATGCAAGGCTTGGTTGAGCATCGCACCCAAGCTGTGCTTAATTGCACAGTGAGGGCGAAGCGGAAGCCGTAACGCCGCAGATGGCTGTTTTCTATCAAAGTTACAGGGAGACTCCTAATTTCTTGCGGATACGGGAGCCTGACATCTCGCGCACAAAATAGAGTTTCGAACGGCTTGGTTTTCGTGGGCTGGAGACAATTTCCACCTTATTGATTGTTGGTGAGTGGACTGGGTATACCTTCTCCACGCCAACCGCGGCCACCATCGAACGGACGGTAAAGGTCGCACCGGATTCTGAACCGTGCTTTCGTCCAATCACGAGTCCCTCAAATTTGCCGCCTTCCTTTTCATGGACGCGGACTTTGGCTCCGGCTTTTATTTGGCTCATTATTGTTTGATCAATCATGGTTACAGTTATAGCCTCATGGGCCCTTCGGCGGGCGGCGCAGGCGTTGCTGTTGGCGCTGCTGCTGGGGTGGCCGGACCGGCCTTAGCCATCAATTGTTTCACTAATTTGATCACTTCGTCAAGGGAGGCGTTCACTTTGACGAAATAACCGACCGCTCCCAACCGTTTGGCTTTCTCCACATCGCTCTCCTGACTCAAGTTCGACATGATGATCACCGGAATCTGATTGTACTGCGGATCAGACGATAACATCTCCAGAAGCTCGAGTCCAGAGACCCGGGGCATGATGAGATCCATAATAATCACCTGGGGCCTGGTCGTCTCGAGCGCCCGGAGCGCTTCCTCGCCGTCAAAAGCCTGGAGAACAGTTAATCCTTCCTTCTCTAGGCGGCTACGAAGAAGCGGTGAAAGGAATTTATCGTCTTCAACAATAAAAACGTTAGCTGTTTTAATCATGACATTCGGAAAAGAACGGAAGTATTTCCCGTCCTTCTTTAGTATATCGGTAAATGACGAAAAATAAAATGCTTGACCGTATTATTGTAAATAGGTATCTTCTTTTCCGGAGGCTTGAAATCAATGTCTTTTGAAAGCGCCTTACAGAAGCTCGAGAAAACTGCAGATCAGCTAGAAGCACTCAACCATCGCACTACGCAAAATTGGATCTGGTTCTTGCGGAAACACCAGAAGGTTGTCGCTTTTTTTTGTAGTACTCCTTTTTATCTCTGGTTTCCTCCACGATTTTTTCTTCTAGTCACGTTTCCAAACGTGGCTTTTTTTATTACTTAGATTGCCACGCTCCCGCTGGAGCTCGCAATGACAGAGTGGAGTTAAAAAAACGAACGCAAAATGAACCCTTCGACTTTGCTCGGGGTTATTCTTCTGCGGGAACTATCCTTGAAAATTGCTTTCGTCGCAAAACCAGAATAGTTCTAGCGAGCGAAGCATATTCCAAAGCAGGAATAGCCGTAGCTATTTCAATGAGGAATAGGCTTTCGCGCAGCAGAAATATTCGCTGTTTTGTAGAAATGAATTTTTAAGGAGAGTTCCAAAGAGCTTTTTAGTTATCCCAACTTTGTCCTCCATAGCTCGTCGTCCTTCGAAGTTTAAACGAAGGAGGATTACGCGACGGAGGGTGCCTCCATACTTCTTTCTTGAAAAAGTTTCCGAAGGGCTTTGCGCGATTTTCTTTCGAAAATCGTGATCGCCTTTCCGACGTAACGTCGGAATAGTTTAATTGTTCCACGCACAGCTTCCGCTACGCGTGCCTTGTTCAAGGTATGTGTTATCTGCATGTCGCCATGTCCCGATGCACTATTTCTTTTAAAAATAATGGAGTCGAGATCCCGATTTCACATCGGGGCAGTTCGGACTATATCTTCATCCGTACACGAAAGATTTCTTGTTTCACAGGATGTGCCGATCCTACGATCAAAGCAAACATCCTATGGTGTTTCGTCCGAATAAAGATTCTCCAATAATCAGGATCAACCTCGCGACTAGGATTGTGTATTTTCCCAGCCTCGATACCCAAATCTTGAAGCAGCGTTCGAATAGCTGCAATCTTAGAGTAATCTTTTTGGACTAACTGGATATAAAACCTCTTTTCATTACGAGGAACACCGCCTTCTGCATCAAAAAATCCTTTGAGGTAGAAAGCTTTTTCTCCTACTGTAACGAGTCTAAGAGGGTCGAAGTCGAAATCTAATTTTTTACAGGTCGTTTCCAACGCATATAAATTACGTGATTTCCCCTCTCGATATATCCACGAACGGGATCCGATTTTTTCAAGCAATTCCTGTAAGAATGCGAGCCATTCAGGATATTTCTGAACAAAACGAATCCTTGTTTTCTTATTCCGAGAAGCATCGTGAAGTGCTCCCTGGAGATACGCAATAATTTCTTTTCGTGTATGTGGAGTCTGGCATATAGTCTCTGAGGACTCTCCTTCTATAGTACTCAAGGTGTTGCCTCGAGTAATTTGAAGGGTTGCCTGCTGATTGTCTGCACTGGATGCATTGTCACTCATGATGCCGATATGGTAGCACGAGTAGCACCAGATACACAGAGTTTCCAGCATATAGCCAGATTTTTTCTTGGAGGTCTCCCTCCAGAGTCGCAACAAGTTTACGACTTAGTCCTCATTACTAAGCTTAGGCTAGCCCCCCACCAAAAACCACAGGTTTTTGGAAAATTCGAAGCACGAAGCACCAAATCCTAAACAAATTCAGAAATGTCAGAAATTTAAAATCAATTAGGACATTAACAATTCAGTATTGTTTCGAACTTAGAGTTTCGATATTCGATATTGCCAAAGTCCTCCAGACTTTGGTGGGGGTCTTCACCTACTCCCAGCTCTGCTGACTTGACGGGCAGTGAGTACAGGACTCGAGAACGTATTCACCGCGGCGTGGCTGATCCGCGATTACT
>CAYHXC010000005.1:0-79764 GCA_964360585.1 uncultured Candidatus Saccharibacteria bacterium | reverse complement strand
GCTACAAAAACCAAAGGAGCTCCAGACACTTGCCCGCCAAAGCCTTGCTTGCCCCTCGAAGCTTGGGCGAAGTGGGGGCGACGGTGGGTACCCACGAAAGCTGTGGATTTCTTTATGATTGACTTCTTCATATCAATATTGTGTACTATATCCTAGTTCATCATGGGGATGAGCACAATAACCGAGGAGGTGGAGGTTTATGAAACGGCAGACAATTGAGGCACTGATCGACCTGGGGGTCGAGGAGGGGGCAGGCGCAATGCTGCCAAAAGTCAGGAAGCTCTTGATTGCAGACGGCAATCGGGCGGAGACCATTTGGATTCTCCGACTAATGGTCCGCGAGTGCGCCGATGCGATCGGTGAGCTCGACTGCACGACCTGTCCGGAGACGTGCAGGGACGAGACCACCAGATTTATCATGGTTGCATCCTGCGCACTTCTCACGGGAGACGCTGATCTCGCGAACGAAGTGGCTCGGCAATTCAACCGGGCTCTCGGACACCTCGAAGAGACGGGAATTCGGGCAGACCTCACCGATCCGCAAGAAATCGTCGTTAAGTATATCAACTGAAACCATTTCCCATCATGCAGCCCGCGCCATGCGCGGGCTTTTCTTTAACCCTTGGGTTTGAAACTCTTCATTCTCACGATCGTGAGAATGAAGAGTTTCTGATTCAAACAGAATAATACGCTGGTGCAGATAAACTGAGTTTACATCGTCAGACAAAATACCGAGAACGGAGTATACTATATATCATGGACGCAGATCGGCTCAAAGAATTTTTCCAGGGCGAGATTTTAACGGATGAAAAAAATCTCGAAACCTACAGCCATGATGCCAGTATCTTTGAGATTCGGCCGGAAGTCGTAGTAAAACCAAAAAATCTCACCGATTTAAAAAATTTGGTTTCCTTTGTGGCTCGCGAGAAAAAGAAGCATCCCGATTTATCACTAACCGCTCGTTCTGGCGGCACGGATATGAGCGGCGGTTCTTTAAACGATTCGATCGTTGTCGATATGAACGCTCATTTCAATCGGATCATCGAGGTGAATAATGATGGCGCGACCGTCGAACCCGGTGTTTTTTATCGTAATTTCGAAGCGGAAACATTAAAAAAGAATCTTCTTCTCCCCTCCTACCCGGCCTCAAAAAATATCTGCACCCTGGGCGGCATGATCGCTAATAATTCCGGCGGCGAAAAATCGCTCTCGTACGGTAAAACCGAAGATTACGTTGAACGTCTGGATGTTATCTTAAGCGATGGCGAAAACTATATTTTTGAACCTCTCTCGAAACCGGAACTGGCTAAAAAGAAAAAATCGAAAACCTTCGAGGGGAAAGTCTACCGCGAAATCTTTGCTTTAATCAAGAAGAACTATGATCTCATTAAGGCCGCTAAGCCGCACGTTTCCAAAAACTCAGCCGGCTATCTTCTGTGGGAAGTCTGGGACAAGGAGAAAGAAATTTTTGATCTGACCAAGCTTTTCGTCGGTTCTCAAGGCACGCTTGGATTTGTGACCAAGGCCCGTCTCAAACTTATCCGACCGAAACCGCAGTCAGAACTTCTGGTTATATTTTTGAAAGACCTGAAGCCACTTGGCGACATTGCCAAAACCATTCTGAAATATAAACCAGAAAGCTTTGAAGGCTATGACGATCACACCATGAAGATGGCAATACGATTCATACCGGAACTTATTAGACAAATGAAAGGTAACGCTATTCTTCTCGGATTGAAATTTCTTCCAGAAATGTGGATGGCGCTAACTGATGGTCTCCCAAAGTTAGTTTTAATCGCTGAATTTACCGGAAACGACGAAAAAGAGGTGGTTCAGCGGCTGAAGCAGGCGGAAAAAGAAATCAAGGAGAAATTTAAGCTACCGACGCATATCACGAGAAGCCGAGCCGAAGCGGAAAAGTACTGGATCATGCGACGAGAAAGTTTCAATCTGCTTCGAAAACATGTGAGCGGCAAACATACTGCCCCCTTTATCGATGATTTCGCCGTTCGCCCGGAGCAATTGCCGGAGTTTCTCCCGCGACTCAATAAGATTCTTGACCAGTATCCCCATTTGATCTACACCGTCGCGGGCCATGTCGGCGATGCAAATTTCCACATTATTCCCCTCATGGATCTCAAGAATCCCGAGGATCGGGCGATTATTCCGAAACTCTCGGAGCAGGTTTATGACTTGGTTTTGGAGTTCAAAGGTTCAATTACCGCGGAACATAACGATGGCCTCATCCGCACACCGTATCTTGAACAGATGTACGGCAAAAAGATAAACGCTTTATTCGCTAAGACGAAGAAAATATTCGACCCTCAAAACATCTTCAATCCACGCAAAAAAGTTGGCGGTACCATTGAGTACGCCCTCGAACACATAAAGCACAAATAGGAAAACCTCGGATCAAAATCCAAAATCAGAGAGAAATATGAAAGCTACTCAACTTCCACGTTACCAACAGGAAAAGAGTGGGCAAAGCGACGGAAAGAGATATTGCAAACAATACTGATAGTATTGATGAATACTTCCCAGATTCTTTGCGTTTAATAATAATCAAAATTCCAAGGATTAAGGCGAAGAATATAGAGGGCATCCCGAAAAGGACAATTACACTGAACCACCAGGGAAACGTAATGAACATTGAAAATAGTATACCATGCTTCACATTTCCATCGGTTAGATACTAGGCTTTGTCGAGTTG
The DNA here is from genome assembly GCA_964360585.1 of uncultured Candidatus Saccharibacteria bacterium. Lineage (GTDB taxonomy): Bacteria > Patescibacteriota > Minisyncoccia > UBA6257 > 2-01-FULL-56-20 > JBBUHS01. The sequence goes on along the minus strand of CAYHXC010000005.1, from coordinate 77,054 downwards.
TAAAATTTTTTGATTTAGAAACGGTTAGCTACAAGGCTTGATTGAGCACCGCAAATGAACTGTACTGAAACGTACAGTGAATGCGGAGCGCAAATCGTAACGCAGCAGTTAGCCGTTTATGAATTCAAAAACTATACTCGTTCTACGTATTGTCCAGTCTCTGTATTAATGCGGATCACCTCTCCTTCGTCGATGAAAAGTGGCACGGAAACCTGGACGCCATTTTCCAGCGTCACCGTTTTTGATCCGCCTTGAGCAGTGTTGCCTTTAATCCCTGGCGGGGCATCTTTTACCTTAAGATCCATCTTGATCGGCACCTTCACCTGAATAATCTTTTCCTTAAAAATCATGGTCTTTACCACCGTGCCATTTTTTAAAAATCGGGCTGGTTCACCGGCCACATCGGCCGAAATAGCAAAGCGATTCTTGGGATTTCCCACTTCGTGAAACCAATACTCGCCTTTACTCTCATAAATAAACTGGGCTTCACTCTGTTCAATCTCGGCCTCATCAAAGCTATCACTTCCCTGCCAGTTACGATCGAGAATTTTCCCGGTCATGAGGTTGCGGATCTTCGTCTGAACAACAGCTTTCCGCTGTTGCATGCGCAAAAAATTGGCCTCGATTACCTCGTACGGTTCGCCGTTTAAAATAAATAAGACTCCTTTTTTCAGTTCGGTATAAGCTAATGACATAATGGACAGAATTGTATCGGAAGTCACCTCGTTTTTCAAGCAAAACAAAAACCACCACGTCTGACGTGGTGGTTTTTTAGGCGACACGGTGGAAACTAAAAGTTGCCTCCGCCTCCTTGATCGCTTCGCGGTGCGCGACCGCCCTCCGGTTCATCAATCTTTAGGTTGACGCGAGCATTGTTTTTAATGCCAACGATTCTCAAAAGTGAGCGGATGGCCTTGGCGGTCGAACCCTGTCGACCGACGATCTGTCCCATATCCATGGGATTTACTTTCAAAGTGAGGAGTACGCCCATCTCGTCAACGCGACGGTCGACGCTTACATCATCCGGGTGGTCGACCAAAGCTTTGGCCAACATCGTTAAAAATTCTTGATCAGACATGTCTGGTATTCGTTTCTTTCTTCGGTTCTGAAAAAAGAGTGCGACCGACCTTTTCTTGAGTTTCTGTTATCTCGGGAAGTAGCGAAATTAAGCGGCGGCTTCAGCTTTCTTCGGTTTGCCAATCTTCACGGCTTTCTTGGGAAGCGCGAGGACTCGGTTTTTGACCAAAAGATTCAAGACTGAAACAGTCGGCTGAGCGCCAACACCAACCCAGTACGAAACACGGTCTTTCTTGGCCTGGAGAGCCTTCGTGGCTGGATTATAGGTACCAAGGTCCTCAACCGGCGGAGCGGGCATTTTAGAGCGTCTTTCAGCCACTACCAGGCGGTAGCTGGGCTGATGCTTCTTACCAATTCGCTGTAATTTGATGGCTAACATGTATTTCTAAAGTGGTAATACTGTAACGATTTTTCCCCTATAAAGCAAGGGTCTTGTCTTTGTTCTGGCTCCCTACATCAACCTGGTTTTTACAACCTTTGCGGGTGGGGCGAATTTACTTAAAGAACTGGAATGTCGAATTCATCTTTCTTACAGTATCAACATTGTCTCCAAACACTGTCGAGGCCAGTTCAAAACCATAAGAATTTCTAACTGAGGCAGTGAGGATAAATTGTCTTGAATTCTGTCCAGTTGAAATTACTTCTTTTGCAACTACACCGTCGAGCGCAGTATCCTTCCAAGTTTCGCTAATATAATCAAAAGATTTTACGAATTTATCTAAAGTAGTTTGATTCAGATATACCCGGAGGGTCGCAAGCGGTTTTGAATCAATTGAGTCGGTAGTTCCAAATGCAACATAGAAAAAGCCGCCATTTTCACTCCAAGATCCTTTCGATGTCCAATCGGATGGATACTTTACTTCAAAACCGTATGTATCATTTTTGTATGTTTTCCAATTCGCCGTTTCATTTATCGGTGTTGGAGAGGGTTGTTGCGGGGTTGGAGTTTGTGTGGTTGTGGGTAATGTTGGTTGTTGAGTAACAGGTTCCGATTTTTTAACAAATGCGAAATACCCAACCGTGCCCATAAGTAAGGCGATGACTACTACCAAAACAATATTTACAAATCCTTTTTTATTCATATTCAGATTGTAGCATATCTTTTTATAAAAAAGTGAATCAAACTACCTCGGTAGCTTTTTCTTCAAGTTTCAAAGACACTACCTTCGAAGTACCGTCAGCATTCATGGTTACGCCATACAAGACATTAGCGGCTTCCATAGTGGCACGGTTATGGGTCACGATCACGAACTGGGTCTGATGGGCGAATTTTTTGACGAGCTCGGCAAAACGACGGGCATTTCGCTCATCGAGCGGGGCGTCGATCTCGTCCAAGACTAAAAATGGTGGTGGACTAACCGAGATCAGAGCAAAAAGTGCGGCGATACCAACCAGACTTCGTTCACCCCCAGAAAGCATTTCCAATGAAGTAATTCGTTTCCGCGGCAACTTCACCTCAACCTCAATACCGTCGTCAGCCCGCTTCTCCTCCTCGGTTTCTTCTATCAGGACTCCTTCTGTAACATTACCTTCCTCATCCTCTTCAATTTTTTTCTTCTTCTCTCGCTTTACTACAATTAATTTTCCCTGTCCCCCGCCAAACATGAGATCGAAAAATGTGGCGAACTCTTTATTGATTTTAACCAACGCCTTCTCAAAATCGTTTTTGATTTTTGAGCGCAGTTCAACAATAAGTTCCCGCAAATCAGCCTTACTCTTCTCGAGATCAGCCGATTCCCTTTCCAAGAACGTGTACCGTTCTTCCGTTTCCGCCGCTTCTCTGACGAGCGCTTCGTCAATCTCTCCGATACTCGCCAGGTCGCCGCGGAGTTTCAAAATCCGTCGATCAGCTTCACCTAAATTAAACTCGTGTGGCGCCGCGATATGCTCAAACTCTTTCAAGGTTCGGCTGGCCTGTTCGATATGACGATGCAGTTCTTCTTCGTGCAATTTAATGCGTTCCTTCTCGATTGTGACCGACTGACTGGCTCGCTCCCAAGTTTGTAAATGATTTTTCGCGGTTTCGAGCTCGGAGACGGCCGCCTTAAAAGCGCTGTAAAAAGCGGACTGGCCTTCCTCGAGCGCTCGCTCTTCTTTCTGAAGAGCTTCGAGGTCTTTGGAAAGTTTCGCAAGCTGTGTCCCAAATTTAGCAAATTCCTCCTTCAGCCCTGACGGCTTTGATTCTGTTTTCCGCTCAGAGGCAAACAAGTGATTGATTTTTCCGAGGGCTTTTTCGACTGCTGTTTTGAGCGCATTGAAATCTCCCTCTAACGCTCGCTCTAAATCATGCTTCAAAACGGCGACCGTGTCCGCAAGATCCTTATGGGACGGCAAAGATCCGGAAACTGTCTCTTCGTGATCCTCGAGTCGTCCTTCGAGACGACCTAACTCTTTTTCAAGAACGCTCCGATCCTGGAGCAAAAGCTGGATTCGCTCTTTTACAACTTTTAAGCGTGTCTGTTCTTCCGGCTGGCGTTTTTCGGTGGCGTGAAGATGCTCCTCGGCTTTTTTTACCGCGGCTTCAAGCTGTGTTTTCTCTTTTTCTTTCGACTCGTTCGCCTCGACGATTTTCTTCGTCTCATTTTTTAAGGCGCGTATCTGAAAAGCGAAGAATAGGTTTTCTAAATTTTTCAGTTCCTCTTCGAGTACACCGCGCTTTTCCCAGCGAGCGGTTTGGCGTTTTAAAGAGCGTAAGTGCGGCAAAATCTCTTCGACCAACGCTTTTACTTTTTCCAAATTTATTTCCGCACTCGCTAAACGTCGCTCGGCTTCAGTTTTTTTGAGCTGGAATTCGCGAAGTCCCAAAATCTCCTCGATCATACCACGCCGCTCTAACGGCGTGGCCCGGATAAACATATCGCTATTGCCTTGCGTAATAACGACCAGTCCGCGCGCGCCTAAACGAGAATGGGCGAAAAAGTCCACCAAATCTTTCAAACGGACTTCGGACTTATTAATAAAATACTGACTACTGCCGTCGCGACTCACTTGCCGCGCCACAATAATCTCCGAAAAATCAACGGGGAAAAACTGGTGTTCGTTCGTAAATTGGAGTGAGGCTTGGGCTTGCCCCAGGCGTGGCCGATCTTTTGTGCCGGCAAAAATTAAATCCTCGCTTTTTGCGCCACGCAAGTTCCGGGCTTCGCGCTCGCCCAAAAGCCAGCGAATAGCATCGATCACATTCGACTTCCCTGAACCGTTTGGTCCAACAATGGCCGTAATCCCTTCTGGCAGTTCCAAAGTCGTCCGCTCGGCGAATGATTTGAAACCGTTTAGCTCAAGGGATTTAAGGAGTCGGGACATTGTCGATCAAGCAGACAATTTTTTGGCTTTCTTCAAGGCTTGCTTCGCGGCATCAACTTCGGCTTCCTGTTTCGAGTTGCCGCTCCCCTCGGTTACAAACTCGGTACCGAAATAAACACCGACACGGAAAATGCGATCGTGAGCTGGTCCTTTTTCATCAAGAACCTTGTACGTTGGCGTCAGTCGCCGCTCTTCTTGGACAATCTCTTGGAGCTCGCTCTTTGGATCTTTATAGCTTTTCGTTTTTAGAACCTCGTCCAGATGGGTAAACACTGCCTGCTCGATAAACGAGTGGGCAACTTTAAATCCTTGATCGAGATAAATTGCGCCGACGATCGATTCAAACGTATTGGCCAAAATAACTTCGTGCGCGCGGCCGCTATCCTTCGCTTCACCGCGCGACATTAAGACAAACTTATGGAGATCGAGTTCCTTGGCCACCTTGGCCAAGCGCTGATAATTCACGAGCGCGGCGCGAAGCATGGTCATCTGTCCCTCCGATTCCTCGGGAAACTTTTTATACAAAAGAACGCTCACCGAGAGTTCCAAAACCGCGTCGCCTAAAAACTCCAGGCGTTCATTATGATTAAACGGCCAGCGATGATTTTCGTTTAAATATGAGCGGTGCGTTAAAGCCTCCTGGATCAGATCATTTCGCACAAACTTCACATTTAATTTTTCTTCAAGCTTGGCTGTATCGGTTGATGTTTTGGAACTCATCTTAAAAATATATCCTGTCGCGATAGAGAAGTATAGCTATGGAGAGGAGGCACTAGTTCGAAGGTGTACCCAAAGGTACGTTGAGAACGCAGCAACACTGTATCCGTAGCTATACTTCCTATCCTTTCGGTTCTTTCTGATTCGCCCGTCATCTGTGTTACTTCCTCGCCTTGCCGACCCGCTTCGCCATAGCTACAGCGAGGCGAGAGCCTTCGGCGAAGCGCAGGTCGGAGCCTAGACTTTGGCCTATGCCTCCTCGCCTGCCTGCCTGCCGGCAGGTCGTGCCGTGATGAACGGGCAAATCAGAGGAGAACGCGACGGAGCTATTTTTGAGATGAGTTCCGGTCATGTCGTTTCCTGCGTTTTCTTGAAAACGGTTCCGAGGACGCCGTTTATGAATCGTCCGGCGTTCGGTCCGCCATAGTTTTTCGCGAGTTCAATAGCTTCATTAATAGCCACCTTGGGCGGCACCTCTTCCGGATTGGCATACATGAGCTCATAGAGCCCGAGACGCAAAATATTCCGGTCAATCAGGGCAATGCGCGCGAGCGGCCACTCCGGCGCCACCTCTTCGATCTTCGTATCGATCTCGCGCAAATGTCCGGCCACGCCGTGCAAAATCTTCCAGGCAAACTCGGGTTCGTCCACATCTGGCGCGAACTCCTTCATGTTGCGATCAAGAATGTCGGTAATATCCTTCTTCCCCTGGTAAAAATCCCACTCATAGAGCGTCTGGAGAATAACTGCGCGGAGAAGGTGTCGAGTGGCCATAGTAGTAGCAAGGAGCAGGGTGCTTAGGGCTTAGCGTGTAACATCCGTGAAAAAGCTCTTATTTTAGGTATTAACTCTTCCGCTTTCCGATACATTTCTTGTTTCTCCTCTAATGAAATGTAACCTATTTCACAGCTAAAATTCAAGATATTGACCGTTTCCAGAGTTGAACCGATGGCAATCGATAGATACTTCTTAAAAACTGCTGGTGAGTCTACCGATCCCTCGGCTATGTTATTTGAAATTGAAATAGCCGCCCGGCGTAGCTGATCAGCTAATGAGAATTTTTCGTGATTAGGAAAAGTGCCCGCAATAGTGTAGCAACTTTTTGCGTACTGAGTCGCTAGCTTCCAAATATCAAGAGATTCAAAGCGAAACATAATTTTTCAACCCTTCGCTCCATCCACCATGCTCCTAGCGATCATTTCCGCACTGCGGACAAACACGATGAGCCAGCTTCGGACCGCCGCAGTTTGCGCACTGGAGGATCCGCTGCTTCTTCAGGGCCATATGCGAACGCCGTCGGCCTACTTTGCCTTTGGTATGATGTTTTATTGGTACGCCACCCATAGTTATGATTCCTTAATAAGCCAAATAGTAGGATATTTACTCAAAAAGGTCAACCGATGGGCTTCAGTTGGGCCGTATTTTTTCAGGACTTTTCGGTGCTCGCGTGTGCCATACCCTTTGTGCTCTTCAAAGCCATATTCTGGATATTTTTTGGCTAGTTTGGTCATGTATCTATCCCGAACCACTTTCGCGATAATCGAAGCAATCATAATTGGCGGGTGTTTCTCGTCACCCTTAATGATTGTTTTCGCGCCGTACTCGAAACTTTTTTTCTTGGTACCAAGATAGAGCCCACCATCTAAAATAACGCGATGCGATGAATGAATATGTTCTCGACTCAATAGTTTTTGATAAGCCCTGAGCGCCGCCTGATTGGCTGCACCGGAGATATTCAAGCGATCAATCCGATTCGGATACACCCGCGAAACACTGAACGAAACCTCGGGACAGGTAATAAAATACTCACACCAAACTTCGCGACGTTGTTTCGAAAGCTGTTTCGAGTCTTTGAGCGCACCCATCTCCTTCGGCAAGCGAAAGCCACGCGGTAAAACTACTGCCGCGACCACAACCGGCCCGGCCAAAGGACCCCGCCCCACTTCGTCAATACCGATAATATACTGCACGATACTTATCGTAGCATGAGAAAAATACAAATTTAAAATCCCCTTAAAAAGCAATGACCCATATACAAAAGTGTATATGGGTTTGTGTGGGTCGGTATGGGGGGCCGAAGCCCCCCAACCTTTTTTTGATTTACGTCGCAGCTTTATTTTTCAGAGTAAAACAGCTGTGACGTAGCACTGAGTCCTGCGTCACGGATGCCGGCGACCTACGTGTTGTATTGGTCGGCGCCGCCGCGGCAGCTGATCGCGTCCTGGCCGGTGTTGTCGCAAAAAATGACATTGGAAAACTGGTCCGTCGGACCGTGACGGGCGTGCATGATACACCTTTCTGCCCCGGTACTGCCTAATTTTATGGGGCTGCTGGGGCCATCTCCTGCGAGATAGCACGTCAATCTGTTGCGGCTCAAATAGCTACTTACAGGCATACGTTAGTCGAAACCGCCTAATTTGTCAAGGGCCCTAAAATGTGTCCTAAAATAAGCCCCCTCTACCCTTCTATTTCGCTAAGAAACAACCTATTTCAGCTTCTTTTTAAGAAATAACTTCCAGATCAGGTACTCCGTAAAGTCATGACGAATTTCCCCTCGTTCAATAAGCCGCATCGCCTCTTTGAGTGTTAAGAACTCAATCCGAATATCCTCTTCGTCGTCATTCGGCAGTTTTGAAGGAATAAGTCCTTCGCCAAGATAGGCGCGACGCGGCCAGTCGATCGTCTGTCCCATGTGTACGGTATGAAAAAGAGTCAGTCTTTTTGCTTTAAATCCAGTTTCTTCTTGAAGTTCTCTTTCTGCCGCCGCCCGCCAGGTCTCCCCTTTCTCCACCGTCCCGCCCGGCAACCGCCAGACTCGCTTTTTATATTTTGGCCGATACTCGCAGTTGAGAAGGATTTTGTCATCGTCATGTATGGCCACAATATCAACAGTCGGGTGACGTGAAATTGTTTCTAATATCCCCGTCCGTCCGCTCAGTAAAACTATGCGCGCCTGACTCACTGTGTATAAAGCGCCGGTGAACACTGTTTTTCTTTTGCCTATTTTTGTTTTTGTATCGCGTTGAGTCATAACATCTATCTTTATACTCAAAAATTCGGAATCTTGAAAGGATCCTGGGGAACTGCTAGTCTCTCTAACAGTAAATTCACTGGAGGGAATCCCATGAGGAAGGTGATTGAGGGCGAGAGAATACATCCGCTTGAGGCCAAGACAAAGGAAGTTTTTGACTTACGGAAGGTTGGAGAATTGATTTTTCCCGGCTCGGCCCGGGTCGTCATGAAACTCCTCCATCCCGATGCTCTACCGTTAAGTCCCGAGGAGTTGGTCTTTCTCCGAAAGTATACAAAGCGGGATCCGCAGAAAATTGCGGATGGTCTTTGTGAGCTCGCGGAGGCCGTAGCCGCGCGCAAGTCAAAACTGCGCGAACTCGAGCATGCTGTTGCGGTCGTGGATCAGCACATCGCGGACTATCAACGCAGGATCGTCCGGCTTACGGAAGACTTGTCACGCGTTTCCCTGAGTTCTTGCTTCGCACAAACACTGCAAGATCAGATCGCGCTTTGCGAGAGAAATATCGAGAAACGAGGGAAACAGCGCCTGACGCTCGACAGCCTGACAAAAACCTGTAAACTCACTACCCCGTATAAGGACATTGCCGAGTTCCTCGGCGAGCCGGTCGGAAGCGTGGGATCCATCATTGCCCGCTTTCGCAGAAAGATGCGGGAACTGATTGAGGAGGAAAGGTCATAATCTCCATCGGGAAACCGACGGAGATTTTTTATTCTCCACCGCAAAACCCCAGGCTTTCAGCCCGGGAATGAAGTAGATCCGCATGTCATTGCGAGGAGCGTAGCGACGTGGCAATCTAGATTACTTCGCCTTGCTCCCTCCAGAGGCGGGCAGGCGCAATGACATGCGGACAAGCGAAGCTTGAGCTCTAAGAAACCACGGGCTTCAGCCCGTGGAGCTTCATTTCTTTTTGGGAATCTTTCGATTAAAAAACCGCACATCTCATAGTGGATGGCGGTTGGAACTCTTGATAATCTGTTCGGGATCCCGGTCGCGATTCACGTGATCCAGGGTGATCAGTATGCCCCCGAAAAGAACGACTGCGAAAACGATCATGAGAAGCAAGGCATGGTCGAAGATCCACTTTTTCATTGATTCCTCCATAGGAGCAAGGGAACATACTCTTCCAATTATTACCCCACACACAGCCAACCGCAAGTCCCAAGAATTAAAATTAGGAGAAATAAAAATCCGCGCATCCGGAGACGGCGGAAAAGGGATTCAGAGAAAAGAGCTAGTAACTAGTTTCGGAAGCGCTTCGCTTTGTGATGGGCTTGGGCGGGGGCCGCCAGCCGATATTCGGTTCTCTGCCTCGTTGCTCGAGATGATGCCGTGCCTTGGCCGCAATCTTCGCCAGGTTTTTCGGAGCCCTGCGCTTTCTAGCCACAACTACCTCCCCGTTGAGTGCGTTAAACTTTAAATTACCGTTTTCTAGAAATTATTTCAAGTGTGCGCGGGAGAGGAAATTTCACTACTCGACCTTCGGTCTGCGTTCTCAAAACCCTGCGCCACTGCTGAAGCTAAGGCGGCACGCGGTCGGTTTTGAGAAATTCCGAAACGGGAGGACGACACCTCCTCCCGACCCCACCTTCTCGTTCAACTCCTGTCCCGCATATAAAAATTGCTACACCAGAAGGTGTGACAATTTTCATGTGTGCGCGGGACAGGAGTTGAACCTGCAAGCCCTTGCGGGCGCTACCACCTCAAGGTAGTGCGTCTGCCAGTTTCGCCACCCGCGCATATCTATAAACTGTTGTCCTGAGCGCGCCGCCGAAGGGCCACCCGCGCATGTATCCGAGATTCTAATTTATCTTAAAACGTCCGTCCAGCGTTGCAATAAAAAAGGAGGACTTTGTCCTCCTAAGTAATCTTCTTTTTGGGCTGTCGTACCCGAAGACTGTTTTGAATCAGTGTAGTCAACTTCTTCGTCGGCTTTCTTACCAACTTGAGGTACTGACAGTTGATTCTCAAAACCCGACCCTGGTTCGGCCATCGGCGCACACCAACCCGCCCGTTATCCAGTGTCATGAGATCTCTGATGGTTCGGATCTTGGAAAGATCCATTCCGTGACGAACAAGAAAAATTCTAAGGCGTTCTGGAATGCTCTCGATTCTGATTGGCGTGTACTCACTATAACGATTACGGTGTGCCACAAACCACCTTCCCACCTTCTCTTGATAGAATAGCTAGTTGTATAGTACCCAAAAAGTTAAGCCTGGCAAGTGATTGTCTTCTGGCATTTCATCTTGCCCCAAAGGTCATTTCCGATTACTCTCTCCCTTAGTATCTCTAAGGAGAGAGGATGTCATATCTCGTAATCCTCGTTGGAAAGAAAAATAGCACCGATTGGATAGTCTCTGCTGCTCGTCTCGATGCCACTCTATCCGACCGGGCTGAATGGGAATGCATCGAAACGATCCAACACTTTCTCCTCAGCAATCCTGCCGGCGAATTAACATCAGTCAAGCTTCTTAAGGAAGCGCATGGGGAACTCGTGGTCATCCGCAGATTTATCTCTCCCTAGATCAACTTCACTTCGTGTGAAGTTTTTTATTACCCGCATAAAACTGCGGGCGGAAGCCCGTAGAGATTCATTCAAAATCAGTTTCTTGACCAGGTAGTGAAAGTTCGATGCAGGCAAAAATCAAAAACAATCTTCAAGGTATCACAATCCGTAAATGAAAATTATCGAACTTATACTATCTGGTTGAGACCGCTTCTTCATCGTGCTAGGATTGTTCCATATGCAAAAGAAACGTATCTTAACTGGCGATCGCCCGACTGGACCGCTCCATCTCGGCCATTTTGTGGGTTCGCTTCAGAATCGCGTCAACTTACAAAACGACTACGAACAGTTCGTCATGATCGCCGACATGCAGGCTCTGACTGATAATTTCAAGACACCGGAAAAAGTGAGCGCCAATGTGTTTGAAGTGATGCTCGATTACTTGGCGGTCGGTATTGATCCAAAGAAGACCACATTTTTTCTCCAGTCCCAGATTCCAGAAATTGCCGAACTGGCACTTTACTTGCTGAACCTCACCACCCTCGCTCAACTCCAGCAGAATCCGACGATCAAAAACGAGATCCGCCAGCGCGGTTTTACTAAAGAACTGCCTATGGGATTCTTGGTTTATCCGGTGAGCCAGGCCGCGGACATTACTGCGTTCGGCGCCGATCTTGTGCCGGTTGGCGAAGACCAACTACCAGTTATCGAACTCACCCGCGATATCGTGAAAAAGTTTAATGCGCTTTACGGAAACACCCTGGTCGTTCCTAAAGCACAACTTTCCTCAATGCCACGTCTTCCTGGTGTTGATGGCAAAGAAAAAATGTCTAAGTCTTTGGGTAACGCGATCAATCTTTCTGATGACGCCGCCACAGTGAAAAAGAAAGTAATGAAAATGTACACCGATCCAACCCGGATTCACGTAAGCGACCCCGGCCATCTCGAAGGCAATGTCGTTTTTATGTACTTAGATATTTTTGATACAGATAAAAAAGGCTTGGAAGCTCTGAAAAAACAGTATAAGAAAGGTGGTGTTGGCGATGTGGTTATCAAAGAACGCTTAGTTGGAATCTTGAACGACCTTTTCGATCCGATTCGCGAACGCCGCGCAAGTTATGCTAAACGAAAATCGGAAGTTATGGATATTTTAGAAGCCGGGACGGCCAATGCCCGTAAGGTTGCTCGGGAAACTTTAGACCGAGTCCATAAAGCTATTGGTATTAATTACTTCAAAAAGTAAATCGACAGTGGATGTTTCACGGCCTCTAGAAAAAGAAAAACTGGAATTTCTTTTCGAGCCCGATTTTCTGCCATGGAGCGCGGTCCGGTCTGGCTCTTTTTATGTGACTCCCACTCCTCGACTGAACGTGTGAGAAAACCACTTGTCCGTAAGGCTTTAAAATAAAATTGGAGTGGTCGATGGAAAGAGATTGTATACTCACTCGGAGCGTCGCCTGGATGCATCTGAATTTTCACCTTCGACTCGCTTAAGTATCGATCAATTCGACGATACTGTACCTTCTTAGACTCATCCCAACCCCAGTCGCTTTCCTGCGGATTCCGGAAGGCCGGATGGTTTAAAACGATGTACGTTTGTCCGCTTGGTTTTAAAACACGGGCACATTCCTTAAGCGTTGACGCGACATTCTCGATGTTCTGCAGTGCTAGAACAACGACAACTTTATCAATCGACTGATTCGGAATAAGTGATAACTTGTCCGAAGAGCCAACATAGAACTGCCCTTGGGGAACGGCTTTTTTGGCAAGAGCAATAAGCGTTTTCGAGGCATCGACGCCCACGAGATGTGCGCCGGCTTTCATAAACTCCATCGAGAAAAATCCCGAGCCACAAGCCAGGTCGAGAATCATTTCGCCTTTTTTAATGTCCATCGCCCGGAGTAATTGGGGCAGGATTACCTTCCGCTGATAGGTGTCATCTTTTTTCAGATGCTCATCGTACCATTCGGCCGATCGCTCCCAGGAAGTCTCTTTCATGTATATCTCTTTTATATCTCTTTCTACTATATTTCCTTGAGTTTGTAGAGGCCTCGCACTTTTTCGACAACATTTTCCTTTTCTAAGTCATGAAGAGCGGCTCGAACTATGTCCGTGTCTAACTTCAAATTTTTGATGATGTTCGTACTGGTGCCAGTTTTTTCCTTAAGTAAAAATCGAATAATGGCGCCACGAGCTTCGCGTTTTGACCCTTTAAATGCGCTCTGTTTTGCATAGTGACGGCTTCGCTGATTTGGATTCTTCGGCAAAGTTTTGGCCAGATAGCTCCCATAGTCCATCAAAGCCCAGTACCACTCGCGTGGATTTTTCTTGTCCAGCGTTATTTCTACAAGCTTTCTGATCTTTGCATCATCGACATTTTTCTTGTCGGCAAAAAAATGGTGGAGAAAAACCCGACGAATATTTGTTTCAATAAAAACGACGGGCTGATTAAAAGCAAAGGCGGTAATCGAAGCGGCTGTCGCCGGACCAATGCCAGGCAGTGCCTCTAACTCCTCGAGCGTTTGAGGAAGTTTCCCTCCGTATTCCGCCGTGACCTTTTGAGCACTTTTCTTCAGGCCAAGCGCGCGACGATTGTATCCTAAGCCTTGCCAAGCACCATAGAGTTTTGGAAGCGGCGCCCCTGCCAACTTCCTGAAATTGGGAAAAAAAAATATAAATGCTTCGTACTTCGGTTTCACGCGATCAACCTGGGTCTGTTGCAACATCACCTCGGAAACAAAAATCATATAGGGGTCGCTTGTTTCTCGCCACGGCATCTTCCGCCCGTGTTTTTTATAGTAATCCCAAACTATTTTTTTGAATGTATCTGTCTTCTGCATACTTGACTGTCTATAGTAAATATATCATCATTTCCCTAGTAGTAATTCAACCACTTCCTCTTCTTCGGAAGAAGGGATGTGCTAAAGGAGAAGTCAGTGGAGACATCGGATAAGAAGCAGGGTTTCCCTTTGATCGAGATGGTGATTGTAATCAGCCTCATCCTCATCATTCTTGTTGCCATTACTGGATTCATAACATATCGCCATCGCCAGCGTACGTTCGACTCCCAGGCCAGAATCTACCTCGAGAAGATCATTGTTGAAGAGAAAGAGACTCTGAGCGACCTGGATCACTACTATCCCTGTGAAGATCCCGAAACACTGAGAGACCTTCCTGATGAGGAGCGTGCCGGAACGTGCGCGAAAACGTTTCCCAATGTACCTTTTCCTGAAGGACTTAGGATTCAAGTGATCGTTCTTGGCGACAGCCGCTCGTTCCGAATAACTGTTTGGCATCCGTTAGGTACAGGCGCTAAGTTCCAATATACGAGCGATGTCGTAAACCCGAAAATCCGACGCTGCACAGATCCGCACTGCTAACACCGCTCTCATGAATAGAGATGCCCCACCAGCCCTGGGATCGACAACGATCTTTGGGCTTTTTTATTTTTAGAAGGTAAGGGACTCTTCGGAGATTTGACGTAATCAATTATTTTGATTTATATAGTAATAGCTGAAAGCCATTGGGAGGGATTCATGAAGAAGACGTTGTTCGTTTTCTGCATACTGGTGATTACAGCGGTAGCAACCAACGGCTACCACCAACAATCCCAAATCAAACAGGTTGCCCAACGGGTATACGACATCGAGACGTGGCACGGAACGACTGCGAACCGGTTCGTGGGGTGCGTTGATCCCGAAACCCACAAGCTACTCCGGAACCCACCGCAGATCCCAAAATGTTCCGAGGCTCTGCCTCTGCTGGTAATTCCGGCGGGCGTCAGAGTTTGGATCACCGTCTTGCGGAACTGCGCCCAGTACTTCGTGTTCAGAAGGGGCGGTGACGACGGAATCAGCAAAGTGCTGTGCCTGCCCGATCGTAACCTCCGAACCCGCCTCCAGTTTGCCCAGCTCGCCGAGTAACCTCGTCGGGCTTTTTATTTCCCCTATTTTCTACTATTTACTCTCACTATAAGAGGTGGTATGAACTAGGAAGCAACACAGTCACTTCTTAAGGAGAAATCATGACTAAGGCGGGAAAAATACGCATTCAGTTGGATCTCGCTCTGGATTCCATCCCTCACGTTGAGGAACTTCAGAGAAATATGGGGGTAGCAACACGAAATTTACTGCTTCGAATTGCGCTCCAAAATCTCAAAGCGGACTTCGAAAAGTGCCAGGCGGACAATGAGACGTTCCGCTTCCCTGCTCCGCGTGATTTTCGATAATTATCTTTAGGCCTGGGAAAATTTTCTCGGGCTTTTTATTTTTCTTCTCCTCGCAGATATTCTTTTTTAACTTCTCCTAAATTGTCATTCTTGATTCCTTCGCGGATATCTTCCATAAGTTGATTGAAAAAAGAAACGTTGTGGATGGTGGCTAAACGACCGGCTTCTGGATTTTTATCTTTAAATAACTGGCGTAAGGTCTTGCGATTGATTGTTTCGTCGAGACACACTGGGCACGAACAGGAAGGATCGAGCGGACTCGTATCCTCCTCAAAAACTGAACGCTTGAGATCAAACCGGCCTTCTCTCGTCCAGATTGAACCGTGGCGAGCTTCGCGGGTCGGAATCACACAATCAAAGGTATCGATCCCCGCCTCTACCCCTAGAAACAAATCCTCAACGCGACCAATCCCCAGAAGATGCCGCGGGCGATCTTTCGGTAAAAATGGAATCGAGGCTTCAAGTTCCGTAATCATCTCCGTTTTTTTACTGCCAAAGGAATCGCCAAATGCTCCACCAATCGCAAAACCGTCAAAAGCCAAGTTCCCAATAAATTCCGCGCTCTCTTGTCGCAAATCCGGAAACGAACCGCCCTGAACGACACCGTAGATCAATTGGTTCGAAGTTTTCGCTTCGAGCGAACGTTCCGCCCAGCGGTGCGTCCGAACCAAAGACTGCTTGGTGTACTCATAATCATGGAGTGGCGAGGTCGGCTCATCAAAAGCGACAATAATGTCCGCGCCGAGCTGTTCCTGGATCCGCATCGAAAGCTCGGCATCGAGATACTGTTCCTCGCCGTCCTCCATAAAATAAACGCCGGAGTCGGTTACTCGAACTACATTTTCTCCTTCCCAACTGCCACCATCCTCTCCTTTTTTTACCTTGCCCATTTTTTTCTCTCGAGCCGCCCCCAGACTGAAGACCTGGAACCCGCCTGAATCGGTCATAATCGGCCCAGACCAGTCCATAGCCTCATGAAGGCCGGGATAGCTGGCTAATCCCTCGTCTCCTAGCTCTCGCCAGAGATGATAGGTATTCGCAATGATGAGCTGAGTCTTCGTGGCAATAAGATCTTCTGGCGTTAAACACCGTACTTCGGCGTGCGTCCCCACAATTGTATAGGCCGGAGTTTCTATAAGGCCATGAGGGGTTTCAATCACGCCGCAACGGGCACGTGAGGTTGATGATTCTTTGAGGATTTTAAACACGCCTACACTTTTTCGATTAAGATCAAATTCGTACTGCCGCTTTTTCCGAACGGCACTCCTGCCGCAATCACAAAACTTTCCCCTTTTTTGAGCGGTGTAATTTTGTTGGTGCGAGCTACGGTACGAGCCTGCAGGAGGAGATGATCAATATTACTTGTTGTTTTCGTTTTGAATCCGTACACTCCCCAGCTTAACGCCAGCTTATGCAGTGTTGTTTCACGAGGAGAAAGCGCAATAATTGACTGCGAGCTGCGATGGCGGGCGATCTGCCGCGCGGTCGCGCCACCTTCGGTAAAAGCGATGATGAGACGCGCGCCAATCTGATTCGCCACGCGAACAGCCGAGGCAGTCGCGGCATGAGTTGCGCCTTTTTCCTCCTCGAAAATCGGCGACTTCACCCGCGGCGCGCTCCCGCGAATGATGTGGGCCATAATGCGCACGGTTTCCTCCGGAAAGTCTCCGAGAGCGGTTTCGGCCGAAAGCATTACCGCGTCGGTACCATCTAAAATAGCATTGGCCACATCGCTCACTTCGGCCCGCGTTGGAAAATGATTGTGAATCATTGATTCCAGCATCTGGGTCGCGGTAATGACCGGCTTGGCGCGCTTCAAGCACAACCGAATAAGTTCTTTCTGCACAAACGGCAATTCGGAAAGCGGAATAGAAAAACCAAGATCGCCGCGCGCGATCATGAGGCCGTCCGCAAAGTCGAGAATTGAGTTGATATGCTCGACCGCTTTAGCGGTTTCGATTTTCGCGATAACGAGCGGTCCGTCTTTTTTAGGCAGAAGCTTCTTGACCCGGGCGATATCCTGGGGTGTTTGCACAAAAGAAACGCCCAGAAAATCAAGTTTTGCATGGGCCGCCTTCCGGATAAACGATCGGTCTCGGGTGTTTAAGGAAAAAGCATCGAGGGCCATTCCCTGCGCTGAAAAGCCCATGCGCGAACGGAGCGCTCCCCCGCCGGTTACCACCGCAATCACCCCCTCCTCATCGATCCGTTCAGCAACCAGTTTAGTAACGCCATCGCCAAGATATATCTCCGTTCCCTTTTTGATGTGTTTCAAAATACTCGGAAAATTAACCGAGATAATTTCCTTTGAGCCGATGACCGACTGGCCAACAATGCGAAGACGATTTCCCGTTCGCAGCTCGACACCCTCGTCGACAAAACCAATTCGAATTTTCGGTCCCGGCACATCTCCGAGAATGGCCACTGGGTAGCCAACGCGTTTTTCGACAGCGCGAATCCGGCGAATAATTAAAGCGAAGTAGTCCCACTCCCGATGAGCAAAGTTCAGGCGAAAGACATTTACACCAGCGCGGACCAAACGTTCAATTTTTTCTTCGCTGTCGCTCGCTGGACCAATCGTGGCTACAATTTTTACTTTTTTGTGAATGGAGGCCATTGGATTTTTAAGAAAAGAAAAAAACTCAGAACTGGCGCCTGGCCTCCGTTATACTCGTTCGCTATCGCGAGATGTGTGGCGGCTAGAGAGTATTGATGTCGGCATCAATATCCTGCATCTCTTGATTCGTATCGCCGACATCAACCTGATTCAGATCTGCCTGGATTCTCGCGGTTGTATCATCGGCTGGCGGAACTTCGCTGACCGGTGTTCCGGTGTCGAGCGGTCCCGGAAGATTGCTCATCTGCGACCACCACAAAACGATTCCCAAGAGAATTACAGCGATGATGACGATGATAGTTATGAGGGTTCCTTTGTTGCTGTTCATGTTTGTAAAGTAATTTTTCTATTACTGGCTGGTTGTGGTGGCAGTTGACGAGGCCGTTGTCGTGGTGTTCGCGGTCGAGGTGGCTGTTGATGTCGGCGTACCGGCTTCATCGACTCGAGGAATCTGAGCCAGGGTGGTGGCCGCTTTATGCACCGCTTCCCGGGCTGTCTTTACCAATTCCCGAACTTTCTCCATATCGTCGTGTAACTTTTTTCGGACATCAGAGAGATCGCTCTTCAATTTTGCCTCGGCAGAAATGGCAATCGGATAGGTCTTGGCCGCCTGGGCAATTACAGCATTCCGGGCTGTTGTTATGGCGCTACTGGCATTTCCGATTTCCACCTTCACCGAAACAATGTCGAGTCCGCGACTACCAGCCTTATCAGCTCGAGAAGAAATTCTTCCCAAAACTTCCGCCAACTGATCTAGTGCTTTACTGAGATTATTCGTCGCTGCTTCGTTGGCTTTGTCGAGATTCTCACCCACATTCTCCGCTACTTTCTTCTTTCGCTCATCTTTAAAAGTTTCTAACCTTTTTGCCAAAGCTTCACGATTTTTTTCTAAAGTGGTCTTGAGGAACTCCCGTTTCTCTTTAATCTCATCGAGAAACTTGGTTCGAGCCACTTCAATTTCTTTGCGAGCCTCTCCCCGAATTTCTTTAATATCTTCACGACGCTCCCGGACTTCGCCCTGAATTCTCCGCATGAGATCAGCTGGCTTTGTTGAGGAACTAGTCTTGGCATCCTTCACCATTTCTCGGACATTCTTCCTGCCCTCACTTCGAACCTCTTGAACATTTTCATGTCGTTCTTCTTGAACGTTCTTCACCTCTTCGTGCATCCCTTGGCGAGCTTCTTTTATCTCACCCTTCATCTCACGAACAGCCGCTGGTGCTGGAATCCTGGTACCTTCCGTCATTTTTACCTCTTCCCCAAGGGCGGGCGCCACAATCATAGAAAATAACGCTCCTGTTAATAATAGTTTACGCATGATCTTATTAAATCATCGAAAGGTTGGTGGGTCAAATAAAACTGTGGAAAACTACAGTGATGAAAAAACTCGGCGCATTACTGCTCCGAGTTTAAAATGAAGGGTGACGGAAATGGACAACGATCCGAATGTGCCCGCACAACTTCACGCCCAATTTCGTCTTCGACAGTAAGGGCGTATGAGCAGAATGGGAAAGGACTGCGCACTGCCGCTCGAATGCCCGCCGGGATCTTGAGCTCAAAAATAACCTCGCAGTTCCTGTCGCATCCCAAGTACTTTCCGTGCTCCCGATGGGACAGCTCCTCGCGTTTCGAAATCGCCGAAAGCACGCTGATCGTTGGACTCAAACGAGGAGTCTCAGCGGGCGGAATCATGACGCTGTGAACGTTGGGCGTGAGGAAATACGTCATGAGGAGTCCCGAAACGATATACAAACTGAACAGCCGCACATCGCTAAGGCCACGTCCTGCCATTACCGCACCTCCTTCGCTGGTTTTTTTAAAATCCCACTACTTTTAGTATAGCTCGTTTAAGAAAGAAACGATGTTTACAACTTTTTGGCGCCTTCGCGTATGATTCGTATTTTTCCATCTTGAATCGCAACGACTGTTGAGGCGAGAGACTGTTTTCGGCCGGCGGTTATATAAAAATCAACATGAGAGCCAAAGTATTGTCTTGCCTCCGAAATCGTTGTGGCCGGCGGCGTGCCTTCGAGGTTGGCGCTGGGAGCAACGAGCGGCCCAGTTTTTTTCAAAAACTCCGCTAGCTTTTTATTTTTCGGCAGACGAAAGGCCAAACTGTTCGTGCCCCGATGAAGATACTGAAATTTCTTGAGTGGGCAGGGCAAAACAACACTGACCTTCCCGGGCCAGACTTTTTTAAGAATGGTTGTGGTTTTTCCGTCTACATTGATACCGAACTGTTTTATCTGGCTCGCTTCCCCGATAAGGATGATGCACGGCTTTTGGGGATCACGCTTGCGGATCGTGTATATTTTTTGAACCGCTTTTGCATTTCGGGCATCACACACTACGCCATAGAGCGTATCGGTCGGAATGATGCCAACTTCTCCCTGTGTGATGCGGCGAACCGCTTCACGATATGATTTCTCCATGGCGTGTGCGTTTTTTTCGGAAAAGATAGACGAGAATGGCCGCGATCAAAAGAATGGCAATAAGGAGGAAGATGTTTTCAAAGGCATTTAATAGTCCGCCATATTCGACATAGGCCTCTCCCATTGACCAGCCGATGAGGCCAAGAACGAGCGCGCGAACAGTTCCTCCAAGAAAACTATAGAGAAGAAACGGCCGTAGCGGATAATGCACCAAACCGCAAACGCCCGAGGTAAGTGAGTTGGGAAAAATCGGAACGGCTCGGAGAGCGGCCAGAACAACTTCGTCCGCGTGCCCTCGATTAAAATATCGCTTCATCTTCTCCACTGACTGCTCGGTGATGCCAAACCATTTACCCCAACGATGGATAATCATATTCCCTCCGTAGTAACCGATACCGTAGGGCAGAAGCCCGCCAATTGTCATACCGAGGGCCGTCGGCACAGCCACAAAAAGAAGAGCGGGCACGATCACCGATCCGAGATCAACATACGAGGTGAGGAGAATAAAACCCGCTCCCACCGTGGTAAGAGTCGAAGGAATCGGAGCAATCATCTCTTCGAGAAGCGCAACGGCAAAAACGCCCCAAGGACCGTAGGCCGCCACGAGAAAACTGATTTTCTCGACCAGACTTTCGATCATGCTTCATCTTCTACGTTCTCGATGCCCAGATTTTTCTTCAGTTCTCGGAACTCGTTATCGATTTCCGCGAGGCGTTTTTCCAAATCCCTCACCAGCTCCGCGCCTTCTTTCACCTTGGCCATACCCACTTCCACATCCACTTCCTTCTGGGTGTCGAACCAGCGCGTAATCTGCTCCAGCTTGGAAAGCGATTCGTTGATGTTTATTTTTTTATCTTTGCTAGAGTTCATCTTAAAAATATATCCTGCCGCGATAGAGAATTATTGGCGAGGGAGACAAGGCGCCAGTCCGAAAGTGTACTAGCGGTACAGTGAGGACGTAGCAACACCGTCTCCGCGGCAATAATTCCTATCCCCTCGGTTCTCTCTATTTTGTCCGCCACCTTTGTTACTCCTCGAAGCCTATGCTCTGGCATATGTCTCCTCGTCGCGTCGTGGTGGACAGACAAAATAGAGGGAAACGCGGCGGAGCTATTTTTGAGATGAGCTCTGGTCATGAGGTTTTCTTTTGTTTTTGTTCCACTTTTGAAATAAATGATCCGTCCGCAAGAAGTGTAGAAACTTTTTCTCCGATCGTCAGGTCGTCGGTCTTTTTGACTACTCGGCCATCGGAGCCGAGCACGATGCTGTATCCCAGATGGAGATTTCGTTCAGGACTCACTCCTTGAAAATAGCTGGAACATGACTTGAGTATCGCCATAATCTCGCGTATCCGAATCTCAAACGATTGTACTACAGTCGTGAGACCTCGGCGAGTCCTCAGTTTTAATTCGTCTTTTTCTCGACCGAGCTTAAATAGTTCGAGTTTCAGTCGCGATCGAAACTCACGAGGAATCCGCAGAAGTCGTTCCATACCGAAAAGAAGTTTATTGAGTTCAGTTCTCGTGGCGCTTTTCTTTATATCTAGAACATTTTCAAAACCATATACCAAATCAGACACAAGAAGCGGCAACTGCGACTCCAATCGCTCCCAAGAGCGATTCATGGTAATGGCGGCTATTGATGGTGTTGAAACATAGAGATCAGAAACTAGACTCGCAATCGGCACATCACGATCGTGACCAATTGAGGCCAAAATCGGAATCTCTGATTTGAAAATCGCCCGCGCCACCCGCTCATCGTTGAAGGCTTGTAAGTCTTCTAAACTTCCTCCACCACGCGCAATGATAATGACCTCGACGGATTTTAATTTGTTCAAAGTTTCGATCGCTTGAACAATCTGCGGCGGCGCATCACTTCCTTGTACACGAACATCCAGCAAGTCGACCGCAAAACCCAGGGATTTCAAATTTCTCTGAAAATCGTGAATCACCTCACCGCTCTTCGCCGTAATAAATCCAATCCGCTCAATAAACTCGGGCAGTTCTCGTTTGCGTAAAAAAAGTCCCTCGTCTTCTAATTTTTTCTTCAGAGCCTCGTAAGCTTGTCGAATTGAACCGTCGCCAACCAAAGAAATACTCTGGACCGTAAAGCTCAATTCCCCGCGCGGTTTATAGATACTGGCCACACCTCTCACCTGAACTAAAAGTCCGTCCTCGAGGGGAAAACCAACCTGACTTAAAAATCGCGGCGGCATATAGCACTTCAAAAGTCCATCGCCATCAGTATCCTTGAGCGAAAAAAATCCACCGACCTGATGATTCTTAAATCCCGAGATCTCGCCTTGCACAATAACTTCTTCTGCACCGACCAATTTCCCAAGATGAAAAAGATAGCCGCCGACGGTGAAGATTTGGGCAGGGGTTAGTGGATAGGGTTTAGTGGATAGAGACTTATCACTTTCACGCTTCCTCTTGCGTGTCTTCTTTTCACTATCCCCTATACCCTTTCCACTATCCGTTCCCCACAGCGTCGCTTGAGTTATATTTTTCTTGCGGGGCATGTGATTTAGGATAACTCAATATATATGTGTTACAACTTGACATATTAGAACTATATGCTATAATAAAAAATAGGAGGAATTGATATATGGAATGGGAAGAAGTGCTCCGAATCGGAGTAGACGTGACGTCAAGGCTGAAAATTCACGGAGGCTGGCTAGTCCGGCAGACTGGCATGAGCCAGGACGGTCAAGGCATGCTTGCATTGGCCTTCGTACCTGACCCCAATCATGACTGGCAGCTTCCTTCCGACTGAATCCTGACCTCAACCGCCCGCGAAAGGAGGTGATCAAAATCACTCTGCGGGCCCTTACCTAAGTTCGTCATGACTTGCCATGAGCTTGCTTGTGGTGAGTATACCGAATCCATTGAATGGTGACTTTAGGTAAGCTGGTATTTGTCATTGCGAGCGAAGTCGAGTTAATCTCGACGAAGCGCGGCAATCTAAAGTGTTTTAAAAGATTGCCACGTCACTACGTTTCTCGCAATAACACGCGGATCTTTACTTTGACTATTGAAAAAGTAGGTGAATGAGGTAGTCTGTGGGTAGCTAACATTGCCCGTATGGGCAGAAAGGGGTGCCGTATGGCATCAATCGTCAAAATAGTTCAAGGACCAGGGAAATGGGGTCTGCTTCTTGGCTCACTCTACGAAGGACATGCAGTGAGCTTCACTCTGGCAGGTCACCCACAGGTTACTCGCATCTTTGTCAGAATCACCAGTGTAACCCGAAAGAAAATAACGCCGGACGCTGGTGAAGCCAGGGAGTGGGTCATCCAGGGTGTGGTTGCACGCCAGGGAGTAAGCGAGGAAATGACAGGTCGTCTTTTCGTAGCCACTTACTTCACCGACTCCCGAGAAGGAACGGTCGAATCCCTTAGATAACTTCGACGGACGCGCCAATCTCAGATAACTCTGAGATTTTTATTTCTTCAATCCCAGCGATTTCAAACGCTTTTCTTCAGACTCGTCCAAAATCATTTTGCGGATGCGAACGCTTTTTGGCGTTACTTCAACCAGTTCGTCATCGCTGATATATTCCAAGGAATCCTCTAGGTTCATTTCTTTGGGAGTATCGAAGTGTTCGGTCGCGCCATCATTCTTGGAACGCATGTTCGAGAGTTCTTTTTCCTTACAAATGTTGATACGGATATCCTGTTCGCGCGCATTCTGTCCCACTACCTGACCCTTATAGACTTCGATGCCCGGACCGATAAATAAAATTCCCCTGTCCTGAACGTTGATCAGACCGTAGAGTCGTGAAATACCAGTCTCGTGAACCACTAAAGAACCACGAGGCGTATCCTTCCAGGTTTGCGGATCGATTTTATACTCATCAAACATGGTATTCATAATTCCCAAACCACGAGTGTCGGTTAAAAATTCGTTGCGATAGCCGAAGAGTCCGCGCGTTGGAATTGAAAACTCTAGAAAAGCGGTGCCATTTTCGGTGCGCATATCTTTCATGTCGCCATGGCGACTGCCGAGCTTCTGGATGACCGCACCATAGTAAGCTTCGGGAACTTCAAGAAACACACGCTCAAACGGCACGTGATCTTTGCCGTTCACTTCTTTCACGATTACCTGCGGTCGCGAAACCAAAAACTCATACCCTTCGCGACGTAATCGCTCGATAAAAATCGCTAAGTGTAGTTCGCCGCGGCCGGATATAATCCACTTTGCATCCGGCGTTTCATCAACGCGCAAAGCCATGTCGGATTCCAATTCGCGGTTCAAACGTTCGCGAATCTGACGCGAGGTTGTAAACTGTCCTTCTTTTCCCGCAAATGGCGAATCATTAATACTGAAGGTCATTTTGACTGTCGGCTCCTCAATATCCAAAAGGGGCAAAGCGACCGGCGAGTTTATGTCGGCAATGGTTTCCCCGATCGTAATCTCCGGAATACCCGAAATGCCCACAATATCGCCCGCCTGGGCCTCCTTGACGTCAATCCGCTCCAAACCCTCAAAGGTCATCAAGGACACCAAGCGGTGCTTTTTCATCACCCCTTCGCGATTAATGTGCATCACCTCGCCGCCGGACTTAATCACACCGTTGAATATTCGACCCGTCGCAATTCTGCCCTTGAAGTCATCGCCGGAAATGGTCGTGACGAGCATTTGGAGTGGCTTGGTCGGATCATCTTTTGGCTCAGGAATTTCTTTCATCACCGCTTCAAAGATCGGCAAAATGTCGGTCATCTTCGAGAGATCCGGCTCCAGTCCTGCTAAGCCATTCTTGGCCGAGGCGTAGACAACTGGAAAATCAATATCCACATGCTCGCCGCCCAATTCCAAAAATAAATCAATCGTTTTATCAAGCACATACGGAATGCGCGCATCTGGTTTGTCGATCTTGTTAACAACAACAATAATCTTGTGCTTCATGGCCAACGCCCGACGCAAGACAAACCGTGTTTGCGGCATTGGACCTTCTTTGGCATCGATTAGAAGTAGACAACCGTCCGCCATTTTCAAAACCCGCTCCACCTCGCCGCCAAAATCCGCGTGGCCCGGCGTATCGATAATATTAATCTTCGTCCCCTTCCAGTTAACCGAAGCGTTTTTAGAAAAAATAGTAATACCGCGCTCCTTTTCAAGTTCGTTCGAATCCATAATCAGATCCTTATCGGACACCTCCTTCCGCATCTTGGTCAAAGACTGCCGCAATAAAGCATCCACGAGCGTGGTCTTCCCGTGGTCAACGTGCGCGATGATTGCTACATTTCTGATGTTCATCCCCACACCTATTGGGAAACAGCCGTTTGCGGACGGCCATACCCTAAGTTATAAATTGACGACTTTTGCATAGATAAATAAATAATTAACTCGTTGATTTTTTCCTAGATTTCCCAATAGGTGTGGGGATTCGTTCAATTGAGTATCCCTCTTAGAATAAAAACAGCTGCGTTCGCAGATGTTTTCAGCGAAAAAACTATATCAGAAATGTCCTACTTACGCAAGCGAAAATAAAAACCTCCCGAATAATCGGAAGGATAAAGAAATTAGTGACGTATTTCGAATGATTGAGGCTCAGCTAGACACCAGTAAATAACAAGTCCCACAACCAAAACCCCTTGAGCGGCAATAAACCATCGCATCGTAAACAAAATCATCCCCACCACTTGCCAGGGTGTCTTGTCCAAAAGACCGGAATCTGGGAATAGTCCGCCCCGTGAGCGGGCGGTAGGCGTAGTTCCTAAAGAGGAAAGGAAGAGAACAAAAAACAAACTTATTCCGGAAAGAAAGAGCTCAGTCTTAATAGTCTCCTCAAACCCCCTGCCACTCCAAACAGATATCGCAATCATCAAGAACGGCACCACAAAAAGAACTCGCTCTAAAAGTTTAGTCATTACTCCTCCTCTTCTCTTGTCGAAGAGCTGTTGTTTTGGTAAGGGGTCAAGCGAAAATACTGCTTAAACAACCCCCCACTGCCGCACCTTTTGCGGTGTAGTCAGGAAGTTCTTTAAGGAGTCTTACCAATACTCCGCCCAAGCGTTTGGCCTGAACGTACTCTTTATATCTTTCTTTGAGAGGAAGTCAAGACTAGCCGCCCCGTAAGCCAAGTCAGAAGGGGCAGTTGAAGAATCGGCGTAAAACCAACTTCGAGAAATGGAATAATTGGCATGTATAAACCATAGACCCAACGAGTCGTCGCGAGCGCAAAAACCTCAATTAAAACAGTAACGAGAAAACTTAAGCCAATCTGTATATACAATCCTCTATTTTTCAGTTTTAGAGAATCGGTCAGTAAGAAAAGGAGTGTGATAAAAACTGCATCGAAAAGTGTAGCGCGGAGGAGAATCAGTTCGGTAATCGGTCCGCCTTGATAGTTCAGATATAAAAACGAGTGGAGATTTTCCCAGATGAGATTCAAAACAAAGGCCACGACAAAAATAAGACTGTAGCGCTTAAACATCTTTTTATGATAACTCATAGAATTGTCATGCGCCTGCCCGTCCGCAGCTTTAGCGTAGGAGGGAGCCCGCAGGGCGTGGCAATCTCAAGATGAAAAAAGAGGCAGGAGATTGCCGCGGTCGCTACGCTCCTCGCAATGACAATAAGTAATTACTCCTAAGCAATACACGGATAATAGAAAAACCCCGAAATAAATCGGGGTTTTCCTTTAAAACCACAGAGCGAAAACTAGTTCCGCATTCCGTAGCCGCCAGTCCGCGGGGCGCGAGCCTCCATCGGACGAGCTTCGTTCACGGTCAACCGTCGTCCGCCGAGCTCCTGGCCATTCCACATGGTAATAGCCTTGTCTGCATCGTCGTCGTTTGACATCTCCACAAATCCGAAGCCCTTCGAGCGGCCGGTCATCTTATCCATGATGACTGTAGCCGACTCGACGTTTCCGGCGCGCATAAACGCGTCTTTGAGCTCCGCATCTGATGTAGAATACGGTAATCCGCCAACGTATAATCTTTTTGCCATTGTACGTTCGTCGTTATGTAAGCCGACCTCTTCTCTTTATTACGGCTACCTATTCCATCAGCTTACATAATGAAGCACGACAGGAAAGAAACGCCTGGAGAAACACTTACACAGGCACTATACCATATCCCTCTAAAAAAAGCAAGGGCTTGGTATTTATAGGCTGAAATTATAGTATCTATATAGTTAATCGCAGGAGGTTGGATGGCTCGGTTCAAACTACTTGTCTTCCACGAACACGGAGACCAGTCCTGGCACATAGAACGCGAGTGGGTTACGGATGCAAATCCTAAAATGGACGATCTCGTTTTTATCGGATCTGCCGATGTGGTGATTACGTATCTTCGTCACCATATCGACGATCAACCGACCGAGATCTACTGTGACGAAGTCTCATTCACTGACATTCAAGAAGCTTGGGAACTGGGAGGGTGGACCCTGAAAGGTCTTGACGAGTTCCCACCTGAACCTCCTCTCTTTGCTTCAAGTTTGCTCCGCTAGCCGCTCTCAAAGGCGGCTTTTTCTTTTATTTTAATTCTTCAGCCCCACACCTTTTTCGATAAGACGCCAGTCGACAAAGGCCAGAATAGCATTAAGGCCGACAAGGATAAGGAGGCCGGAAGTAATATTTACATCGGAAATTCCAGAGAAACCGTAACGGAAACCATTTACCATGTAGAGAATCGGATTAAGATAGGAAAGATTTTGCCAAAATGCCGGCAAGGCTTTCACGGAGTAGAACACTCCCCCGAGGTACGTTAGCGGTGTTAAAACGAAAACCGGAATGATCGAGATCTGATCAAAGTTCTTGGCAAAAAGCGCGTTAAAGAGTCCAGCGAAGGAAAAAAGAAATGCCGTTAAAACCATGAAGAGGATAACGAGACCAAGGTGAGTAATAGAAATACTGGTAAAAAAAAGTGAGACGATGAGTACTAAAGCGCCGACCACCACCCCACGCAAAACACCGCCAGTCGTATAACCAGCAATGATTACCCACGAGGGCATTGGTGAGACTAAGATTTCCTCAATACTTTTCATAAATTTGGAGGTGAAAAATGAGCCAACCACATTTTGGAAAGAGTTCGTGATAACTGCCATCATGACTAATCCAGGCACGATAAACTCCATATAGGAAACGCCACTAATCGGCCGGACCTGCGAGCCGATAAAAGCGCCGAAGATCAAGAAGTAGAGAACAGACGTAACAACTGAAGGCAACATCGTCTGCGTCCAGATACGGAAGAAACGGCCGACTTCGCGCCGGACGATGGTCATAAAGGCAATGAATATGCGTTTGTTACTCATTATTTTGAAATAAGGCTCACAAATACTTCTTCAAGGCGGTTCGACTTGTTCCGCATACTGCCAACCTGAATCTGATTATTTTTAAGCGTCTCGATCAGTTCAGTCACCGTGTCGCCATTCGAAACACTGGCTTCGAGTGTGGCGTCGTCCACACGTTTCGGATGGAATTTGTGAATGGCGGAAAGTACATGATCGGTCATCGGATTTTTAAGATAGAGAATAAACGTTTCTTTATTTAAACCGGAGAGAACTTTCTGCATACTTCCCTGCTCCACGATCTCACCCTTATTAATAATGGCCACGTTTTTACAGAGCTGTTCTGCTTCTTCTAAGTAATGCGTGGTTAAAATAATCGTAATCCCCTTTTCATTCGTTAGTTCGCGGAGAAAATCCCACATACCGCGACGCAGTTCGATATCCACGCCGGCCGTCGGTTCGTCGAGGATTAAAAGTTTGGGATGGTGAATCAGGGCTCGGGCGATTAGGAGGCGCCGTTTCATACCGCCCGAGAGTGTCATGGACTTATCGTTTCGCTTCTCCCAAAGACCAAGCTGTTTCAGATACTTCTCGGCATCTTTCCTAGCCACCGACTGTGGAATACCGTAAAATCCGGCTTGATCCACCACAATATCCTCCACGCGTTCGAAAATATTGAAGTTCATCTCTTGCGGCACGAGACCGATAAATGACTTTGCCTCGTCGAGCGACTGATCAATGTCGCGACCAAAAACCCGGACGGTGCCGCCGGTTTTATTTACGAGACCACAGGTGATCCCAATAATCGTCGTTTTCCCAGCGCCATTCGGACCAAGAAGCGCGAAAAAATCACCCTCCTCAATATTGAGACTAACCCCCTTGAGGGCTTGAACGCCATTGGCGTATATTTTTTCGAGATTTGAAACGGAGAGTGCTTTCATCCCCACACCTAACCGGAAACAGTCGCTCTAAAGCGACTAAATCCTAGGATAATTTTCGCCTCTTTTATAAAAGATATATGATTCATTGGTTAATTACTTTTTCATTCCTCATTTCCGGTTAGGTGTGGGGATTCATTCCTATTTGTCCGAGACAGTTACCGAAGTGATAGTTACCGGCGTTAATGGCCTATCGCTTCGATCTCTTGGGGTAGTCGCAATTTTGTCTACCACTTCCTGCCCCTCTACAACCTTCCCAAAAATGGAATAGCTATTCGGTAACGGATAGTCCTGATGCATGATAAAGAACTGACTGCCATTGGTATTTGGCCCGGCGTTCGCCATGGCCACTACTCCTCTTTTGTAGCCCGCTTTATAGGAAGGGGTAGCCGGATTCAGCTCATCGGCAAATGCATATCCTGGGCCGCCTGTACCGGTGCCTGTCGGATCACCGCCCTGAATCATAAATCCTTTAATAATCCTGTGGAAAACAACGTTATTATAGAAACCTTTATTAGCGAGCGTAATAAAGTTATTAACCGTCTTCGGCGCATCTTCGTCATAGGTTTCGAAAACGATCTTTCCGTAATTAGTATCGAGTGCGATTGTGTGCATGGTTATTGATTGAGTTGTATTATTTTGTGATGTCTTTACAGTATTTGAACTTGTCTGATTTTCTAATGAATAGGGTTCGGATAGTTCCTGCTGTGTGTCATTTTCGAGATTCCCGGGCGGTTCCATAAAAAAGATGTACCATACGCCAATAATTAAGAGTAGGATGGCCGCGATTACAAGTAGTGAATTTTTATTCATCTCGCTATTATAGCCGCAGTCGAGCTCTTTCCGCAACTCTTTTCTTATTTCTGAGAGAAAAGCGCGAGAATCGCTTCCGCTAACTTTTTGGGCGAGTGACGGATAAATGGACCCGGATCGAGAAGATCAGCTTTCAGATACTTCGGCTTTTTACTCTTCAGGTTTATGGTTCCAGCATCAATAAAATGCGCCCCCTTTTTACGATATCGGGCGAGCGTCGATGGCTTTGGTCTTTTCTTATTAAACAAAGCGTAATCTAAGATACCTTGTCCAAGATACTTTTCTACTTCCGTTACAAAATCTTCAGCTTTGAAGTCGTCTGTTTCGCCCTGCTTGGTCATAATATTCCCGATATACACTTTTTTGGCCTTAGAGTCGCGAATTACTTCGGGCATACCTTTGACCAAGAGGTTCGGAATGATACTGGTATACAAATCTCCAGGGCCAATAATAATCAAGTCAGCCACATGGAGCACCCGACGGACGCTGGGATTTATACGCGCCGTCGGTTCAAGCCAAACCGTTTCGATTTTCGGCCGATTGGCAGTACGGGGAATATCGATCCGCGTTTCGCCACGCAATATCTTTCCATCGATCAACTTGGCATACAAGCGAACATCATCCAATGTGACGGGCACCACCTCACCATTAATACTCAGAAGATTTGAAGCCTCGCGGATGGCCGAGGTGAAGTCGCCGGTTACTTTTTCAAGCGCGGCCAAGAAAAGATTGCCGAAGTTGTACCCATGCAAACCACCCTCTTCAAAACGATAGTTGAAAAGATCACGGAGTGTTTCACTGGATTCGGACAGGGCTACGAGAGCGCGGCGAATATCGCCAGGAGGCAGAACACCGTACTGGTCCCGTAACATTCCGGTCGATCCTCCATCGTCAGACATAGAAACAATAGCCGAAAGATTCAAAGGAAAAGTCTTCAGCCCTGAGAGAACCGTAAACGTACCTGTCCCGCCGCCAATGGTGACGATGTTTTTTATCTTCATCCCCTCACCTAATGGGAAGAACCGTTTCTAAGAAACGGAGTTCCGCTCTAAGGTTGCCGACTTTTTGCATAATCATAATGATCAGTTAACTAACTCTATTTTTACCACCCCACTTCCCATTAGGTGCGGGGACGCATATTAGTGCGATACAATCTTACGGCCTCCCCTTCTTTTTTCCAAGTGTGCCAGCTCTATTCAGATCGTTGCCATTCCGATTTTTTACCCAGGCGTTTATTCTCTACCATTGCCAACTCATCATAAATACCATCAATGAGATCTTTTGATTTAGCTTCTTCTAAGCTCACCCAGGCATACTCATCGCATTCTGCCGGATCAAGCGTAATTTCCCCGCCTTTATAATCAGCCATGCACGAGATGACCAACGACGGACTGCCATCAGCGTGCACAGTAGCAAGGCTGGTTACGTACTCAATATTTTCGATGTCGATACCAACCTCTTCTTTTACTTCCCGCCGTAGAGTTCGTTCTAGAACGTTGTACCAATAGTCTTTGGTATCTTTGGGCAGTTCGAGATAGTCCTTAGACTCTAACTTTCCTCCCGGAACTGTCCACATATTGGGAAAACGCTTCTTCGAGGCCGATCGCTTTGTAATCAGGTACTTGCCCCCTTGAACAATCATAGCTGTAATGACGACTTCGTGAAGGTGCTGATTTTCCATAACTCCAATAGTAATCTTTTGCCCAAATAAAAAACAGGCCAGTTATGTGGCCTGCGGGTACGCTACTTTCGAATGCGCTGGGTTTCTGCAATACACAGATTCCCCTTTCCTCCATTCACTTCGAGGGAAATGTCGATGCCGGAATTCTTTTCCACCCAGGCCCGAACATGACGGCGGACTCGACCGGCAATATCCATTCCCAACTCTCGAGAACAGTCCTTCTCGAGGGTCACCCGAATGAGGGCAGATTGCAAGCTGGAGATTTCCACTGTGATCTCTCCCAGGACCATTTCTGAACCTCCGATTTCTCGGTCCTTGTCCGATGACCAATGTTTTGCCGGTCGCATCTGCTCCCGAAGCTGGGCCAGCCGAGCGTCGAAGTTCCTTAATTCCGGAAAAAATCTCTCCAGAAATGCGAATACCGCTGGCGAGCGTCCAGATGAATCGAGTGGCTGTAGAATGCGTGCCTGCTCCAATTCCCGCCGCACCAGCTCCATTCCGCCATTCCGAGCCCGAGTGATGATCAGTATTTTCTGGATATCAGCTGGAAGGCGTGGCTCCAAAATCCACGGGTCCAGCTGGTCTGCTTTCCAGAAAGAGATGTGGTCGCGGATGAGCGCAAATATTTTTTCCCGCTCCTCGGGAAAGACCATTCGGCCGCGAGCCTTCGTTTCGGCCACACTCTCTCCGCTAGGTCGAAACTGGTTTGTGGGAAGAGGATAGCAAACTGCGATTATGAATCCGAATGCTTCACGACTTTCCTTCGTCCCTTGAGGAAGCCATGCGCCAATGATCCTCTTTAGGAGTGCCATTTTGGTCTCGACCATCGTCGCTGCAGGATCCTGCCTGCTGGAATAACCCGAGAATCGAAGGTTAGGCAACTTCCAGTAGAGATCTGCGACGTACGAACGAATGATTTGCTTGGCTCTCTCAGCAGCTTCGCCGTAGTGACGCCCTGTCGGCTTGGCAGCTTCCGCCAACTCTTCCTGAAGATCCACCATATTCTCCAACAAAGCGAAGAGTTCAATCCCAACCTTGTCTTCATTCTTCTGCCCCGCTTCTTCCAGTGCCACTTGAACGGCGTGAATTCGCTCCTCGTGAGTGGCAGATCGGAACCAATGCACGGCAAGGAAATCATTTCCCCCGGCGCCGAATCCAATCTTCAGAAGATCTGCTTCATCTTGACGGCTCATGTTGTTTCCTTTTGTAGCCCAAGCTACGGTTCACTTCTTCTGCGAGCAAAAGAAGCCCTGCTTTGAGCGCGAACGCCCGCAACAAGTAGTAGTTTGAAATCAATGTCCTGACTCCTTTTTACATACTCTCTCCAACGAAGTCAATTCATCGCATTAAACCAATATACCCGATCATAGGCTGGATCTCCTTCGGCTGATCTCGACGATACGAGAAACAATTTCCCGTCTCGCAATAGGTGCAAAGACCACAATCTTCGATATGCTCCTCTATTACTCCATCCCTGAGTAACTGAAACTTAATGATGCCAGCCAAATCCACAAACACTTTCCCTTGTTTTTCAGAGATACATTCTGGATAGTTTTCATATTTACCTTTATCCCCGCGACTGATTTCAAAGTGACACTTTCTGATGGCTGGACCGATACCGACGCGTAAGTCTGAAGGTTTCGTTTTAAAATTCCCGATCAAAGCTTCAACTGTTTCCTGAATAATATTTCCGAGCGTCCCTCGCCAACCAGCATGAGCAATGCCGATACATTTTTGCACCGGGTCGTAGAAATAAACTGGATAACAGTCCGCCGTAGTAATGGAAAGAAAAAGATTCTTCTCGTTTGTGATTAGCCCATCGGTCGCCGCAATCATCTTTCCACTATCTTCCCCTGAAACAAATGTGACGTGATTGCCGTGAACTAGGTCTGCAGTTATCACTTGCTCCGGTCGAATTCCGATATCTGAAAAATATCGTTCACGATTCGTCTTCTCCAAATGTCGATGCATCGAACCATCCTGCTGACTTGAAAATCCATACCTCACCTGTGGAAACTTAGTAAATTTGAGAAATATCATATTTCACAAACATTCTAACATTCTGCAGAATGTTAGAATGTTATTTCTGAATCACCTTTACTAGATCCGATAAAAGTTCCTTAAAATACATATCGAGATCATCGATTTTCAGAATCTCCTCCCACACATACCACTTGTACTGATCGTTCTCACTCTCGTCTAAGACAATCTCGCCCTCCACTTCGCCAATATAGGTCAACCGAACCACATGCTTGCCCGGCCTCAAAATATCTTGGGCACCAACCAACGTAGGAGCACCCACAAGGTTTAAGCCGGTTTCCTCCTTAATCTCTCTTTTCAAGTTTTCAATCAACTCGCTCCCCGGATCAATCCGTCCACCAACAATGTCCCAACGTCCTTGAATACCCGGATACTTCTCGAGTGATCGCCGTAGAAGCAGATACTGGCCCTCTTTGTTTTTAAGCAGAGCCTTCACCCCTACCTGCAAAGTTATTTGATTTTCCATAGTACAAAAATAGTACCCGAAAAATCAGAAAAGGGCACGAGCTTGAGAATGGCTCTACTTCTTGCTATAAAGACCGTAGCAAAGACCAACTCATGGAGGTTATCGATGGACTTCGAAGCAAGACTTCTCATTCTCTTTCCCGAGATGCGACCGCAACGATATCCAGACCCACCAGCTGAAGGTGGTGACAGAGAACCTAAAGCCGAAGAACTGGTAAGGATCTGGCAAGCTTACGAGGTCATCGACCTTGGACACGTGACTCATTTGGAAAAACTGACTGCCTCCCGCTTCAGTCACCTTTGTTTCAATGGTCGGAGTCGAGCTGGCATCTGCGTCATGGACGCTATCCTGTCTCGACTATTTGTCATTCTCGACGATAAGACCTTCACTCAGGCCGACTTTGCGCCAACCTTTCTGATGGCCAAAAGTAGACATGAGCGGATGGAGGAGTTGGAGCAAGCGGATCCGAACCGCGAGTATGTTGATGTCAGCAATCCTTTCTCCTACGAAGATCGGAACCGAGCAGATTCGTGGAAGATAGCTCGTCACAACGACACTATCGTGCTTGCCGAACCAGCATTCAAAAGATTGATCGCCCCCGATAGCTATCACCCGATCATGGATCCTCCCTTCTTGTGGAGATCCTGCCTCGACGTATCCCGATGGCTCGAAGAAGCGGAGACCTTGGGGACAGCCTCGTGGCAGGAGGTGAAAAAGGATCATGTGTCGCTGGCGCTCTTCCGTGCCTGGACAGCTTACCTTCGGGAGCTCGCGCCAATCGAAGCGCGCATCCTTTTCGTTTTCAACTAAGTCCCCTTAATCCGGGACTTTTTATTTTTCGAGCCACCTTCGGAATCGCGCGAGATTCCACTTCCGACCTAAAAAATCTTTGAGCAGATCTTCAGCGTCTTCTGATCCGCCGCGAGCCAGAATCAGTTCGCGATAGCGGCGAGCAACCTCGCGATTATACATTCCCTTCTTTTCGAACGGTCCCAGAATATCCTCGGCAATGGCTCGTGACCAGAGATAGGTATAGTAGATCGCCGAATAACCATTTAAATGGCCGAAGCTGGCATATGAGTGTGTTCCGGGAACGTAGGCAAAAGCACTGTATTTCTTTTGCAATTCCTTCACTACTTTCAAAAGATCGTTATTCGTTTTTATGGTGCGGCGATGATACTCCAAAGAAAGCGTAGTTAAAAAAAGTTGTCGCCGTTGCCAGATTCCTTTTCCGAAGTTGTCTGACTTTTTTAATTTCTCGACGAGTTCTTCAGGAATTACTTCGCCCGTTTCCGTGTGTCGCGCGAAGGTTTTCAAGGTTTCATAATCAAACGCCCAGGACTCGAGCATCTGCGATGGCGCCTCGACAAAATCCCACTCCGTCGCAAATCCACTAAACCGAATCCACTTTTGTTTGCCGGCCAGAATAAAATGCATCAGGTGGCCGAACTCATGGAGAAACGTGACCACCTCGCTATGATCTAAAAGTCCTCGTGAAAAATTACAGATCAAAGCCGCTTCCGGTAGCTGCGTATTCGTAATCCCCTGCTGTATCTCAAAGCAGGCGGCGTGATTGTACTTGTTCTCGCGGGGATGAAGATCAAGATAGAACCGACCGATCAGTTTTTTATTCTGATAGACATCATACACCTCGACATCCTTATGCCACGTTTTTACATTTTGCGGCTGGAACGAGAGACCGAACAAACGTTCTGCTGCTTTTAAAATCCCCTGCTTCGTCGGCTGAAACGTAAAATACTTCCTCACCTCTTGCGTATCTAACCCGACCACCGCTTTCATTGCCAGGTTGTCATAGTAACTTCCTTCCCAGGCCATAATTGATTTCGCCCCTGGCTGATCTTTCTGTTTTATCGTGAGAAGTAAAGCGAAGTCTTTTTTAGCCCGTTCTTTCGTCACCCGATCAATCTCGCGAAGAAAAGTATCCACTCGCTGGGGCGACCGCGCCATCTTGTCCACCGTCACGTACGCCGCCCAGTCCTTATAACCGAGAAGGTTAGCGATTTTTTTCCGAACAGCGAGAAGTTTTAGGAAGACAGCGTCATTTTTTGGCCAGGCACGATTTGAATTTTCCATCAGCAATGCTCGCCGTGCATTTTCACTTTTAGCGTACTGCATGAATGGCACCGAGTCCGGATACTGCGTGGAGATTGTGACCAGACCTTGCTTGTCAGGATGATGACTCTGCCTAAAGTCCTCCGGCAATCCTTCGAGCTCTTCCGGTCGAATTTTAATAAAACGGGTACCGTCTTTAATGTTGCGGTCGAACGTTTGGCCAAGCGCCACCATCTGCTTTGTAAGTGCGGCGATCTTCTTCCGAACCGCTGGCGGTTTATCAACACCGCTCAATCGAAAGTCGAACAGCTCCTTCTTCAAAAACCGCTTGGCATCAGCATCAAGATTTTTTGGAGAAACCGAGGAAAGCGCCTCGAAAACGTCTCTTTGTAAATAAAGATTGGTCAAGAATTGAGATACCCGCTCGATGGATTTCTCCGCGATCTCTCGCACTTTCGGATCAGGATGTACTTGGGCGAAAAGCGAGGCCTTATTCCGTATCTCAAAAAGGACCTGATGAACGGTGTTTAGAGGTTGGAGCGTATTTTCTGAAGTTCGTTGCTTTTTCGGAGCAAGAAGAACAGCGACTGCTGACTTGGCCTTCTTCAACACCAAGTCAGCCTCCTTCGCTAAAGACTTTGCCGATACCGAACCGTGTTTCAAAAATGCCTGTTTCGTCATCTCTCTATTTTAATCCTCGAGCGAGATAATGAGAAATCCTTTTTCTTTTATCTCTTTCTCTTGGCCAAAATCGTTTAACCCAAAGGTGTGGATATTGATTACCTTTTTCCCTATCTCTCGTCCAGTATATTCTTTCGTTCTTGGATCCCATTCCTGAAGCAGAAGTGTGTCCCCTTCTTTGAGTTTAAAATCGTTTAGCCGAAGATCGAATTTCTTTTTCCCAGATAAAACCTCCTCGAAATACTCCGGCCACGTTTTTTTCTTAATAGTTACCATAACTATGCCTCATCTAGAATAATTTTCTCTTTGAATGCGCCGCGCTCACCCCGTTTTCTTTGCTGAACCTTAACCACGGCTTCGATCGTCCAATGCTTCACCTCGAGAATTGCGGTAATCACCTCAAAAACATCAGCCATCTCCTCGAGAGACTCTACTTCCTGCCACTCTTTCACTTCTTCGTTCAATTTTTCCTTGAGTTTCTCCCAATACTCTGCCTCGCTCGCCACATGACTGACGGGCGTTCCTCCCTTTTCTCTAATAATTTCCGGAATCTTATCCCGAACGAGCTTGTTATATTTCATGATTCAACTCTTTGTCTGTAATTATTTTCCATGGCAGTGCTTATACTTCTTTGGACTTCCATCGGTATTTGTCGCTCCGCATGGACACGGATCATTCCGACCCACTTTCTCGCCAGTAGGCGAACTGACAACTGAAGACTGATGACTTGTAACGGGTACGTTTTGGTTATTAGTTATAAGTTGTTGGTCGTTAGTTGCTTCTGCCAGCCGGAAGATGTTTTCAAACACCCAGGCGTTGAACATATCCCAAAACTCGGTAAATAATCGATGACTTTCTCGCCGATATTCAACCAACGGATCATGCTGACCATACGCCCGCAAGCCAATTGATTCACTCAAGGCCTCATTATTTTCCAAATGGTTCAGCCAGAGCATGTCTAAAATCCCCAAAAGACGGTTGATCGTCTGCGGCTGGCCGGCGATCTCCTCGGACTGCCTCGCGATTTCTTCTCTTACATTTTCAATCTCTCCTAACTCGCCCCAAGAAAAATCGTTCGGGACAATCTTCGCAGTAAGAATAGTTTTCTTTATCTCCTCCCAGGTTTCGATGGGGTTTTCTGAAATCTCAACTTGCTGATTTATTTTTTCGAGATGACCAAGAATTGCCTCACGAACTTTTTCGGCCAAAACTTTTTTCTCGAAGCTCGTTAGAATTTCATTGCGGCGCTTATAAACCGCGATGCGCTGTTTATTCAGAACATCATCGTACTCAAGCAAATGTTTTCGCATATCGAAGTTCGCTCCTTCCACTTTGGCTTGGGCTTCGCCGACAACGCGCGAAATAACCGGCATATCAATTGGCAAATCATCCGGCAGACGGAACCGCTCCATTAAACTTTTTACCCGCTCGCCGCCGAAGATGCGCATCAGGTCATCGTCTAAAGATAGGAAGAACTGTGAGGCGCCGGGGTCGCCCTGACGGCCGGATCGTCCGCGAAGCTGGTTATCAATACGCCGTGCTTCATGCCGCTCGGTGCCGATCACAAATAAACCGCCTAAATCCTTCACCTTTTTTGCTAACTCGGGATCCGGCGGATTGCCGCCTAAAATGACGTCCACCCCGCGACCAGCCATATTAGTCGCAACGGTAACCGCCTTAAACTTGCCAGCTTGCGCAATAATCGAACCCTCGCGCTCATTATTTTTAGCATTTAAAAGTTCATGGGGAATTCCCGCCCGTGTCAGTTGTCGCGAAAGCATCTCGTTTTTCTCGATCGAAGTCGTGCCCAACAAAACCGGCTGGCCTTTTTGATACAACTCTTCCACTTTTTGGACAATCGCTCCCCACTTTACCTCCGAATTTTTATAGATCGCATCCGACATATCCTCGCGTGCCGTCGGCCGGTTGGTCGGAATACTCGTCACTTCGAGATTGTAGACCTTATGAAACTCTTCGGCCGAAGTCTGGGCCGTACCGGTCATACCGGCAATCTTCTTGTATAAACGGAAGTAGTTCTGAATCGAAATCTTGGCGTAGGTTCGCGACTCTTCCTTTATATGTACGCCTTCTTTAGCCTCGATCGCCTGATGCAGTCCGCCATTATATCGCCGCCCGTGGAGCAAACGGCCGGTGAATTCATCAACGATCACGATCTCGCCATTTTTATTAACGTAATCTTTGTCGAGACGGAAAAGGGCGTGGGCCTTCAAGCTTTCCTCTAAATAATGCACGAGGCGAAGGTTCTCCGGGGTGTAGATATTTTGGATATTGAGCGCTTTTTCTACCTTCTCAATACCGCTATCTAAAATCCGCACCACTTTCAGTTTCTCATCCACGGTATAATCTTCGTCTCTCGTGAGACGACTGACCACGCGGGCAAAAGTTTTATAGTACTCACTCGACTGCGCGTCCGGCGCGGCAATAATCAAGGGCGTTCGAGCTTCGTCTATTAATATACTGTCCACCTCGTCGATGACGGCATAGTGGTGCGGTCGCTGAACCTGATCGGCCACGTTCTGGATCAGATTGTCTCTTAAGTAATCAAAGCCAAACTCATGATTAGTGCCGTAAGTAATATCTGCCAGATACGCCTCCCGACGGGAGATCGGCCGCAAAAACTCCTGCTGGACCAAAAAACTCCCAGTCGTGTCCCGTTCTTTGTCTATAAGCGCTTGGGCGTCTTCGGAAACTCGAAACGCCGGATCGTACATATAGGCCACGCCCGGCACAATACAGGAAACCGAAAGACCAAGCGCCTGATACACCTGACCCATCCAGGCCACGTCACGCCGAGCCAGATAGTCGTTCACCGTAACCACGTGAGCGCCTCGTCCAAAAAGAGCATTGAAATAAACTGGCGCCACCGCAGTCAACGTCTTTCCTTCTCCCGTTGACATCTCCGCCACACCGCCACGATCCAAAATCAAACCACCCAACAACTGGACATCGAATGGTCGCTGACCGAGCGTGCGCTTAGCCACTTCACGCGCCACCGCAAAAGCCACCCGTCGGGAAGAAGAAATATTTTTCTCATCCGCGAGTTGT
Source organism: uncultured Candidatus Saccharibacteria bacterium (assembly GCA_964360585.1). GTDB lineage: Bacteria > Patescibacteriota > Minisyncoccia > UBA6257 > 2-01-FULL-56-20 > JBBUHS01. Next base: position 37,147 of record CAYHXC010000005.1, on the reverse strand, counting down.
TCTTTCAGTTCCTTACTTTTTTCTTTTAACTCCTCGTCGCTCAACTGGGATATCTCGGCTTCCAGTTCATTTATGGCTACAACTTCTTCTTTTAGGTTATCGAGGGAACGATCGGGGAAAAGATTTTTTAAAAAATCTAACATTTATTATTTCTCACGATCGCCGCGCTTCACTTCATGCTGCGTTTTATATTTTGCGATTTCACTCTTCAACTTATCCTCGACCAGGTCGATGGCCGCCCGGATATCGGTATTTTCGTTATCCGCCCGAAGCATCTTATGCGGCAGGCGAAGATTGGCATCAACCCGAAAAACCAAGCCTTTCTTATGGTGGGCAGTAGATCGAGCCAGCTCTACCTTCAGCTCGGCCACCCCCTCTTCATCAAAGTGCTTTACGAGCTTAGCCAAACCCCCAAGCTTGTCCTCGACATAGATCTTAAGACTTGGTGTAACGTCTAAATGACTCCCTAAAATACTGATTTTCATGGTTTTTGTACAGGATTTTTCCTGATGCTATTATATCACTTTTTCGAGAGTCACGCAAAAAAATAAACGCCGTGAAAAGCAAAACCCCCGCTTGCGCGGGGGTTAGGAGAAACTATGCTCGCTTCTTTTTCTTTCCTCCTGCTTTCTTCTTCGTAGCTTTTTTCTTTGCCATTTGTTTTATATAAAACGTTTTATATAGACCACTCGACCTTTCTCAAAATTTCTTATGAAAATTTTGTTGCTTCTCGATTACAAACTAAGTATAGCAGATTGGTTTTCCATTTTGGGAGAAAATCTGTGGATAACTCCGACGCTCGCTTTTTGCGAGGTCGGAGTCCGACTTTCACGTCGGACTTCTCAACTATTTTTACTTCGCGAAAATCCAAGCTCGCAACACTTCCGATAGCTTCTTCGAAGTAATATCCTCACTTTTAAGAAGAGCGCATACAAAGCTTTTCAAAAAATAATATTGTTCACTGACCAGGGGGATGTGCGTGAAACTTCGAGAGCTTATTTAAACAAATATTTCTTTGGCGGAAGGATTAGATCAAAAAGTTTTACCTACCAAACTGGACTCCCTAATACTTCTAACTCACGATCGTGAGTTAGAAGTATTAGGAACGAACGTAGCCCCTCAAATTTCGATGACTTCAGGCTCGATCTGTATAGAGAATTTCTCCTTCACCTTCTCTTGGGCTAGGGATATGAGCGTTTTCACGTCTTTAGCTGTCGCTTGCCCGGTATTGATAATAAAGTTCGGATGCTTTCCCGAGATCTCTGCGCCGCCGGAACGAGTGCCTTTCAAACCTGTTTCGGAAATTAAATACGCTGTCGGGATAACCAGAAATGGATCTTTTTTTATCACCGCAGAAAATGGTTTCAGTTTCTCTTCGGTAAAATTTCGTGCATCAACATTTTTGAAAATGCTTCCAATGTTCGGATATTCGAGTGGTTGGCGGTCTTTGCGGTACTGGATATGCTCATTCGCCACCGCCTCGGAAATTTTCCTTTCCTGCGGAAAGAGTGTAAGCGTCGCCGCGGTGATAATTTCTTTTCCGTCTAATTTTGTTTTGAAAATACTGGAGCGATACTCGAACTCACCGTCTTTTTTCTCGCGAACTATCTTCTTTCCGGTTTGGAGATTAATGCTTTCAACACCCAAAATAAAATCTTTTGTCTCGCTCCCAAAACATCCGGCGTTGCCGCGCACTGCGCCACCCACTGTCCCCGGCAATCCCCCAGCCCACTCCATTCCGCCTAAATTTTCTCGAAGCGCATATGCCAAAAGATCCGCCATCAAAACTCCCGCGCCTACTCGGATCTCATTCCCGTTCTGTTCAATGAAGGAAAAATCCGGCCGGATCATAAGGCCTGAAAACCCTTCATCGCCAACCAGGAGATTTGTACCGCTTCCTATAATAAAAACCGGCCATTTACGGTCGTTTAGAAGCTGAATCGTAGCCAGAAGCTCCTCTTCGGTCCGAGGAGTGGCCAAATGACTCACATTTCCTCCGAGGCGATAACTGCCTAGAGTAGAAAATGGAACGTTTTCTTGAATCATAAGTTTTCTAGAGTCTAGAGCATGTCCAAAAATCTCTTGTCTTACTGCAATCCCGTAATGCTGGCTGCGACTTCGTCAAAACTCCTTGAAATAGTTCCGACTATTCCTGCCTCATTTTTCCTTGTCTCGCTGATCATTTCGGGATCTCGCGACGAGCAAAGGTTTCCGGACAAGCTCTCTGGGGGCTACAAGTATGTAGAATCACATATGGGATCACAAGTGGTGACCTCGAATTTGTTAAAGAATGAGTGCTCTCCTTGTGATCCCATATGTGACTCCTTTGTATAAGTGCTCTCCTTGTAACCCCCTAAACGGCCCTTCAGTCTAGTAGTTTTGATAATAGCAGTATGAAAACCCTTCGACAAGCTCAGGATTATTATCTGCGATAATAACAAACGAACCCCGCTTTGGGGCGGGGCTAGTTTGAACAAATCGTGTAATCCTTGCGGACTGCACTCATTCGCTTAGGACTATACAGGATAACTATTGAAAAGTCAATCCCCACACCTAACCAGGAATTTTCTCTCTAAAACAGCCCCATCCTTTCAAAACTTCCCTTTTCTAATATATAGACTCGAATTAAAGTCCGTCTCTGATACTTCTTTCTTTCCTGATTAGGTGTGGGGATCAAGAGGCGGCTTCAATGATCTTCCTGAATTCTTCGGGCTTCAGACTGGCGCCGCCGGGTAAGGCTCCGTCGATTTCTTTCCTTTCCAAGAATCCTCGAGCATTTGCACCATTCACCGATCCACCGTAGATAACTTTTCCTTTGGTTATTTTCTTTATAGAAACGATCATCTCCGCCGCGCCTTCTGGACTGTCCGGCTTTGCCCCAGGCATGGTACTTATCGCCCAGATAGGTTCATAGGCAACAATAACTTTAGATCGATCCTTCGGCTTTAAGAGACTTAAATCTTTCTTAAGCTGGCCTTCCACATACTTTTTACTTGCCGCCATTCCTTTCTTTCTCATAGCAAGCGGCTCTCCGACGCAAAGAATCACTTTCAAACCGGCTACCATAGCTCCTTTAATTTTTTTAGCAATCAGTTCGTCAGTTTCTCCAATGTGAATCCGTCGTTCAGAGTGACCAAGGATAACGTACTCGACGCCCAGATTTTTAAGCATCGAGGGTGAAATCTCTCCGGTGTAAGCTCCTTTCTCTTCTCCAAACGCATCCTGCGCGCCAAGTGTAAACTTGGTTTTCAAAAGCGGCAGGTACACAAATGGCGGACAAATGGCCACAGAAACATTCTTTCCTACTTTAACCTTGTCTAAAGACTGTACCAATTTTTTTACCTCAACGAGTGAGCCTGGATTCATCTTCCAGTTCCCGATAATCAGTTTTTGCATATAGGTATTGTACTATCTTATTCTTTAACCTTCCCTAATAGCACCTTCGTGGAAATCGAAGGATTGAGAGTTTCATCGTGAACTGCCAGTATTGTATATTTCCCCGAATTCAACTTTGCTCTTAGACCGCCGATGCTGTCGCTTCTTAATGGAAAGGATTCTATGTCATATATAGCACGATTTTTATGCCAGGCCATTATGGATACAAATATGGCTATGACACTTGCTATAAAACTAACAACGCTTATTACTAAGATACCTAAGCTCATTTGAGTAATAATAACAAATGATACGGATAGTAAAAAGCCCAAGGGGAAGCTCACGCGCTCGCTTCACTCGCTTTTCAAAACCCACGGTTTTGAATAATTTCCTACACGGGGAACCAATCGTGGTTCCCCGACCCGCTTCGCCAAAGCTCAAGCGAGGCGAGCCCCTTCCGCTCGTTCAATTCTTCTCCGAACTACTAAAACAAAAAACCACACTGCGATGAGTGCGATTTTTTGTTTTAGTAGCCCCACGGGGAATCGAACCCCGATTTGTGCCGTGAGAGGGCACTGTCCTAGCCGTTAGACGATGAGGCCATATTCGCTGTCCTCTCGTCCGCCTCCGGCGGAAGCCGTTACCCTCCGAAGGAGGGCGGGGACGATTTACCCGCCTACGGCGGGTGGCGCCATTTCCTATGCTTTGATACTTTCTACTACTTTTTCCAAACCAATACTGTGCGACGCTTTGACGAGAATAATATCTCCTTTTTTGATCAGCTCCTGGATCGAGAGAATTGCTTGGTCGGCAGTTTCGAAAAGACGGATATTCTTTTTCGAAAGTCCGGTTTCGATTGCACCGTCGGCGATATGCCGCGCGTTCGGACCGATGCCGACTAAAATATCGGCAATCTCCCCCGCCACTCGACCAATGTCCTGGTGGGCTTCGGCGGCGAATGATCCGATCTCGCGCATGTCACCCAAAATCGCAATTTTTCGCTTACCCTCCAAATCTTTCAAGGTGTCGAGTGCGGCATGAACCGAAAGTGGGCTGGCGTTATAGGCATCATCAATTACGATCGTATCTTTCAAGCCGCGCAACAACTGAAAACGATGTTCTGGTGGTCGGTAATCCTTCAAAGCTTCGGAGATAGTAACCAAGTTCAAACCGAAAATCAATCCGACGGAAGCACCCGCGGCGGCGGCGTACGCTTGTGCCCGGCCAAAAACATGATCGAGACGAACCGGAACAAAATTTCCGGCATACTCAAGCTTGAAACTCGTTCCCACCGGATTACCCTCTTCAATTCTGGTGGCGAAATTCGAGATTCGTACTTCGGCATCACGATGGAAGCCGTAGCTCATCCGATGCGCGCGCGTTCGATCTTTCAAACCCATGACGATGTGGCTATCGTAATTCAGGATGGCAAATCCGCCGGCCGGCAATTGTTCAATCAAACGAGCCTTTTCTCGAGCCACTTCTTCCGGCCCGGAGAAGTACTCGACGTGAACCGGAATCTCACCAATCGCCGTGACTACCCCAACATTCGGTCGGGCGATCTCGAGGAGATAGCGCATATCGCCAGGACGATCGATCCCAAACTCCAAAACCAAAATTTCGGGATAGTCCGTTTTCCGAATAATATTCCAGATTGCCCGGAGAATAACTCGTACCCAAAATCCCGCACCGGTTATGGCGGTTTCCGAACTCAGAATCGTGAGTGGCAGGCCGATCTCGTTATTGAAATTCTTGGAAGCCACGCGCACTTTTCGCTCGCTCTTTAAGACGGCTCCGATCGCTTCTTTGGTCGAGGTCTTGCCAACACTGCCGGTAATGCCAACAATGGCTGGTCGATACCGCCACAGTGTCGCTTTGGCCAGGTATTTAAGGATACGTTCAAGGAGGTATTTGGCTTGTGGTTTCATCCCCTCACCTAATGAGAAATCGCCGCAAAGCGGCAAAATCTCGATGTAATCTTCGCCTCTTTTATTGTCATTGTTGTATGTATAATTATTGATATTTCATCTCACTTTTCTCGTTAGGTGCGGGGATTCATCCCTCACCCAATGAGAAACAGCCGTCTTGCAACGACTTTGTCTCTTATTAAAAACGACTTTTTATGAAAGAAGGCTGTGTGTTTATGTGGAAAATTCATGGTCAAGCTATTTTTCTCATTGGGTGAGGGATTACAGTGTGGCTTTCTTCGTTTCTTCCGGATGATCCGGAGGGATATCATAGTAGTTAATCATAAATTGCGCCATCTCCCGGAAAGCCGGCACCACGCTCGTTCCCGCGAGCGGCGCGCCAACCGGTTTTTCTAAACGGAAAAGAATGATGAATTTGGGATCGCTGGTTGGACCATAACCGATGTACGTATTGAAGACTTCGGTCGTGTAACCACCATGATTAAAGTCAGGGATAAAGGCCGTACCAGTTTTTCCGGCAATAGAGTAGCCCGGAATGTGCGCCACTTTGTTCAACTTTACAGCCGAGACCATCATATCCGTCACCTGCTTGGCCGTTTTTTCGGAAACAACGCGACGCACGACAGTTGCAGTGCTTTCGGCGTTCACATACGGCCGCATGAGGAGGCCTTTGTTCGCTAATACTCCAACGGCGCTCAAAAGTCCGACAGGCGTTACCGCCACACCCTGACCGTACGAGGCGGTGGCAAAAGCGACATCCGGCTCCTTGCTATTTAATCGCTTTAAATTTCCGGAAAGCTCGCCGGGCAACTCCACGCCCGTTTCTTCATCCAAACCGAATTTTTTCATGTAGTCCGTGAAAACTTTGTGACCGGTCGTTTTTTCGGCAAAAATTGCGCCGGTGTTAATCGAGTTCTCAATCACGTCCGTCATAGTGATCTTGCCGTAGGCGCCGTGCGTCTTATAGTCCCAGTTGCTGACCGTCCGGCCATTTAAGGTTAACTTTCCTTTATCAACATACGTTGTTTGCGGTGTAATTTTACCGGCATCGATACCAGCCGCCATCGTCAAAACTTTAAAGATCGAACCGGGCTCATAGATTTTTTGCGTCGCCGGATTCAAAAATGTACTCAAATCGCTTTCCTGATATTTGTTGGGATCAAAGGTCGGCTCGCCGGCTAAGGCTAAAATCTTTCCGGTCTTTGGTTCTTGAACAATCGCCAAGCCGCTGACAGCTTGAAACCGATTAACGATATCGTTCAAAATTCGTTCCGCTTCTTTCTGAACATTCGGCTCAATGGTGAGATAGAGGTCCTCGCCCTGATTCCAGCCGCCACTCTTCGTCGTCGAGGAACTGCCCTTCAGCTCATTGTCGTAAAATTTTTCAACACCGTACCGGCCGCTCTCCCCCACCCCTTCGCTATCGGGACTGACAAAACCTAAAAGATGGGCGGCGAGTGAGCTCAAGGGATACGATCGGGTCGGCTTCACACTCGTATAAATTCCTTTGAGTTTCAGATCATCGATTTTTTCGACAAGATCGGCCGAGGCTTTTTTCTCTAAAGCCACTTGTTTTTTGCCTTTTAAAGAAGTAATGATCTCGTTCGGATCCTGACCAGTGACCGCAACCAACTGATGGACCGTCTCGGCCACGTCATCCATATCCTTCGGAACAGCGAAAACAAACGGCACATCCTTTATGGCGGCCATCTGCATCAAATTTCCATTCCGATCAGTAAAAAAAATGCTACCCCTCCGGCCAACTTGCCAATCAAGGCCAGCCGCTTGAGAGTCAGCGCGGGCAATATACCCTTTGCCCCCGACTATCTGTAAGTTATAGAGATTAAAAACAAGAAGCGCATACGCGCCAAAAATAAAAACCAGAATTATTGAGAAGCGAACAGCCATTGCTTCTGAAGCTCGAAGTAAGTTGGATTTTTTTCCTCTACCAGGCCAAGTTCGCTGGCCTTTGACCGCAAAAATGTATCAGTGGCACTCTTAAAAATCTCGCTCTGCGCTTCGGCGCTTTCTGTCATCGTCGTTTTAAGCGCCAATTTTGTTTTCTTAATTTCATTCGCGAGACTAACTGTGTGACTGTATATCATAATAAGGTAAACAGCGACTAATACAATAGTGGATATCAAAAAAATCACGGCGAAACGGTAGGCAAAGTTGGTGGTGTTGGATTGGATATAGGTCATTGTCTTTTGGAACTTATCTTAAAAATTCATTCCGGTCATCTCATTCAGCTTTCGGTTGCAACTCATCTTTCCTTCCTTGAAATAGCTCTGCTATTCCTTCGTCAGGAGAAGATGCCTTACGCTCGAAATCTTCTTCATCTGACTCGGAAGCAATTTTTAAGATAAGTTCTACGTTCGTTCGATTGCTCGAAGTTTCGCCGATCGGCTACGTGTATTATTTATAATTTCTTCTCGACTGGGTTCTATCGGTTTTTTTGTTAAAATTTTAAACGGTCCATCCTTCTCTAACTTCCGGAAAGCATGTTTCACGATTCTGTCCTCTAAAGAATGGAAGGTGAGAATTACCACTCGTCCGCCTTCTTCCATTACTTCCGGCAAACTGGCCACAATCGCTTCAACATTCTCGAGTTCTTTATTGGCGTATATCCGCAAAGCCTGGAAGGTTCTTGTTGCCGGATCGATCCGACCTCGTTCATAAAACTTCGGTAGCACACCGCGAATGAGATCGGCCAACTCGCCACTCGTCTCAATCGTTCTCTTCCGTGTCCGTTCTTTGATGACGCGAGCGATCCTTCCCGCCAAGCGTTCACCGCCCAGCTCACGAATGATTCGAGCGAGATCGTCTTCTTTGATACTCTTCAAGATCTTCCAAACTGGTTCCGTCTCGCCGCTATAGGTCATGAGTAGCGGTTCACTCCCAAGTTCTTTCTTAAAACTAAATCCTCGTCCCAACCCTTCGATCTGCAGAGAGGAAAAGCCAAGATCGAGAAGCAACCCGTCAGCTTTTCCTAATTTCTTTTTTGTGAGTATCTCGGGAATATCGCGGTAATTGGCGTTTACGAAAACAACATTCTTGGGACGGTGTAATCGTTTTTTGCATTCATCGAGAATGCTTTTGTCCCAATCAAGTGCTAAGAGTGTGCCGCGAGATCCGATTTTTGCGAGAATCGCCTCGGCGTGACCACCGCCATCGGCAGTGCCATCAATTACAAAATCGCCGGGCTCGGGATCAAGATATTTGAGGACTTCCTGTAAAAGAACGGGGGTATGCATGGGAATAGTTCAAAATGCAAATATCAAAGTTAAAAATTGAGGAAGTTCCAGCACGCTGGAACAACAGTAACTTTTCATTTTGATTTTTAATTTTTGCATTTCTATATTCCAAGCTCCCCTAATTTTTCCGCAATCTCCTCAGAAGCGCCTTCAGTCTTTTGCTTATAGCGCTCCCAGGTCGCCGCGTCCCACAGTTCAATACGATTGTAGAGACCGGCTACCACCACCTCCTTGCCCAAGCCAGCGTACTTTCGCAAGTAGTCCGGAATGAGCAGGCGTCCCTGATTATCGAACTCCACATCCATCGCTCCCGAGAGCATAAGTCGAACGAAAGCGCGGGAGTTGGCCTGAGCTAACGGCAAGGCAACGAGTTTTTCGGCCAACGCTTTCCACTCGGCCTCGGCGAACAAAAACAAACAATTATCTAAACCACGGGTGACAATAGCCCCGGTTGCAAGTTTCTCGCGAAACTTAGCCGGTATGGCTACTCGACCTTTGACGTCTAAGTTGTGTCGGTATTCGCCTAGGAGCATAAAAGTGACTTCTAACTAATAACTAATAACTAATAACTAATAACTCAAAACCTCATGAATTTGGAAAGTTCTGCACAGAAAGGGGGCTTTATCCCCATAGTTATCCACAATTCACCACTTCTATGTAATTTTAAACCACTTTATATATATGTCAAAACCCGTGATTTTTCCGTGAATAAATGAAAACCCTCTATTTTAAAGGGTTTTTCGAGGCCTCTTTCCGAGATATGCACAGTTCGTGCAGATATGGGAAATTTCATAATTCCCCACTAAAAATTTTAGTGGGTATATAGGGATCGGACCTATGGCCTCTCCGACCTGCCTCGACTCGATCGAATCGAGGCGAATATGGACTATCTTTTGTGGGCGGTACAGGTTTCGAACCTGTGGCCCCTGCAATGTGAATGCAGTGCTCTACCCCTGAGCTAACCGCCCTAACGTCTTTAACGATAACGCCTAAATATAAAACAAAAAACCACTGGGTTCAATCCGCAGTGGTTTTTGTTGAATTCCAACCTTGAAATTGCTTTCGAGTCTGGGAGTTTGACTAGGCTAACTCTACGGTTGCGCCAACCGCTTCGAGCTGCTTTTTCATCTCTTCGGCCTCCTCCTTCTTCAAGCCTTCTTTAATCGGCTTCGGAGCGCCATCTACGAGGTCTTTGGCTTCTTTCAAGCCCAAACCTGTCAGTTCTTTGACTACCTTGATGACGCCAACTTTCTGGTCGCCAGCAGCCTTCAGAACAAGGTTAAAGGTGGTCTTTTCTTCAGCAGGAGCGGCACCACCTCCACCACCAGCCGCCATCGGCACGCCGGCGGTAATACCAAACTTCTCTTCCATCAACTTCACGATCTCGGCCAGTTCTTTAACAGAAAGACCTTCGATCTCTGTAATTAATGTTTCTAATTTAGACATGTTGTTTTAGTTTATTAGTTTCGACCTCCCCCACACCAAACGAGTTTAGGAATTAACCGATTTCTCTATTCTAATGAGGAGTTGTCGTAATGCTTTTGCTCTTAACTTCAGATTCCCTTCTCTTCTTTTTGCCTCCTGAGCATTGTTATACGCTTCGTAGTAAATCAACTTGAACGGTTTTCTAGTCCTCGTTGATTGCACCAGCCCACCATTATGTTCGCTAAACCTTCTTTTTAAGTTTCCGGTGTATCCGATGTATAACTTATCATCTTTCAAACTTTTCAAGATATACATGTAGAACATAAAAACTCGTTATGGTGTGGGGGCTGCCTGCTTCGACTTCTCGCTCAAGATATACAAGAAAGCACGAAGCGGAGCGATCATACCGCCCATCACCTGGCCAATAAGGACCTCGCGTGACGGTAATTTACCCAACATCTGCACGTCCTCGCCGGAGATGTACTCACTGGTTTCAAGATCGAAACCACCGAGCATCTCTTCGCTTTTCTTACTGCCGGCGCTCGCCAAGAACTTGTGCGCAATCGCACTCACCTCCTGGATCGAGAGTGGAGAAAAAGCCGTGCCGACTGAAGCGGAAAATTTTTCTTTCGGATTGACGTCGATTCCTTTATCTTTCAAGGCAATCCCTAAGAGTCGCTTCTTCAGAACGAAAAAGTTAACTCCTTGTTCGCTCATAGCGCGACGCAGTTTTCGCAAACTTTCCGCCGGCATGCCGGTCAAATTCGTGAACAACAAGGCCTTACTATCTTTCAAGTAGGTCTTGGCCTTCGCCAGCTCCTCAACTTTCTTTGCTTTTGTTTTCATCTAGATTATTGATTACCCTACTTCGCTTCGACTTCAAAGCTTCGCAGGGTTTATTTTGTTTTGGGAACAAAATAAAAACGACCTTTATTCCCAAGGTCGGACAGTAATTAGTGATTAGTGGATAGTGATTAGTGGATAGTTACTACCCACTATACCCCATACCCTAAACCCTAATGTATGGTCCTCGACAGGATCGGACAGAGTCCGACTTAGGGCTTTCGCCAACCTGTGGTCTTAGGAGATGAAAAGACAATACCGCCCGAGGCGGTATTTGTCAATTATTTCTTATATATATTTAAGGATTAGTTCCCCATCGGAATCCAGTAATACCCATTCGATCCCGCGCAAGTTGTCACCATCTTCCAACCATCCCCTTTCTTAATCGGCGCCATAAGAGAATCAGTAAGTACGACTCCACTCGTGGGAAGATCTGTTTGTTGTCTCACGGTGCCAACTGGGCTTTCAATGGAAGCGGAACAAGGAACGCTTTGACCACCGCCACCAAACACTTGCTTGAATCTGACGAGGACAAATCCATCGGTTGGAGCGTTATTAACGACCCATCCATTTCCAATAGTGGTCCAGTTTCCCAAACCACCACCTCCGGCTCCTCCGGGAGTGATGCAGTTATTGCCGTTAATGTCGCAGAACTGACCGGCATTTACTTTGCCACTATTACCATCGATCTGAATGGTTGGAATACTATTTCTCGTTACATAAATTTTACCGGATTGAGTCGGACTGCCAACGGTGAGTCGCCCGGCATTCGGCTCAAAATGAAACGCAACATTATCTGCTCCCGTACTCGTAATCTTAACGTCGCCCTTAACCTCAAGCGTTGCATTTGGATTGGTTTTTCCGATACCGATATTACCACCAGCCGCAATGAAGAAACGATCGGCTACCCCAGTTTCTGAGATATTTAACCCATTCGCAAATCCCGTTATATGCCACTTATTTGCCCCAGTATTATCTTTGAGTTGTAGCCAACCAAACTGTCCCGCTGGTGGCTGAATTGTCAGTGCTCGAGTTACTTCAGGACTATTAGTCCCCACTCCAAATACACCACCGGTTGAAAGAACAGTCCCTGCCTCCCTTAAATTAGACGGGCCCACAGTTGAAGTCCCCGTCCAAACCGCCATGCGATTCACGGCGCCTGTGCCGGTAACTCCGCCTCCTGGACCAGGACCCGGGCCAGGAGTTGTACTCGTGGGCCAAGACGTGTGACATACGCCACCCAAGCACATTCGCACTGGAATGAGTGTTCCTAGGATTATCGTATCACTGCTAACCAAGAGATTCTTAGTATGGATATCTCCCCGATCTACAATTAAATTTTTTCCAGCAATATCTATCGTCGAGGAAGTGACTTTAAAGTCTTTTCCAAGTTGTGCATCACCATTATCTCTCAGTAGTATCCCATTGGTGCCACCGACACGAAGGGCATCCCCTACTTGCACTATCTTACTAACAGTTAGATTCTCTGCTTCCACGCTTCCTGTGAAGCTACCGCGATCAGCAAACAGATTTGATCCGAAAATGCTTCCTCCTTCCAGTGCTCCTGCCGCGGGAGCAAGATAGTAACGATAGGCATAAGCAGTAAAGGTGCAGCTCGAATTGCCGCTAGGAGGAACTCCACAATTTGTCCCAACCGCTCCTTCAGCCTTAATATAGATATCGTATCGATATCCCAGTCCGCCCGCTGTTCCAGGAATGCTACTCCCACAGTTAGTACTCGTCACTGAAACGTCACAGGTCATCCGATTGGCACCATTCCACGCCGCCGGCCAGGCAATAGAAGCAAGTGGAGTGTTGTGATTAATAGCCACATTCTCATCTTTCACCGGGTTCGGTGCGTCGTATGGATCTAAGATATACGCCCAAGCAGGGCTTGGTTTCGCAGTGGCATTAATATCTCCGTACACGCGAAGGGTCTGGAATCCATCATTACCAACAATAACACTACCCTGCCTGGCTCCTGACTTCATGTAAATATTACCCTCATCTCCAGTAGGCGCTTTTCCAAAAGATAGGTCGGGCAGTATACTGATATCTCCCTGGGTAATAGTCCCATTAAACGTTTGCAAACTACCACCTTCGCCGCCCCCGAGAAATCCTGAATATCTCATATCAAAACGCTTCCCGAGGATGCCAGGATTCATAACAATATTTCCAGCTACTCCCAATAATCCTTCTGTACGGTGGATTGGCCCACCAGCGTCTGGCTTGCCAAGCTCAATTTTTGGTATTACATTACCTCCAAAGCCAAGACTTCCACGAATGTCAACAGTGTAAGCTGGATCAGGTGATTCTGTCCCAAGTCCTATATGACCGAATGGAACGAGTAAAGCTTTTCCACTGGGAGTATTACTGGAATTGATCAACGCTCCGCCTCGAACATGGAGAATATCGCTCGCTATCGTGCCGGTGACCGTGGGGCTATAGATAGTAAGATTGCCCGCCTTAAATTGCGGTGTAGGACCAACGCTAATTGGGGCGTAACTATTACACCCTGGAGGAGGACAAGCTGGATCAGAAAACGTTTGTCCGAAAACACCATACGAAACTGAGAAAAGACCAACGACGACAAAAAGTCCAAGGAGATATTTTTTGTGCATGTGCCGTATTACGTTAATACTATAGAATAATTGACTGTTTGGTAATTAAGTTATCCCCACTCACCGAGCTGCCGGTGACAAACTATCGAGCAGAGCTTGTGTTTCCGGAGGTGGTGCGGGTGGTGGCGCGTACTGATACGATCCACGCTGAGTAGTTCCCGCGGATACTTTGGCCGGCGGCGGAGCCAGAGAATCTAAAATTTTCTGCTCCTCTTTTGTGGGTATTGGTTGAGATGCAGACGTAACATTTCGTGATGGGGCAAGATCTCTGAGGATCCCGTCGATTTCTTCTGCTGTGAGTGGCTCCCGAACCTCTTCCTTCTGATTCCCTGGCAAAAATCGTTTCGAGAAATCGTACGAGAAAAAAATGACAACCAGCGCGATAAGAATTACGCCCAAAACCACAAGCGTTCGCTTCTGTCCGGAGTTCATTACTATAAGTATAGCAAAATAAAACGCACGCTTACGAAAAGTTATGAACAAGTGGTGGATGTTAGGAAACTCACACGAGATGCTTTTTGAGAAAGGTCTGGCCCGAACCAGATTTAAGGTATTTTTTGAAATTGAAAGCGGTATATTTATTATCAAAAGCGAAGTAAGAAGTTAGCTTAACGGGCAACCGATCTCTGGTTGCTGGGACTTTGCCCCCTTTATGACGCTCTAACCTTTTACCTGGATCATTCATACAACCAGTATAAAACCCATTATCGCCACACTCTAAAATATAAACGTAATTCATCTTTTTACGGGCTTTGCCGCGCCGAAGCTTTGACGAAGCTCGCCTATGCTCTTTAGAGCTTTGGCAAGGCGAAGGTCTCCTCCGCGAACCTTCGGCGGGTTTTATCACGCCGTAGGTACGCTTCGGCGTACCGAATCCCGCTTTCGCTCGTCATGGCGGGTTTTACCGCGCCGAAGCCGAGCTACAGCGAGGCGAAGGCGGGGGCACTAGGAATCGAACCTAGGTTTTCGGTTTTGGAGACCGAAGTCCTACCATTGAACGATACCCCCCTTTGGGATACTTAAACACCTAAGACGCATTTCCAATGGTATTAATGGTATTTTTTTTGAATGAATATTTCAACTAACAAGCCCGCTACATCAAACTGTTTACACTATACTGGCATATGCTATTATAAGTTAAAAATATGCCTCGGGGATTTTTGAAGACTGAAAACTTGACTCGAGATACTCTGCTACGCATCGCCTCTTTGGGATTGATGACGATCGTGGCGAGTACCTCCCCCTACTTCCTTCACACAATAGTTCGCGCGTATTTTAAGGACAGTCCGGCAAAGGCGCGAATGCGAGCCCGGAAACTTCGAGAGCTTGAACGACGCAAATTGATTGAATTTAAAGAACTTGACAATGGAACAGTTCGCATTCTCCTCTCACACAAAGGCGAAAACCTTATTCGCCAATACAACATTGATTCAATGCGTGTTAAAAAACCGGACACTTGGGACAAGTTCTGGAGGGTACTTATATATGATATTCCCGTCACAAAGAAGAAAGCCGCCGAAGCTTTTCGAGAAAAATTAAAGCGACTTGGTCTATTTCCGCTCCAGCGGAGTGTTTGGATATACCCCTACGAGTGTATCGCCGAGATAGAATTTATCGCCAGTGTTTTCGAAATTGATCTAAATAAACATATTCTATACTTCCGAACAAGAGAAATTGCGAAAGAGCGTGAAATTCGTAGATTTTTTAATCTATAACTTCTTCACTTATAAATGCATATGCATTTATAAGTGAAGAATACGCATACTGCGAAGATGGGGCGGGGAAAGGTGGTTATTTACCAGTAATCTTTCCTTCTTTATGGACGGTTTTCTTACGGCACCAAGAACAGAATTTCTTGTACTCAATCTTGCGCTCTACCACCTTCTTATTTTTACGCGTGTAATAATTGCGTCGCTGACAGACGGAACACTTGAGGCCAATTAATTTGTCGGAACGCTTTGCTTTCGCCATGTTTTTATAAATCTATGATGTATCTAAAAACATGAGTGTCCCGCCGAATCCGCCGGCTGGCGGAGAAAGCGGAAGCCCACATCTAGACACAAAATCAATGAGCCTCATAGTACTAGAATATGAAGGGAACTGCAAGTTTCAAGATTTTGACTCACCTTACCTAAACTCCAAAACTCGCGCAACCGCTGCTCGGATCGGATCTTTAGGATTCTGTACCAGACGTGTCTTATCTTTATCGCAACGATCAATATAGTCCAAATACCCAGAAAGATCTCCACCCCCTCCACCATGTTCTCCCACTTTGAAACGTACTTCGCCTTCAGGAAGATCCTGCACGCGAGCAATATCAACTAGAGCAGATTTTATCTCCTCGACCGACCTTGCCTTCTTTAGATCATCAAGGAAAATCTTCTGCTCATCTCCTTCAATGATAACTCGATCAAATTCGTCAAAAATAGTTGGCCATTTACTGTTATTAACTCCTCGTCTAGCAACTTCAAAACCTATTCCCTGATCTGTAGCAAATCTTTTCATTACTTCCCAGAAACTCCGTAAAGATTGGGCGTCTTTCATTATCTCGACCGCATCACGCACAGTTAATGGAGAATCCCTGGCCTCTAATCGGGTCTTTACTCCATCGTCCTTCTTTTCTTCTTGATCTGCTTCTGTGGGTTCCCTCTCTTCCTTCGTCTCAATTTCGGGTTGATCTATCTCATTACTTTCACTCTTAATGGCTTCAAATAACTCAGCACGCTTGTTTTCGGGAATCCTCTGGAATGCCTCATCTACCATATTGCGCATCTCTACACCTGCTTTCTCTAACCCGATTTCTGGAATTCTTCTCGCCATATAGCTATCGAAATCTTTGATGAGAGCGTGGGTGTTTATGTCAAAAGAATCACCTCCCATTTCTTCAGCGTACTTCTTCAGTACTTTTAATTTAGCAACTTCCTTAAGATTTAACGTAAAATTTTCAGTTTTTTCAGCCAATTCGATACTTTCTTGATCTTCTGAGGGAACTTCACTAGCCCCTGGCATTGATTCGAAATTCATGTGGGTATATAATTTTCTTCAGTATAAACCTTTCGTCCCATTCTACCATTTCGGAGCTGCTGTCCACAACCTGCCTACCGTTAGCCGTCACTTATTTGCTATAGTAAGGCGGCGAACACCTAGATTATAATATCTTTCCTTAATATGGCTCCTCTTAGGTCGTACAAGTTCTTTATTGCCGTTATTTTACTGGCTACTCCAATAACGACACACGCAATACTCAAGTCATTCTGGGGAAACCCTAACCAAGCCATACCCGGATCCAACGACATAGCCTGGAGAATACAGGTAAGATTGCTCGCTACCGGTGAGTGGAAACCAATATGTCCTGTCTACAATATGCCGAGCAGCGATCCGGTGTGTGAGTCAAAAGTCTTGTCCGACTGTCAATATATCATTAATGGATTACCAAGTTTTGCTGATAAGCGCCAAGCAATTCGTTGTACACATTACGATTCCCTAGATAACTATTATCTGGTTGACCCAAATGCTCCAGAAAATCAGTGGAAGTCTCCTACGGCAAATACGAATCCACCTCCGCAACCTCCCGCTAGTAGCCCCCCTAATCCTCCCACACCACTCAATCCGCCTCCTTCCAACGCTAGTCCCAATAATTCTACTCCACCAACCGGAGGATCAAATAACTCACTTTCTTTACCTCCATGCCAAGGGCCAATTTGTTCGGTTCAGGATATCGTAGGCTTACTGACCGGTATTGTAACTCAATTTCAGATTCTTTTATGGACTATTATCGCTGGTTCTGGTCTTTACTCTGCCTATTTATACGTTTGGGCTAGAGGAGAAAGTGAAAATTTAACCAAAGCAAAAAAACAATTACTGTATACCGTGGTGGCTACTGTTATTGCTACTTTAGCTTTGGGAATTCCTAGTTTATTAAATAATTTTTTGGGGCTTCGTGGATAGCTAAGACGATGAGAACTACTTAAAAGTTGACAAACTTCAGGATGCTTAACCATAAATCTATTCTATCCCCGAAAATCTCGGTAATTCTTCCTATCTAAAACTCCTTGAGCCGTTGGCCGGAATTGAACCGGCGACCTACTCCTTCGCTTACACTTCTAGTTTTAAAAACATCCTAGAAGGCTAGACTGTATCTTCCCCGCCCTCGATATATTCAAGATCATCGAAGGTTGGCGGGGCCCTTGTCAGTCGTTCGGGCCCTCAATTGGGCCACGGTCTTAGCCACTGTTTGGCCGTTAACCGTTATTCGGGATTCATCAAAGGATTTCTCCTTTGATGGGCAGGATTTTGCGATCCACCATGGAGTTGCTCTACCAGCTGAGCTACAACGGCAATTTACTGATTAGTAAATCTCTCAGTTTCTTATTGTGGTAATAAACAGTCAAAACTCCATACAGAGTCTTTTTACGATACGTTCCAATTTTGTGAGAGGGCGTAACTACCACCTTATAAAACTGAGCTTTTGAAATTCTAAGGCTTTTCATCCAAAAGTCCATAGCTTCTTCGACATTCATATCCGAAAATAACTGGAGACCAAAACGAAGATCTAATCTATCAATTCCGAATATTACTACAAGAAATTCTATAAATTTTTTTATCAAGTTTGGATCAGTATTACCGAGACGGACTGACATTTTGTCCGCTTTTGTTCCTTCACCCCAGTAAAGACCTAGGCCGAGGCCAAAAAGAAAAGACTCCTCTTGATTCTTCGGCTCGTAAAAAACAAAAGGGTCGCCATTCGGATTATGGTACAGATAAATTGCTTCACTGATATTCCTCTTTAAAATATTATGCTTCCCAAGCCAGTAATTCACCTTGTGCTCAGAACACTTGAGCTCGATCGCTATCTCTCTTGTTGATTTCTTATTTCGAATATACTTCTCTTCAAGATATTTCTTCTCGATCATATGTATTACAGTATACTAAGTAACTAATATAGTGTTAGTGTACCACAACAATGTCTTTACTGGGATTAAATTGAATAGTCAAAAAAAACCGTGCTGGCGAACCAGAACGGTTGAGCTCTATAATCTATCCCAATAGACAACTAAGACAGTGCTCCCCTGCTTGATCCGTTTCTCCTCCGCACTTGGGGCAAAGTGGATTCCTAGTGGCGCGGTCATAGGGAATTGTGCCGAAAGAACCCCTATACTCCACACTTGCTAAATCTTTTCTATGCCCTTCTGGTTTTTTCCAGTTTTCCCCGTCCCAGTTACTCATAACACCTCCGATTCTCACTAGATTATACTCTCTTATTTTTTGGACACAATTTTATAGAACCACTGTAGAATTTTCCCCATGAGTCCGCCGAGCAGAATTAGAACGATGATGCTCAAATCAAAAGCTAAATTCTCCGAAATACCAAGCCACGTCAATGGAATCATGATCGCTAAAATTGGATAGCCGAAGTAACTCAAGAATCCCTGACAAGCTGGTACGTCCGGCGGAAAAATAGTCGGACGCAAGAAACAGTACGGGGTAAATAGATATATTGAGCCCAGAATCACCACTGCTACTCCCACCAACACGCCAACACCAAACCCTTTTGATTTCATAGGGATTGATAAACTAGCCGATAAGATTTTTGTTCTTCAAGTAATCAAAGATTAATTTATCTACAGGAGAACTTTTTTCTCTGCCCGAATAATCCAGCCATACCACTTCCTCAATTTCCGAACTGGCCTTTATTTCTCTTCGGAAGCCACTCGTGTAGCACGTCATTCTCACCACCGTTCCCTCTGGCTTTCCATGAGCTTGTGCTTCAAAGGTTTCAAAATGCTCCACTGTCTCAGGAATAAGCTCAATATTTAACTCTTCCTGTATTTCTCTCATCAATGCCTGTAAATCTGTTTCATTTCCCTCCCGCTTGCCACCAGGAATGTAATACGTATCTTTTCCTTTCGAACGAGTACTCAATACCTTCCCGTCCTTAACGTATATCCAAGCCAATTTATCGATGTAGTTTTTCTCTATCATCCTTAAAGTATACTCCACATAATCATGGAGCCGCCCGTCGGATTTGAACCGACGACCTACTGTTTATCCCGACGAATAATTTTGCCATATTTGAGCCGAAGGTGGGATTTGAACCCACGACCTACTGTTTACAAAACAGTTGCTCTGCCACTGAGCTACTTCGGCAAAATTGATTGTCGGGACTCCGACTTCTTTAGTTTAATCATAAATAGTGCGTCGGAGCAAAAGCGCTGCTCTACCACTGAGCTAGGGCGGCTTTACCCTCCTAACTTTCGAGAAATGACTAATACTCCAATTGGGCTTCCATTCCTCGTCAACACTCGAAAGTTAGGAGGGCAAATGCATCCAAAAATTACCACAACTTATACCGAATGACTAGAGATTGCCACGTCGATTCGCTCCTCCCTCCTTTGTTAAAACTACGGCCGGGCAGGCGCAATGACCGACAAAAAAACTAGGCTTTCAGTAATAGAGTTTTTCCATTACAATCACGTCAAGAGTGTTTGCTATTTGCCACCCTCTACACTAACCCCTAGACCCTATGAAGTTCACTCATCTCCACGTTCATAGCCACTACTCCCTCTTGGACGGACTCGCCAAAATCGACAATCTCGTAAAACACGTCAAAGACCAGAGGATGGAAAGTGTGGCTTTGACTGACCACGGTGTCCTCTATGGGGCGATCGAGTTTTATAAAAAAGCGAAGAAAGCGGGCGTAAAACCAATTATCGGCATTGAAACGTACGTTGCTCCAAAGACTCGCCTCTCACGTGATCCCGGCGAAAAGTACTATCACCTCATTCTTCTCGCGACCAACATGGTCGGCTGGAAAAATCTCATCCGGCTTTCCACGCGCGCGCATCTCGAGGGCTACTATTATAAACCGCGCATTGATAAGGAAATTCTCCGCGAACATCACGAAGGTCTGATCGCCCTTTCGGCTTGTCTTGGAGGAGAGATCGCCCAATCCTTGCTCGCCGGAAAAAAAGATGAGGCTAAGCGAATCGCTCTTGAGTATCAGGAGATTATGGGCAAGGACAATTATTATCTCGAGATTCAGAAACATCCGAATATTCCGGAATCCGAACAGCTCGAACCACTCCTTTTAGAACTTTCAAAAACAACGGGCGTACCGCTTGTCGCCACCCAGGATAGCCATTACTTACATAAAGACGAAGCCGAGTATCACGACATCTTGTTAGCGGTTCAAACCGGCAATCGTTTGAGCGATGATGACCGTTTGAGCATGAAAGACGAGGACTTCTCTATGCCTTCGCCCGAAGAGATGGCGGAAAAATTTTCTTTTATACCAGAAGCAGTCGTGAACACCCAAGTCATTGCCAATCGGTGCAATCTTGAACTGGAATTGGGCGGCATTCTCCTTCCTCACTTTGAAAAACCAAACGGCAAATCGGCAAACGAGTACTTGCGCGATCTCGTAAACGAACGGATCGGCGAACGATTTACCAAAGAAGAACAAACACCGGAAGTCTTGGAGCGAATTGAGTACGAGATGAGCGTCATCGAAAAAACTGGCTTCGCCGATTACTTTTTAATCGTCCAGGATTTGATCAACTGGGCCAAAGACCACGGCATTTCTGTTGGACCAGGCCGTGGATCGGCCGCTGGTAGCTTGCTTTCATACATTCTCCGCATCACCGACATCAATCCCCTCGCCTACGATCTTCTCTTTGAACGCTTCTTGAACCCTGATCGTATCCAGATGCCTGACGTCGATATCGATTTTGCCGATACGCGCCGCGACGAGGTTCTCGCTTACGCCCGAGAAAAATATGGCCAGGACCGTGTGGCCCAAATTATTACTTTTGGAACGATGGCGGCGCGCGCCGCGATTCGTGACGCTGGCCGAGCCATGGGACTGTCCTACGATTTCTGTGATCAGATTGCCAAACTGATTCCACCGACGCCGCATCTTGAGCTTCAGACCGCCTTGGACGACGTTGTGGAACTAAAACAGCTCTATACCACGAACACTGATGCAAAAAAATTGATTGACGTGGCGCTTCACTTAGAAGGCGTGGCGCGTCACGCTTCAGTCCACGCCTGCGGCACGGTGATTTCGAAAGATCCACTTGTAAATCACGTTCCGCTCCAGTTTGCCCCGCAAGATAAGACAAGTATCATCACCCAGTTTGAAATGCGTACCGTGGAGGATCTCGGACTTTTGAAAATTGACTTCCTCGGCCTTCGTAACCTCTCGACCATTCAAGACACCATCCGCCTCGTTCGCGAAACACGCGGTGAAAACATCAACATGTCAAAACTGCCGCTTGATGATGCCGCCACCTTCGCCCTCCTCCAAGCCGGCGACACAACCGGCGTCTTCCAGTTTGAGTCGAGCGGCATGCGAAGGTACATGAAAGAAATGAAACCGACGATGCTCGAAGATCTGATCGCACTCGTGGCTTTATTCCGTCCCGGACCGATGGAACTGATTCCATCGTTTATCAAACGCAAAGAAGGTAAGGAAAAAATAACGTATCTTCACCCCAAACTTGAGCCGATTCTCGGCATGACCTATGGCATCGGTGTGTATCAGGAGCAGATGATGCAGATCGCCCGCAGTTTGGCCGGTTTTACTCTGGCTGAAGCTGACACACTCCGCAAAGCTATCGGTAAAAAAATTAAATCCCTGCTCGATGAACAAAAAGAAAAGTTAATCTCGGGCATGGAGAAAAACGGCATTCCAGAAAAAACCGCTAAAGCCATCTGGGAACTCTTTCCGCCGTTTGCTCGGTACGGCTTCAACAAAAGCCATGCCGCCTGCTACGCTTTAATTGGATATCAAACCGCCTATCTGAAGGCCCGCTATCCCCTGGAATTCATGGCTAGTCTTTTGAACGCGGAAATGAATGACATCGAACGTATTTCGTTTTTGATCCAGGAAGGACGGGAACAGAAAATTCAGATTCTTCCGCCAGACATCAATCGCAGTTTTGTAACCTTCACCCCAGAAGAAGGCGCTGGTCTTGGTATCCGGTTCGGTCTTCTGGCTATTAAAAATGTCGGGGCGGCGATTGTGGAGAATATTATCGAAGAGCGAAGTCGCGGTGGATCATTCAAGGACTTTAACGATTTTGTCCGCCGCATTCATCACAAGGATCTCAATAAAAAATCCCTGGAAAGCTTGGCCAAGTGCGGCACCTTCGACTCCTTGAAAATTGACCGTCAGGAAATTATCGAAAACATGGATGAGATACTGAAGTTCAGTTCAACCATGAAACGCGCCGCCACCGAATCAGTGAATTCCCTTTTTGGCAACAACCATCCGCCAACAGCCACGCTTACGCTTAAAAAACCAAACGCGGCCACGAACGACCAGGAAAAACTGGTTTGGGAAAAAGAACTCTTGGGATTTTTCCTTTCCGATCATCCCTTGAATCGCTTCACGAATAAAATGAAAGAGTGGCAAAGCACGCCGATCGACCAGGCCCGGGAACCCCAAAATGACGGCCGGACGATAAAGATCCTTGGTCTTATTTCCCGCATCCAGAAGATTGTGACGAAAAACGGCCAGCCAATGCTTTTTGCCCACATCGAAGACTTCTCCATAAAACCGCTCGAGGTCGTTGTCTTTAACGACATCTTAAACAAAACAGGCCAGGTCTGGCAGGAAAGCAATGTCATCTATCTCAAAGGAAAAATCTCCTGGCGAAACGGCGAACCGAAGATGATTTGCGAGAACGCCGTAAGCCTTAGTTGAGAGTAAGAAATTGTCATTCTGTCATTGCGAGTGAAATCGAGCTTAGCTCGATGAAACGAAGCAATCTAAGAGTTATCGACTCAAGATTGCCACGCTCCTACTGAAGCTTCCACCTACGCCGAGGCTTCGACGGACAGGCGCAATGACAAAAACTACAAAGACTTTCTTTTTTATGCATCTTTGTAGTAGACACGGTTCTCTATACGAAAATCAATATACTCAATGTTCCGCAATCCTTTCTGGCCGATCAAAGAACGGATTATCTGTCCGGTGTACGCGCTCGGAAACTGCAGATTGAAGTAGATAAGCGGTCCATCCAGAACCTGAACTTCGAGAATATCGGGTGTGTTGGCGCGAATCGTCCAAGCAGACGTTTCAAGCTCCAATTCTTTGATAATCGTAAAAACTGACAGGAGGTTGGCTTGTTTTTCCGGTGGGTAGATAGCGTCTCCAAGCGCCAGGTTCTCTCGAACAGAGTCGTCGAGTCGGAAAACTAAAATCCCCTCGGGAAAGAAGGCGTCTTCGAACACATTGCCGTCCTTGTCGAACCAAAAACATTTCGGCGGATCATTTTTCCGAAGACAGATGGTGGCAAAAAACTGATACTCCTCGACCGTAATCGTAAGACGGTGCTGTACAATGTCACGATCAAAGGAGATATTTTTCAAATTTCCCAAGGTTCGCACCTGCTTCGAACTGATCGCCCTCGGCCAGATGAAAAAATGATCCTGCCCCAAGAAGCGACTGAAAAATTTCGGCGCAATAACTTTTTCCTTAAGGAGGGTGATGATTTCCTGGTCGGTCAGGCGCGTGTTGCCTTCGACGGCAAACGTATCGAACCGAAGAACACGCGACTGAATGAAAAGCCACCAGGCGACAACGCCAAGAATGATCAAAAAAACAGATCCGAAAATAAGTAAGGTTTTCCGTTTTTCACGGCGAGCGTGCGTGTGGAGATCGCTCACCCGCGGCGGCAGTTTCTCCCGTTGAGGCGGGTTCATGTTAGATAGTAAAAATTCGATTGGTTAAAAAACAAAGCCGGCGCCTTTTTATATCCAGGTAAAATAATCCCGAGAAATATCGAATTTTCACTACCTGACATGCTTTCATCTTACCTTCTTGCCCTCAATTAACCAAAGAAAAAATCTCCACAGCATAAATTAGAGTCTCCGTTTCTTTCGCCGCAGTGTCTCAATGAAATACACAAGCCAGTATTTTTGAGAAAGCAGATAGTCTTGGGCGTGGAGATAGACTTCGCTATACCCCCCGAAACCGGTTTTAAAAAGCGAAAGGCCCGCCCAAGGGTGTTTCTTTTCTTCCGGTGGAACGATTCCCCAAAAATTATAGAACTGTAGTCCTCGCGCCTTTGCTTCACGAATAACCTGCCACTGGAGGAGATAGGCGCCGGGAATGTGGCTGTATGTCTGATCCGACGCTCCATGGTGATAGAAAGCAGACTGGCCATAAAACACGATCATGGCCGCGGTAATTACTTTTCCGTCATACTCGGCCAAAAATAGCTTCACCTGATTATCTTTTTTAAAAACCTCGAGCTCGGTTTTAAAAAAATCACCTTTAAAGGGAGTAAAGTTTTGGCGGTCAACAGTCGTGCGATAGACTTTGAGGAAATTTTCGAGATCCTCTTTCGTTTCTCCAATCCGAATTTTGACCCCTTCCTTCTCTCCTCGCCTCACCAGATACCGGGTTGTCTTCCGCATATTTTTGAGAATGGCTTCCTCGCTCTCATCAATATTTAAAATCCAGGCCAACTCTGGATGCATTAAATGAACCGGTGCGTTCCGAAATCCTAACTCTCGAAAAATGGCTTCGTACTCCGAATTTTTTTTGAACAGTGGACTCACGCGGATGAAGACACACCCCAGCTCCTTGCCTCTCTTCTCGAGCTCGGGAAGAAGCGTTGTAAGAACCGGTTTTATGTTTTCCTTGTTTTCAACCACCGGTCCATGAGGGCAAAAGAGAAATGAGCCTCGCCGCGCTTTTATAAGAAGGATGAGGGCGACCGCGATGAGAGATTGATCTTCGTAGAGCCCAAGGCGAATTACTTTTGTCCCTAACTTTTCCTGAACCTCACCCCAGTTCCATGAGTGTAAAAAAGAATGCGGGCTTGCCTCGGCTAAAAAATGCTCCCATTCCGTTTTCGAATGAATTTCTGCTATGGTCATTTTTTTTCTTCGGAATATTTTTGGAGGGTGTCTATAACTCGCTTAGCTTCTTTTTCTCCGCTATGGATATCGACGGGAAGATTTACGGAATGTTTAGCCAACTCTTCCGCCACGGGACAGCTTCCCTCTTGATATCCGATTCGTTCATACTGCACGCCCGTTGGAGCAACCGCCTCATTATACCAGTCGCCGAGGTAGATACTTTCCTTTTTAGCGAAACGAATGAGGTCATTCGGATTTTCCACCTGAACGAAAAAACGAAGCGGAATACTTTCCTCTTCCTCGCGTAATAGTTCGTAGGTTTGATTGCCACGGAGTTTTTCCCGATACCACTTCCCAATACTCTTGCGATGCGTGTTGAATCGTTCCAGTTTTTCGTACTGATGAAGCGTCAGTCGGGCGAGCGCGTTCGGCATTTTTCGGAAAACGAACGGCGGCTTCTTTCCATTTCGTTCGGCTGGTACAACAGTTTTGGAAATCCAGTGCAGTTTTTGCGCCACTCGAAAAATCACCTTTCCCAAACCAATCCGGTACAACAGTTTTGCTTTCATGGTTACAATGGGATGATTGATCTGTTGCCAGATCCAAAGATAATCCGGAAAATTATATTTTTCTTCGGCGGCCCGAAGACGTTTGCCCCAATCGTCGTTATTGGTAAGCGCCATACCGCCAAAAACGCCGGAAATTACCTTGTCCCGGCCGAAACTAAAAAAACTGGCATCTCCCACTGTGCCTAAAAGCTGTCCGTGATGCTTCCCGCCGATCACATGAGCGCAGTCTTCGATCACAATGAGATTTTTCTCGCGCGCAATTTTCAAAATTTCGTCGAGCGCTCCAACCTGACCGAAGGTGTACTGAATAATGATGGCTTTTGTCCGCGGCGTAATTTTCTTCTCTACATCCCGGGGCGACATCGTGAGCGTGTCTC
This sequence comes from uncultured Candidatus Saccharibacteria bacterium, assembly GCA_964360585.1. Taxonomy (GTDB): domain Bacteria; phylum Patescibacteriota; class Minisyncoccia; order UBA6257; family 2-01-FULL-56-20; genus JBBUHS01. The sequence goes on along the minus strand of CAYHXC010000005.1, from coordinate 10,884 downwards.
GGAGACAGTCGATATAGATGGGTTTCAGTCCCGCCCATAAGACAGCGTTCGGCACAGCAACACAGGTGTAGGCCTGAAGCGCCACTTCATCGCCCGCGGCTAATCCGGAAGTCTGAAGCAGTGTTGTCAGGCTGGTTCGTCCCGACTCGAACGCCACCGCATACCTGATCGTAAAATCCTGGCGAATGCGCGCCTCAAGTGCTTTGGCCACGTTCCCCTTTCGCCACCGCCACGGCTGGAAAAAAATCCGCCAAGCCAAAAAAGCGTCGCTCCACTCAAGATTTGGAGAAAATCCGGTGAAGATTGCTCGCCTCATAACCGCTTTGTTTTTACTGTGTACGTCAAAGAAAAATCCTCCAGCGTTTCGGGGAAAACGAGCACTGGATTCTGGAGTAATGGCAAGGTCATTGTTTTTCCATCAACCACAATCGGAATATCCGTACCGTAGGAAAAGATAAGACGATTGCTGCCGATAAATCCCAATCGGCCGCCTTTCAACGTTCGTCCCCCTCGAGTCAACTGTTCCACAGATGGATCAGCCGGCAACCACTCGCCATCGGGTAGAAGCGCTTCAGCCCAGGCGTGCATAGTGTTCGTGCCGTAGCCAGCCCAGTACCCGGAAACAAGACGCGCCGGAATGCCGCACGCCCGCGCGAGCGCAATAAAAAGAACATCGAATCCGCCGCAATCCACGACGGTTTTTGTGAGTGTCTGGTCAACTGAATAGAGTCCCGCGATTGGCTCGCCATAACGAAGATGACTAATAATGTACTCATTGATATTCGCAAGGACACCATAGACGTCGCTGGCTCCTTTTTTCACCTCATTCGCGAGACTGATAATTCGTGTGTCGCGAATATCAATATGTTCGCTTGAAGCCGTCCACTGATCAAAAAGCGCCCGGTCAAGCCGAGCGTAATCAGAGGTGATAAACGTCTGCCTTCGTCGCACCTCACTTCGATCAACCGCCACCTCAAAATTTACCCGAAAAATAAAACTTTCTTTGGAAACACTATTGCCGGTAAAAACCACGTACGGATTATTGAACTCGCGATCATACTGGATGCTAACGGTCTTCGGAAAAATCTCCGGGCCCTTCGTGATCCGCTGATTCCGGGACTCGCGAGGAAGCGGAACGAGAACGGCGTAGTCACGACTGAACATGCAAATATTAGCCAACACCACTTCCAAAGAAACTTCGTAGGTCTGGGGACGAAGATAGAAACCTAATCCGGCCTTCTCTCTTAGACGCTGAATAATCTCGAGCATACGATAATTTTAGAATTCCTTCCTAAAAACTGCCACTAGCCGATCACCGCTTTCCCCATGTAGGTTACAAGAACTTCGGGAATACGAATCGTGCCATCACTTGTCTGGTAGTTTTCCATGATCGCAATCAGAATCCGCCCGACGGCAAAAGCGGTAGCATCATTCATATGAACTAGTTCGACCGTTCCGTCCTCGCGACGAACTTTAATGCTCAAACGGCGCGACTGATAGTCGGTCATAAGATCAGAGGTGTGCGTCTCACGGTACTTCCCCTGTCCGGGCATCCAGGCATCGATATCAATCTGTCGCGCATCCGGTCCGCCCATATCTCCAGTGCAAATGGACATCACCTGGTATGGCAACCCAAGCGACTGAAGTAAATACTCTTGAATGCCAACAAGGAAGTTTTGTTCGTCCCCGGAATCTTCTTTGGTTGTAAATGATTCCATTTCCAGTTTATCAAACTGGTGCACACGAAGAATGCCCTTCATATCCTTCCCGTACGTACCCGCCTCGCGCCGGAAACTGGTTGAAAATCCGACATAGCGAATTGGCAACTGATCTTCAGAAAGTGTCTCATCCATATGGAGCGGCCCCAAGGTGTGTTCGGCACTGCCGATAAGATACAGATCATCGGATGGAATATAATACTTATCTTCCGGCGGATCGAGCCGACCCATCCGAGCAAAAATCTCCGGCCGGATCATCTGTGGTGGCACGATCGGCACAAACGCCTTCGTGGAATATCCCGGACGAATCCTATCCGCAATCTCTTTCAAAACTTCCTCATTCCGAAGTGTGTGGAGGGTGTGGGTGATAAGCGCAAACTCCAGCATAGCGATATCTCCCTTCAAGTACGCGAAACGCGACCCGGAAATCTCACTCGCTTTTTTAACATCAATCATCCCCAAAGCTTCTCCAAGATCAAGATGATCCTTCGGCTCAAAATCAAACTTCGTCGGCTCTCCCCAAGTTCGGATCGGCCGATTTTCTGACTCATCTTTCCCAACAATAACATCGGGAAGTGGCAGGTTCGGAATCTGTCGCCAAACCGTGTCTCGTTCCGTTGCTACAGTAGCGATTCTTTCTTCTAATTCTTTCAGCTTGCCCTTAAGTTCCTTACCCGCTTCAATGTCTCGAACTGTGGCTACTTTTTTCTGCTCTGCTCGAAGTTCGTCTGCCTCCTTAACCAACTTTCGCCATTCGGCATCAAGCTCCCCAAAACGATCCACCAGTTTCGGATCCTTATTTTTTTTGGCAATGCCGTCTTTTACCTTTTTCGGTTCTTCCCGAAGGAGTTTCACATCAATCATAAAGACCAATATACACTGGTTTTACCGTCTTCTCAAGCACTTCCCTGCTATAATTTACACATGTATCGGGGCATAGAAATCATTGCCGAAGTAAAAACGCAGTCCCCATTTGGATTTAAATCGGAAAAGACGTGGGACGAATTATTTAAAATTGCGAATAAAATTGGCGACATCATCTCCATCCACACCGATCCACGCTGGGGTGGTTCGTTTGATTTGGTCCGGAAGGCGCGTGCACTAACCGAAAAGCCAATCCTGGCCAAAGGGATCCATGCAAACGACGAGCTCATCGAACAGGCCGTGGCCGCTGGGGCGGACTGGATTTTGGTTGTGGGTAGGACTTCCAATATCTACCCAGAAAAATGCTGGATCGAACCAAACTCACTAGAGGAACTACGGCACACTCCTCAAAACTTTCGTGCTGTCTGGAACTCGCGCGACCTGGAAACCGGAGGCCTCAAGAAAGAAACATTCGAAGAAGCGCGAAAAATCTGGCCCGGCTGGCTCGTCCAGGCAAGTAATATCAGAACCGTTTCTGATATCAAACCGGGTGCTGATGCGATTCTCGTAGGGTCTTGTCTTCTGGAATTTGCCCGTAGTCTCTCTTGATGATTTAATAGAGGAAGTAATGCGAAATGGAGGATTAAGAATATGCGAGGGACTGTGATCAAGACTCCGAAACTCTCATCCGACCAACGAGCCTACCTTGACAACCTACTCGAGGAACAACGAGCGAGCGACCGTAAAGTTGCAAAGGGGCCAATCATCCGACTTCCTAAGCGGAAGAAGCTCTAGGTAGGGTTTATGAGTATCCGAGAACAAAACGGGTTCGATCCTGATTTCCCTCCTGAATCTGAGATCAATCGAGAGGCAACTCGAAAACGGGAACTCACCTGGAGTCCCGAAGACGACTGTTACGTTGACGATGAGGGCTGTCTCATTTTTGACCGATTCGGGCAACCGCTCTAGTGTTGAGCGGTTTTTTATTCTCCACCGCAAAACCCCAGGCTTCTAGCCTGGGGATGAAGTCGATCCGTATGTCATTGCGAGGAGCAGAAGCGACGTGGCAATCTAGATTGCTTCACTTTGTTCGCAATGACATGCGGACAAGTCTTGCTTGAACTGTTGGATACCACGGGCTTTAGCCCGTGGAGTTTCATTTTTTCGTATCGCTCTTTCAAAAAGACCTGGTTTTGCCTATAATCGACTGATATGCCCAATAAAGAATTGTCCACTAATTTAGATGGAATTAGACACTCACTAGCCCATATTTTAGCCGCTGCGATCCTCAAAAAATTCCCCAAAGCCCAGCTCGGGATTGGTCCGGTCATCGAAAACGGGTTTTATTATGATTTCAAGCTCCCCCGCCCCCTCACACCAGAGGATTTAAAGGAACTTGAGAAAACGATGCGCCAGTACATCGCCATGAATCTTCCGATGAGCGGTAAAAAAATCACGCCGGTCATGGCGAAGAAGATGTTCAAGGATCAAAAATTCAAGCTTGATCTGATTAAGGATTTTACAAAGGAGAAAAAACCACTGACAGTGTATGCCACTGGCAGCGCTCCGAAATCATCTAAATCTCCCGACGTAGAATTAAGTAATTATTCAAGAAAGTCTGGACTCCGACCTCTGCGTCGGGGCTATCCCCTAAACCCTATCCCCTATTTTGTTGATCTCTGCAAGGGCGGCCACGTCAAAAATACCAAGGAAATCCGCGCCGACGCTTTTACGCTTGATAAAGTTGCGGGCGCTTATTGGAAGGGCGATGAGAAAAATCCCCAGCTAACCCGCATCTACGGTATCGCCTTTGAAACCAAAAAGGATCTGGAAGAGTATTTGCGCCTACTTGAAGAAGCAAAAAAACGTGACCACCGAAAGCTTGGACAGGAGTTAGGAATTTTTGTGATCGATGAAATCGTGGGCAAAGGACTTCCTTTGTGGCTTCCTAATGGCACCCTACTTCGTGATCAAGTTGAGAAACTGGCAGTCACGATGGAAGGAAGGTATGGCTATAAACGTGTTGTAACGCCTCACCTGGCAAAAAAAGAGCTGTTCCTTAAATCCGGACATCTTCCCTACTATGAAGGAGATATGTACCCGGCCATGAAAATGGATGATGGGACGTATTACTTGAAGGCGATGAACTGTCCCCTTCATCACATTATTTACAACGCTCAGCCACGAAGCTATCGGGACCTACCACTCAGATTGGCAGAATACGGCACAGTTTACAGGAATGAACTTTCTGGCACTCTGGCTGGCCTGCTTCGTGTTCGCATGCTTTCGATGAACGACGCTCATATTTACTGCCGGAAGGATCAGATCGAGGAAGAAATGAAAAAAGTACTGGCAATGACGATCGAGTATTTCACTATCTTTGGTCTTAAGGACTATTGGTTCCGACTGTCTTTGTGGGATCCAAAAAATAAAAACAAGTATATTAGCGAACCGACAAATTGGAAATTCACGGAAGGTGTTTTGCGAAAAGTACTGAAAGAATCGGGGGTAAAGTTTACAGAGGTTTCTGACGAAGCGGCGTTCTATGGCCCCAAGCTCGATGTTCAGTTCAAGTCAGTCATTGGGCGAGAAGAAACAATGTCTACAATTCAGCTTGATTTTGCAGCTAAGAAACGTTTCTCGCTCACCTATCACGATGAATTCGGCAAAGATAATAACGAAGTTTTTGTAATTCATCGAGCTCCCCTCAGCACCCATGAGCGATTCATGGCCTTCCTCATCGAACATTACGCCGGCGCTTTTCCAACTTGGCTCGCCCCCATTCAAGCCATTGTTCTTCCGGTGAGTGAGAAGTTTGGCGAATACGGTGAGGAAATACGCGAGATTCTCCGCGCTGCAGGTATCCGTGCCGAAATGAGCGAACTCGACGAAACACTTGGAAAAAGAATCCGCGCCGCCGAGATGAAAAAGATTCCCTATATTCTCGTCGTGGGCGAAAAAGAACAAGAAGCTAAAACAGTCAGTATCCGCCACTATCATCGTGGCCAGGAGGGTACACTCGCCTTTCCTGATTTTGTGAAAAAAATCCTTGAGGAGATCCAGAAAAAAGCTTAGGTCTTTTTCCCCAAGATACGCTTTGACCATCTCTCTTGAGTTGCTGTACAGTAAGGGCAGCAACTCAACTTTAAAGGAAGGAATTGATTATGAGGGCTCAGATTACACCCAAAAAGGTGGCGTCTGATGTCGTCACCGTTCAGCAAAATGCCTTGGCAGTCTTAACCATAGATAGCCGTGGCATACAGATCTCGCAGAACCTTCAGGGAAGATTAGGAGTAGTGGCCGTAGTGGGACCAGGAAAGATTTTGGGAACCCACTTCGATGAAGCGGTCCTCACAGAAATAGGGCTTCGATCGACACTACCGTACAGTCGATCATCGGGAGCCAATTTTCTTGAGCTTCGTAATAAAAATGGCGAAGGGAGGAAAGATAGGCAAGGGAATCGAGAGATTCCGGCCCGCCACCCCTGGTTTTCTCCTACCTTCGAGCAATACCGATCTGTCGCTCCTCTGCTCTTCCAGACCATACAAGATCTCTCTGAGATAAGGATGTCTCTTCGGGAAGTGAGGGGAACAGAAGTTGGTATAAACATTTTTCGGACATCGAGCGAGAAGGTTCAACGAAAAGGGAAAGCTAAATTCGTCCGTCACCGAGACATTCCTCAGGTTGTTCGAGTATCATTTCCTCGGAAAGAAATTCCTATGATACAAGATGTCCTGTGGGCAGAACGGCACAAAAATCCATGGAGAGCAGCTTATCTTCGAGAGTTCGCTGATTGGATCACCGAGTGGCTGGAGCAGTATGAAAAAAATGGTTACCAAGGAGACTTCCTCAAGCTAAAAGGATTTCAAGGGGTTCAGCGACTTTTTTGGAAATCCCCGCTACCCTATCACCTGAAGATTGATGCTCTCCAATACTTGCCAGGTGGCCGACAGTATCGGTTCTATGCCGAGGTCACAGAGATGCTCTCTTGGTATGGGGAAAGCACTCGAGAGCACACGCTTATAACTTCGGCACAAGATCCAGAATCTCGGGTGAGAGATCTTCGTGTGCATACCTTGGGTTATCGAGGAAACATCCTTGTGGCCCAAGTTCACAAAAGATCTCGAGAAGAGCGCGACGGAGATGACCTTCCTTTCTAAGGCCTTTTGCGACTATCGCGATCGGCCTTTTTTTATTTTTATCAAAAAAATTCTCCTCGGGGGCGAGGAGAATGAGGGTCGTACTGAAAAGTAATTTTTCTAAAGTGCTCGTGCCAGAGTCAAATCACGATTCGGCAAAAGGATCGACTCGACAGAACCCTGGGGCAGAAGGCATGTATCAATCTGCCAGTTCCAAAGAAATCTTAAAGCCTGACTACGAGAAGTAACCAGAACCACTACTCGAGCAGCAGAGATCGTAGTAATTTGTTGGCCGGGAGCTCGAAGACACGGCTGAAGAAAATACATGCCATTCAGCGGACACGTTTCATTTCCTTTTTGCCAGAAATATTCGGCGACTTGGTAAACGTTCGACGCTGAATCCTTATCCGAGCATCCTTGATCCATACTCACCACCCACCCGAGAATTCGGTGAACAGGATCCTCCGTCGCGACGAATTCAATGTGTCTTCTGATCGACCGCCAAGCAGACTCCGCCGCTCCCCACGAACCATCTTCGTGAGGGATCAGTCCCTTTAGAGCCTCCTCGTGCGTCACACCGCAGATGATGACATCCTGGGGCATTCTGCCTCCTTTCTTTCTTGTAGATCTAGTGAGATGATATACTCGAATTTCTAAAGATGTCAAAGAAACAGAAAATTATTGTGGTGCTCGGCCCCACCGCTAGTGGCAAGTCTGATTTGGGAGTTCTTTTAGCTCTTCGGCTAAACTCAGGGCAAGCTAAAAAAATATTCAACATCAAGGGAGCTGAAATTATTTCGGCTGATTCTCGGCAGGTGTATAGAGGATTGGATATTGGCACAGGGAAAATTACAAAACGGGAGATGAAAGCTATCTCGCACCATCTTCTCGATGTAGCTAGTCCCAAGAAACAATTCAGCGTCACCCAGTATCAGAAATTAGGAAAACAAGCGATCTCAAAAATCATCAAGAAAGGCAAAATACCGATCATTGTCGGTGGCACCGGACTTTATATCGATTCCTTGATCTACGACTACCCTCTGCCGAACGTAAAACCAAATCCCAAGCTTCGGAAAGAACTAGAAAAACTCTCAACCGAACAACTGTTCACTAGGCTCCAAAAACGTGATTCTCGCCGTGCCGCAAATATTGATTCTCATAACCGCCCACGTCTTATTCGCGCTTTAGAAATTCTCTCCGAAGGGCCCATTCCCTCATACGAATCTGTCCTAAAAAAAGAATCGCCCTATGACGTTATAAAAATCGGCATCAAAAAAGATCCCGAGGAACTAAAGCTCCTCATCAAAAAACGTTTAGAGAAAAGACTTCGTCAAGGACTGGTTGGGGAAGTAGAAAATCTTCTGAAGAAAAAACTAGTAAGCCACAAACGCCTCGAAGAACTTGGTCTCGAGTACCGCTATGTCTCCCGCCATCTTCGTGGTGAAATGACAAAAAAAGAGATGGTAGAAGCCCTAAAAAAAGAAATCTATAAATACGCCAAGCGCCAAATGACCTGGTTCAAACGCGACAAAGAAATTCGGTGGATATAGATTTGACTTGTATTTTCACTATCCGATATACTCACTCATAGCTTTGAAGGGAGGGTTATGGCGGAAAACTCAACGTGCGTAACGTGCTATAAAAAAATAGGGCCGAGTCCCCAAGAAATCGAAACTACCTTGCGCGATATTGTCTTCGCTTTCCGGCGGGGAAATCAATGCAGTAAATGCGCCAGGAAAACTCTGGAGAAAGTCTTCACCACATATGGTACGGACCTCATCTCAATAACTGAAGAAGGTCTCGAGGTCAGTTGGAGTAACTTTACCGGGAGTAGCGGACAGTTGCTCATCTTGCTCTCTGCTGGACTCCTTACGAGAAAATCATCCGAGAAGTTCGATGCTCGTGTTAAGACAAGAAGCGGAATGATTGCTCTCTACGCTAGCCAGGCAATCTATTTCGCCCGTCCGCAAGACGCAACAGCCTATGGCATAATCATCGGGCAACCTCCTTCGTCTGATAAGACACGACGGAAAGCTATTGAACGACTCTAGGAAGCACAAGCGACTTGCCAATTTGGTCAGTCGTTTTTTATTTGCTTAATTGCTCTTCAAATAAAGTCTTCAACGTGTCGGGTGCACCGCGGCCGCGGAGCTTGGCCATCGCTTTACCAAGCATAAACTGCAAGCTGGCGGTTTTACCTTTTTTATAATCAGCCACGGCGTTAGAATTCTCAGCAATTACTTCGTCAATTGTTTTTAAAAGTTCGGAGTTGTCTGAAATAGTTTCCAATCCCTCTTCCTTCATAATTTCCTCTGGATCTGCATCCTTCTCTACCATTTTCCGCAAGATATCTTTAGCCTGACGACTACCAATCGCCCCATCCTCAATCAAATCAACGAGATGGGCCAATCGTTCGGGGGTAACTTCTACATCCTTAAAGCTAATCTTCAGCTCACTCGCTATGCCCTTGAGGTCACTCGTTAAATAATTGAATAGTAAGTCAATACTTTTCTTGGGAGTTTTTTCCTTATCCATCTGATCAAAAGCCGCGAGTTCGCTCACCGCTTCCTCAAAAAAATCGCCAAGATATTTTTCCATCACCAAGGCTTCCGTCTGGATATCGGAAAGATTGTATTCTTTTTTGAAACGCTCCCGTTTTTGATCCGGCAGTTCGGGCAAGTGTCGTTTCAACTCATCAATGCCGAAAATCGCCGTTTCAAATGGCGGCAGATCCGGCTCCGGGAAGTAGCGGTAGTCGTGAGCATCCTCTTTCAAACGCTGACTGACAGTTGCTTTTTTCGCTTCATTCCAGCCGCGCGTTTCCTGAACCACCTTCTCGCCCTTGGCTAATACTTCTTTCTGGCGAACGGTTTCGTACTCGATCGCGTCATGCACCGCCTTGAACGAGTTGATGTTCTTACACTCCACTTTCGTTCCCATATTCAAACTGATATTGGCCTCAATGCGCATATTTCCTTTCTCCATGTCGGCGTTCGAAACATCGAGGGTGCGAAGAATGAGCTGTAACTCGCGCGCAAAAGCCACTGCCTGATCAGCCGAACGGAAGTCCGGCTCGGTCACCAGTTCCATCAAGGGAATGCTCGAACGATTGAAATCAATGATTGTGCCTTCGTTCGTGTGCTGTGACTTACCGACATCCTCTTCCAAATGAATACGGGTAATGCGGATCCCTAACAAACTGCCGCCTTTGACGAGGGGCTGATCGTACTGCGAGATCTGATAGCCCTTCGGCAGGTCGGGATAAAAATAGTTTTTGCGATCGAATTTGGTGATCGGGTTAATCTCGCCGCCAATCGCCAAGCCAACCTTAATCACCGCCTCGACAGCCTGCTTATTTATGGTAGGAAGCGCCCCAGGATGCCCCAAGCAGACCGGGCAGGTGTTGACGTTAGGATTCCGCTCGTCGGGATCGTTCCTGCAGTCGCAGAACATCTTGGTGGCAGTTTTTAACTCCGCGTGCACCTCTAGTCCCATCGTTGGTTCGAGTTTCTTCATCCCCTCACCTAACGAGAAACCACCGCGAAGCGGTAAGATCTCGGTTAAAAGACGACATTTTAAGACTAGCTATGATCGTAAGCATGACTTTATTATAACCCACCATTTCTCGTTAGGTGCGAGGATTCATGATTTAGAGATTATACATGACACCGGGACGAAAATAAAGACGATAAAAAAACCGCTTCACTATGAGGAAGCGGTGACTGATCTCGGATCGTTCACAACATGGTTTGTAATGATTGGATCGATGGCGTCGACCAATTGAGAAACTTGTTCAGGTCCGCAATCATATCCAATGAAAAGCTCTTCCAGGTTTACGAGAATGAGCTGCACATGGGGCACTTTGACCAGCGCGCGCACAAAGGGGTGGGCAACCCGTGTCCTTCGCTTGAGAACAGTGGTCATCACAGAAAAGACTCTTCTTGGCCTGAGGATGAAACGCATGATCTGCCCTTCCCAGTCGGACGAGAGATCATATGTTCCAAATTCAACCGTGAAGTTTCTTCGCTCAATTCGAAGTTGCGGCACAATACACCTCACTTTCTAAGCTGGGTTATTTTAAACCTCTTTTTAAATACTTGTCAAATCGTACTGTACAAATCTATCGGGTTAGTTCACTTTTGTACTCGGTCAAGATAGGCCTG
>CAYHXC010000004.1:0-81677 GCA_964360585.1 uncultured Candidatus Saccharibacteria bacterium | reverse complement strand
CCTATCTTGACCGAGTACAAAAGTGAACTAACCCGATAGATTTGTACAGTTACGGTGATGATATGTCGCACAATATTTATCAATAGAGTACTATTAAAATGACTAATTTCTAATTGCTCTAATTTCTAAATTTAAGCATTAGGTAATTGGGATTTCATTAGGTCAATTAGACATTAGTAATTAGAAATTTAACACTATGGCTGATGTTCAAAAACTACTCGGTGAATACCTCGATTACTTAGAGATTGAGAAAAACCGCTCCCCTAAGACGCGGGAGAACTATGAGCGCTACCTGAAAGATTTTTTACGCTCAACGAACATAAAAACTCCACAACAAATAACTGAAGACGTGGTACGAAAATACCGGATAGACCTGAATCGCCGACTTGTCTCGCCGAAGCATAGTGGCGAAGGCGGAACGATGAAAAAAGTGACGCAGAATTATTATCTGATCGCCCTCCGTAATTTTTTAAAATACTTATCCAGGCGAGATATTAAAAGTCTGGCGCCAGAAAAAATCGAACTCCCGAAAATCCCCGAGCGACAGATCGATATTATCGAATACCGCGACCTGGAACGGTTGCTGGCTGCTCCAAAGGAAACGGATATAAAAACCGTTCGCGACAAAGCTATTTTAGAAACTCTCTTTTCAACCGGACTTCGTTTAGCCGAACTCTGTTCTCTGAACTGCGACATCGACCTCGAGCGTGGTGAGTTCACCATCCGCGGCAAAGGGAATAAACTCCGCGTCGTCTTCTTATCAGAGGGTGCGCGGAACACATTAAAACAATACTTGAAAATGCGTGGCGATATGGAGGAAGCGATGTTCATCAGTTTCGCCAAAGGAAAGATCTCCGCCGGAGGCGGATCCTCCTCTGGAGGAAAAGTGACTGGCCGGATCCAGCCACGAGCCGTGGAACGCCTCGTCGACTTCTGGGCCCGCAAAGCCGGTATCGCCAAGAGATTGCACCCGCACCAACTCCGTCATTTATTCGCCACTGATCTTTTAATCAACGGCGCCGATCTCCGATCAGTCCAGTCGTTGCTCGGCCACGCCAATATAACCACCACCCAAACCTACACGCATCTTACAAACAAAGAACTGAAAGAAATCCACTCCGCCTTCCACGGCAAACGGAGAAAGTAGCTGTTAAACTCCACTATTCAAAAACTAAAAAGTTAAAACTTTTTCCTCCTCTAAGACACAATTGGTTCTGCCGTCTAAGAATCTTTCATCTTGTAGGATTGGCTTATATTTAAAAACTTGATACACGAATTCTTTACCATTACGCCATCCTATAGATTTAAATGATTTAATTCGTCTTTCATCGATAGGAACTTCAATATTCATTGACTTACTCCCTGACAAAAGGTCGTAGGAATATAGATAATTAGATAAACCAACACAATTTTTATCGTAGTGCGCACCTAGCCCTATTTGTGTAATGATCAGATACTGAAAATCTGGTGCAATATTTAAGTCTTTTATCGGTAAATTAAATGACGGCTTAATTACCAAGGAAACAGTGTCGGATTCAATACTATAAGCGTAAAGCATCACTTTGAGATCAAATGGAGCACTGTTGTGTTTGTTATAAATTTTAAAATAAACCCTCTCACGAGCTTCATCAAATAACACAACGTCCTTCTCGTTTATAATACCGAAAATATAGTCTTCTGTCGGATCATCCAGCCCTTCATCGCCTCCCTTGGACACAGCTGTCGATTGCGGTGGAATATCCGATAGCGTAATCATCTTCAGTACTTCCCCACTTTTTTCAATGATGAGATTTCGGGCAGTCAGAGAAAAGGAGTAGCTGCCTTTCGTTTGCCTAAAAATTGATGGGTCAAGCGCAAGATCTGGGAGTGTTAGCTGGGAATAATTAGCTTTAGGCCACCGTGACGATTCTGGCCTTAGTTGATTGGGAGGAGTGTTGGGTTGTGAGTTTTTTAATTCTTGAGAATCATGCAGTATGGGCGAACCCTGGGATACTAAAAATCCCACCCCCAGCATAGTACATATTGCAATCACAAAAAGTATAGATGTAGATAACGGAAGATCCTTTCCTTTGCTCATAACAATAGTTTACAAAATTATTTTCGATTCACAAAGCCTTCCACGGCAAACGGAGAAAGTAGTCTATAATAAAATCAGCAAGGAGGATGGAAATGCTATTCGATCTGATCCCTTGGGCAATTATTGTCGTCATGGGTTTCGTTCTGTGGTTCGGAGGAAATCGAGTTATCCGTTCGGCGAAAAACAACCCACCCACATAACCGCTTAAAAAACGGTTATTTTTATTAGTACACGCTCGAGGGATCCCCGCCTTCACTCCAACTTCGCTAAAGCTTCGCCGGACAAGTAAAGTTTCGGTCTCACGCCGCCAAAGGCTTTGGCCGACGGAGCGCGGGCAGGGAGCCCCGAGCCTACTCGTCTTTGAAAGACTGTGTTTTCAAAAGCCGCGGATCGTAAATGTATCTTGCTAGTTGTCGAGCATCTTTCTTTTTCAATTCTTTATCAGTTATGGCATGCCATTTATTCAATTCGTCGATCAGTGGGTCGCCCTCTTCGATTCTTCGCAAATCTCTAAATCCAACGCTTTCGTAATTAAAGGCCCATTCTAACAATACCACTTCTTTATCAGAAAGGTTTTCAAGAATTTCTGCTAATGTCGGGCACTTTTCTCGAATATCATTTAAGACCTCGCCAAGTTCTCCTTCGTGAAAATGTGGCGCTTGATCTGGACCCAGATTAATTTTAGCTTCAATAAAACCTCTTTCCACCTCTTCTCTCATAGAAAGATTATAACATACGAAATATTCAAGTGTTCTAATCTGTGGACGGTGCAGGATTTGAACCCGCGACCCTCTGCGTGTAAAGCAGATGCTCTACCACTGAGCTAACCGTCCAACCCTCTCCTTATCACTACTTGTCGGACTGCCCTCCTTTGTTAAAACTACGGAAGGGCACAGCCGGGAATCGCCTCCTATCCTCTTCCCTGCCTGCCTGCCGGCAGGTCGTCAGTCACTCGACTCGGCATTAGGCTAGCCCCTCGTGGTGATCCGCTACTGCGAATCACATCTCTGCGGGCTTCGATTCCGGACGCGCGCAAAGCAGTTTGCGCGCTCATCCCCTCCTTCACTTCGTTCAGTCGGGGTGCCGAGAATTGAACTCGGTCTACCTGCTCCCAAAGCAGGCGTACTACCGGTATACTACACCCCGCCTACCTTACGTAAAACCCTAGTGAGGATTTATTGAGAAAACACTGCGGAGGACGACGGTCCGAGCATAGGAATAATTCAGTCAGAATTATATCTGTGTTTTCGAAATAACCATCCGAACGCCCCTTTAAGTTATCTGATTTCTGCGATAGAATCAATCGAAATCCATTTAGTCCCCATAGTTTAATGGATAAAACGACTCCCTTCCCCGCCTGCCAGAATTGCCCTCGTAGTTCAGTGGAAAGAATAGGAGCCTTCTAAGCTCTAGACGTAGGTTCGATTCCTACCGAGGGCACCGAGAGAGAGAAATCAAGCGGCACGCTTCGTTTTTCTTTTGAGATGGCAAGGTAGGAATGATTGTCCTTCCTACCGAGGGCGCAGGCAATGGCGGGCAGGTAAGGAGTAGACCCAGGTTCGATTCCTGGTGGGAACGCCGAGAGAGCAAAACCGAGCATGTATGTTCGGTTTTGTTTTTGAGGAGTTGGGCCAGGAATGCGCAGCCTTCCTGGTGGGAATGCCGAGAGAACAAAACCGAGCATCCATGTTCGGTTTTACTTTTTAGGGGTCGAGCTAGGAATGCTGAGCCTTCCTAATGGGGACACAAATAAAAAAGCCAAGTAGAAATCTACTTGGCCTGACCGATGGGGATACCGTGGCGTCGGGCAAATTCCAGAATGGTGGCTCGAGCCAACTTGCTCGGGCGGAACCATCGATTTTCCCAACGGCTCACCGTGCCAACCGTGATTCCGAGAGTATGCGCGAACTCCTCCTGGGTCATACCCAGCTGACTCCGCAACTCCATGATGTGGGATGGCCAATCTTCTTCTGGTTTCTGCTCTGGTGGAACAGGAATCGTATTTTTTGTATCCATGAGTTTTCCTCCACGACTGCGCTAGGCTGAACTAAACGTAAAACACTTATTATAAAACTGTCAAATCATTCCTGTATTGAATATAAAACTAAATTCAATTACATTATGTAGTATTGCCGGGCTAGCTCATCGGTAGAGCGCTGCCCTGAAGAGGCAGGCGTGCCCAGTTCGACTCTGGGGTCCGGCACTAAAAACTTATAACCGAAAACGAGAAGTAGAGCCGGGATCAACAATATACAGTTATTTATGTTTCCTATTCGTGAAACGCACAAGGTAGATCGCAAACATCATTACCGCAATTCCGGCGGGCACATCAACAAAATAATGTTGAGCAAAAAGAAACGTCCCGATTGTCGATAAAAAAGCGATCGGAAAGAAGAGGAGCAGTAATTGCTTTTTAACTCGCCAAACGTAATAGACAAGAAGTGTCGCCCAGGCCACGTGCGCGCTCGGCAAGGTTGAAGTCGGCATCGTTCCGCCAAGACTTTGATTTTTCCTCTCCCGCATCTCGCTCAAGAACTTCTCAATAAGCGGTTGCGGTTCGTACTTTTTTAACGCTTCGTTCATGCTCGGCGAGTTCGGCAGATTGTAGACGTTATCAAGATAGCGATCGTGCGGACTCAAGACCGGAAAAATCTGCCACAAAAAAAGCATGAGAACGAGCGAGAAACAGAAAACCGCAGCCATTTCTCTAAAAATCTTCCGCTGGAACGCAAAGACATACAGCGAAAACGCAATGATAAAAACCGGCAGATCCATAAACGAGAATGCAACGATCCTGATAAACCAGCCTGGCCAGGAAATGTTTGTGAATGAGATGAAAGGATAGCTGTTTAAAAGGGCTCGATCCCATTCGACAACACGGTCGTCAATAAGGTGTGTCGCGTTCACCGGATTGATAGAAGCCATCGCGAGACTCACGAAAACAAAGGTGAGTATGACCGGCCCGGCCTCGAGCATAAGCTCTCCCAATCCCCGACCGAGCAACCGAATATTCTTTTTTAAAAAATCCCAGGAAAAAAATTCATGCGGATCACGCTTGTGATAAAAAGCATTGGCAAAAAGAGAAAAGGCGAGGAAAGAAAAAATGGCCGCAAAACAAAAAACAAAGAGGAAGGAAAAGGCATCACTGATCGGACCTACGGCCAAATTGATGTAATACGAGAAAAAATTCGATTCTTGAGCAATCGGTCCGATTAAGGCCAGAAGCGATGCGACGATGCCTGAACCAATACAGGAAACCGCAACAATAACGCGGAATGGGTGGACGTGTTTTTTCATACAAAGGTGCGGATGGGAGGACTCGAACCTCCACGGGATTGCTCCCACATGGTTCTAAGCCATGCGCCTATACCAGTTCGGCTACACCCGCAGATAAGGCTTGGCTAAAGCATACTTTCGTTCGAGATATTCCTCAACTCCTGAATAATAGTTGGGAAATTAAATTTCGTCATTGCGAGCCTCGACTATGACCGGGGCGAAGCAATCTCATGTAATTCCAAAAGATTGCCGCATCGAGTTACACTCGATTCGCAATGACAAAAACCTAGGGTTATAAATGAAACTCCTCGGCATACATCCAATGAGGACTAGGCATTTACTCTAAAATCGCCAGATTTTGCCTCATTTTTCGGGGCTTTACAACTATTGACTATCTCGTTTTTTGGTGGTATAATGTATCCAGAAATCCTGGAGTAGTTCCAGGGGCATAAAGATGCCCCGGATGGTCCGGGATGTCTTCGAAATAAGAATAATTCACTCATTAGAGAAAGAAGGAAAAGCTATGTTCACATTCATGGTAATTGTGTTGACCGTGATCGCGATAGCCGCGATCCTCGACACGCCCGTCACAATCGAAAAGGTCGCGTTTGGCGTGGTTGAGAGGTTCAAAGGGCGAACTGGCCGGATAGTCCTGGAAGGATTCCGACTCAAGCTCCCCTTCATCGAGCGCATCTCTGTCTTCTCGCTGGAACTGGTGAAAACCAAAGTTTCAGCAGAACTAACAACGAAAGATCTCCTCGGTTTGATCGTTACCGGAGATCTTCAGTACCGAGCAGACCCGTACATTCCAGACGCTAATGGCTTGAATGTTTTCGTCTCGATCTCGGATGAGATCATCGAGCAAGGCATCGCCGAAGCAATCGAGTCAGTTCTTGGAGCGCTTGGTGGCACCCACGAACACGACGTTTTCATCCAGAAGCGACGCATTCTCGCAGATCTGGTGAACTGTGTGTTACGGATGGAAGTTCCGCCCCACATGAGACACGAACTTGACTGCGAGATCTGTAGAGACTGGACGCCTGTTCCGGAAGAGCCTAACTTCCGAGGTCAGTCCATGATCGACACCGATCATCTGATCGAGTTCTATGAACGGCACTGGCAGGAGATCCGTCCTCTCGTCGAGGACGGACGACCGGACTCAGTCATCAATCGCCAGGCCTCGGACATCGAGCGTCGGTATGGCATAGCGATCGTCTATTTTGCCACACCGAAAGTCGACTTCTCCGCCGAGACCAAAAAGGCTTTGGAGGAGGAGAAGCAGGCGGAATTCCGGGCACAAGCCGGAGTCATCCGAATTGATCTTCTCAAGAAGTTCAAGGCGGAAGGACTCAGCCCCAAGGAGGCCGCAGATCAAGCAGACATCGTTCTGGACGCGGCTGTGAGAAAAGCTGTCATCTCCACTCAAGGAAATTTTGGGCTCCTGGGAACACTGATCCCTCGCCTGGAAGAATTCCTCAAAACCGAAAAGGAAAAGTAGGTCATGGAAAAAACAACGAAACCAGCACCGAAAGAAAAACCCGCAAAGGCTGAGGTAGCGGTAGAGGACAAGTATGCCAAGACCCTCCTCTCCAACAAGTGGGTTCGGATTGGCCTGGGGGTAGTGTTGGCTATTGCCCTACTCATTCAGCTGCTCGTCTGGGCCTGGAACCAAGACCACTCCCAGTCACAACTGGGAACGACCACCTCTTCCCTCACGGCAGCACCAATACAGCCTGTCGTAGTAGCCTTGCCCCCCAAGACACTCACACTCTCCGACTGCGGAAGTGGGAGGAAGTTCTCCGACATTCGGATGGCAGGAGGAGGGAGTATTGTCATCGCTCCTGATCCGAGCGAGTGTTGGACGGATGCCGTCCTCTCCGTGACTGCGAGTGGCAGGCGGAAAGGCGCGACCGTGTCTTCAGACATCCCTGTCACGGTGCAACGGATCTACGGAGATCCAAGCATCTCACCAGACGAGTATGTCGAAGGCGGACCTCTCTCGCTTCCGAAAGGAGGCGTTGCAGAATTCCGCTTCAAGAGACACGCCACAGAAACCGTGACGGTTCTGATGGAGCCGTGGATCGAGTAGGCGGGTGAGTGAATAAGTGGAACGGTAACTACGCCGACCGTTTCGCTGAAGAATTTGCAAGGCGAAAATCCAAAAGGCCCGCGAGACATCTCAAGGGCCTTTTTCTTTTGGGAAAATGAACCTGCTTAATACAATTTAAGATTGCTTCTCCGCCTCCAGCCAGTTGGCGGATGGCGGATCGCAATGACAACAATCTACCCGGCTAAGAAACTATCAATGACGCTCGGAATAGAGTAAGCGATAACCGAGACGACCGCCGCGATAACCGTGTATCCTAAAACCCGACGCGCCTGGGCCGCTTTTTCCGAACTCCCCGCCGCAAAAAGATAGAGATAGGCGGCGTAGAGGCCAAAGCCAACGGTCAAAACCCAGAAGACAATCTGGAAGAATTTAATAAACCACACCAGAAGATCTAAGAAAGTTTCAACATCCTCAACTGGCCCATTCGTATCGCCGGGACCAATATACTGGGGCATGACCGCGCTCCACCGTCCACCAAGGCGCTGACATTCGTTTGCGAGATCCGCATCGAGGCATACCTTACCACCAAAAAGACAAGGGAGATTTAGGTCGATAACAACATCCCCGACTCCAAAACAAATGTTACTCTCATCTCGACGGGCATCGGCAAAATGCGGGAAAAATCCGAAAACCACCACAACGAGCAAAAATGCGACGAGGCTAATTTTTTTAAATGTTTTCATATGATTTAGTATCCTAAAACAAAACTTTCGACGATTCCCGGAATACTGTAGGAAAGTATAGCCAGCACGCCAGCAATTACGGCGTAGAGAAATACCTTTCTCGCTTGTATTGCCTTCTCCGCATTGCCCGCCGCGAAAAGATAGAGATAGGAACCATAGAGACCGAAGCCAACAGTCAGAATCCAAAATATAATTTGGGCCAACTCGATCACTGAAGTTAAAACACCAAGCATCGTGAAAACATCATTCACCGGACCGGGATTCGGCGGAACAACGGTGTGGGGATACGGTGTTTGATCCGTCGCAAAAGGATTATTACCGCCACCGCACTCCGAAGCCGACCCGGAACAAACACAGCTCACGCCGCCGCACTGCGAGCGACAGAAACCCGCGTCTGAGAATGAAAGACCGGTTGACCGACATTCCCACTGTGCCGCAAACGCTGGCGAGAAAATGAGCAACACACCGAGAAGAGTGGCGAGGAAAAAAATCACGCGAAACTGGTAGCCCTTGATCATGGTGTTCCAAGATTTACGAAATTTACGATAATTGACGGTATACCGTAGGCGATCAAGGCAACTAAGATTGAGACGGCGGTATACACCAACATCCGCCGAGCAGTGGTGACTGACTCTTTATCCCCCCGCGCGAAAAGATAGAGATAGGCGGCATAAAGACCAAAACCGGCGGCCAAAATCCAGAACACCACTTGCGCCAAGTCAATCACCGCGACAATGATGCCGAGAGCCTCGTTTACGGTTTTGATGGGCGCCCCTCCGGCATCTGCCGGCGGACCGGTGAAGCGCGGATACGCATAAGCCTTCTCGGTTAACCTACTTACGATGGAACTCAAGAAATGTATAATCATCCGCGTACGTTTTTCAGAAAATCAGTCACAATTCCCGGAATACCATAAGCCAGCACTCCTAAAATAACCGCGATCACGGTGTAGAGGATCTGATTCTTGGCCTGCTTCAAGGATTCGGTATTACTGCCGCCGCGAATAAAAAGAAAGGCGGCATAAAGTCCCGAGCCAGCCGCCACCGTCCAGAACACAATCTGCATCTGATTTACGATGCCAGTTATCAAACTCACAACCTGACTCACGTTCGTTAAAGGGCAACCGACGCAGGGTGGAACAGTACCAGGTGTGGCAGGGGGCACGGCCAAGACTACAGGAATGACAGAAAACAAAGTCGCAAGGATTAAGAGGCTTCCGAGGAGAAATTGGCGCATCTGCATTACTAGCGATTATACCGCGAAGTTTTCTCGTGAACAAGACTTTTCCCCACCCCTTAAGAACCTCTCTCAAGAATCTCTTTCGTGAAAAAAGAAAGGATTTTTAAGAGGGGGCCTCAACCAAAAAAGCCCCGCGAAGGGGCTTTTTAAGAACGTATCTAAAAACTTACGGCTGGGTGATCGTCGTAGTGACGAACTGCGGAATGGAGTAGGCAATAACAGCCACTACTACCGCCACAACAACATAGATAAGCATATGGTTGGCCTTTGAAACCTTCTCACCATCGCCTTGAGCGGTGAGGTAGAGAAAAGCAGCATAGAGACCAAAGAAAACCGCGGCAATCCAGAACAAAGCCTGAACATAGCCCAGGAGATTAACAAGGAGTTGGAGAACAACGTTAAGATCTGTGATACCTGCATCACTTTCCGGCGGTGGAACAGGATTGATGGTCACAATGGGTTCCACCTCCGGCAGAGCAAACGCAGCCATTGGGGAAACGAGAACTGTAACTAACGTGAGAGCTCCGGAAATTAGTTTATGATTCTTCATAACATTACAGTAACTAATGTACCGACCTTTCCATGTTGGATTATTGTAGCACACTCCATAGGGACGGGCAAAATAGCAACCTAGAGACCAAGGATACTTTTTATGATAAGGCCAAGCCCTTGAGAGAGCACTATAACGACAAATCCAATGACCGCATACTGGATGGTTTTGAGACCAGCCTTATACTTTTCCGTATTTCCCCGCGCGAACATCATCTGCATGCCGCCATAGAATACCATCCCGGCCAGAAGCGGATAGATAACAAGGAGCAGTCGGCCGATTACATCCTGGAAAATCTGGAGAAAGCACGGCGGAGTATTTGGGCCGGTAGGAGGGGGGCAGTTGAGAAGATTGGGAAGTGGTAAGGCGGGACTGGGAGTGGGAATACCGGGGGTTTGAGTACCTGTCCCAGGACTTTGAGTGCCTGTTCCCAGACTTGGAGTTCCTTGAGCAAAAGAAGGAAGTGGTAGCGTGAGGAATAACAGTAAGAGAGCGATGGCGACTATTGTCTTCATCTTTTTCATTTTACCTGATATGAGAGAAGAAATCATGGCCGGAGATTACGCGTACAGTTGATGTTGGGCCAGCCAAGACGCTGATCTTGTGTTAAGTTCACGCCTCCCAAAAGCCACAAAAACGTCTGGATGAGCACGAATGCCAGAAGGGCGATCACGAGCGCGGTCGCTGTCTGGTAAATTATCTTCTTGCCGTGCGACACCATCTCTGACGAGCCGCGGGAAATAAAAATCTGGAAGCCGCCCCAGATAAACCGAAGTGGCGCAATAATAAAAATCAGGAAGGAAAGTATCAGGTAGATGATCCTTTGCCCCAACATCAGCAAGCCGCACAAACCGCACTCGAGACAGTTTACGCCATTCGTTCCGCAGGGGAGAAGCGAAGGACCTGTTCCCCAGTACGGAAAACCTGGCGTTTCGACGGTACAGGCATTTTGAACTGTCGGCACCGAACTTTGCGCTAAAAGAAGCGAGGGTACTCCGACGAGAAGCAGTAAACCAAAAAAGATAAGAATTTTTTTTACCATCTCCTTATTTTTTCACAATAATTCTGGACAAAAGATTTTCGGCGCGACCGAGAGCGGCATCCTGATCCATCTGGCCAGTGAGATAGGAACTTATCATATCTGAAAAAATTATTCGACTCTCATCGTCATTTAAAACCGCCCAGGAGCGCGCCGTCAAAGCCTGCTTGGCAAAAACACCAAACTCCGGACTGTCATAGTTACTCTGGAGCAAATTCCGCAAGGCCGGCGGCTGCTTTGTTGCTTTCATATACGATAAGGCATTCTCACTTACCGTCGTCGCATACGTCACAAAATCCCAGGCGATCGCCGCGTTTTTACTGTCGCGTGTCACGGCCAAACCCCAGTAGTCAGCATAGTCAACTGCCGAGCCGAACTGAGGCATAGCGGCAATGCCATAGTGCAGATACGGACTTTGGACTTTCAAATTCTCGAGCTGTCGGGCGTACATGAGCGCCATCGCTGATCGCAAAGTGGCCAAACTATCAATATCGTTCAACTGGAGATCGCTCCAGGTGTAGGAGAGCGATCGCGGATTTGAAAACTGGAGATAGAAATCGAAGACTCGCCGTCCAACTGTACTCCGCTCCAGTTTCCCGAGAGACAAGTTCACACCATTCTGCATGTAGAGAAGCGCCAAAATATCACCGGCATTCGTGACTGACTTCGTTGAACCGCCAAGTCCGATTGCCGCCCGTTCGATCCGACCTCCATCCCCTTTCTCGACAAGATTAGGGATGATGTCGATTAGATCGCTCCAGGTTTTGGGCGGCGTGATGATTCTCGCCTGATCGAAAAAATCTTTATTGTAGACCAGAGCGAGGGTATCAATAGAAAGCGGCAGGGCGTATACCTGTCGCGTCTTGTCCGTAAAGTCTTGCTCCACAACAGTCGGAAAAAGACTTTGCAGTTTTGAAAAACTCATCTTGGCGGCCGGCGCCGGTAAAAATAAACTTTTCTTGGCCGCGAGCGTCCTATTTTTTATCATGACCACATCGGGTCCCTGGTTCAAAGCAAGAGCGTTCACGAGCTGATCCTGGATGATACTCTCGTCAATCTGGGAGTAGTTCACGACAACTGTTTTATTTATCCCCTCAAAATTTTTCTTTATCGTAGCAAAGGCCCTCGGATCATCAATGCCCCAAACAGAAAGCTTTTTGCTTTTTTGAGTCTGCAGATCATCAATCCCGCCACTCGATCCTGATTTCAAGCTGGAAAAGATAAAAAAGACAGTGGCCCCGATCGCAACAACAACGATGCCGATAAAAAGAATCTGTCTTTGAGAGAGTTGCATGGTTCCTCTATAGTATAAACCAAAAACGTGTAACTAAAAACTGATAACAAATGATCCAATTTACGCTAAAAACGATAGCGTGCGAACCCACAAAAGACCAATAAAATTTGAAAGGGAAAAGAGTGAAGAGCAAGGCTTGATCGAGCATCGCAACCGAGCGGTACCAACTTATAGAAACAAAGAAAACTACTTTCGCTTACAAACAATGAGCTACAAGGCTTGGCCGAGTACCGTATCGAGACGTACTTTGATGGTACGTTGAGAACGGAACGGAGGCCGTAACGCAGTAGATCGAAGTTTGTAACGAAAGCTAAATCAATACTATGCCGGCGACACGGTCTTTTTCACCTACATTCATAATCCGCACCCCCTGTGTTCCCCGACTGGCCGTTCGCACTCCTTCGAGCGGTGTTCGAATAATCTGTCCTTGCTTCGAGAGCGCTAAAAGTTCTGTGGCATTTCCCACAATCTGACCGGCGACGAGCGCGCCAGTTTTTGGCGTGATCTTGGCCGTCTTAATTCCGCCGCCGCCGCGATTCTGGAGTCGGTAATCGGAGATTGGTGTTTGTTTCGCAAAACCATGCTCCATGACCACCAAGAAATTTCCTTCAGATTTTCCTTTCGCGCCCGCGATAATGTCAAAACCAACCACCTCGTCCTTGCTCTTCAAGCGGATACCGCGCACACCGGCGGCTGTTCGTCCCATCGAACGAACCTGATTCTCTTTAAATCGAATGGACTGTCCCTGACCGGTCACCATAATCACCTCGTCCGTGCCGCAGGATGAACGAACCCACCGCAACGCGTCTCCCTTCTGGAGCGAGATCGCGATAATGCCGGTGCGGCGAATATTTTTGAAATCCTCAAGCATCGTTCGTTTAATGAGACCGCTCTTCGTGGCCATAACCAGATATTTCGGATCGTCGTCCGTTTGTTTTCCATTTCCTCCTCGATAGGTCACGATGGCGCTCACTTTTTCGTCCGATGACAGTTCCAGAAAATTATGGATGGCTCGCCCCTTCGAAATGCGACTGCCAACGGGAATATCGTAGACCTTCGTTTGGAACACGCGGCCGCGATCGGTAAAGAATAAAATGTAAGCGTGCGTGCTGGCCGTAACAAAATGCGACAGAAAATCTTCGTCGGCCACATCAGAACCAATCAAGCCTTTGCCGCCGCGACGCTGGGCCTTAAACGTATCCGGTGGCACACGCTTAATATATCCACCCGATGAAAGCGTAATAATCGTCTGCTCTTCTGGAATAAGATCCTCTTCGTTGAAGGCCGAGAGTCCGCCCGCCACCACCTTTGTTCGGCGCTCGTCGCCATACTTTCCTTTGATGTCCGCCAGCTCGTCTTTAATAATTTTCAAAATCCTGGCCGGACTCTTCAAAATTAAATTCAATTCTTTGATCAAATCGCGCTTCTCCTTCAACTCCTCCTCAATTTTCTCTCGCTCAAGACGAGCCAGGGTGTGTAGTCGAATTTCCAAAATGGCATTGGCCTGAATATCAGAAAACTTGAATGTTTTCTTCAAACCCTGAAAAGCTTCGTCGCGGTCTTTCGACTTGCGAATCAAAGCAATCACCTTATCGATCGAACTCAGCGCCTTGGCCAAACCTTCCAATATATGCGCCCGCTCCTCGGCTTTACGGAGATCAAACTGTGTTCGGCGCTTGACCACCTCCTTCCGGTGCTCCAGGTAGGCCTCGAGAATCTCCTTCAAAGAGAAAACTCGCGGCTCAATTCCCTTCTGGAGAGCAATCATATTCAAATGGAAATCTTTTTGAAGGTCGGTATGCTGATAGAGCTGGTTTAAAATTTTCTGCGGCGGCGCGTCATTCTTGAGTTCCACCACAATTCGCAAACCGTCTTTGTCGGACTCATCGCGCAAATCGCGAACACCTTCAATTTTTTTCTCGGTCACAAGCGCAGCCATTTTCTGAATCAGATCAGACTTGTTCACCTGATACGGAATTTCCGTGATGATAATATCGAAGCCTTTCCCTTTTCGTTCTTCGATCTCGGCCTTAGCCCGCGTGGTAATACCGCCGCGACCGGTTAAGTACGCTTCGCGAATAACTTTTTTATCAAAAATAATACCGCCGGTTGGAAAGTCCGGGCCTTGTACAAACTTCATCAGCTCTTCGCCGCTCGCTTCCGGATTATCAGCCAAGTGGAGCGTGGCATCGCACACTTCGCCCAGGTTGTGCGGCGGAATGTTCGTAGCCATACCCACAGCAATACCAACACTGCCGTTTAAAAGAAGATTGGGAAGACGCCCGGGTAAAACCGTTGGCTCGTCGCGCGTGCCATCGTAGTTCGGCCGCCAATCAACGGTTTCTTTATCAATATCGGTTAAAATTTCACCGGCAATCTTTGAAAGTTTTGTTTCGGTATATCGATAGGCCGCCGCGCCATCACCATCAATCGAACCGAAGTTTCCCTGGCCGTGCACTAATGGATAGCGGAGCGAGAAATCCTGGGCCATACGTACCATGGCGTCGTAGACCGAAGAGTCGCCATGCGGATGGTAACGTCCCAAAACCTGACCAACGATGTTCGCGGACTTTCTGGTCTTTGCTTGGAACGTCAAACCGCTGTCCCACATGTCCCACAAAATGCGACGATGCACCGGCTTCAAACCGTCACGCACGTCCGGCAAGGCGCGCGTCACGATAACCGACATCGAATAATTGAGGTAGGACTCCTTCAGCTCATCAGTTATTTCCCGTCTTTCAATCTTGGACATAATAATAACTAATAACTAAAAACTGGGACTGCTAAATTTGAAATTAGGAAATTAATCATTGTTTCGGATTTCGATATTCGAATTTCGGATTTCATTGGTTGGCTTTATAACAATATTTTTCTTCTGGCTAAAAACACTGCCCGCTGAACTCACTCGCTCAACAGCTGATTGGGCTATCACTATACTTGCTCCTTTCATGCTTTTCCAGAGAGAAAAATCCGGACGAACTAATGCTGTTTGCTTTTCACCTGCCACTCGAAAAAGCGATGTTGTTGAAAACAAAATTCCCAAAATAACGATCATGGTACATCCACTCCCCAGAATCAAAATATACCGCTTGCGACCGTGATCGGAATCCTGGAGCTTATGAAGAAATGATTGTCCCAAGGGCGACATAGTTTATGAATTATACGGGGCTAAGAGCACAACTTTTTGATCAACTGCTTCCAACTCTTTTTTCTTAAACACAATCTTCTCCTGTGGCTCAGCTGACTGTCCAATTTTTTTCAAAAAGTCACTCCCCGCTTTCGGTCCATAGGGAATAATAAATTTCGGTTCGATTTTTTTGGTAAGCGCAACGGCGTCCTCAACTGAAAGAAAATCACCGCCAGTCGGCACAAATAAAACATCCACTTCGCCAAACTGGTCAAGAATTTCCGTGGGAATAGGCCCTTTGGCGCTATCCAAAAAAACTAACCGAATGCCTTCCCAGGTCACCGCGTAAACGGTCGCCAAATGCTTGGCGTTTGATTGTTCCAACTGCCAGCCCTGGATCTCAATCCCGCCAATCTCGTACTCGCCGGCAAAGGTTATCTCCGCCTTCTCGGCTGGTATCTCATTAGGCGAAACCGAGGTCCGCAAAATGATGTCGCCCTTCAGGCGATTACTCGTGGGATCCACTAAAATGCTGGTCGAACCGCTCTCCACCCGGAAGCACTGGTCGCCAAAATAGGTAATTATCACGCCTAAGAGTGTACTCGAAACCGGATCGATTTTCAACCCATTTTAGTCATTAATTGGGTTGACCGAAGATCGTATGTACGGTATAAAACTACTAGAACAAACGGGTGGGAGGAATAGAAATGGCCGACAAGCCAACTGAATTAACACCGCTGGCTAAACAACGCCTGCAAGAAATCGCAACTCAGCTGAAAATTCCTGTTGCAGAAGTAGTGAGACGACTCATCGGAATCCACGATTTTCTGGATGAGAAAACCCGTACCGGCGACGCAACCGAGCGGCTACTCGCTAAAATAATTCTCGGAAGGCAGGAGGAATAACTTCTGCTTTTTTTATTTCGTATTCATAAACCCCGCAGTAGATAGAAATAAACGGTTACCGTAATCCCCCTGGTAGTTTCGGTTTGCCGTAGCGTTTACATACATCAAACACCCTCGCAAGTCGTCGGTCAATCTCCTGCTTCAGCACGAGCGGATTCAACCGCTCGTGCTCCTCTCGCAATCGGTGTTTGATCTCGAGCGACACATCAGCGCGAAGAAGCATTCGGGCATAGGGCGTCAAGGACTTCTTCTCTCGCGTAATCTTCCAGCGAGCCCCGACTCGTTCCTTTTTTATAATTCGGCGTGAGGGAATGAAGTGGTTGAGGTAGGGAGTGAGGACATCGTAGCACTGGTTCAGAATGAGAACCACCTCTCGCACATCAAGCCGGGTATACCCCACATACTTCCGGACCACATGGCCATTGCGCTCTTCTACATAGCAGTTGTCGTTCTTATGGTTTGGCCGAGACCGAGTCAGCTTCTGTCCCCGCGCTTCGCACCAAGCTTTAGAGTGCCAGTTTACGAACTCACTCCCTGAGTCAGGATGCCACTCGATGACAGGAAAGGGAACACGGTCGTTGATTATTGTCATACTTCTCACGGTGGCTTCCTGTCCCTTCTGCCACTGACTTCGACGCTCACCCCAGAGAGTGGGGACATCCGTGGCGTTTACGGTATAGACAAAGTCTCCGGATACAGTATCCCCACAGTGGGCTACCGTATCAACCTGTAGCGTTCCCACTCCCGCTCTCTCCCACGGGCCCATCCGGATAGGGATAGCCGAGCGGATACTGCCTGCCTTAGTTAGGCTCTTGCCTCGGATCATCTGTCGGAGATGGACAAACCGACCAGCATATACCTTGACCGTTCCCTCGCTCATCTCAAGCAGTTTTCTGGTTACCTCCGGATCATGACGCCAGTGCTTGTCCCGGATCATCACGCGGACATACTCTCCGATCAGGGCATGAAGATTCTCTCCGCAGGGATGGTTCGCTACCTCCGAGACATCCCGAAGTGCCAGGATGACATCGGGGGTGTAGTAGGTCTTTCTTCCCCGGTGCTCACCGACCCCAGGATCATGGAGCTGGACTCGCCGGAAGGAGCGAGGTACTGACTTGGGACTGATCCCGGTTACAAAGCAGATATGCTTCAGTAGTTCGCCTCTTTTCTTCTTGTCTCCTCTGGCTGCCAGCCACGTAGCCAGGTGTTCTCGCAGTATGTTTTTCTTGGTTGTCATAGTCATAGAGACTACGGTAACCGAATTACTATCTACCCGAGGTGATTACGGTAACCTTTTTTACTAGCTACAACGAACCCTTGCTTTCCCGAAGGGGGTCCCCTATACTGGAACGCATCTTAAAATCTTGAATTTAAGATACATTATTAATGTAAAGCACAGAGACTAGATCAAGACAGTCTCATTTCTATTATCCGATATGAAAACCGACGAAATAAAAACGAACGAAGTGACCGATGAGAGCAAGAACCTGCCTCAGACCCTGTCGCAGGTTTTGAAGAATCAGCTCCAGACGGTGAAGTATATAAAGGAAGGCGACGTAGTTGATGCTGAACTCATGAGTAAGAACTCCCGTGGCGTGTTTTTTGACCTTGGCCGCTTTGGTACCGGTATCGTCTCCGGTGTGGAGATGGCCAACGCCCGCGAGCTTCTGAAGAAAATGGCCCCTGGCGAAAAACTGCCGGCCAAGATTATCTCTTTGGAAAACAAAGCTGGCTATATCGAAATCTCCCTGACCGAAGCCGGCAAGCAGCAACTCTGGCAAAAAGTGAAGGATGCGCAGGACGAAGGTGTGGTTCTCAAGGTAAAAGTGAGCGGTTCGAATACTGGAGGACTGACCGCCGACCTCTTCGATCTGAAGGCCTTCCTCCCTGTCTCCCAGCTCTCGCAGGAAAACTACCCGAAAGTTGACGATGGTGATAAACAAAAAATTGGAGAGGAGCTGAAGAAATTTATCGGCCAGGAGTTGAGTGTGAAAATCATCGACATCAATCCCCGCTTGAACAAATTGATTATCTCCGAGCGCGAAACGTTAGCTTCGAACGTGAAGGAGCTCGTCTCCCAGTACACCGTTGGCCAGCTCGTGAAAGTGTTAGTGACGAGCCTCGCCAATTTCGGTGTCTTTGTTCGCTTCGTCGACAATCCACAAGTTGAAGGCTTAATCCACATCTCAGAGTTGAGCTACCGCATCGTCGCCAACCCGAAGGAAGTTATCCAGGTGGGCGAAGTGGCCGAAGCAAAAATTATTGATATTAAGGAAGATCGCCTCTTCTTGTCCTTGAAAGCCTTGCAGGATGATCCGTGGAAAAATGCCGGTGAGCTGTTCAAAGCTGGAGAGGATGTTTCCGGTTCGGTTTATCAGTTCAACCAGTTCGGCGCCATCATCAATTTGAACCATGGCCTCCAGGGCATGATCCACGTCTCTGAGTTTGGCAGTATCGAAGACATGAAAAAGAAATTGGTCTTAGACGAGAAGCACTCCTTCGTTATTGATTCAGTAAAACCCGAAGAGAAACGTATTGCTTTGAAATTGAAGAAGTAAGTAAAGGGGAGAAAAACCGCCAGTGGCGGTTTTTCTCCCCTTTACTTTCCATATGTCATCGCGAGCGTAGTCGAGTTCAACTCGACGTAGCGTGGCGATCTAAAAAAGATTGCCACGTCGCTCCGGCGGTTGCCGGAGCTCCTCGCAATGACATCCATTGCTTTTTCATTTTCTGGACAAAGGAATAATGAATATGCTAAAAACGTGCCAGGAGGATTCGAAAGTATGGCGCAACCGATTCCGCCATTCATGGAAAAAGGATCGAAAGGTCCTCACACTCTGATTCCCCAACTCGTAGCCTGCGGAGCAGGCTACGGAAAGGACATCGTGTTCGACGGCAACTATGGAGACGTCACTGCCGGTGCTATGTCCCAACTCCAAGCAAGGAACGGAATCGACACCGACGGCAGCTGTGGTCCCGAGACACGTCGTACGATGAAACATCGTTACAACGTTGATTTCGAGAAAGCCTGCCGGCTCATTCCGGGGACAACGATCTTCATCCAACCGGACGGATCCGAGATCCCCTGGTCGCCCGACAACGACTGAAGTTCTTTCCGCATCGCAAACCGCCGCGACCTCACCCGAGGTACGCGGTTTTTTATTTGAGAAAACAGAAGAAGATGGGTATAGTTTGTGAGTCATCGCTTGCCCACCCGAAGCTTTACGCGAAGGAACGCCCTCGTCGTTTCCTCCTTCATTCCGCCAAAACGGAACTTCGGACGGACAGGCAATGGCTAGGATTCTGAAATGTCTCCGTAGTGTAATTGGATAACACGTTGGCCTCCGAAGCCAAAGACTGGCCGTTCAAGTCGGCCCGGAGACACATTCATGGGAGGGAGTTTGAGATGCAGGTTCCCTGCCCGCCGAAGCCTTGGCGCAGGCGGGGATTCCTGCCGAGGGCACGGAGAAAAAAAGAAAGGCGCAGACTTTATGTTTATACAGAAACAAAAAACTAGCATTTTAAAGTGGAGCGGGTACAGAAAACAAGTCCTCGTTTTTTATAGTATTATATAAAGATGAAAGAAACGCTTAAAAAGATGTTCCGGCCATTCTGGTGGCCTGTATCTCTTATGGGAGTAATCGGTGGTACACTAGTAGTGTTCTATATTTTTTTCTTTCTAAGATCTCTGTCCTGTTTAGGAGAAGGCTGGAGTGACACTTTTTGCAAAGTCGGAGGATTTGCCGCCTTTATAGGTATTTTTATCTTCTCTGCTGGCACTATAGTTAGTATTTTTCTATATATATTTCTGCGCCAATTTATCGCTCCCAAAGTACTACGTATTCAAAATGATCTTATTTTGGACATTGTTGTTTTTATTCTCACCATTGTGGTCACTGTTATCTCAAGCTCGCTTCTGTTACGCCAGTTAGATACTTCGGCGAAAGCAGACGAGGAGATTGGCAAGAAGAAACATCAAGCTCAGGTAGAAGCAACACTGCGCCAGCTACCCTTTACAGTATATCGAGCCATCTACGCGCCACCCGAAACTGAGTCTCTGTCGTATACGATTCGAGATTATTTTTTCACAGATGAGACACCCGAAATCTCAGCTCTGATTTTGGATCCAAGCAATAGCAATATGGGAATGGAAATTCGTGAAGGCGTACTTAGAAAAGATGGCGACTGCCCTTATGTATATTTGGAAGGGAATTTTGATTTAGGCCGAGATCAATGCGCATTGGTTGCCAAAACAGACAAGGGTTTCTCGGTGTATCAGTATGAAAAGAAAGCATACCCGACATATCGTTATTCTTCAACCTTTGTTCGGACGCCTAATTTAGCAACTGCGATAGAAAATACCGTAATCGTATTCAAATTTTCTCCCACTAAAAACACTTCACTCACTGATTATCAAATACAAGAAGTAGTAAAAATGATTGACTCTATGTACCCTCTTTCCGTAGATGAGCTGATCGCCCAATCAAATCCTAGTGACAACCTTTAACGCAGCAAGAACGACAACGCCTCATAGAAAGCGGCGAGGGCGAAAACGAAGGCGATAATAGTGGCTAGAATCTTTTCTTTTTTAGAAAAGACCAGTACTCGCGAAGAAACAAAAACGATTCCTAAATACTGTAGACTCAAGAACAATCCACCGACCAAACTGACGAGTAAGAAAAAACTATTCAACCCCATTAAAAACAAACCGAGCGGCACAACCATCGGCACGACAAACGCCCATCGGCCGAGATATAAATCTTTTTCGAGAGCCGTATGCACTTCCCAGGCGATGGGAATATAGGCGTTCGTGATCAAGAGAAGTCCAAAGAAACTTAAAAGAATGCGCTCCCAGCCAGGCCAAAGTGAAAGACTCGAGATGGTGTCTGAAGAAATTTCGGAGGTCAGAAGAAATATGGAAGTCACGAAAACAACATAGAAAAATCCGGCGAGAACCGTTCCCCAGGCCACTCCCCGAAAACCATCGCCCGCTTTTTTCCGCTCCTCGGTATCGTAAATCGGTTCAAGCGCCGTCCAACCTGCGAGCGCAAAAAGGAGCGGTCCGAATGGCAGGAAAAAATTAGCGGTCGCGGCCGGAACTGCCGGAAACTGCCCGCCCTGCCACAACGCGTGAGAGAAGAGTCCGAGAAGTATAAAAAATGTAGCCAACGCTCCCAGGGATTCGAGGATCGTCAGTCGTCGCACGCCGGCTAAAAGCGGCAACGATCCCAGAAGCCAAATAATCATCACGCCGATAATTTTTTCTTGTCCGGGGAAAAGTAAATTGAAAAACGATCCGGCTAAAACGAGATACGTCGCCAAGACTAAAAGTAAACCGACAACAATAGAAAGGAACGCAATGAAAAATAAAACGCGCCCACCGTGTCGCCCAATCAAACCTAAAAGCCGCTGTCCTTCCGCTTTTTGAAGCACGCGCCAGTACCAGTTGTGCGTCTGAACCGTGATCGCAATTACGAAAACGAGATAGCAAAAGCTGGTGAGCCAGCCAGCTTCCGCGACGACATAGGGTAAAGCAAAAATTCCCACGCCCATCGTGGCCGCAATAACCATGGCCGCGCCGCGAAAGAAAAAAGGCGAGTAAAGAGCAGGCATATATAATAAGTATACTCGGGAAGTGGACGAGGACTAAAGTTCCACTGTATCCCCCATCTTCGGAACAGTCGCCTCAAGCTTCAACTCCTCGCGTACTTTTGTCTCTAAGGCTTTGGCCTGATCTTCCTCGCCCTGCACAATAAACACCTTTTTCAGTTTCGCTTTCATTGGTTCAAGCCAAGCTAACAGTCGCGGTTGATCGGCGTGAGCAGAAAATGCAGTCGCTGATCGCACCTGACAGCGCACCGGCACCTCTTCTCCAAAAATCCTGACCGATTTCGCCCCATCAAGCACTCGCCGACCCATTGAACCACTTGCCTGATATCCAATAATCAAAAGCATATTCTTAGGATCCGATAGGTAGCGAATCTCGTGATGCAAGATGCGGCCGCCATGCGACATACCCGAACCAGCCACCACCATCTTCGGCGCTGGCGCAAAGTTGATTGCTTTTGATTCTTCGGTCGTGAGCGTAAAATGGAGTCCGGGGAAATTTAAAATATCATCGCCATCGTGGATCTGCTCTCTGGCCTCTTCATTAAAGTAGTTCTCATATTTTTTGTAGACGAGGGTGAGTTTAATCGCCAACGGACTATCGATATAGATCGGAATTCGTGGCACCCGGCCAGCTTCTACTAAATCGTTTAATTGATAGATAAGGTCCTGTGTCCGTTCCATGGCAAAGGCCGGAATCAAAAGTACACCACCAGCTCTGACTGTATCCTCAATCGCTCGCTCGAGAGATACCTTTCGCTGATCCGATGATTCGTGGACACGTCCACCATAAGTAGACTCGATGAGACAATAATCCGCGTCATCAATAAATTCTGTGGGCCGGATAATCGGCGCCGGAAAATTTCCGAGATCGCCCGAGAATACTACCTTTTTTCCTTCGGCCGTCACGCGAATAAATGCCGAACCCAAGATATGGCCGGCATCAAAAAATTCTATAACAAAAGGACCGACGGTGGTTTTGTGATGATATTTCAGGCCTTCCCACAGCTTTACTATTCCTTCAATATCCTGCGTTTCATACAAAGGGGCTTTACCATGTCGCTCCGCCTCCGCGGTTAAGATATGTTCCGAATCAAGGAGAAGCAGTTCGGCAAACTCTCGTGTCGGTTCTGTAGAATACACTTTCCCTCGAAATCCATCGCGATAGAGTTTTGGCAGAAGTCCGGTGTGATCAATATGGGCGTGCGTAATAAAAACTGCTTCGATCTCGGCCGGATTATAGGGAAATGGATTAAAGTTTCTGCCTTCGACAAATGATCCTCCCTGCTCCAGGCCACAGTCAATTAATATTTTTTTGCCCTCTGACTCCAATAAATAGTTTGCACCCGTCACCACCTGCGCTCCGCCACAAAATGTTAGTTTCATAATTTTATCCAGTTAACCAAAATCCATAGAGCAACTTTACTATGAGAATTATACCCAATGAAACAAAAACCAGTACTACTAACCACCAGTGTTTTTTATCCATTTGATGATTTATTACCTAAAATCTTTAACGCTTGTTTCACTTTCATCTCCACGCTCGTCACCGTTTCAGGTAACGCCCGCAAAACGTTCACCACCTGCTCTTTTCGATATCCCAAACCAACCAGCATCTCCACCACATCAGAATCGGAATCCATTCCTTCGACAACTTTCGTCGCGTGTTCGGCCTTCACTTTCGACTTCAGTTCCACAATGATCCGTTCGGCAGTTTTTCGCCCGACGCCCGATACCCGCGTTAACAAATCCGGCCGACCTTCTTTGATCGCCGCCGCCAGCGAACTCATATCGGAAACACCCAAGATCGCGATGGCAGACTTTGGTCCGACACCGGAAACAGAAATAAGCATTTCGAAAAACTCCATTTCTTCAGCCGTCGCAAAACCATAGAGCTCCAAACTATCATCCCGAACATAGAGTCGCGAATAAACAAAGGCATCATGCCCCACCGCTGGCAATGCCTTGATCGTCTGATGACTAGCGAGAAATTTGAATCCCACGCCGCCCGTCTCTAAAACCACCACGTTTCCTTCTTTGCTTTTAATTTTTCCCGAGAGACTATATATCACCGGCTTATTATACCAGAGAGTCGAAAGGTTCCCACTTCATTGACAGAAAATTGCAAATATAGTATTCAATAGTTAGCAAAGAAAGGAATCTAATGCCTAACAGGGATGAGTTCCTCCAAAGTAAGGCTACCCAAATTCAAGCGGATCTCGAACGATGGGCTGAGACCGAAAGGATCCTTGGACCTCAAGAGC
This sequence comes from uncultured Candidatus Saccharibacteria bacterium, assembly GCA_964360585.1. Taxonomy (GTDB): domain Bacteria; phylum Patescibacteriota; class Minisyncoccia; order UBA6257; family 2-01-FULL-56-20; genus JBBUHS01. The sequence goes on along the minus strand of CAYHXC010000004.1, from coordinate 57,506 downwards.
AGGTCGTCTTCACACTTGCAATTCGGAACATATCCACGGTCATACAGGAGGTTGCTTCCACACATTTCCTGGACATGTCTCTGCAAGATTTTTTCACCAAAGGGCGTTTTATTGATGCGGGAGTACCCGTAAGAAGAAGGTTCTCCGCGATCTCAAGTCTTTGGAGTCCATTTGAGAAACGTGTTCCCAGCATTCCAACCATACGCGATTTGCTGCTGTTAAGAAAAGATGGTCTCCGAAAGATCCGCAATAACAGGATTGGGCACAGAACCATAGAGGCCATGGCCCAGGTACTAGCCCACAACGGCATCACACTTCCAGACTAGTAAGTCAGTCGAAACCGATAAGGAGGCCACTATATGAATGGAGATCTGCTCATTGTCGCAAACAATGACCTTCACGGGGCAGCCGACAATACCGCAACGGAACTAGTCGACCGATTTTCTGATCTTTCGCCCGAGGAACAAATCGCGACGGGATTCTCCGAAGTCGTTTGGGTTCGCTCAACACCGGGAAACATCTTAGAGATGGTCTGGCATGAACCGAGGCAAATCACCGTCCTTTTTTTACCAAATTCGTTCGCACATCAGGCGGAGATTCTTGCGCGTCTCGTTTCCTCGTCTCGTGTTCGGATCGTGCTCGTCAGTCGCCCGCCATTGAAACGCATTCCTGGAGTGGTCGTGATCCCCGCTCCAGAAGGAGCACTGTCCTTCGACCTCATCCGTCGTCACTAAATCCAAGCTGAGCTCACCCGAGCTCGGCTTTTTTATTCACTAACTACTTGTCCTGCCTGCCCGGCCAGGGAACTTGCTTGTCCCGAGCGGCGAGTTTGTCAAAACCGTCGAGGTGGCCGAAGGATTCATTGACGCTTCAGGACAGCCATAGTACAAAATGAGTAGTATCTCGATAAGGAGGTGGCATGACTCAAGAGCCACTCATTATAATTACAGATCGAAAATCGCTTGGTTTAGGCGAGGTGATGGCCAGTGACATCAAAAGTCTCTTCGACTCCCTCCCTTTAGGACAAACGTGTTTTTCGGAAGTGAGAGTGGTTGCGACTACCGAAGAGGCCGTGGCTGAAGCGGAAAAAGAAGCGGGACTTATGACTGTTCTTTTTCTATCACTCCTCCTACTGACTGAGGCCGAAGAACTTGTCGCCAAATACAAACCCCGTATCCACGCAGTCGCCCTGGCCAGAAAAAAACTCGTTGAAAAAAGTAAAGGAGTCGTCATCCTTAAAGAGAGCTCCTTAACCGCCGGCGAAGATATTTTCGCCCTCGTCTGCCGCAAAGCATCCCCTTAGTCACACTTCACGGTGTGGCTTTTTTATTTCTATAATCCAGCCTGTCCTGAGCTTCACCGAAGGATTGACTCTTTCCTTGATTTCCCATACACTATTTCCCATTAGGAATCGCATTTCCCTATACCCTATCCACTAATCACTAACCCCTACCCTCAATGCCAAGAACATCATCGGCTAAAAAAGCCCTCCGTCAAAATAAGACAAACAAGGCGCGCAACGTTAAAACCAAAGAAGCCTATAAGAAGGCGGTTAAGGAATATCGTAAGCTCGTCACCGCCAAAGACTTTACCAAAGCCAAAGAAAAACTGCCGGGAGTTTTCCAGATTCTCGACAAAGCCGCCAAGCGGAATACGATTACCAAAAATACTGCCAGTCGCCTGAAATCCAGACTGTCTCGGGCAGTGGCTAGGGTTTAGTGGTTAGGGAATAGAAAACACAGAACGGCCTATGGCCGTTTTTTGATCGCTACGTATTATTGTCATTGCGAGGAGCGGAGTGACGTGGCAATCTCTTGAATATATTCTTAGATTGCCGCGCTTCTTCGAGTTAAACTCGACTTCGCTCGCAATGACAAAACAAATAGCTCATCCTTATTTTAAAACAAACTCCAACAATACTTCTTCGTACTCCAACTTTCCCGATTTTATCTGCACATCCCAATCAGCGAACTCCTGCACCCTACTCCCTGCCTGGGTCGCAAGAATATTGAAAATCTTCGCCGCCGGCTCACCATTCCCGAGAATCCTTTCCAAAGCCGCCAGACGCTGTGGGCGAGAAGATCCCTTCAATTGATTCAGCATCCCCCAAAGATTGAAACCTTTTCCCTTCTCCAGCTGAGCATCCTGTTTTTGAATAGCTCCTTTTTTTGAAGACAACCGATCCAGTTCAGTAATGAGTCGCCAGGTGTCATCTTTATAGTAGGAAAGGAAAATATTCATAGCCTCGGAATTTAGAGTAAGTCCACGTTTTTTCGATTCCGTCGATATAAACTCACGCCACTTCCCCTCTTCAAGAAACGGATACTCTTCCGCAGTCACTGGTTTTTTGAGGAGAAATTTATAGGCCGCCGGAATCTTTTCTCGTTCCGAAATAAAAACCCAAATGAGCGGATTCTCTAAAACGTTCTTTAAATCTTTCATTAGTGCCGCATCATCAGTTTCAAAAAGATCATCTAATAAGGCTAAACGCTTATCTCCAAAAAGCGAAGGTGAAATTGTAAACTCATGGAATTTCTCCCTTCCCTCTTTGGAATCGGCTGAAAATCGCTCGATACTACTCCCTGGATATTTTTTAAGAAACTGGTCGATCAAAAATCGCTTGCGCTCTTCGCGACGATAATCATCAGGACCATTGAGAAAGAGGATCATAGCGAATGGTGATTAGGGGTTAGTGGATAGTGACTGGTCGTAAAACACGAAATCCTAAGCTCGAAATCCGAAACAATGACCGAAGCCCCAAAACACAAAATTTTAAACTTGTAGGATTTGAACATTTCCGTGTTTGTTTCGAGTTTCGATATTCGAATTTCGGATTTATCGTCATGGGTTATAAGTTATCAGTCTTTAGTTATCAGTTTACTTCTGACACTTTGGACAATAATGCGTTCCTCTCCCGACTAGCTTTGTGTATACAATAGGGGTTTTGCAAACCAAGCACAACTCGCCTCGACGGCCGTAGATTTTGCGATATTTCCAGAATCGTCCAGTTAAACCATCGGCATCAATATAGGTATTAAATGAGGTTCCACGATGTTTTATGGAGAGGGCTAGAATGGTTTTAATTGCTCGCCACAGTTTTTCCTGTTCTCTGCGCGTGAGGGTGTTCGCTTTCCGCATCGGACGAACTCCAGCCAAGAAACAGGCTTCGTCGACGTAGATATTCCCGAGACCACTAATTTTTTCTTGATTCAAAAGAAACGGTTTCAATCGAGCAGTTTTTGCCTTTTTAATAAGCTCGATAAAATGTTCGAGCGTAAAACTTTTCTCGAGTGGCTCAACTCCATACTTTCCAAAAATCTTTTCTCCCTCGGTTTTAGAAACAAGTTTTATGTATCCAAATTTCCGTAGATCGTTGAAATATAAAATATCCCCATTCGTAAAACAAAAAATCGCCCGTGTATATTTATTCGGCAATTCCTTGAGTCCAATAATCGGATGGCCGCCGAAAATAATCTGTTTTTGCTGCCGCCTTTGGCGAGCCTCGCCATCCTTAATAGAAAAATCTTGGGCGGGTCGTAAGACAATCTGCCCCGTCATCTTCAAATGGAATAATAGAAAATCAGATTTTCCTTCGAGAATGAGCAATTTTGCCCGGCGAGAAACACCAAGAACACGGAAACCTTTTAATCGCTTCGGTAAATCTTTCGGACTCACCATCTTCGGCACTGAAATTGCCGCTTCGCGAATGGTGTGCCCTATAATCTTCTTCTCTAAATCACGCTTGATCGTTTCTACTTCTGGCAGTTCCGGCATGGAACCATTATGTTCTAAATGTTGTAATTGTTCTAGTCGTTCGAACGTTTAAACAAGCGAAGTCTCTCCAAGACGAAGCGATACAATCTTTTCCGCGAGCTCCTAAATACTACATAGATCAATCCGACTTAGTTACTCCATAAGCCTCCTGTTCTTTAGTAAGAAGATTTCGTCTAAGTTCAGAAATGGAAATGTGCCGCTCCTCAAGTTCCCATACCTCAATAAAAACCGGAAGCCAGTCGGAAAAGTTGAGAGCGTTGCCATCACCATCATATGCGACCCGTCCGCGTCGTCGTGAAGACCAATCACTAAAAAGAAGATAGTGCGCCTCGCTCATATTCCGAACGAAAATCTCAGACTCCCTCGCTTCTGGATGCTTATGTGATACATTCATAATTACTAGTATCTCGTGAGTACTGCGTGCCGTCAACGCTTCTCCTCTGTGACTAGTCTTAAGAGAGTCTGTATCTTAAGATTGCCACGCAGAGCTAAGCTCAGCTTTGTCACTACGTTCCTCCCTCCTTCGCCTCCGACTTCGCTAAAGCTTCGACGGACAAGAAGGCTACGGATGGGCAGGCGCAATGACACCAAGTCGTTATAAGTATTAAGTTTTTAGTTGTTAGTTACGCAATGAGGTCCAACGGCAACTCATGCGTCGGCACTAACGCCCGATCGGTTGAGAGTGTGAAATGCATAGTCGTTCCTCGATTCTCCTCCGACTCGGCCCAGACTCTGCCGCCGTGCGCCTGAATAATATTTCGGGCGATATACAAACCCAAACCGGTTCCAGTCGTTTGTGACTTCATAACGTTCTCGGCGCGGAAGAACTTGGTGAACAACTTCTCGGTCGCTGACTTCGGAATACCCACGCCGGTATCTTTTACCTGCACGTCAATAAAGGGCTGACCTTCGACGGGCACAAGCCGTACTGTCACCTCGCCGTCTTTGACGTTGTACCGCAAAGCATTATCCAAAAGATTTTCTAGAACCATCGTAATTTTTTGCGTGTCCATAAAGACTTTTGGTAACGGATTGGTCGGCCGATCAAAGTACAGTTTCACGCCAATTTTTTCCGCTTCTGTTTTTGCATAGGGCAAAATTTCGCCAATAAAGTCAACGAGATCTGCTTCTTTTATTTCATAGCCAAAACGCCCTTCTTCAATCTTGCTTGTCGACAAAAGATCTTCAATAACGGCCAAAAGCAGTTTTTGTCCTTCCATAGCACTGGTTAAATATCCTTGAGCCGCCTCGGACAATCCCCCTTCATTCGCTAATGACTCGAGTGACCATTTGAGATTCGTAACCGGCGTGCGAAGTTGATGGGAAGCCACGGCGATAAATTCGTTTTTTGATTTGATAAGAGATATCTCATGTGTCCGATCGCGGACAATTTTCATAAACCCGATCACCTCGCCAAGCTCATCGCGAAGCGGCATGGTTGATGTCCGAAAATTGAGAAATGGATTCTCCCAAGAAAGATCCGTCACTTGCGGATACATACCCGCCTCCGAGCGACTGATCATGACTGGAGCAAGCGAAGTAAAAATGACTTGGGTTAGCAATTTCAAAGACTCATTACTCACGCTTTGCGGCGTTAAAATTTTCCCTACCACTTCGTCTTTCCGGATGTGGAATAATTTTTCTGCCGCCGGATTAAAAAAGATAACTCGAAAATCTTTATCGTAAACAACGAGTGCATCCTCAAGATTCACTAAAATTTCCTTGAGCTCGCTCCGCTCAACCTGTGTATCCTGTTTTACCACTGTGAACTGTGCGAGGAGAAGAAAGAGTGTGAAAAGCGATAAGAGAAAAAGAACGATCGCCGAAAGAATCAAGGAAAGCGGCAGGTAAAAAAAAGAAAAGACGAGGAAAGCAAAAAAGAGAATGAGCGTAAAAATAACCAGTCGTCCTTCCGGACGGTTTATCGTCTCGGAACGAAAAGCGCTCAAAAATCGAGAAAAAAGTTGATTCATAAAGAGCGGTAAGTGAGTGGATTGAAATAAAAAAGGGCCAGATACAAGGCTTAACCAAGCATCGCAACCGAACTGTACTTAGATGGTACAGTGAGGGCGAAGCGTATGGTTGTAACGCAGTAGATGGTCATTTTTTATTTCGAGACACAAGAGATCCCCAGTTTTTGCCAACCGAAATCTGTACCGTTAGCGGCACGGAAAGTTGATACGCACCTTCCATGAGATCGCGGATTTTGGGGGCTGTCTCCTCAATCTTATCATCGCGAATCTCGAACAGCAATTCATCATGAATCGTTAAAAGTAACTTCACCTCCTTCCCCCAGTAGCCCTTATCCTTCAGCCACTCCGCCACTTTGATCATCGCGAGCTTATTAATATCCGCATCCAAGCCCTGAAGCGGATGATTCATCGCTTCGCGTTCGGCCGCCGCCACAAACTGCGGCGCGCCCGAGACAATCTCAGGGAAGTACCGTCGCCGGCCTGTTAGCGTCTTCACATAGCCAAACTTCCGTGCTTCAGCCTTCACCTTTTCCTGGAACTCCTTCACCCGAGGAAACTCTTCATAATAGGTTTTGATAAACGCCGCCGAGTCTGCCTGAGAAAAACCACTCGTCTTACTAAACGCCCGCGCGCCCATGCCGTAGATCAAACCAAAATTCAGTACTTTGGCCATGCGACGCATCTCGGGCTTCACCTGCTCCGGTTTTATCTTCAAAACTTTTGAAGCAGTCAATCTATGAATATCATCGCCGCGCTGAAACGCCTGGATCAGAGCGCCATCGCCAGATACCGCCGCGAGCAACCGCAACTCAATCTGCGAGTAGTCAAAAGCGACCAACGAATATCCCTTGGTCGCCTCAAACGCCTTCCGAATCTCCGGCGACCAGGACGACTCGCGCGGGATGTTCTGCAAGTTCGGTGAAGCCGAGCCGATCCGCCCCGTAGCCGTACCCATCTGCAAATATTCCGTCCGCATCCGACCATCCTTTTCAATATAGTCAGGCAGTGTGGAAACGTAGGTGCTGTTCAACTTAAACAACTCGCGATACTCCAAAATCATCGGCACGATCGGATGCGTGTCCTTCAAAATCTCCAAAACCTCCGCTCGCGTCGATCGCGCCCCGCCCGGTGTCTTTATATTCCGCGGCAAAACCAAACCGAGCTTATCAAACAAAATTTCCCCGAGCTGGCCCGAAGAATTTATATTGAACTCACGACCAGCCTTCTTATATATACTCTTCTCCAAAATGGCGATCGCGTCAGTCATCTTCTTCTCCACCTTCTTCAAAACCGCTTTATTCGTCGTGATCCCCCACTGCTCCATATCGGCCAGTATATCCAAAACCGGCATCTCGATTTCCGAGAACACATACATCAATCCATCGTCGGTCAGTTTCTTTTTCAAAAACTTCTGCGCCGCCAAAATATCCTCATCTGAGTCTTTAAACAACCGCTTAAAAAACTCCTGGAAGAAAGCTTCCGGATCGTATTCTTTTCGAACAGAATCAGTCAGCCAGAATCCAACGCCAAGATCAAAAAACGGTGGCCGCAAAATTCCGCCCATCTTCCGCACTTCCCGCACGGCCGGTTTCAGATTAAATCCCAGTTTGGTTTTCTTGGAAGACAACTCGGAAGATTTCGGCAAAACCCCTCCTCGGAAAACAACCACTTCGTCATGAATAGTATGCGCACTTTGAGGCTGAGCAATATTCGAGAAAAGATTTTGATAGGTTGCTTTGACCGGCTCCTTTTCTTTTTTCTTTTGGACAGCGGCTTCCTGGAACCCCATCCGCCGCAATAAACTCCCAAATCCAAACTTCTCGAAATAAGCCTTAATCATTTCTGGATCAGACTCGCAGTGTAATTTCTGGAGCGGCGGCATCTTGATGGGTGCCCCTCCCAGCAACTCCACCAACTCTCGCGACAAAAGTGCATCTTTTTTATTCTCTTGGATATGGAGGACTTTCTTATCCTTATCCTTACTCTTTAAAATCTTGTCCAAACTTCCGTATCGCTGAATAAGGTCAGCTGCCGTCTTCGGTCCCACACCAACCACTCCTTTAATATTGTCGGAGCTATCCCCCACAAGAGCTTTATAGTCGATCAGTTTTTCTGGCGGTAACCCATACCGTTCTTTGACCGCCGCTTCGTCATAGAGCATCGTCTCTGAAACTCCTTTTTTCAAAACCCTAACCATAATTTTTTTATCCGTGACCAACTGCATCGTATCCATATCGCCCGTTAAAATAACCGCACACACATCTTTTTCTTTCGAGTAGTGGAGGGCGAAGGTAGCAATCAGATCATCGGCTTCATATCCAGGCAGTTCAAAAACTGGAATGCCGAAAGCAGAAAAAAGATTTCGGGCTTCGATCAACTGGCTAACTAGTTCGTCCGCTGCTTTTGGTCGCTGGGCTTTATAGGCTTCATACTTCTTCTCCCGAAACGTCGGCTCCGGCCGATCAAAAAGCGCCGCAATATAGTCCGGCTTATCCTCGCCCGTAATCTTCAGAAGAATACTCCCCAAGCCATAGAGCGCCTGAGCCGGCTTCCCATCCGGCGACGTGAGTGGCGGCAAGGCATGATACGCCCGATGAATGAGCGAGTGTGAATCAATAAGAAGAAGAGTTTTCATGAGTCGTTAGTAATTAGTAGATAGGAAATGTCATTGCGAGCTCCAGCAGGAGCGTGGCAATCTCATGTATATCCGCTTCCGTACCCCTAAATCCCTCTACAGTATACCCCAATATAGGACCCCTCATTCTATTTGACAATTTTTCCGCCGGCCCTGAAAATGAAGGTATGAATGAAAAACCACCGGTCGAGGGCTGGGAAAGCAAGGAAGCCGAGTCAACCCATGTAACCGGAGAAGCTCGCAACGTCATGCGTGAGCGTCCAGAGGTTGCTGAGGTTGCCTCCCTCATCAACGAGCTTCACGAAAAGCTGCTCAACAACGACCTCTTCGTCGACAAACCCGATAAACGGTTGAGGCACTCACCATACGCGTACAAACAAATGTTGCGCGACCTCCTCTCTGACCTTCTCTGAAGGATCTTGGAGAATAACAACGCGACAGCCACCGCCACCCGAGCCAACCCCTGCGTTGGCTCTTTTTTATTGTTCAATTACTCTAAATTCCCCTTCCGCTAATTTGAGGAGGGGCAAATCTTCTTTATAGTTTTTCAGTTCTACCTCCGCTTTGTCCCAATCAATATTCGGCGCGTTGTAATTAGAGCGATAATGTACCAGTACTTTGACAGGCACCAGACCCAGCCCCTCTTCCAGGCCGAGATTATCTAAATCATAGCTATACTTCCCTAAAGCAATGGCGCCAGCCGAACCTCCGGCCACTGTTTTCCCTTCGAGCTCCTTCTCCCACCCTGGAGACTGAGATAATAACTCAATCAGTTTTTTCGTTTCTCCGCCCCGAATATACATGGCGTTCATCCATTTTAGTTGATCAATAAAAGATTCTGGATGAGCTATCTGATACTCTACCTTTTTCCCTTGAAGGTGTTGCGAAATAACGAGCTCATCAGCACGCATATCCTCCTCCCACCCAAGACGAGGCCTGGCAAAGTAACAAATAAGTAATTTAATCGGCTCTTCAAATCCCTTAGTCAGCTCTTCAGCTAAACCCTTGCCACCATCAGAAGCTCTTTGCGGATATCCACCAACAAAAAATAAACTTGGTCATAATCAGTAAACTATTTCCTTTATTAACCTCAAAACTCTATTGCGGTACTTTTTCATTTCTGTATTGCCACCGCTAATAGGTATCTCTTTCTTGAGCACTTTCAAACAACCTAATGCTAAGCGTATTTTAAAATCCTTTTTCGAGAATCCTGCTTTTTTAAGAAACACTTCTACGATATTCGTCCGTCCCAAAGGATAAAGATCATAAATAGGATATTTTACAAACCCCATTAACGGATCCGAAAATGACGGTGATTCGAAATCAAGAAAGCCTGTTAATTTGCCGTTTTGTTCGAGGAAGTTTCCAGGCTGGTAATCTCCGTTAGATAGAATAAGGGGAGTTTTGATCTTTGGAATAACTCCGTCCAAATACTTCTTTGTCGATTTGAATATCTCTTCACTTATCCATGGATTATCGGGTTCACTTACTGCCTTCAGTTCAGAGACTAAGGTATGGCGAGGGAGTAATCTTGATACTTTGTGCTTGTTAATAAAACGAGTGGCCTTGCTTAGTTTTAATACAGCTTCTACAACAAGACGTTTTGCCAAAGCTAAATCTTTCTTGGAGCCCATGCTGAGTTTTTGGAGATTCTCTCCAGGCAATAACGAGTATACAGCCACCCACTCTCCTTTCTCGTTCTTAAACGGTTCTTTGAGAACTTCTGGCACTGGCAGACCAAATTCACTGAGAGCTTTAAATATCTGCGCTTCTTTTTTTATAGAACCATGACGACTTCGGCGAAGAACTACTGATCTAATCTTCTTACCCTTTGTGGCTATATCGACCCGCACGGGACAGGGAAGATCGTAATTATCAAAGTAAGTCGCTCGTATAACTGACTCGAAAGAAGAATCACTAGATAAAACAGCTCGCCGTTCTTTTCTGGTAAGTGTAGCCCGTCTCTTTTTTTCTGATCTGAACGATTTACTCATTTACTATTGGGCTATAATTCTACAGCTTCGTTGCGTCTGAAAGTTTCGCCCGCACCTTTTCGGTCATAGTCTTCGTACTAATATACCCCAAGGCATCGACGTCTGGGTCGTAGAGCTCGATCATGTCGAGATCGGGTCGGTCAAACACTCGCGCGCCTTTTATCTGCTTACCGTCCAACAAAGATTGTTTCAGTTCGGCATACTTCTCGGATTCTAAATAGAAATCCACGTCCCCCACCTGATGTCGATACGGATCTGGTCGACGGATATAAAGATGGGTGTAGGTAGTTTCTGGCACATCGTCTTTGGCCGAAACAACAATGGGATTATGTAGCCGATAGTATTTCTGATCGAGATTATCCGATGCTTCGGTCAGTTCCTTTCGTATCTCCGTAAGTCGCGCGTACTCCTCATCGTAATGACAAAATATCCCGATGTTCCCTGCATTCGGTAAATAGTATCCGAGCGCCTGCTTGCACAACTGATAACAAGCAAAATGCGTGTGCTGAATTGCCTCTATCAACTGCTCCCGATTTTCAATTGGACTAAATCTGTAGAGTTTCATGACGAACGTGGTTTTGACTGCAAAGTAATTAAGCCAGCACCGATTACCAACAAAAGTCCAACAAAATACACGGGCAAAAAGACTTCGTTAAAAAATATGACAACGAGAATAGCGGCCAGTATGGGAGTAAGAAAGACAAATGGAGCCGCAAATGAAGCATCGGCATACTTCAGACCCTTCAGCCATAAGACATACGAGAAGCCGTTTATGAGAATACCATTCCCTAGAATGGGAATTAACGATTCTTTGGTTGGCATAACAAAATTCGAAAGAACGAGCATCGAAATAAAAGAAAATATGGTTGCTGCCAAAAAGAAAAGAGTCGTACCCGTAAACGGTTCAAGGTCGGCTTTTTTACTCAGCACAGAGAAAAGGCCGAACACCGAAGCAGCCAACAACACAAGAAGGTCCATGGAAATATTACTCAAATAAAGTTGACCCAAATTACCTCTTGTAAGCACTAAAATCACACCAAGAAAGCCTAGAATAACAGAAAGGATAGTTTTCGGAGTTAGTTTTTCTTTAAGAAGGAAGCTGGAAAATAGAACAATGAAGATTGGCCAAGTATACTGGATCACTAATACCTCAAGACCGCTTATGTGAGCGTAGGCAAAATAGAGAAGAAGATAATAAAGAAATGTGCCCAAAAAACCTAATCCAAAAGCAATTAAGATCTTCCTTGTTGAGTAATTCTTAAAATCGGCTGTCTTGCCAACGATGAAAGTGCTGAGAAAGAGAACAATAAACGAAAGGAGACTAGACCAAAAAAGAAATTGGTAGTTATCCAGACCTTGTTGACCAAGCCTAGAGACAACAGGAATAAAACTCCAAAGAACAACACAGGAAAGTATAAAAGTCAGCGATTTTGATTTATTCATCTTACATAAATGGCTTTATTCCAAATTTCTTGAGCTCTTCCATGATCTCATACAAAGGCAATCCCATAACATTCATAAAATCTCCTTCGATCTTTTTTATGAATACGGCGCCACGCTCTTGGACGGCGTACGCTCCAGCTTTGTCTAATGGTTCTCCTGTTTTAACATAGGCATCAATTTCTCGATCACTAATCTTTCTGAAATGAATTTTACTCTCATTGGTCCGAGAAATACTTTTTCCTGTTTTCGTGTCGATGATGGTGTACCCAGTAACAACTGAGTGTGTTTTGCCACTTAACATCTTCAACATTTCTTTCGCTTTTCTTGAAATATGGGGCTTTCCTAAAACTATATCTTTGTGAGCAATGAACGTATCGGCGCCAATCACAATCGCATTCTTGTGTCTTTTGGCCACCGACTCAGCTTTCCCTCGCGACAAAAACTTGGCCAGTTCTATTGGCTTCATCTTTAAAGTCATATCTTCTTCGTAATCGCCCAGATCAACAATAAAAGGCAGTTTCGTTTTGCTAAAGATTTCTTTCCTTCGTGGCGATGATGACGCAAGTACGATTTTTCTCATGGCTAATTAAACTTTCTTAATTACCGCGACGTACTGCGAATCTTTTGAAGAAATAAATCTATCAATTTTCCAACCTGTTCCTTTCACCAAATCTTTCATTTCCTCCTGAGAAACCATCAGATAATCGAACCAGTCTCCAACAAATTTTCGATGACGAATTCGCAGACGAAGCTGGCCAGACATCCTCCCCCTTTGTCGATTCCATTTTAGATAACCGAGGTGGTCTTTGTTCTTGGTATTATAAGGATCTCTAGTTTGAGCAATGATTAATGCTTTATCAGAAGTAATTTGATGCATTTTATTGAGAAGCTGTTTTGTTTTCGTTCTGCTACCAAAAAGTCCGAAGTTATTCCCAAGCATTAAAATTGTATCGAAAGACTTTTTCTTAAGAATATCGATCTTCTCGATGGGCAAAATCCTCGCCTGCTTCAATCCTCTCAATCGAGAAACTTTTATAGCCAGAGGAGAATCATCAATTCCAATCACATCAAAACCCTTTTTCTGCAAGTAGATAGAATGTCTTCCTGCGCCACAACCAACATCAAGAACTTTTCCTTTTGCAAACTTCATAGCCTTCTTCTCAATCGCTGGCCAATCTTTAAAATCATAAAAATATACCTGGCCGTAATTTCCGGTAGCAATAAAATTATCGTCGCGTTCGACAATTTCTAATTTGATATTCCCCTTATACAAATCCCAAAGCTCTTCACCGTAGGCGTCAACTTTTTTCATGATTAGAATCTAATTATCCGCTCGTTTTGTTTTTTGCCCGCTTCGCCAAAGCGTGAGCGAGGCGAGCCGTGCGACAAAGAAATTTTAACCGTTGATCGCGACGGAATATATTTCTTCATCAGCTCGGGCCACTCGATGATGACGAGATGCTCGGGATTTTCGATAATCTCGCGAAAACCCAGCATCAGTAGTTCTTCCGGTTTTTTTAAACGATAGCAGTCAATATGAAAAGCCAACTTAAAAGGCGTCCGCGCGGACAACTTATATTTCCGGATCAGCGTAAATGTCGGACTCGTCACCCGTCCTTTCACGCCCAAAACGCGAAGCAAACTGCGTGTCAGTTCAGTCTTCCCACTCCCCAACTCACCGGTTAGAGCGAGAATTGTAGCCATTTTCGGCTTGCCCCGACGAGACGAAGTCGTCTGGAGGGGTTTCTTCGATAAGAGTATAGGCAAGAGCTTCGTTTTCGCGAATGTCTTGGTTTCCGCCAAAGAGGAGGTTCGATAGGACTTCATCTTGCTTAACAGTATAGAGAACGAAGCCGGTTATGAGAATAGGGAAAAGGGCGAGCGAGGCGAAGGGAAGTTGCGGCGGATTTAAAGGGATTCCGATGGGGAAATTACTTTGGGCAAGGACAACTGCTTCGGTGTTCGTCGCGTCTTTCGTCGGCTGGATCCAGGAGAAACGCTTGTTTGTGTTGTCGTTGGCTATCCCGCCTTCGCTAAAGCTACGGCGTGGCGCGGCAAAAGCTTTTCCTTCCGGCGCTGTCCCTAAGAAACTAGCTTCATCTACTTTCTGTCCCGCGGGATTATAAAGAGCCACACCACCGTTCGTATTCCGAAACGCCACTTTATACTGCGGCCGCCCGATCGTTAAAAACTCTCCCGGACCCAGCGTCTTCGCCGGCAAACTTATCCGCGCACCTTTTTCGTTTTTCAAAAACCAACCGGCGGTATTTAGAGAAGCCGTCCCCGTATTCTGGAACTCAATCCACTCGCTCTGCGTATCCACCCCTTTTGGATTTGGTACCCACTCGCTGATTTGAAGCATGATTCCCTGATTATAGTTACTTCAAAGATCTTGAAAATAGGCAATATTCCAGTAATCGTCGCTTTTTCCTAGCCTAGCGGCTTGGCAAAAATGACCCCTTTTTCAGGCCCATAGCATCCTCTCTTCTGCCTAGTAATAATTATCTTTTTGATACCAACGCCTCTAAGGATCAGTTGCTCTCTAGCTTTGTAGCCTCCGATTCTTCTTCTTTCATAATCATCTCCCAGAAATCTTTGTCATCGTGTCTGATAGCCCCTTTCTTGCTTCGATAGTTCTCGAATAGCTTATCTGCCCAGGAAATATCCTCTTTAAGAAGCTCGTGTATGGGTCCTAATTGTTCATCGGTAACAAGAAGGAGTGCTACGAGTAGCTCGTCCCGATCCAAATCTGAAAGCGAAGATGATTCGAGAAGCAGTTTAATTTTTCGAAAATGTGTTTCCATGTTTTTATCGACACTGAGCAGTCAACTCGACAAGAGCTTTAAACCCAGGGTTCGTGACGCTGGCCTTTTGCATTTCAGTTACGTCGCTTCCGTCAACTTTTCCGTCTTTATTCCCAAGGTAACGATCGGCAAATTCACCGCTGGCCTGGTTCAGAACATCTAACGTCCCACACAGTTCCTGAAAACTTACCTTGACTGTTTCTCCTTCTCCTACCGGACGGCCACCATTCTTTTCCTGAGCAGCAAAGATCTGAATCTTGGTGCGCCCATCTTCCTCGGCCATGAGACGCTTCTGTCCAGGATGAGTGATACGATCTGGAGCTTTAGCACCTCTCAGAGTATCTAAAAATGCAACCGCTCGTTCTTCCGCTGCCTCTCTATCTTCGAATTCTTCGACAGACTCCCCTTGATCCACTCGTAACCCTTCCCCGGCAGAAGCTTCTCTTGCCATAGCGCCAAAAGAAATAGCGGACATAATAATCATTGCCCGAGCAAATGTTTTTGCTCTTCCACGAAACCGGTCCATAACTCCCTCCTCGTGTTGTAGCGCGGCCTCTCGAGGAAGACGACGTTCGACAGCCTCCTGGGTTGGAGACCCTCCCTCTTCAGCTCTTTCAAATTTATTCATAAGGAAATTATATTATTAAAATTAGGCCAGAGAAAGACCCTCTAGATTGTTCCTATGGAAACAAAATTGGACACAATCGCTGGAATTCCGTAGGCCAGAATGGCGAGCAAAATCGCTACTACTGTATAGATCATCATTTTCTTAGCTTGAGTCAGCGACTCAGTGTTGCCCTGAGAAAAAAGATATAGGTAGGCGCCCCAAAGACCGAAACCAGCCGCTAGAATCCAGAATACTACTTGTGCAAGATCAATTACACCTACAATAATTCCTAAAAACCCCCTACGGTAGTAACAGGAGCTTCACTACCTGGCGGCCGGGTAAAGGTCGGATAAGGACGAGAAGGGGGTGTTTCGTATTCTTCGGGATAATAAGGATTCTCTGTTTGAGGCGGTGCAGGAGGAACATCATCTCTTCTTGGGGGAGGGGGAATATCGTCATCTTCAGTAGTAGCCGGAGGGGAAGAAGGAGGGGACATTGAAGGTGCTTTAGAAACATTTATGCAAGACTCAGAGCAATTATCACGACACTCACCGGCGGTTCCATAGAAAACTGCGAAGTTAGATCCAATATTATCTGGACATTGCCACTTCCCAGTCGCGGGCCCGTAAGGCTGGGAACCTACTCGCGGATCTGAATTCCCAGGCTGAACATTTCCGACATATCCTTTACACTGAGCCCAGTCACACTCACGTCGACACTCAGTCAAACCAGCATATATTTTATTAGTATCAAGGCATACTTGATTAGCAGCATAAGCTGTTATGGAATCGAAAAATAAAATCCCTCCAAAAAGAAATACAATCATTCCGCACTGCCGCAAGGTCTTCATGAAGCTGATTATATCATAGGCAACAAATCTTGGTACGCATCCCCTTTTTCTAATTTCTCACAGGATTAAATTTTCTATGACACTCACAACATCTGGCAGTTCAACGCACGACTCTTCCTTATCGACGGGACCAGAAAAATGATTCATGCCGTGCTTGATGATAACCTCGGCTCCCAGTTTTTCTTTGAGAGTAGCGGCACGATCAAGGGGCACATAGGGATCGTTGTCAGACATAATCGCCACAAAGTTTTTACACTTCGCTTTTATTTTTTCGAAATCAATCGGCGTTTCAAAAAAATTCTTGAGCTCCGCAAATCCCAGGTCGTCCAAAAATCCGGCGACAAGCACAGCTCCACCAATCTCTTCCCCATCAGGCAGCGATTCTAAATAACGCAGTATCGTAATACACCCCGCGCTATGACCAATGAGAAACGTATCTTTGTCAGCCCGACCAACCGTCTCCTTCAGTTTCGGCAACCAAGTATGCAAATTGGGCTTGTCCGTATCGGGCATAGCCGGAACCTCAACCTGAAATCCTTTACCCTCCAATTCCTTTTTAACGGAAGGATACCAACAATACTCTGGACTCCCACCCCAACAATGAACAATAATCGCCCGTTTCATGTTTGATGTTCTAATTTATAGATTTGCGTGTCGTATCCGCGTTTCTGTTCTTGATCTCGCTTCACGCCCAACGATTCTAGAAACGTGAATAATTCTTCCTGCACACTGGCGGCATCAATCTCATCAGCGGTCATTTTTTCCACTTCGATAAACGTTCCTAACTTTTCAACTTCGTCGAGACAGATTTCGTACTCTTGATAATGGGTCTTCAAACGCTTCTTCTTCACCTCCACTTCCGGCCGAAATCCCAAGGCCAGAAGAATCGCATGCATCGCATCCAGATCGCCGACCTCTGTTTCCTTTTCGATACTATCCAGCTCATTTGACTGCTGCTGCTTCATATTAAAAATCGCCCGGCTCGCCTCGCTCACGCCTTGGCGAAGCGGGCCATTTTCCCGCCGTAACCGCACCACCCGATGTCCAACTTTTGCCTCCACCAAAAACTCTTTCCCCTCTTCAGCGTAGATAATATCGTGCTGTACGAGCGGTTCAGAAAATACACACCCCATATCTTCGAGTTTCTTTTTGATCTCGTCGAAACTATCAACTTTTGCCTTAACTTCAATCTCGCGCATATTCCATTGCCCACTTATCTTTTCCTTCCCATCCATCAAAGGCCTTGCCGTAGCCCTCTTCACGACAAACTTTCTCTACGGTTTTTGCTAGCTCCTGTTGAGTTTTTAGATCGCCATCTTCCAAAATACGAAGCAAAGCTTCTAATAACTTCTCAGAAGGCCAGGGGAGCTTTTTGAGTGGGCGGCTCTTGAGTTCTCGGGAAAGGTAATCGGGAAAAGGAGCGATTCGTCCCTCAAGAGCAAAAAGCATATTGAGTAGATGCGGAATTGAAGCGGCAGATTCGAGTCGTATTCCTACCCGATCATTCTTTCTGTACGACTTCACTGACCGAAATAAACCATTCATATAAGCATCGATCTGTGCGTTTATAAATTCTTCCTGCCTCTCTTTTGGCAAAGAACCTTTCTCATCAATGATCTTTTGGACTTCTCCAGTTTTATCCACCAAGGCCTTAACGTGAGCAAAGTCGTACCGATCCCAATGAAAATCGCTCTGCCAGTTCGCATAATCCGAAAGCTCCGCGAGAGACATGACTGACAGATAAACTTCTGGCACTTTGTCTCCAAACTTTTTCTTATACTCTTCGAGGGTCTCATTTTTCACAATAAGACAGAGATCGTAGTCAGAAGATTCATTTTCGTACCCCTTGCCTCGTGAACCCACTGCAAAGAAGCCAATAATGTTGTCGTCCTGCTTCGCCTTTTCAAGCAACTCGTTAAAATAATCGGATGGTTTAATCATTTTTACTTCAAAGCAATTCTCCTGATCGACGGATTTTAAGGTGATCGTATGCCGGAGAAAGCGCCACACGGCCGGCTGGGGTGCGTTGTAAAAATCCGATCTTCATCAAGTACGGTTCAAAGATTTCTTCGAGCGTGCCGCGATCTTCGGTTAAGGCGGCGGCGAGCGTTCCTAATCCGACCGGCCCGCCAGCAAACTTTTTAATAATCGTTTCCAATATCTTCCGGTCGTGCGGCTCAAGACCAATCTCGTCGATCTCCAAAAGCCGCAGGGTTTCTCTGGCCACCGCTTCGGTAATCTGCGCCACGCCTTGCACTTGCATCGAATCGCGCGCGCGACGGAGCAAACGATTGGCCAATCGAGGCGTGCCACGCGAGGCCTTCGCTAAGATTCCAATTCCTTCCTCATTAATCGGTGTTCTCAAAATCGTGGCCGAGCGAGAAATAATAGTAGAGATATCGTCGTGGTCGTAATACTCCAAACGAAAAGTCGCGCCGAACCGCGATCGCAATGGCCCGGACAACAAACTCTCGCGCGTCGTCGCCGCGATCAACGTAAACGCCGGCAGGTCCAACGTAATACTTCGCGCCGCCGGGCCTTTGCCAATCATCAGGTGCAACTTCCGACTCTCCATCGCCGGATACAACACCTCTTCGATCATCCGGTTCATCCGGTGCGCTTCATCTATAAAGAGCACGTCGCCGTTTTCAAGATTGGTCAAAATCGCCGCCAAATCGCCCATCTTTTCCAAAGCCGGCCCGGACGTAATCCGAATGCCGCTCCCCAACTCCATCGCCACCAAGTTCGCCAAGGTCGTCTTCCCCAAGCCCGCCTGGCCGGAAAAAAGCATGTGGTCGGTCATCTCGCCGCGCTGCTTGGCCGCCGCGATCATAATCCGCAAGTTCTCCTTGATCTTCTCCTGGCCAACATACTCCGCCCACTTCTGCGGCCGAAGCGCCTGGTCAACACTGGCATCAATTGTCTCCTCGGGTACTGGCTGGGTCATATACCCCAGATTCTAAACCACTCCCCGAAAACTAGCTACTTTGTATATACATTGACAGATTAAATAGAGAATCCTAAAAATAGAGGAGGAGGAAACATTCATGCATCCTCAAGAGCCATCGCAACTTGTCTGGCGCATGATCGTACTACTTGTTTATCTCGCTCTCTTCTTCTGGAGCTGGGCTCCTCGAGAATGGATCTTAGAAGGACAGCGTGAATGGGAGAAGAGAAATCCAGTTGTTGTGTACCTGGCAACAATCTGGGCAAACTTTCTTCCCTGGAAACCTCAAGTAGGAGACGGCCTTCCTAGACTTCTTGGCCTCTCTGCTCATATGCTTCTTTTCGTTCTTTTAGGCTACCTCTGGTTCCCCATCCGTTAACCGCCGTCCCCTTGGACAACGGTTTTTTATTGGCAAAATAAAAAACCACCTACGTTTTCCGAGGTGGATAAGCACTGGCAGATAGAATGATAGAGCTTCTACCATTAATGATAAACCAAAAATCAGGAGGCAATTTAATCTTCCGAGGAACATAGAGGGTGTTCTTCTCTCCCCTTATCGGCAAATGAAAAACTGGGAAGCCACCTCGCAGAGCCTCCAAAGTGCATCTCCAAGGACCGAATATCAAAGACCTGCGGCCTAAAAGCAAACAGGGATCCGAGTGCGACCTCATCGACCGTTTTGACCCGCGGAAGTATAAAATCTGTCCAATAGGGGTCGCCATTCGCGAAATAGATATGGCGGAACGTTACAATGCCCGCGATTAGCTTTTTCCCGCTGGTATCGCCGAAGAGCTCTTGAAACTCGCCACTCCTCGTCAGGCGAGCTGTTGATGTAACCTGGTCGACAGCCTCGCCGAGCTTTGTGGTCGAATTATCACCGCGGAGGGCACCGTCCGAAGCGAATAAGGAACGATACTCCGTACCCTTCGCCTCGACAAACAGAACGTACGCATCGCCAACTACGGCGAAATCGCACACCTTCTTGCCTGTGTACTTCTGCAAGTTTTTTTCTGTGAAGACGCGAGCTTCAGGAATAGCGGCCAAGATGGAACCTGTATAACGTTCAAAGGCGTCCCCAAATTCTTCGCCGAACGTCACTGGCGAATGCTCCCGCGCGAGATCAAATAGCCCACCTGTGATGAGTCCTCGGAGAAATAGTTTATGAACTGCCACGTAATGGCCGTCCGTCATGCAAAACAGGGGCCGCTTAAGAAACACACTGGGGACGTACAGATTGAATATCAAGCCTTGAAGCGTCGAGCGAAGCTTTAGATATGCCGCGGCGACGTCGGGAGCAGATTGGGAGATGGCGCTGACCAATGCACGAATCGTGCTAGCGGGGAGAATGCTCGGGGGCATGTCGTGAAAATAACTGGGCTCAATGATCATGCCAGGGCGCCTCATCACCGCCGCGCTTAGTATGAAGAGGAACTTGATCCAGTCGGAAAAGCCGAAGCCAAGGTGGGCGCGGATGTTGACGAGCGTCTTTCCGTACGCGCTCTCGTCGAAGAGAAGTATGGCACGTGCAATGTCGGGTTGCGCTTCGCCGTGCTGAAGGTAGAACTGCTGACGTGCAGTGTTGATCAAGAACAGGTCGATGCGCTGCTCCTGCTCGAGAAAATAGTCCGGGACCGGATCTGGATGTTGGTGGTATACATTCACCAGACGTCGGATTCGATCATCGGTGATGGCATCGCGGTAGCAAGGGCGGTGAAAGGCACAGTTCGCTGCAATAGCGTGAGCCAGAAAATGCGGTGGCCAAGATGCCATGAGGCGAGGTTCCTTGAGGACATTCGCAAGACGCCTCGCCAAGTGTGGAATCAGGTCATCGGGATGGTGGCGCTTGAGGCGATTTTCCAGTTCCTCTTGGAGGGCAAGAGCCCGCAATTTGGCGACCACTGCGCCGCTTGGTTTTGCCGAGGTGGGCATCGGTGTTTCACAACTAATGCACTTAGCGCGATTTGCTGACCGCCGTTGCCCGAGCAAGGCGAATGATGCTGAGCGGGGCAACTTGTTAGCATTCGGGTGTTGCTACGCCAAGCCGTCGATCGCGTCGGCGAGTGTCTGCTGACTTGGTTTCACGTACCGCCAGATGTAGCAGTCGCTTTTGTGTCCGCTTGCTTCCTTAGCGTAGTGGACGCCCTTCTCCTCAGCGAGCTTTCGGAGGAAGGTGTGTCTCAACACGTGTGGGGAGACGTGGATCGGCTCGCCATCCTTCCGGTGGGCGTTGGCTTGGTCGGCGACACGCTGGAGAATCTCGAAGAGCTGGTGGCGCGTGAGCGACCTGCCGCTACGCGTGGTGAAGATCGGTCCGGGATCCGTGCCGCAGGCGGCGAGCCATTGTTCGAGTACGTCCCGGGCTTCCTTCTGCACTGGGACGGAGTCGCGGATGCGACCGCCTTTCACGAGGACGTTCCGGAAACCGCGGCCGGTGTACTGTTCTCGCTTCAGCGACAACAACTCCGAGACTCGCAGTCCTGATCCGAGTAAGACGGCGATCGCGGCGTGATCGCGAAGTCCCTGGTTCGTGCCGCGACCGGGACGGATGCGAAGCGTCTGCGCCGCTCCGAGGAGTCGGAGCTCGTCGGCCCGGCTGAGTCCTTTCCATTCGGATTCAGGTTCGGCCGGAGGCTTCACGTCATCGCACGGGCAGCCGAGCGGGAAGGGCCTCACTTTGAAGTGGATCCACCGCGCGAAGTGCCGGACGCTGGCGTAGGTGCGGACGATGGTCGCCTGAGACAGTTCGCCGTGAGCGAGCTGCTTCAGAAACTCGCGCGTAACGGATCGGTACCACTCGCGCGGATCGTCGTGACCCAGGAGCGTCTCGTAGAACGCGATGAACCGGGTGAGGTCGTGGTGCTTGGCCTCGATCGTCCCCTTAGCCTGCCCGGCTACTTCGGTTACGAAGTACGCCTTGGCGAGTGATCGCAGGCTCTGGTTGGCCCCCCCGAGGATGGCCGGAACGTTATGTTCGGGATTATTCCCGAGAATGAGGCCCCTGTTGTCCATGTCCACAGCACCACACCACCCCGTTATTCCGAACATAAGGGCGATTAGGTTCGAGATTCATGATACCACCGGATAAACGAAAGTAAAGCGAAAATCCGGCCTGAGCCGGACGCAATTTCATCGTTTGACAAAAATGCTTGGAGTGGGTGAGGCTGTCATTGATAGCAAATCAACACGGCTGTAACGCATCGGCAGGGGGGATAATGATGCACCGCGTCTTTGTGCGCACAATTGTGGCCATCGTCCTGTTGGCCACACGTGCCAACGGCACTCCAATCCTCGGGCTTAATCCTTCTGTGCAAGTGGTCAGCTCAGGGGCCATGGTTAGCGTCGACTTGACGATATCCGGTCTCGGCGATGCTGTGGCGCCTTCTTTGAGCACCTTCGACGTCGACATATTTTTTGATCCCACCGTCGTGACCTTCGCGAACGTTATCTTTGGGGATTCGCTGCTCGGCGATCAGCTAGACCTCTTCGGGTTGGGTAGCCTTACATCCTTTGATGGCAGTGTTCCTGGACTGCTGAACCTGTTCGAGCTTTCGTTTGACGATCCGCTCGATCTTGACGAGCTGCAAGCGGGCAGCTTCACGCTAGCGACAATCACGTTCCTCTCCGGGTCGCCCGGGAAGAGTTCGTTGGACCTGTCGGTCAATGCGCTGGGAGATTCGTTCGGAGATCCCTTAACAGCCACCGTGTCGAACGGGTCCGTAAGGGCTGTCCCACTTCCGGATACGCTACAACTGCTTCTGGCAGCCCTTCTTTGCCTTGGAGTTGCACGAAAAATTCAAGGCGGCACCAAGTGAGGTCAAATGTTCTCCCTGTTTGCATCAGGACGACTTTGCAGCCTCTCATCCACCACTCCGTCTCCATCAACGTCAATCTCAAGTTTCGTTCGTTGATCAATGCGTTCGATGATAGTCATCTGTGCGCGTAGGTCCGCTGTGCTAACTATTGGAACCGGAAATATCAAAGGAGCGACCAACCTCTCTTCCGATCCACTCACGACAAAGGCTCCTATCCGTACCGCAAACTCGCCACTTCCTGTCCCTACGATTTGTACGCTGTAGGTGTCCGCATCGTCGAAATAGAGTGTTTGGATCCCGGTTCCGCGATCGTATCGACTGTTGGGAATCTGCTCCTCCGCGCCCAGTGCACCCAGTGGCCCAGTATGGCGACCTGAACTGTCAAAGAGATGCAGTAAGACTGGGGACTCTGATAAGTTGTCCCGCTCTAGCACGCTACTCTCAACAATCACGTAGTGGTAACGCCCTTCAGCATCAGAGTGTCGAATGTTCTCCTGCCCCTTCGGTCTCACACTGTTCTCTTGTGATACATCCTCAGAGAAATGACTCGACTCTTGCTCGCTTGGCACGTTCATCCAACCAGCAACTAGGTGGGTGCCTTTCCAAATCAGCAATCCCGCGAACAGCAAGCCCGTTGCAAGTACAACGACGCCTGTCCGTCTCCTCTCTGGAGATGCACTGACTCTCATGTATTGGATTATAGCATACTAGTTCGCAGCACACCTTGCTCGTGTGCAAAGCAATTGCAGTTTTCGCCCGTCGAGGGTTGTTATCCTGCCGTCACTGTCTAAATCCCGAGGATCTCGCGTCCCCACCGCGGACGTATTCCGGACCGCCAAAACGTACCCGAGGTCGACAAGATCAACGTCTCGATCTCCATCGAGGTCTCCTCGCAGCATCTCTGAATCCGGTCGGCTCACGAAGTCCACACGGCCGTCACCGTTCGCGTCCACGTGGACTCGGTGGGAGTCCGCCATCGTCGCAAAATCAAATTGAGCGGTCGATACCGGAGTCACCGGAATGCCGGAATACGTTACCGTCTCGACGAGAGCCTCGCCAAGCAATTCTTCGACTGTCAAGTGAACCACCCCACTTCCTGTCCCTACGATTTGTACGCTGTAGGTGTCCGCATCGTCGAAATAGAGTGTTTGGATCCCGGTTCCGCGATCGTATCGACTGTTGGGAATCTGCTCCTCCGCGCCCAGTGCACCCAGTGGCCCAGTATGGCGACCTGAACTGTCAAAGAGATGCAGTAAGACTGGGGACTGCGCTGTTACCTTGCGGGTAACAGATTGTCGTGTCGGCTTGAGCCTCGTAATCGTCGTGTGAGTAGGAGCCTCGTTTCCTTTCAGAAGTGCCACAATCTGATCCTGTACGTGCTTTGCACTAAGGATCGTACCGTGATCAATTCTTTCATCCACAGCGCGGTTATAGCTAAAAATATCAAAGTAATACGTCTTGGTCGCGCCCTTCATTGCCTCCGCGCTCGTGACAATAACGGTACCATCACCTTCCGGCGTGACAATATTAGATTGAACCAAGATCCCTCGAATGATCGAGCGCGTATAGAAGAGACCACGTGTGGTCGATAACCCCCAGCCAGCGATCTGGTATGCAGCCGCGTTGATGGGTGCAAAGGTATCGAGAGCGAAGAAAACGCTGGAAAGTCTTGTGGTTCAACGGTTCCAGAGGGGTCGCCGCCGAAGAAGCGGAGTCCCCAAAAGTCCCGGATTTTCCCTGATGATCCCGCGAAAACCGCAACCGTTGCAGTTCGGAAACGACGGCCGTCGCGATGATACGATGCTCTAGAATAGGCTCGGCTTCTTCTGGGCGCCGTGCCAGACGCGGACGATCTCGAGGGGATCAGAGTCGGGGCGGTAGATGATCAAGTAGGAGTAGATCGGCCAGACGCGATACGTCGCGCCAATGCCGAGATCTTCTCGCGTGTGACCCATCTGGGGGTGCGTGGAGAGCAGGAGACAGGCTTCGTCGATTTCTCGGTCAACGCGGAGAGCAGCCTCGAAGTCGTCGTCAGCGATTTTGCGGAAGATGTCTTCGACGTCGGCCTGGGCGCGGGGGGCGAGCCGATACGCCTGGCTCATCCTCGCTGACGGTAACGGTCAGCGAGCTCGGCCATGCGCCGGCGCGACTCTTCCCGTGTGACGTACTCACCGCGGTCCAGCTCCGCCTGGCCTTCGGCGACCGCTCGGCGGAACGCTTCCCGCGCTTCGATCAGCGCCAGGCCTTCCTGGATGAGCTCATCGGCCGACTGGTAGCCGCCGGAACGGACCTTTTCTTCGATCTCCTGCTCGGTTTGCTTGGTGACATTGAGAGGCATGAATTCAGTCTACTCACTGACCGCAATTCGTCAAATCCTGAGCGTCACCGCCCCGGCCATGGCCGCACGCCGCGAGGCAAAAACGGCAACCGTTGCGGCTCGGAAGAGTGGATCGCCTGGGCTATGCTGGGCTCATCCCCAGTCCAACGTCTTGTTCAGCCCCGTCATCGAGGTGAAACCACTCGCTGGCAAGCTGAAGATTGGTCTCATTCTCGCGGAGATAACCGTCCCTGAGCTCTTTGCGGAGCCGCGCAATGTACGCGCGGCGGCCGAATCCACGGCCGGCGTTACCGAGCTTGCCGCGCTGACTAATGGGAACGGGTTTCATTCCGGTGGGGGAGCTTGTCGAGCAATGTTTGACTGCGCTACCTACGTGTCCTCGTCGGAGGCGGCGGTGGGTTGCCTACCAATGGGACATCGACGAACACGCACGGTGTCGTCGGCTTGCGTTTTCGGCGGTGGTGCGACTCTTCCTTGCCTCCGTGTGCACGCCGGTGTTCAGGATCGCTTTGCCAGTCGCACACGTCGCAGGAAGTGAAGTGCTGGACAACTCCCTTTCCGATTGGGTGAGAACATGAGGTCAGTCGATAGGAGCTACAGTTCGGGCAACGCTCGGGAACCCCCACTTCGTGCCGCAGGATCGCCAGAGACCACGTGCGAAGAGCGTGCTCCGTCGCCTCGATGCAGAAGTGGGCGTCGTATCGGGTAGCGCTCGAAGAGTGAGTGAGCCAGTTCACGAGCTCCCAGGTCGATTTGGCGATCGCTTTCAAATAGCCACGCCGTCGTTCGGCGCCGTCGCTTGGGGCAATCGTGTTGGCCAACACGTCAGACCAGCCGACGAAGTCGGCCGCCTTGGGCGGCGTGCCATCGATGTGCGCAACCTTTGCCACTTCCCGCACGAACGCAAGAAGACTCTCTCGGCACCGCATCCCGATCGCCTGAAACTCCTCTGTCGCATCCGCCTCATCGAGAGCATTGGCAGCGCCCTCCCAAGTGCGCCACGCACGCGTGAACCGTGCGGCCTGCTCGGGTCGGGCTGTCCGATCGCCGTGCTCCATCACGCGAGCCATCAATCCAACATGGAACGAGAAGGCGACGTCGAGACTTGGAAACTGCTTCTGATTGTACAAGTTGATCGGCGCCGTCAGGACCCACCATCGCTCGCGGTCGGTGTGGACGTCCCACGCGTCAATCTGTCGACCGAGAACCAGTTCGGACTTAATCTTCTCCAAGCTTTCGGCGCGTTCGTCGGGGGCTGACATTGCCATGTAGTCCACGATGGCTTGGCGCTCTCTTTCCAGCGCCTTGTTAGTTTGGTGGCCGCGCATAGCAGAGCATCATCGGCGAAAGCCGCGTCGCCGGCAACTGTCGGCGCCGATCTCCGGTTCGCTGACGAGGTCTCAGCTCCGTGGCTTCTTCGACGAAAGTCAAAATGCATGGTGCCGGTGACGGGCTGCCATGTGCGTCACCGCGCGCTATCATGGCGCTGCCCATGGGTCCCATCGTAATCCTGGACAAGTCAGCGCTGCAGGGGCTTTCTGGAGAGGAAATCGACTTCCTTCAGAAGCACTACTACGTGAACGTCGTCCCGATTCTAATCATGGAGATCCTCGCGGACCTAAAGAAGATTGAACGTTCACAGTTGCTCTCGGCCGGTGAAGTAGTGCGTCTCGCTCGGAAGCTCCGCGAGGGAGACTCCGGCATCAATGCGGACTACCGTACCCTCTGCGCTGGGTCGTTACTGGGCAATCTTGTGCCAATGCAGGGGAGCTGTGTGGTTGGCGGGGGCGAACCTATTCACACCGCGGACGGTCAAGCAGGCGTCTTCATCGATACCCCACCGGAGCGCTGGGCCATCATGCGATGGCAGGATGGAATGTTCGAGGAAGCAGAGGAGGCATTGGCAAGTCGTTGGCGACGCACGACTGCGGAAATAGATCTTACTGTGCATCGTGATCGCCTCAAACGGGCGTACCTAGTCATTCCGTCCTGTTCCTCCCTCACCCAGGTTCGTGAGGCCTTGGATAACCTCCTTGCGCAATTGACCATCCAGCAGGCCTTGCTGGAATGGCTGCTCGAAGAGCACGACCTACCGGCGAGCGCACGGGATGCCATCAAGATGCGGTGGGTTGAGTCAGGCGCTACCTACCTTGATCGCTTTGCACCGTACGCAGCGTACTGCCTCCGTGTCGAGCTGTCCTTCATCATCGCCCTCCGCGACCGACTGATCGGAACCAGACGGACAAACCGCCTCGATCTGGAGTACTGCTTCTACCTTCCCTTCTGCATGGCATTCGTCTCTGGCGACAAGCTGCACGCCGACCTAGCCAAGCTCTTCCTTCGTGAGGACCAAGAGTTTGTCCAAGCGACAGAGCTAAAGCGGGACCTCCGCGCGATGGCGGCTGAGTGGCAGAGCCTAAGCGACGAGCAAAGGCGGCAGCGACAAGGGGAATATGGTTGGTACCCGCCGCCCCAAGAGGACTCGATCACGTGCAAACTATGGGAGCGGCACATGCGGCCACGTTCGGCAGACGAAGCGAGCATGTCTCCTGGGGAAAGGCAGCGGTTGCACGAACATCTTCGTTCACTGATTCAGGCAGTAGAGGCGCGTGACCGCAGAAAGTCTGGCAAGGCCGACTGACTGGTCTCGCTCACGCCAGAAGGCCGATGATCTTTGCTGGACTTCTCGAGGATGGTATTCTCTAACCAACGAGGTGGTCGTGGGGAAGAGGAGGCACTACAGGCGGCGCTGGCTGAGCGACCAGTGCGTTTACTGCGGTGGTAACACGCAGTTGACGGCCGATCATCTGCCGCCTCAGTGCACACTGCCTAAGGTCGCACAACGAGATTTGGTCTGTGTGCCAGCGTGCCGGACGTGCAATGGCAACGCGTCCAAGGACGATGAGTACCTCTGTCTGATTCTCACCCTGAGTCGAGAAGCGGGGGAACATCCCGTCGCGCTCCGTGCACGCGAGAGCGTCCTTTCGGCTTTGAGTAACGCGCGGAAGGCAGGTTTTAGGAAGGCATTCAGTGGGAGTCTGCGCTTTGTGGATCAATGGACACGCTCGGGCATCCTGCTGGGCACGGAGGTCGGCTATAAGGTCGACTATGTGCGTGTGAACCGCGTTATGGAGAGAATAATCAGAGGGCTGTTTTTCCATGAAACGCGAACGATCCTGCCGCAGGATATCTCGGTGAAAATCGTGCATTTTCATCCGCCAGCGATCCGCAGCGAAGAAACCGTCCATCGCGTGGCGGCCATAACGCAGCAGGTCCTAAACGACGGGCAGTCTCGTTTCATCGGAGACTCCGCCTTCCTGTATGCATTCTACACATTTGACCCAGCTCATCCTCACCACATGGCCTGGGTACTCGCATTCTACGAACGCCTAGTGTTTCTCGCGGTCACGAAAGACTCGCGGGGCGCCGCGCCACACGGTCAACATGCCAACCAAATCTGAACAACTCTTCGAGGAGTTCTGTGACCGCAACAACGTCCGTTGGAGACGCATTGAGACCGCGGAAGATGAGGGAGAGGAGCGTCCTGACTACGAACTTGTTTTGTCTGGCGAACGAGTGATCGCTGAGGTCAAGCAGTTCGATCCTACAGTCGAGGAGCAACGGCTGATTGAGGAACTGGAGCTAAGAGGGTCAACTGGTGTCTTTGGCGGTGAACCCGGCGACCGCGCTCGAAAGAAAATTGATAAAGGAGCCCGCCAGCTGCGAACTCTTGCAAAAGGAGTATCGCCCACGCTGCTCGTTCTCTACAACAACGTGGCAAAGCTCACATGTCGCCATACTGACCCCTACGCGATCAAGACGGCTATGTACGGTCTTGAGGCCTTTACGATAGCTACCAACTGCCAGACGCCAACGGTACTGGAGCGCGACTTCGCACCACGCGGCAAAAAGAGAGTGACACCAAGCGCCAATACCTCTCTTAGTGCTATTGGCGTCCTCTGGGACGGTGACGCTCCCCAACTCGGACTGACGGTCTATCACAATATCCATGCCCGCTTTCCGTTAAAAGCCGACTGGGTCCGCTGCCCGCTAGTGCGGCACTACACCCTTGGCGCCAAGACAATCGGGCAGTTCCGAGATTGGGTGGAGATTTGATTGGCTAAGCACGACCAGCATAAATCCCCTTGAACACTGCAAGGAGCGCCTCTTGGTAGTCAGTGAAAACCCGGTCAAGCATCGGTAGCTTCCAACTACTCTGGACACGCTTGCCCAAGAAGGCATTCCAATCCCCAATACTCAAGTATGGCTGCGGGATTCTCTCTTCAAAGAGGTGTAGCACCGAACAGTTCTCGCCACGGCAGGTCATTACCAGCATCTCCTCGCAAAGCCATTTAAGAGAGATCCTTCTGTAACTTCATGGAGCATAAGAGTTAACCCAAGTTCTCCAAGCTCAATGAAGTCGGGAACTAACTTTGTCCGATCGGGCCGCTCATCATCCTTGCCCCATCCCATAAGCCACTGGCACTGAAAATCTTGACACCCTTTCGGACGATTGGAGTAAATACGACAGCCCCTGCCAACCTGGCATTCTGTGCACCATGCGTTCCAAAGCTTGAACAGTTCGAAAACAGGATGAGTTTTACAACAGGCAGTGCAACTACCACAGACACGTTCTTGTTTTCCCATGACTATCCCTTCCTACTACTCCAAGAAATAACACTCTCTCCTGTCTTTGTAAACTTGGATCGGCTTTATGGTATCATCCAAAAATGGACTGCCCATTCTGTGATCTCGATCTCACCAGAACCCGGATTTTAAAAGAAGGCGCACTGGCCTATGTTTGTCTTTCAAATCCCCGACTCATGTCCGGGCATCTACTCGTAATCCCCAAACGACACCTGGAAAAATTATCAGAAACCACCGAAGCGGAACGGAAAGAGATCATGGAGTTATTAATTGAATTCGAAGAGAAAACTTTGAAGCACATAGCCCCTGGTTGCGATATCCGGCAGAACTATCGGCCTTTTATTCCGCAAGGACGTGTAAAGGTAAGCCATCTCCACTTCCATCTCCATCCTCGAGAGGCGAACGACCCCCTCCACAAAAAAACACAGATTAGCGACCTTTGGGAAGATTTATCACAAGAAGAGATTGAAAAGTCTTCTCAACTCCTTTCTATAAACCCTGAGGGCTAAATTACAAAAAAGCCTACCAAACGTCCTCACCAGAATCACCTGAATTAGCCTTAGGAATTTCTACTGGCGTATCTGAGGTTCTTCCTATTTTTGAAATGTCAGCATTATGGAGGATGGGAGGGGGCATCGTTGGGTTTTCTTCAAAGGCAGGATTGAGAACTAACTTTCTTTCTTCTATGTTTATGTACCCCTTAATATATTTTTTCGGTAGGCGGTAGGGATTCAACTCGTTATTAGAACTTTCCCACAAGTGTTCCTCGGGGCCCACTCCACCGTAAGTTCGTTCCATGTCTCGTGGAAGCATAATGATGACAATGGCTTGCGGCTTTCCGTGCGGCCATGCAAGAATCTTTTTTAAATCTTTATCATTATCCTCAAGTCCCAGAGCAGTTGTTTCCAAACTCGGAGCTTGCCGAGCATACAAACCTTCCTGAATGGCCTGTTCAGCCGCCTCCAAATTCGTCCCATGCCCAGCCGTGGAAAATCGCGGATCAAAAATGGGAACCAGTTCCTGTCTCAGTGCTTCTAAATCAGCCTCTGAAATATCTCCTTCATTCTTTGGTAATGAATCAAATCCCATAGTATGTCATTCTAACATGCGCTTTTCATAAATAACCGGAAAACGCCTTATCCACTGCCTATACAGAGGTTATCCCGAACTTGCCTTGACTCCTTTTTTGACCTAAGGCATTATTGATTCTTGTCCGCCGCCGCTAAAGCTATGGCGGGACAGGTCGTTTCTCCTCAAAACTGGGGAGGAACCGGCACTTGACAAATGCTGACTTATCGCATATAATAGGGCATCAATTGAATAGTAGCTTTTCATCTGGGGGTGGCCTCCTTATATGAGACAAGGGTATAGCGGATAGGGTTTGGGGTAGAGTGGATGCAATCTTGCATTTACTAACCCCTATTCCCTAAACCCTAACCCCTTCCTCATATAAGGAGGCGGGAATTCCTTTTAGTCTTAGGACGGTCTGGCTTCGGCGAGATCTCTCCTCGAAGTAATTCTATCCTTTTGCAACAATTTTATTTTGCAAAAGATCTCCCGCTTGCGGGATTGCCCCCAGATAAAAGGCTATTTTGTTTACTGAAACACGAAAATCGAATTTCGAAATCCGAAACAATTCGCTTGAAAGAAAATTCTAAAAGTTTAAAAATATTTGAAAACTTGAGCATTGATTATTGTTTCGAGTTTCGTATTTAGGACTTCGAATTTGTCGATCTACCCTTTTGATGTAAAAAGCAAAAACGGCCCGAAGGCCGTTTTTTGATTCACACTTTCTCCTATTTCAGACTAATATCTCGAACCACGGTGGCGCCGATCGAAAGATCCTGGCCGATACCATAGACACGAAGTATATCCCCTACTTTGAAGGCAGTAAGCGGTACATGCTGCCAGGAGAAATTGAGAATCACCGTGTCAGCGGCAAGCGTAACTGTCTGATCACTGTTTTCAATGTGCACCACAACTGTTTGCGGTGTCGTGGAGGCATTCACTGATTTGATCGTTCCCTGGAAAACACGCTCTTCGTTCTGTTTCTCTTTGGAGATCAAAACATGAGCGGCTTGAAGCGAGTTCTGATCTGAGTTCCAGATACCACTCGTCTGCACCTTGGCTCCGATAGTCAGAGCAGAAAAGTTGTTGAGCGTTCCCAAAAACTTAGTCGACGAGGAAACAAGAATTGTTTGCGAACCACGCTCTTTCGTATTCACCACAAAACTCTGTGCTCCCGAATTAATACTCGTAATGGTTCCCAAGAAGGTAGCGTTTCGACGTTGCATCGAGAGATCGGTGATGGCCGAGGCGAGCACTGTCGGGCCGTTTCCGGTAATCGTCGCCTTGACACTAATGTGATCGCCGGGAGCAATATTCTCGAGATTCAAGACTCCGCCATAGCGAGCGTTGAAGTTTGTATTGCCATTCACGTTGATCGTCCAGACCATGGTGAATCCACCCCAACTGGTCGTGGCTGTTATGACTGATCCAGAAATGTTCATGACGCGTGCATCGGATATGTTGACTCGACCATTTTGTCCAATTTCTAAGGAAGTATTGGAGGGAATTGAAGGCGCAACAGAAGTATGCGCTTTCACTTCTTGATGTGATTCACTTTTTTTATTTTCTTTGTGCGCTACTTGCTCTTTCGCAAGGACAGCCTGAGATCCGACGAGGACGGCTACTGCGAGTAACGAAACGATAAATGTTTTTTTGTTCATAGAGTTAAATGTAAAAGGTTCATAATACGCGACCTTTGTATGTACGACGGATCATGAACTTCCCTCTTACCTCCTTGACCACGAGTAGTGGTATATAATATGAAAGAAGGACCCAATCTCAACGTCACAGACTATGGCAAGAAATCCGAAAAATATTTTTCTCCAAGCATATGATGACCATGCCGAGGCGATCTACCGCCACTGCTACTTTCGCGTCTACTCCAAGGCTCGCGCCGAGGATCTAATGCAGGAAGCCTTTACTAAACTCTGGGTTTATATGTCCGACGGAAAAGAG
Organism: uncultured Candidatus Saccharibacteria bacterium; assembly: GCA_964360585.1. GTDB lineage: Bacteria > Patescibacteriota > Minisyncoccia > UBA6257 > 2-01-FULL-56-20 > JBBUHS01. The sequence goes on along the minus strand of CAYHXC010000004.1, from coordinate 24,658 downwards.
ATAGAAAACATCCGCGCTCTGCTTTATAAAATTGCCACAAACTTGATCATCGACGAATCGCGAAAGAAAAAAGAGGCGGAACTTGATGCGATGCTCGAGAATGATCAGATTGCCGAACCGTCGTATGCCGGACATAAAGACATCGAACGGAACACCCTTCTTGCAAACATCAAAGAACAGATGGCTGATCTCGAAGAAGACGAACGAACGCTTCTCACTCTTCGCTATTTTGACGACCTTGACCCTAAGGAAATTGCCGAAATAATGAATATCACGGCCAATAACGTTTCCGTAAAACTCAATCGGGCAATGCAATCCTTAAAGAAGTTACTTTAAAATCCATGGAACCACTTTTTGAACAACTGAAAAAAGCCCGGAACGAGATCCGTCTCGACCTTGAACGCAAAAATATCATTCGCGGCAATTTAAGCCGTCTCATTGAGGCTGATCTCGCTATCAAAAAACCTGTCGGTCGTCATTTCTTGTACCAACTTACCAAAGTGCCCGCTATCATTTTTGTGATTATCTTTTTGATCGGCGGAGGAACTTCGCTGGCAGCCGAGAAAACATTGCCCGGCGATCTGCTCTATATTGTCAAAAAACAGGTGAACGAACCAGTCGTGGGCGCTCTCTCGTTTGGCGTAGAGGCTAAAGGCGATTGGGAGGCTGAACTGGCCAGTCGTCGTCTCGAAGAAGCATCGCGCCTCGCGCTACAAGGGAAACTTGACGCGAAAACTGAAACCGAACTCTCGGACGAGTTTGAAACGCATGAGGAAAAAACACTGGAGCATATGGCAAAACTTGAGGAAAATGGCAAGGAACGTGAGGCCGCGAGTTTAGCGGCGCGATTTGAGGGCACACTTCAGGGTCATGAGAAAATTGCTGCTCGCACCGCACAAAGCGACACCGGAGCAACAATGATGATGAGCGCAAAAATCGCCCTCCCTGAAGCCGCGCCCCCTCCCTCTCGACTGGAAACAAAAATCAGTAAGGCGCTCTCATCCGCCACCGAAACCCGGGTTCGACTAGAGAAAAAAATTAAGTCCGATAACAGCTCAAGCACCGAACACGCCGCGAACGCTAAGATTAAGGCGGCTGGGAAGATACTGCTCGAAACAAAAAAATACGTGGCAAAAAAAGAGAATAAACTACGTCTCGAGAATGCCTCGGAAATCGAAGCTCTTCTTACGCTGTCCGACGAACTTTTGATCCAAGCCAAAGTAAAAAATGAAGCTGGTCTGTACGGCGAAGCATTCAACCTGGCAAATGATGCTATTCGGATCGCCCACGAATCCAAGACGGCAGTAGATGTGAGAAGTGAGATGCAAACTGACGAGAAAAATGATGCTGATCGCGACGAAGCCCTCCCCTTGGAGACTGGAAGTTCAAGCGAGCATGGCGGCAGTGTTTCCGGAACGATTGGCGTCGAAGTACACAGCGATCTTTTAAAGGGAACAACAACTGTGGCCGTAGAAAAAAAGAATAGTGAAGAACTAATTAACATCCGTATCAGACAGTAACTTATTTTTTAGAACATTTTCAAAATCGCTCCCCTCGGCGATTTTTTTATTGTTCACTTAATCTTCACTCTGATTTTCATACGCTTGAAATACGAAAACAATATGGAGGAATATGCCGCCTAGTTGAAGAAAAGCTGGGAGTTTGTTATAAAGGGGGCAGTTCACGAGGGAGGAATACAATGAAAAATTGGGGGCGCAGACTTTTCCGGAAAACATCCGTGAGTATCACGAGGCTATCTGAATGGCTTGCACCTCTCATTCGACAGGAAGATGTGCTCTCTGTTCTGAATCGAGTCGAAGAAAAAACAGCCGTGGCGGCGTGCGCCAAAATTCTAGGGAACAATCGCGGCGTGGGAAAAACCGCCCTCGAAGTATGCGTTGAAATTCTCTCGCACAGAAGTGTCTTCATTGAAGACGCGGCAACAAAGAGAAGGCTCGTTGAACGAGTCGAGAGATATCTCTCCAAGCTGGAGGAAAGTTCCTCGGTGGTGGTATTTGTTCGCCGCCCGCCGCTCGTGTGGAGAGCGAAGGGGAAACCAACTCCTCTCAATCAGCGGCAGTACTGCATCGTACCCGAAAGTATCGCTCGTAACATTCAGGAAATGATCCGGGCGCGAAACGCCAGAAAAAAAGCAGCATAAGCCCTATCGATTTCGATCGATCAGGGCTTTTTTATTTGATCTCGAGAACCAGATATTCCTCCGATCCCTTCGCAGTTTTTACTACTACCCTTTCTCCAGCTTTCTTTTTTAAAAGCGCGCTCCCTAACGGCGACTCGTGAGAAATTCGTCCGCCACCAGGATTTGTTTCCATTGGTCCGACAAGTTGAAATGTTTTTTCTTTCCCATCCTGAGTTTTTAAAATAACTGTCGAACCCAATTGCACCACGCCGGATGTATTTTCCTTCGAAGAAATAACTGAAACTCTTTTTAATTGACCTTCAATTTCCAAAATCTGATAGTTCGTCCGCCGCAACATTCCCTTAGCCTGTTTATACTCGGCATTGTCCGAGCGATCGCCGTAGGCCGCTGTACGCTTAGCCTCGGCAATATAGCCGGGCAGTATTTTTTTTAGATGAACTAATTTCTCTTTTAAATTTTTGAGGCCTTCTTCTGTTATATACACCGGACCATCATCAACTTTCTTGAATTTATCTGATCGGCGCCAAGGAACCTGCATGGCTTAGAAATTCCTTACTTCTTTTTTGGCTCAACTTTCTTTTTGGCAGTGGTTTCTTTTTTCTTTGATTCCACTTTGGTCAAAACAGCGCTAATTTTTGTGGCGGTAATAAGCTGCATTACGTCATCCAGCTTTCTTTGAATCGCGTCGAGTTGTTTCTTGAGATCATCAATCCGCTTATCTGGAGCGGGCGCTGGAACAACCTCTCTCGGTCGGTAAGATTCACGTGGTTTGAAATCTCTTTTCTCAAAACTGCGGGCGCCGCCTTCGCGGCCCTTGGTCGCGCCAAAACAATCATTGCAATACACCGGCTTTTCTCCTGTCGGTCGAAAAGGCACTTCGCAGGTTTTCCCGCAATTACTGCACGTGGCTTTAAAAAGTTGGACTGGAGGACGTCCGCCAAAACCGCCGCGATCATCGGAACCACGAAATCCGCCCTTGTTGCCAAAGCTGGGTTTGCCGCCGCCAAAACGCGGTTTGTCTCCGAAGCGACTGCCGCCACGATCCCCGCCTCTATCCTCTCGGCGACCACCGCCGAACCCTCCTGGTTTCTTAAAGAAAGCCATATATGCTCACCCTAGACTCTTCTATCCCATAAAGCAAGGATCCGATCAAATTTCTCTTCTTTTTTCATCGCTCCAATTTGGAGAAAATAAAAAAAATTGCTACAACCTAATTAGCTCACGGGGAGGATTACGATGAAAGAAGGTACTGTTTTAAGGACTGCACTCCTCACGGGAATTCTTTTTTTTCTTGTCACTGGATGGGCAACGAATTCGATTTCACAAGCTCTCGCTGTCGGTCTTGTGGGAACGCTTTTTGGCGCCGCCTATCGCGCGTTGACCCTGTCTCCTATAACAAAAGATGACGTTGAGGCAACTCTTAGCCGCTCGAAGTGGAGAACGGCTGATGAGGTCCGATCTCTGCTTTTCGAAGAAAAGGGAATTTCCCTTGAAAGCACCTTGGGAAAGGTATTCTCACTGGAACAAATCACCGAATATCTTGAACAGTTAGTGGCGGAAAAACTGGCAAAGCGCCGCGTTCGGATGAAACCCTATGGCAATAGAAACGAGACTCTGTATCTCCGACCTGCCGAGCGCGAAGATAATAGCAAGAGGAAAAAAATCGCGCATTTAAAAATACTGCCTCGAGCCGCATAGTCCTAGTGGTTTATCCACTAGGACTTTTTTATTCTGCAAGTAAAGAACCACGGGCTCACGCCCTTCAACGGCAAGGATTGTAAAATAAAAAGCCCCTCGAAAAGCGAGGGGTTGCGGTCGATTCAGGCAATCGCAATCGCGGCCAGGATCAGGACATGAACTACCTGGTCAACCGCGATCACCAGCCAGAACAAAGCGTCGATGGTTTTCTGGTCCGTGAACTTGCAGGTCCGAATGAACCAGATGATCGGCCAACGACGATCGAGAAAGTGGTGCGTGGCGTAGATGACCGCCAAGCCCCACAGAGGAATTCCAAACCAAGCGAAGACAGGAACGAAAGCCAGGGTGTAGGTGAAGCAGTGCTTTATGATCGCACCGTTCAAGAACTTGCCCTTCGCCTTGTTCATGGCCTCATACTCGGTCTGGAAGAGCCAGTCGCCGATCAAGTGGGCTAAGACCAACGCTTCAAACACTGTTAAGGCCATCTGTCGTCCTCCTTTTAAACGATCTGAGATGAACTATAGATTTTTTTCGACCAATTCAAATAGAAAATGTTTTTATTTCCGACAACATTTCAGCTATCTTTTCCATGGTGTTTTGCTATATTCAAGGCATGCACAAGCAACTACTCCAGTCCCTCGAGAAAGCGAACTTTTCCGAGAACGAAGCTAAAACCTACTTAGCACTTCTTGAGCTCGGCGATGGCACCGTCGAAGATATTGCCAAGACAGCCAAAATTAAACGAACCAGCATGTACGCCATCTTGGAAGTTCTTGAGGCGCGCGGCCTCGTCTCTAAAACCACCGTTAAAAAACATACGTACTACGTCGCCGAAAAGCCGGAAACAATTCTTGAAAGTCTTCGCGAGAACGTCGAATCGTTTTCCAAAACACTTCCTTTGTTTACCCCAATCTACACCGAACAGAATCAAAAACCCCGCGTTTATTTTTTAAGCGGCAGTGAAGGATTTAAAAAAGCCTGGAAATTTGTCTTGGAATCTGGCATCAAAGACTACATGATCATCACCGATCCGAAAGAAATGTTAGGCTTTGTCCGGAACGGCTATATTACGAATCAAATTATTCAGAAAAAAGTGAAAAAAGGAATTCACAGCCGTCAGCTCTTATCCTTCTCCGAGTATGCTAAAGAAATTATTGCGAAAGATAAAAAAGAAAATCGCGTTTCAAAAATTCTGCCGCACACCTATAAAGTTTCTTGCACTACGATTATATTCGGTGATCGTGTCGCTTTTATCTCCCCTGCTTCCGAAGGAATGATCCTGGTTATTAAAAGTGTAGAGCTCGCTAAAACACAGAAAACACTTTTCGAAGCATTCTGGGATATGATCCCCGACCGAAAGTGACTCTCCACGGGCTTCCGCCCGCAGTTTTATGCGAGTAATAAAAAACCGCACGCCTCATTGATAAGGCAAGCGGCTACAGATCGCTGTCGTCGTGACCACCAATAGTAATATGTACTTTTCTGCTTCCGGACATCTTCCGGAAGCCATCCGCCACAGCGAAGAGAACTGAGGCGATAGGATGTTTCTTCAGAATCCTTCGTCGAGAAGCTACTTCTCTTTTTGAAGGACCTTTCCACTTTCTCAAAGGAATTGGTCCTCTGATCTTCTTTTTTAAGCGCTTTCTCATTAAGCCTCCCTCAAACTTTCCCTATTCTACGATTTTCAAAGCCTTGGCGCAACTAAATAAAAAATCGCGAATCCACGAAGGACTCACGATTTAATGCTCTTCGAGTGGTTGGGGAAAGGTTTCGAAATCAGTGGCGCGAATAGCCTCATAGACTTGGATGTGGCACTCTTTCCAGTCACCTTTCCAGGCACTGATCCTACGTAACTCTTTCGCCACTACCACCAACATTTCTTTGGTGATTTGCTCGCGCGGCGTGAACATAAGGACATCGTACAAAAATGTGATACTGAATCGGAGAGACTGAGGCCATCGATCAAATGCTTCGTCAGAAGTAACTGCCCGAAAGGCTTCAATCATCCTTCTCCATTTCACATCGTCAATCGGATAGTTTCGTACCACATCCGAGAATGCCTGCCGTACTTTGTCGATCTTTTTTATTATTCCCTTCATTTCGCCTCCTCAAAAAACTCGTATCATCCTAACGTCCCGCCCATCTTTTTGCAAATAAAAAACCGCCTTGCATTGAGACGGTTGTGTCTACGACGGATAGAGGGTGATGAGAATCAAACTTCCCGCCTTCGTAATAACAATTACGGCCCGGGGATCGTCATTCCGCCAAATGCCCCAACTGCAAAAATTCTCTCCCCCGTGCTTGTCCCGAAATTCCGCTTCAAGCGTAGCATAGTGCTGTTCACACAGCTCCCGTATCCGAGACATAGGAACTTCTTCTGAAGTCTTGATCTGCAACTCCCCCTGGAAGTCGTCATCTTCGCCTCGAGATCCGACAACGAGAGATCCTAGCCCCTGAACAAGACTCTTTAAAAGCATCTTCCTTCCTCCACTATAGACTTTATATAGCCCTCTCTTCCCAAAGTCAATTTTTCTTCGCCATTCTGGAAGGTTTTTTACAGCCGAAACCACTCGATCCAGCCGTTCGCGGAATCAATAAACTGTTCTGGAGAGTTTATGAGCTGCCTTTTTAACTCTTCCGGAGAAAACCATTTTAGTTCAGAAACTTCTTCCTCCTGTATTTTTAAATCGGAAAGACTTCCATTAAAAACCAAAAGATACCACTGACAAAAGTAATTATGTTTCTGAGAAACTCTGATTTTTGGTCCTTCTGTAGGCTGGATACCTTTAAGCCCAATTTCTTCCTCCGCTTCTTTTACGATATTGGAGTAGTATGTCTCGCCTTCTTCAATCATTCCGGCAACGGCTGGTCCCCATACTCCTGGTTCTCTTTCTTTCATCAATGCCCGCTTGGCCAGAAGAATTTTCCCTTCGTCGTTTGTAATCCAAAGCGCAGCAGAACGGTTGATGTCCCCTCCTGTTATCATCGACAAATCTTTATAACCAATAACCTCATCCTGTTCGTTTACGATTGTGAACTTGGACATAAATTGAAACCTCTGACAACATCTTATAAATCTGGAAAGGTTATTAGAAGCAATCAATATAGAATTAAAATATTAGATCGCAATCTCTTAGACGAGCTTCCCAGCTTCCTGTAGTAGCTACTATTCCATTTACTGTAAAAACTTTATTTTTATCTAAAACTTTAATCTTGGGGTATTTTTTTATAGGGACATTACAGTATATAGAAAATAGATGCGGAACTCCCATTCTTTGATCTGTGGAGGTCATATATAAAACATAATTTTCTTTATCCTCCCAAGCTGAAAATAGCTTAACCTTCCACGAAACTTTAATCTCTTCAAATCTTTTTGCATCACTATCACTTTTCAGAGGCCCAAGATTGCTGTGAAAATCATGTATGATGGCAGGCGTGATATTCAAGTCATCATTATGATTCCCCGTGTTAGTTTCTACAATAATATTCCGCGAAGACGCTATGTTGCTGGTTTTAGAAAACTTCAGAAAGGGCGGGGCAAGAGTCACTTCTGAGATATGGTATGTTCCATCAATAAGCCCCTTGACGATGAAACAAAGGACTATGATCCCAATGACTACTCCTGCCCCCGTGTAGATGTCCATATTGTGCCCCGATTCTACAACCTTTAGTTACCAGAATCAACAGTTTTTACTTTTCTTCCCACTCGATTTCTCCCGTCACATCTACCACTTCGGGGAAGGATGTAACTCCCTGTAAAACTTTTAAGATTCCGTCTTGTTGGAGGAAAATCATCTCTTGGTTTTTGGCTTCTTTGCGGAGCGCCACTACCGTTACGCCCTGCGCGATCATCTCCTGAAGCTCGGGGGTGTTGCGGAAAAACTCGTACATACCCAGTCGTCCCTTAAAACCAAAGCTGCCACACACCTCACAGCCAACCGGTTCGTAGATTTTATAGTTCTCGTATGGCTTTCGGTCTATACGCTTCGGCAGTGTGTCGAGGAAGTGCTGAATCTTTCCTTTCATATCGTCATTTATCTCGGCTGGCTTTTTACACTTCTCGCACAGCTTCCGCACCAGACGCTGAGCGATAACCAAACTTAAGCCCGGTCCCAAGATCGCCGGCTTTACGCCCAAGTCCACAAATCGCGGCACGGCGCCCAAAGCGTCGTTCGTGTGGAGCGTCGAGAAAACCAAGTGGCCGGTCAAAGACGCGTTCATCGCAATTTCCGCTGTTTCTAAATCACGAATTTCACCGACGAGAATAATATCCGGATCCTGGCGTAAGATAGCGCGCAGACCACTCGCAAAGGTGTAGCCAGCCTTGGCATCGGTCTGTGTTTGCGAAATCCCCGGCAAGTGATACTCCACCGGATCTTCAATCGTAATTACCTTCATCTCAGGACTACTGACCGATCGCAAGAAAGTGTAGAGCGTCGTCGTTTTTCCGGAACCAGTCGGACCGGTATTCAGAATTAAACCATTCGGACGGTTGAGCTCATGCCTTACTAATTCAAGATCGTCTGGCCGAAAACCAAGCTGTTCCAACGTCACATTAATTCCGGCCGGATCCAAAATACGCATCACGATCGTCTCGCCGTACTGCGAAGGAATAATCGAAACACGCATCTCGATATCTTTCTCCGCAAGACGAATAGTAAAGCGGCCATCTTGTGTTTCTGATTTAATATTCAGTTTTAAGCCGGCTAATAATTTCACGCGCGTCACAATATTTTCAAAATTCCGTGTTGGCACCACCGCCGAAACATCATGCAACACACCGTCAATACGATAGCGGAAGCGCGCGCCCTTCTCCTCGGCCTCCAAGTGAATATCGGAAGCGCGGCTCGTAATCGCGCCGACCAAGATGAGCTCAAAAAACTTCGTGGTGCCAACATGCTCAAAATCCATCGCGACAAATTCTTTCTCCACGCCATGAAAATCTTTGAGCCGGGCCTTTGTCTCATCAAAATCAGCCTTACTCACCTCAACATTTCCGGTAATCTCCTTCACCTCCTCCGGCACGAAACGGTACATCTTCCACACCTCTTCAAGTCCATCCTCGGAAACGGTAAACAACTTCACCGTCAAACCTTTTTCTTTAAGAATCTTCTCCACTGCTTTTACTTCCTCATTCCGCGGATCATAGGCGGCCAGCGCCGCCTCTCCAGGTTTTGTTTGAATAACCGCCACCTGGGCTTTCCGGGCCTGTTCTTCGGTTAAAAGCCGTAAGGCATCGAGTGAGGTTGGCGCCTTTCGGATATCAATATACCCAGTTCCCGACTGTTTGGCGCGCGCTTGGGCGGCCCGCTCTTCGGCATCACGGCGAATATGGGAAACTTTTGTTTGCAGATCGCGTGGCTGAACAACCATACTTTTTATTGTAGTTCCAAAGGGCTTTTCTAACAATTTTCCGCTTGTCATTGCGCCTGCCCGCCTCAGGAGGGAGCTCCAGAAGGAGCGTGGCAATCTCGAAGATAATTCAAGATTGCCGCGGTCGCTACGCTTCCTCGCAATGACAGATAGAAGGGCAGATTCTCGAAGTGGAAACAGTATTTGACTACGCTATTATTCTATGGTATAATCCTACCAGACGTAAGCCTCACAACTGAAAACCAACTTTCGACTATAAGGAGAAGAAACAATGATGAAACAACTCTCCGCCGTGATCACGGTGGCACTGCTTCTCTCTGGATGTAGCTATAGTGTCCAGCGGGGACCCTCACTGGGCGAGGCAGACGAGTTTCCCACAAAACGTACGTGGGGAGTAACGATTCCCTCTCGTCAAACAGGAGCTAATATCCTCAACATCTCTTCCTACCGGGTAGAGATCACGGTCAGTCAAGACGCTGGCGCGTGGTCAGCAGAACCGGGAGGGAGAGCTCTCATTGTAAACACAGGCCCTCCGAGAAGTGAGATGCTCCTCATCGCCGCCGGTATCGAAGGAGGTGAACTTGGGGTTCCGGGGGTATTCAGAGGAGTGGCGATGAAGCGTCTCTGTGGCGCCGAACTCACCACTAAAGCAACTTCCTGGATCCTGAAGCAGTCGGATTTCTCGTTCGACCAGAAGGAACCGGCTCCTTGTCCTCCGCCTCTCGATGTCTATGGTTCTGATGGATACAGCGGTATTGCCTACCCGTCCCGCTTTTACGTTGGTGTATACGCGGGGCGGCGCCACTATCGCCCATCATACGCACGGCGACGACACCGTTAGTCAGCACCTTTAGTTTCAAACTCCGTAAGCAGTACTGCTTACGGAGTTTTTCTTTTTATATACAAACTTGACCAGATAAAACCAACGAGCTCTACTATATATGTACTAAGAACTATGTCCGGACATTCCAAGTGGAGCCAGATTAAACATCAGAAAGGCGTAACCGATAAAAAACGCGGCCAGCTTTTTTCTAAACTTGGGGCGGCGATTACCGCGGCCGCCAAGACTGAACCCAATCCCCAGTTCAATCCCCGCCTCCGTTCGGCGATTGATAAAGCTCGAGAGTTCCAGATGCCGAACGACAATATCGAACGGGCTATTAAAAAAGCGGCGGACAAAAATGAAAGTATTGAAGAGCTGTTGTTTGAATCTTATGGTCCGGGCGGCGCCGCTCTTTTGATTGAAGCTATCACCGACAGCCGAAACCGCACCGTGGCCGAAGTAAAAAAGATTTTGCATGACCATGAGGGCAAGTGGGCCGAGTCGGGCAGTGTGCGCTGGGCTTTTGAACAAATAACCGAAGAAAATGGCGATCGTGTTTGGAAATCAAAGTTTCCACAAGCAGTGAGCGATGACGATCAGAAAAAATTGAATCGGTTGATCGAAGCCCTCGATGATCATGACGACATTCAGAACATTTTTATAAATATTCCCCTCGAATGACCATTCTCGGCATTGATCCAGGCTCCCGACGAATCGGCTATGGTCTTATTAAAAAAGAAAAGGGCATTTTTTCCTATCTTGAGGCAGGGCTGTTAAAAATTGAGAGTAAAAATGATACTGATGCCCTCGCAGAAACCCGAACTGGACTTTTGGAGATTATTGCGAAGTTTAAACCCGATATGTGCGGCGTAGAAAAATTATACTTTGTCCAAAACCAGACAACTGGCATCGCCGTAGGACAAAGCCGCGGCGTTATTCTCCTCACCTTGACCGAAGCCAATATCCCGGTCAAAGAGTTCACGCCAAATGAAGTAAAAAGTCGCGTCACGGGCTACGGCCTCTCGGACAAAAAGGCAATTGAAAAAATGGTAAGTATTTTACTGAGACAAAAAGAATTGAAATTAATTGATGATGCCTGGGATGCATTGGCAATCGCTCTTTCGTGCGGCTTTGATAGGTTCTAGCTGTCTTCAGATAAATTATGCACAGCTTGACATCATATTTTTGTTTCGTATACTCCGAGAGAAGTTAGAAATAAAAAGAGGAAGAAGTGATTCGGATATATCGTTGCTACGTCCTCAATGTGCCCCAAGGTACACCTTCCGACTAGCGCCTCGTTTCCAAATCACTTCTTCACTATCGCGACAGGATATATTTTTGAGATGAATTCTAAAAGGTCGTTTATCTTATACGAGAACGCATGAAACATTCGGAAGACTTTCCTTCCATCCCCCAGGAGGAAGAAGATACCTCGGAGTTTGGGTTGGGAGACAGTAGTCTTGGCTTGAAAATAGGGCAGTCGCCGGAAGGTGATGGAGAAGATAATGAAGATTGGGGTGATGAAGACGAAGGCGGCAGCGATACTGACGAAAGTTCTGACGATGAGGACGAAGTATAGCCTCTCACATATATAGTACTAATTGTTTTTTAAGAAACGCTGATTATATCAGCGTTTCTCTCTTCTCAAAGAAAAAGTATAATAAAAGCACTCTATGAACGATCAAAAACATAAACGCCGATGGCTGAATCACCGCACCCTCATCTGGATAATCAGTTTAGTTTTGGTCGCGCTCGCCATCGCCTTTCTCTCGGTTTTATATTTTGTAAAAGATATTCCGAGTTTAAGCCAGATTGAGAACCGCCGCGTTCCTCAATCAACGAAAATATTTGATCGCGAGGGAAAAACACTTCTGTATGAAATCAGCGCCGGCCAAAAGCGAACGGTGGTTCCTCTAGCCGAAATTCCGAGTTACTTAAAGGAGGCGACAATCTCCATTGAGGATGAGGAGTTCTATACCCAGCCGGGATTTAACTGGCAAGCGATCGTTCGCGCTCTCTTGGTCAATCTAAGAAGCGGCCGCGTCGTTCAAGGCGGCTCGGGCATCACCCAACAGCTCGTTAAAAACGCCTTCTTAACCCCTGACCAGAATATTTCCCGCAAAATTAAAGAGCTTCTTCTCGCTATTCGCCTCGCCAAATTTTACTCCAAGGATAAAATTTTAGAGCTCTACCTAAACGAAATTCCCTACGGACCAACGGCCTATGGCGTTGAGTCGGCCAGCCAACTCTACTTCGCAAAGTCGGTGAAGGATATTTCTCTGGCCCAGGCTGGAGTTTTAGCCGCCATTCCTAAAAAACCCAGCTACTACTCGCCGTGGGGCAGTCACCAAAAAGAACTATTGACCCGTCAGCAGGTTGTTTTAAATAAAATGTACTCTTTGGGAAAAATCTCAAAAGAGGAGTTGAATCGAGCGCTCGCTGAAAAAATTGAGTTTTCCGCACCATCTCAGGGGATAAAAGCCCCTCACTTCGTGATGATGGTTCAGGATTACCTGACAACCAAATATGGCGAGGAAACGGTTCAAAAAGGCGGTCTGAAGGTGACAACCTCGCTTAACTGGAAACTGCAGGAAATTGCCGAGAAAGCTGTTAAAGCTGGTGTTGAGAATAACCGCAAGCTGTATAAGGGAAAAAATGGCGCTTTGGTTGCCCAGGATCCAAAAACCGGACAGATTCTCGCCATGGTTGGCTCCTATGATTATTTTGAAAAAGATGAGGAAGGAAAGTTTAACGCCGCGGCTCAAGGGTTGCGTCAGCCGGGTTCGGCCTTAAAACCGTTTGTGTATATGACCGCGTTTCAAAAAGGATACGCCCCGGAGACAGTTCTTTTTGATGTTCCCACGAATTTTGATGCGACTGGCATCGAGAGTCGCGCCTACACCCCGGAAAATTATGACGGTACCTTTCGTGGCCCAATCTCGCTCCGTAATGCTCTCGCTCAATCCATAAATATTCCGGCTGTCAAAATTCTCTATCTCGCCGGCATGGAGAATGTTTTAAAAAATACCTACGCTTTCGGTCTTACTACCTTGACCGATCCGGCTCGGTATGGCCTTTCTTTGGTTCTGGGCGGCGGCGAGGTGCGTTTAGTTGATCTCGTTGAAGCCTATTCGGTTCTGTCGCAAGAAGGAGTAAAACATGATTCTTCATTTATTCTGGAAGTTCGTGATTCCACTAATAATCAATTGGAAGAATTTAAGGATGAAAACACTGAAGTAATTGATCCGCAATATCCGCGACTGATTAATGATATTTTGAGCGACGCTGATGCCCGGGCTGGACTGTTTCATAGTAGTCTTGGACTCACCCAGTTTACCGGCTACGATGTGGCTATGAAAACTGGTACGAGTAACGACTACCATGATGCGTGGACGGTTGGATACACGCCAAACCTCGTCGCGGGCGTCTGGGCGGGAAATAACGACAATGCGCCGATGCAGAAGAGTGGTTCGAGTATTTTAGCCGCCGTCCCTATTTGGAGCGCTTTTATGAAGGAAGCTTTAAAAGAATTCCCACCGGAAACTTTTGGAAAACCTGATCCGGTTATCGTAGAAAAACCGATCTTGAAGGGCCAATACATTATTGACGGCCAGATCCACTCCATTCTTTATTATATTGATAAGGGTGATCCGAATGGCGCCACTCCGGGAAGTCCGGCCAACGATCCTCAATTTTACAACTGGGAAAAAGGAGTTTCTGAATGGCTCCAGAAAAATTTTTCTATCGGTACCACTCTTTTTCAACCCGCTTCGGGAACGCCAGTTCTCACGCCTACTACCCCTTAAGGACGGGCATTAGAATATAAAAGTAAGATGTATCGCGCGGTGAACGAATCAGTGCTGGTTTGCCTTCTTCATTAAATCCAAAAAAGATTTCTTCACTGTTCACAGCTTTTAAAGCATCGCCAAGGTATCGGGCGTTAAAAATACTTGAGAAGGAAAGTGGTTTATTGATTTTTGCGCCGAGCTGATAGACATTTTCTCCTACTGCCTGGTTTTGTGAAAAAACTTCTAAACTTTTTTGTCCGTCGGAAATTTTGAGTGTAACTTCCTGAAGTTGTCCGCTAAAAACCGTGCTTAGTTTGAGCGCTTCCTGCAATTCCGCTTTGCCGACAACAACTTCCATTTTGAACTCCTTCGGAATAATTGGTTCGTAATGTGGAAACGTGCCGGTATGTAAACGGGATATTACTTTCCATACTTTTGAACTAAAAAGAATTTGGTGCTCATCGTAGGTGATTGTGACTGATTCGTCGTCTAAAAGCGGCAATATTTCTTGGATGGTTGGCAGGGGAATAAGGAGTTTATATCCCTCATCACTTTCAGTTTTAAAAAGACTCCCCGGAAGTGTTTTTTCGGCTAAACGGAAACTATCGGTTGCCGCCATTTGGATCTCCCCGCCGGAAAAGTGGAAAAGGAGATTATAGAGTTCTGGGCGAAGATCGGAAAACTGGCTGGCAAATGAAACCTGCTGGAAGGCCTCTTTTAAAACCGACCCCTTTATCTCAATTTTGCCTTTTACCTCTTTTATCTCCGGAATAATCGGAAAATCGTCTGGTGGTAGTCCTTGAATAACTGCCTCGTAATTATCGGTTTTTACTGTGGTTTGCGACCCTTTTATTTCAATGTTTAATCGATCGCTTTGGAGTGAGTTGATGATGGTGTGAAAAACGGCCGTAGGAATAGTGATACTGCCGTCTTCGATAACTTTTCCGGCAATAGAAAATTCTATCCCTAACTCAAGATTAGTCGCTCGTAGAATAATCTTGCCGCCTTTGGCAGTTAAAAGAAAATTATGGAGAATCGGCAAGTTCTGATCCTGCACTTTCATTCCAGCTGCCGCACCCACAGCTTCTTTTAAATTATCTTTAATAACTATTAATTTCATTATTATTATAGATATTAGTCTTGTGAATTATGGGGATAATTCTTAAAAACATAATATTCATCAAATCTTTAGAAAACTTTTTATGTGGGTAACTTTCTCACAACTTCTTTATATACTCTTATTAATTAAATCTTTAATCATGAGTATTTTTTGGTTAAGCATTGAGTTCTTATTCACTTCATGGTTAATCTTCTCGTAAGCGTGTATTGCAGTCGTATGGTCTCTCCCCATCCTTTCCCCAATATACGGATAGGAAAGGTTTAGGATATCCCGAAGTAAGTACATGGCAATCTGGCGCGGTTCCACAACTTCTTTTTGCCGCCTTCTACCAATTAAATCATCTATGTGGATATTAAAGAACTCGGCAACGGCCGTTAAAACCTGTTCCGGTAGAACTTTATGGGAAAAGTTATTAATGGAATTATTAATAATCTCCTCAACCACCTTACTTCCTACCTCTGTTTTTTTATTCTCCTGATAAAAAATTATCTTTTTTAAGATTCCTTCCAATTCGCGAACATTTTTCTTTACCTTCTTCGCGATAAGGTCAATCACTTCTGGAGAAAGATCCTGGCCGAGTTCCTGAAGTTTTCCTTTTACAATGGCCACCCGGAGCTCGTACTCGGGATAGGTGATGTCAGCGATCAAACCACCCTCAAAACGCGAACGGAGACGATCCTCGAGCGTTGGGATAGACTGTGGTGGTCGGTCGGAGGAGATAATAATCTGCTTATTGGCCTCATAAAGGGCGTTAAAAGTATGGAAGAACTCCTGTTCCGTCTTTTCTTTACCACCAATAAACTGAATATCATCAATAATAAGGAGATCAACGTCGCGATATTTCTTTTTAATATCCTCCATCCGCTTATTCCGAATGGCCCAAACCACATCACTTGTAAATTTTTCAGATGAAACATAGCGTGGACGGATTTTTTTCTGATAGCGAGTATAGACCTCATTCCCAATCGCTTGAATCAGATGGGTTTTTCCCACACCCACACCACCATAAATAAAGAAGGGGTTATATTTAGAACCCACCGCCTTCACAATCGCTTCACCAGCGGCAAAAGCCAGCTCATTTGATGAACCGACCACAAACGAAGACATGGTATAGCGCGGATTGAGGTTGGTCTCCGGATCAATTTGAAAGTCCAAACGAACATTCTGAACCGGCTCGGGGATTCGCGCCTCGCGCTGGAGTGGATGGCGGCCCGAACCAATCTTTTTATCCAAACTGCCATCTTCCTTTAAAACATGAAACTCCAGTTTTTTAACCGTGTCATCAAATCCGCGCATCACCCCTAGAATATTCTTGTGATATTTCTCCTCCACCCACGCCTTGGCGAAGGTATTCGGGAGACCAATAGAGTATGTTCCCTCTCGACCATCCAAGAGTTGGCTTTTTTTAAGCCAGGTGGCAAAGTTTGCGTGCGATAGCTGTACTTCCATTTCAGCTAGGGTGAGTTGCCACAATTGATCGAGTTCCATAGATAAAGAAATAATGAAGTGCTCTTTATTGTAATACTTGTCTTCTATCCGTCAAAAGAGTAGAATCAGAAAAACTGTTGATGGTCTGTTCATAACTCTTGTGAGGCCATTATACTCAAGGTCAATCTATGTCACAAACCTATAACCCCAAAAAGAGGAAACGAAAGAAGACTCATGGGTTCCGAGCGCGGCAGAAAAAAGCCACGGGACGCAAGGTATTAAGCCGCCGACGGCAAAAAGGCAGAAAAAAGATTTCCATTAAAGCCAGGGCTTTTTAATGCTAGAACGAAAGCGACGGTTGCCGATTAAGGAATTTAACAATAGACGGAAAAAAAAGGTTCTTTCCGAGCATTTTTTGTTCAAGATTGCCGATAATGAGTTGCCGCACAACCGTTTTGCAGTCGTTATTGGCAAGAGTTCGGCAAGACTGGCCACCCAACGACATACCCTAAAGCGGCGGATAGTGGGACGACTGGTAAAACTGCCAGAAAAAGGTAAGGATATTCTGGTGCTTGCCCAAAAGTCTCTTCAGGGGATCGGGCCAGGTAATCTTAAAAAAGAATTAGATCAGATCTGTAACTCTTTCAATTTATAATATGTTCTATCTCTATCATCTCTTTCTTTATCAACCACTCGTTAATATCCTCGTTCTCCTCTATAACACGATTGCTTTTCAAGATTTGGGGCTCTCCATCATTATTCTTACGGTGGGTATCCGTTTTCTCCTCTATCCACTCTTTCAGAAGATCTTACGGCAACAGACAGTCCTTCAAAAAATAAAACCAGAGATCGATCGGATTGAGCAGGAACATAAAGGAGATTTAGAAAAGAAGGGACGAGCCCAAATGGCGCTCTATAAAGAGCATAAAGTGAATCCCTTCTCCATCTTTTTTGTTCTTTTCCTCCAACTTCTCATCCTTATTCCCCTCTTCCACATATTTCAGGGTGCTCCAACCACACTTGATTCCAAAGAACTCTATATATTTATAACCGCCCCATCTCAGTTTAATAGCACATTTCTCGGACTGATTAATCTTCAGTCCCAGAGTATTATTCTTATTGTGATTGCCTCCATTTTGCAATTCTTACAAACTCGATTAAGCGTGGCCGCTCAAAAAAATAGTAATTCGGCCGGGCAGAGTATGGTCTTCGTCGGTCCGTTGATTATTATTTTCTTTCTCTGGAGTTCGCCATCGGCCATCTGGTTATATCTTCTCGTTTCCAACCTTTTCTCTCTCGTACAGCAACTTATTGTGAATCGACAACTCGCCATTTCTCCAAAAAAAGTCTGATACAATCAGGGTTCTTGAGAAAAGAGGAGGGCAGGGTGAGTTGACGAGGCAACAATAATCGTGTATCAAAACACTATGGAACAATGGGATCACTTCGTCGAACAACTGATAACCGGACTGGGATTTAAATCATTTCGGGTGGAGATGCAGGAAGAGTTCCGCCATGGCTCGGTGTTTATTGATGATATTCAGCCCCTCACTAAGGAAGGAGTGGCCCATCTCGTTGAGGACGTAAATCATATTCTGCAGTTGGTGGCAAAGAAGAATAGCGTCTCGCCTGTTTTTTTTGATATTAATAACTATCGCCGCGAGCGGGAGGTTTTGATTACGGAGTTGGCGCGAGCGGCCGCTCAAAAAGTATTAGCGACCAAAGCGGCCCTCTCACTTCCTCCGATGAACTCCTATGAGCGTCGCCTGGTACACACTGCGCTTGTCCATCACCCTGATGTGGCGACCGAAAGTTCCGGCGTTGGCAAGGATCGGTTTGTGATCGTGAAGCCAATCTCTGCCCTGGAAGAACAAAAAAAGGCCACCGAAGCCGCCTCTCTGTAAGTAATCATCAGATGGGGGGCTAACTCCGCAGTAAGCGGTAGAGTTTGTTGTTGTAGCGATTGATAAAGTAGATCGCCTCTTCCGTTGCTTTGATGGAGATTGCATCAACCCCCTCTTGAACTGAAGGCGAGCGATCCGCAACTTTTCCATTTGAGAGGTCAATTTCTAAGACGCCGTCTTCGGTCATCAGATCTTTTTCTAAATAATCATCAGGCAAGGTGGCGCCAAGGAAACGAGTGGTATTTTTTGGCACGGCGCAGATAAGAATTGGCGTTAGATCCCGAACTGTTTGAGAACTAACCGTCCCCGAAGCGCTTAATTGCGCTGTGGCGCTCGCGACTCGGGTCTGATCAAAAAGACACTTTTGTTCCGCGAGTGTGGTAAAAGAAAATTTGCGCGTAACGAGGCCGTCAGGACCGACAAGCTGCATGGTTCCTCCGGGGCCGTTTTTGACTGCCTCAAACACAACGCCTTGCTGGACGTTTGTGTCCCAAAGAAAGTCGAGACCGAATCGGTCCCGCAGTATTGGACGAACCGTTTTTTTCTTGAGATCAATGGCGAGGAGTTGGCTCGCGGCATAGGCACTTGGTTTTTCCGAGAGGAAGAGTTCACTGTCGCTTTTCCACTGGAGAGTGAGATCGTGTCCCTGGAGGGTCAGGATATCCTGAATTTTTGGGAGGGAAAGATTGAGGTCAATAGTGGAAATCGTTGTGTTTAACTGATCTTCAGTCAAAAACGCCAAACGGTGGCCGGATGGCGACCAGGCCGGTTTCGAACCGGGACGGATAAAGACCGGTGACCATGATTTTTGATCGGTGTCGAAAACGCTGACTTCCTGGTTTAATGGATTTCCAAAAACGGCCACAATTTTTTTGCCGTCACGAGAGAAAGAAGCATAACTCAAATTTGAAATGGAGAGCGTGCTCAAGAGTGTGCCTTCCGTGCCGCTTATGCGCATTACCTGACCGCTCGGCTGGACGATAATGAGCGAGCCGTCGGCGTAAGGATAATAGGCAGCTACTTCCTGATCGGCTACTGGACCAAAAGCCTTCTTAGGGGGAACGGTAACCTTCACCGTGCTTGTGCTTGCAGAACCGGAGCCAGCTCCCTGGGATCCTGGATTTGTAGTTACTCCCGAATTTGTATCGATGGGTGTGACCGGCGGCGTAGCTCCGTTTCGATAACGAATAAACCAGCCAATGGCGAGGACCAGGAGAATTATGCCAATAATCGAAGAAAGAAAAGAAAGACGCTTCAACATACTATATTCTTATTATATCTTATTTACCCTCCACCAAAAAACCTCCGCGAAACTCTAACTGAAAGCCTAGAATGTAAACATTTGGTGGGAGGGTTTACTCCTCATTATCTTCCGAATTTCGCGGGAGTTGGCCGCGGGTGAGATCGCCAGCCTGGTTGCAGTACGTTACGCTAAAACAGATATGCCAGTGGGCCGGACTGGTTTCCCAAAAATAGTAAAAATCACGACTCTTATCTTTATACCAGCGATAGGCCGTGGGATTTCTCGTGCCGATTTGAGCGTAGATAAAATTACTAATCCCCGGTTCAGGCGAGAGATCGACAATGGCTTTGTCGGGGCTGTGACTCTTGTGACCGGGTTCGGTGGCGCCGGTGACGGTGAGACGGCAGGAGGAGACAAGCGCCTGGCAGGCAGTTTGCAGCTCCTTTAAATAAGAGACTATTCCTGGCACGGCGCTTCCGATCAAACTCGTGCATCCCCTTTCCCAGTCATAACAGTTTCGAGATGAGCGAACGGTAATGCCGGCGGCCCTGAGGTCTGAAACCGCCTGGACGCACTCTGGGTTTTCAGTGCACTGCGTTTCTGAAGGCGGATTGACTGGTCCGCCTGGTGTTGGCGCGGGCACCGGTACCGGTTGGGAACCATCAGCGCAGACTGGATTTGTGGGCGGTGGTGATCCTGGGCCAGGGGTTGGGCCAGGCGTAGGAGCAGGCACGGGCGTTGGTTGCGATCCGTCTTTGCATTTCGTCGGAATTGGCACCGGCTCCATCCCTACGCATCTCCAGTTTTCCGGTGGCGGTCCTCCCACCATCTGCCCGTGAGCTACCTCACACTCCTCTTTCGAAGTATACTGCTTACCCTGGTAACTCAACTGATCTTTTGGATTTGTACAGGTAGCTACCGGACACAGCTTGAGGGCCCAGTAAGAAAAGCTGGTATTAGGTGGTGGTGTAATGACATAGACCGGATCCAGCCGCTTCAAGTCTGGATCCCTCAAGTTCGGCAGTTCCGGATCAATAAACCGCAGAACGAGTGTTACCCCCAGGAGCAAGAGGAGTCCCAAGAGAGCCTGGTAGATCATCGTCTTCGCCTCACTTTGAGTCGAAGAGCTCTCACTTGTGGCATAGCGGAAAGCGGCATAGACAATAATCCCAAAGGCCACCATCGCCCCAATCCCCAGGGCAAAGGTATAGAGATCACTAATCGCCCGAGCCGGACTCGAAGAGGCCACGTTCATGATTGTTTCCGAAGCTGTCCGGAGCGGTAGCGTCGTAGCGTAGGCGGTGGGGATCATTGACCAGTGCGAACCGTGATAGTCTTTATGCCCTCTCCTTTATTTACATACACACCCGGATTTTCTGCGGTGGCGCGGAAGGTGAAGGAACGAACGTCCGAAGCAGAAAGTTCTCTGCCGGAAACAGAAACCGTTTGGGGATCGCTTGCATTTATAAACGGCTCGTCATTTACAATCCATTTGTACTGAAGTTTATTTTCAGTAAAAACAGAGAAGAAATAAGGAACGGCGCGAACCGAAAAATCTTTGAGCGGTATCTGGAGATTTGGGAAAGGTGCAACAATCGCTACCTTGGGCGGAACAACACGAATAGAAACAGTTTTAGAAAGAGCGCCGCCAGGGAAGTCGGGAACCTCCACTTTCATTTTGAAATCATTTCCCGGCAGTAAATTAACTTGCGTCTCGAGAGAGTTTAATCCGATGCCTGATTTTTTAAGTTTATCTTGTTCATACCAGCGGATATTTTTATCTTTTAAAGAAATATACTGACCCTTCGTAAAAGCGCTCACCAGGAAAGTAACGCGAGCGCCAGTTGTGATCAGTGTTTTTCCTTCGTATCCCAGCGGCGCATATGTCTCGGCGTGCCAGGTGACGAGAAGCATATTCGGCGGTGTGGTTTGGGCTAGAGCCGATGACCCCAAAAAAACTGTAAGAGAAAGTGTGGCAACGGAAAAAAGAAAAGGTTTCATAGTTTTGGACAGAAACTTAAGCCGAGTTCTTGGCCGGCAAGATTGGGATCAACCGAGGCAAGCGTACCAACACTGACGCGCAATTTACAGATATCCGCTTCCGAGAGGCCAAGAAGGTCAGAAAGCTCGTTTTCCGCTTGTTGTTTAATATCTTGAAGTGGCTGATTCATGATAGAAACAAGGAGATTTTGTTCTTTCGTGTAATAAAGAATCTGGTAATTTGCTGTTTCCTTCAGCATCACGCCGTCATAGCCCAGAAGCGGTTGGCTTGTCTTAAAAAAGTTTTTTACTGCAACCGGTCCTTGAAGAGTCTGAAGTGTAAAGGTATCTCCGGTCGGCGCGGGTGTTCGTGGCACATCACCCAAGGGAGTAATTGGCAGTCCGTCTCCTGGCCCTGGAGGAAGGGTGGTTGATTTTTGTGACTGGATTAGCCAGATAAGGCCATAGAGAAAGAGGCCACAGACAACGATAATGATGGAAAAAATGACCAGCTGTCTTTTCATATCTTTTCTATTATACCGCGGCGCGAGAGAATCTTAAATTCCACACTGATCTTTCGTTGCCTGACCCCAGTATTTGAACGAACTTGGTCCATATCGGAAAACCACACAGGCTGAGGCCGTATTTACCCGAGGATCGCTCGCGAGAGTGACACATTCATTATAGAGAGTACGGTTTGTGACCTGACAGACGCTCTTCACGGTTTTTAACTGGTCACTAAAAGCCTTGGGGCAGTCGAGAAGTTTTTGTCCATTACTGTCATAAAGTGGATTGACAGTTAGGTTTATCTGGAAAAGACCGATAGAAACCGGATCGCCGCTACAACCATCCGTGCCGCTTTTAGCCGCTACGTTTCCGCGACTTTCCACATTTGCCACGCCAGAAGCTTTCTCGGTTTTATCTCCAAAACAGTTGGCCATGCGACCGGTCAGTGCGGCCTGAATGCCAGCAGGCGAACCCGGACCGTCAGGCAAAACTGTGCACTGTCCCCCGGCCGTTCCACCGATTGGCGGTGGTACATCCCGCAATGAACAAAGCCAGTGTTCGTTATTCGGTCCGGGATCACCAGTGAGGTTCCCGGCTGCCGTTTTGCATTCGTCTTCGGTGGCATAACTTTGTTGTTCGCTCACAGCACAGTAATCTTCCATCGTACATGATCCCGTGGGACAGATGAGGAGTGTCCAGTAAGCCGTACCCGTTTTTGAATATTTGGGGCAGGGGCCAGACAGAGGAGATGTCGTCACCTTGATCTCCTCGAGCGCCCTCAAGTTTGGATCCCGCAAGTTAGGGAGATCCGGATTGATAAACCCTAAGACCAAGGTCACCCCGAGGAGTAAGAGAAGTCCTAAAAGCGCCTGGTAGATCATCGTCTTCGCCTCACCTTGAGTCGAAGAGCTCTCACTTGTGGCATAGCGGAAAGCGGCATAAACAATGATGCCAAACGCCACCATGGCTCCAATCCCCAAGGCAAAGGTATAGAGATCATTAATCGCCCGAGCTGGACTGGCCCCCGAGAGATTCACAATGGTTTCCGAAGCTGTCCGGAGAGGCAGGGTCGTAGCGTAGGCGGTGGGGATGAAAAAATTCATAAATTAAGCCGCTTCTTTAGATGGCTGATCCTTTTCTTCGAAATCATCCGGCGCAGGCCTCCTTATGGGGATAACTTTTGCGGGTGGTTTTTTGGCAAGAGAGGGTCCCTGGCTCAAAGATTCATCGGGCGGGGTTTCAAAGTATTCCTTTTTGAGCTTACCTAACGGATCGCGCACCTCTTGGGGAATAGCTATCTCCTCTGCGGTTTCTCCGGGCGTGGGTTTTGGGGTAGAAGACACACCCGACTCTTCAGTACCTTCCAGTATAAATGATTCTTGATTTTCTGCCTCTTGCTCAAGAACCTCCTCCTGCGCTTCCGATGCTTGGATATTTTCTTCTTCGGCTTCTTGAATGCGACTTATTTCTTCCGCTGTCCGATACTCCAGTTCTTTCAACTCATCCTCGGCTTCGGCGGCCTGTTTTTTTACACTCTTCCAAACTTTCAAGACACCATATGTTTGAAGGGGCAAAATCTCGATAACGGGAATAGCGTCAATAAATGAAAGAATCCAAAAAATAAATTTTAATTGACGTTTATTTGTTTTATCACTACCTCTCCCCTCAGCAAACCAACCATTTTGTTTCATAAAATAATGCAAAGTAGCAGGTGGAATAGCCTCAATCACAAACCCAATCACAGCCGTATCTAATAGAGGCTGGATAAGAGTAATTGTCCCAATCACCTCCCAAAAATCAACAAAACCCGCAAAAGCAATCAAAATAGTAAAAACCGTGAGTTTGTTGCCACGATCAATTTCTTCTTGGAGTTTATCGGCCGTATGTTTGGCCGCTTTGAGGACCTGGTCTGTGTTTAAGTGGTAGCTAATATTCTCAATTTCAGCCATAGAGATAGTCTACCTTATTTTCCCGTTGAAGAAATCTTACTTTTGCTCTTCTTCAAGTATAGCCTTCGGGTTCGTGGTAATAATTTTGTCTTCAAAATACGAAGGAATAATCTGGATGGCCACATGTCGTTTGCCGGCGAAGAAGAGCCCGGTCCCGACTTCGGCCGCGAGAATCAAACTTTTTTCAGTTTCATTGAGGTCAAAAGCCTTGCCGACAATTTCAATCGAAGCGGGAGCTTGTTTTAAAAGCAGCTGGAGCGAGGAGTTGGTAATAATCGGCCGGCCATAGGGAGAGCGTAAGAAATCTTCGACGTCCTGCGTAATAGTCGTGATCCCGAGGTAGTACTTGCGGCCGCGTTTCACGAGCCCGAACAAGAATGAAGCGCTATCCTCGTGCTTCATCATGATCCAGGCTTCGTCGATCATCATAATGCGTTTTTTGAGCTGGGCGCGGACCACATTCCAGATAAAGTTCAGCACGACATACATGGCGATCGGGCGCAGTTCTTCTTCGAGGTCGCGGATAGAAAAAATAATTAAACGATTATTAACATCGATATTCGTCGGTTGGTTGATAAATCCGGAAAAACTGCCTTGGGTGAATTTGTAGAGACGTTCGGCAATCGCCCGCCCGCCTTCCATATTCCGTAAGACAGTTTCAAGGTCGCCCAGATGCGGCGGTTC
>CAYHXC010000003.1:0-88934 GCA_964360585.1 uncultured Candidatus Saccharibacteria bacterium | reverse complement strand
CAGGCCTGACAACAGGTGGAATCGTGACAACGGGTTCGCGTTCGCCGTGTCGCAAGTCTCTTCATTTCTCTCCGGCTTTCGTCGGAGAGTTTTGTTTTGTGAGCTGGCCGTTCCAACCGCCGAGCATTTTTCCTGCTTCATCCAACTTTACGGAAAGAGCGATGTATTTTTTATCGTCCAGAGATTTCGTTTCCCAAAGCACCAAAAGAAGCACGCGCAGAGTATCCGCTTTTTTGATCGCAAGGCGGACGTACGGATGTTTCTCCTCGCGTGAAAGAAAACTGGCGGCCGAGATCGCTTCTATTATTTCGACAAACAAAGTATCGATGCGTTGACCGAGAGAGTACCGATGCGCTTTAGGTAAATCTTTGTAAAACTTATACCACAAAAGGTATGACTCCTTGACTTTATATAAAACCGGCAGAATCTTTAATGGCTGTTGGCTACCGTTATGTCCAAAATTAGATTTCAACATACATATAATAATATCATCTCGCTCGAAAATCTCCTCGATGCGTGGAAAGAATTTGTCCGCGGCAAGCAATCGCGTAAAGACGTGCAGGAGTTCGAGCGAAATTTAATGACGAATCTGATCGCGCTCCATCGCGAGCTTGTCGCGAAAAAATATTCTCATTCGGCATATCAACATTTCAAAATCGCTGACCCCAAACCCCGCGACATCCATAAGGCGACCGTAAGAGATCGCTTACTTCACCATGCGATTTGTCGGGTTCTTTATCCGTTTTTCAACAGGGTGCTTATAGCAGATTCATATTCATGTCGATTAGATAAAGGCACACACAAAGCTCTAGATAGATTTCGAGAGTTTGGCTACAAAGTGAGTCAAAACAACACCAGAACCTGTTGGGTACTGAAGTGTGACATCAAAAAGTTTTTTGCGAACATTGATCAATTCATTCTTGTAGAGATTATTAAAAAATACATACCGGAAAAGGACACCTTCGATTTATTGAAGGAGATTATCGGTAGTTTTTCCTCAGCTCGACGAGGAGTTGGTTTACCACTCGGCAATCTCACCTCGCAGTTACTAGTGAATATCTATATGAATGAGTTTGATCAGTTCGTGAAACACAAATTGAAAATGAAATATTACATCAGATATGCTGATGATTTTGTTATCTTTTCTCCAGACAAAAAATATCTGGAAGAGGTTTTGAATATTGTAGGGGAGTTCTTATTAGAGAGACTAAAATTGGAACTTCATCCCGACAAAATTTCCATTAAAATTTTTTCCTCAGGAGTTGATTTTCTCGGATGGATACATTTTCCCGGTTACAGGGTTTTACGAACGGCCACCAAAAAGAGAATGATGAGAAGGTTAAAAATGAAAGCGGTGCCGGAAACATTGGCTTCATATAAAGGTTTACTGAAACACGGGAATGCAGAAAAACTTTTATCGGATATCTGTTTAGAGTATCTCCGTGTTCGGGATAATTGAAAATTAAGGTCTTTTCCGCTACGATGAAGCAATCATACTACTCCTATGTTTCTCGAAAAAGGTAAACAATTCAAGCTGGCCGAGGTGGAGGAGGAGGTTTTAAAGTTCTGGGAGAAAGAGCAGATTTTTCAAAAATCGCTGGCTCGCCGGAACCCGTTCGGCAAAGCCACTTCGGCAAAGCTCAGCGCAAGTCAGAGCAAGGGGCAAAAGAATAAATCCTTTGTATTCTACGAGGGACCACCGTACGCCAATGGCCGGCCGGGGATTCATCACGTTTTAGCGCGGGTCTATAAGGACATCATTTTGCGGTTTCGCTCGATGCAGGGATACTCGGTGCCGCGTCGGGCTGGTTGGGATACCCATGGTTTGCCGGTCGAGATCGCCGCGGAAAAAGCACTGGGTCTGAAGTCAAAAAAAGATATTGAGCAGTTCGGCATCGAGCGATTTAACGAAGAAGCCAAGAAAGCCGTCTGGCTTTTTAAAGACGAGTGGGAGAATTTAACCAGTCGCATCGGCTACTGGCTGGATTTAAAAAATGCCTACATTACCTATGAAAACGAATATATTGAAAGTCTGTGGTGGATTCTGAAAAAACTTTCGGATAAGAAGTTATTATTTCAAGGACACAAAGTTGTGCCGTGGTGCACGCGATGTGGTACCGCGCTTTCTTCGCATGAATTAGCACAGGGGTATAAGGAAGTGACCGATAAGACGGCGTATGTGAAGTTCAAACTGAAACCGGGACAAAAATTTGGGAAATATGAGACACAAAACTCAGCATTTATTCTGGCCTGGACAACCACGCCATGGACGTTGCCGGGGAATGTCGCGTTAGCAGTTGGCGAGAGAATTTCGTACAGCGCGGTCCGAATGAAGGGGGTGAAGGAGTTATATATTGTAGCGAGCGATCTCATTCAATCTGTTTTTAAGGACAAAGAAATCGAAATTGCTCATAACGACGTTAAGGGAAGAGATCTTGTCGGTTTGGAGTACGAGCCGTTGTTTGATGTGGAAAAACTGCAGAACGAAAACTCGCATAAAATTTATAGCGCCAGTTTTGTGACCACAACTGATGGTACCGGCGTGGTGCACATCGCGCCGATGTATGGCGAGGATGATTACAAACTTGGCGTGGCCATGGAACTGCCCCAGTATCATACCGTGTCCGAGGACGGACATTTTACGAATGACGTGAAAGAGTTGAAGGGGATGATGGCGAGAGACCATGTTGATTCCGCGAAGGAAACGGAAAACAAGATTTTTGAGATTTTAGAAAAGAATAATACTCTTTTGCGTCCGGATAGCTACACGCACGAGTATCCGTTCTGTTGGCGGTGCGGCACGGCGGTTATTTATTACGCGCGCACCTCCTGGTTTATCGGGATGAGTACGCTGCGTCGGGAACTCTTGTCACGGAACAAGAAAATAAACTGGATTCCCGGCCATATCCAGGAAGGCCGGTTCGGCGAGTGGTTGCGCGAAGCCAAGGACTGGAATCTGTCGCGCGAGCGATACTGGGGAGTTCCCTTGCCCATCTGGCAGTGTAAGAAATGCCACGAAACAAAAGTCATCGGTAGCGCCGAGGAGTTGAGTGCGGCGCAGGGCGGTAGTAAGAATACCTATGTCCTTATACGCCATGGTCAATCTGATATTCAGATCAAGAACACCATTGACTCGGGAGATCACGCTGTGCATCTCACCAAAAAAGGACGAGCTGAAGCTTTGGCTACGGCTAAAAAACTAAAGAAGGAAAAGTTTGACCTGATTTTTGCTTCGCCGGTCATGCGCGCACAGGAAACTGCCGAGATTGTCTCGGAGACGATTGGTGTTCCGGTAAAAACTGACGAGCGAATTAAGGAGTTGCAACTGGCCGGACTATCCGGAAAACCAGTCTCAGCCTATGATCGCGATTTCCCAACGTACGAATCACGATTTGAGGGCGCGCCGCCAAAAGCAGAAACACTTCGTGATCTTCGCAATCGCTCAGCCGACTTTTTGGCCGACATGGAAGAGAGGTACCGAGGAAAAAAGATTTTGATTGTTACACATGAGTATCCTTCTTGGTTACTTCAGTCAGTTGGTCAGGGTTGGGGTGAGAAAGAAGCAATTCGACAAAAAGAAGCGATGGATACGAAGAAAGATGGCGATTTCATTCGAACCGCCGAAACAATGTCCTTAGAGTACCGTGTTTTGCCGCGAGATAAAAATAATCTTGCCGATTTCCACCGACCGTTTATTGATGGGGTAAAATTTTCCTGCGAGAAATGTCATGGTGAAATGAAACGTGTTCCCGAAGTGGCGGACGTTTGGTTCGACTCGGGAGCGATGCCCTTTGCTTCCGCTCATTTCCCATTCGCGGAAGAAAAAAATTCGAAATTCGAAATTCGAAATTCGAAATTGAACTCGAAGAGTTTGGCTTATCCGGCCGATTATATTTCAGAAGGCATGGATCAGACGCGCGGTTGGTTTTACACCTTACTTGCTGTTGCTACTGCTCTGGGCTATCCGGCCCCGTATAAAAATGTTATTTCACTCGGCTTGATTAATGATAAGAACGGCCAGAAGATGTCGAAGTCCAAGGGGAATATTGTAGAACCGCGATCAGTGATTGATGCCCACGGCGTAGATGCCGTTCGTTGGTATTTCTATACGGCCACACCGCCAGGCGAGCCAAAGAATTTTGATGAGCAGGAAGTGATAAAAGCCGCTCGTCGGTATCATCTTGTCCTTTTGAACTCCTGGGTTTTCTATGACACGTACGGTCCGAAGACGCGGCAACCATCGAAGAAAATTAGAAAAAAGAAATCTGTTTTGGATCAGTGGATTATTAGTCGTCTCATGGAGACGACTGAACTCGTAACAAAGAAACTTGAAACGTATGACGTTCGCGAAGCCGCTCTATCGCTCGAAAGTTTTCTCGATGATTTTTCCCGTTGGTACATTCGTCGTTCCCGTCGCCGGCTACAAAAGCCAGAATCACCGTCTGATTACAAAGAAGCTTCAGAAACGTTGGGGCAGGTGCTCTACACGCTCACACTTTTGACTTCGCCATTCACGCCGTTTTTCGGAGAGTTTCTGTACCACGAGCTTGAACCAAAGAAGGAAAAAGATTCTGTGCACTTTGTGGATTGGCCGAAAACTGATAAGAAGCTGATCAATAAAAAACTAATAACCGAAATGGCCGAGGTGCGGAAAATTGCTGCTCTGGTTTTAGCCAAACGTGCTGAGCTGGGAATCAAGGTTCGCCAGCCCTTGAGCAAGTTAAAAGTTAAAAAATCAAAAATCAAAATTAAAGAAGATTTATTAGAGATTCTTGCGGATGAAGTAAATGTAAAGGAAATAATGTTCGACAAAAACCTGGAAGAAGAAATCTGGCTCGATTTAAAGATCACAAAAGAACTACGCGAAGAAGGATTCCTTCGAGAATTAGTTCGCCAGATTCAGGATCTGCGTCAGAAAGCTAATACGAAACCAAGTGATAAGATTCATCTTGTCCTCGAAGCATCTGAAGAGATGAGAGTAGTTATCCAGAAAAACGAGAAGTTTTTAAAGCAAGAAGTGGGAGCAAAAATAATAACATTTGAACGACTCACAAAGACACGCGCCAAATGTGAGGTTAAGCTAGACGGGGAATTGATCTGGCTGGGGATTCGGTAGATGAACTGTTGTTTTTAGTACAGTTTGATGACTTACAACATTCCAACATTCTGCAGAATGTTGGAATGTTTTTGGCTGGTTAGTCGAGATATCGTTTGTGTAGTATACTTACTGAAAATATATCAACCATGGAACAAGAACATTATGTGTGCACGGGAACGTGTGGCGGGGTGGCGGGCGAAGCGAAAATATGTGCCACCGGAGGCTGCTCAAAAGAAGGGGAACCGCTTATGGCTTGCACTTGTCAGGATATGAGCCACGAAGATCGTTTAGGCAAGGGGGAGGAAAAAGAAGAATCCCCGAAAGAATAAAAAACTCCGCGCGTTCGCCGGAGTTATTGAACCGTTGAGGTGCTGGGGGAAACCACTCCGCAATCTGCGACAAGAATTGAGAAATGTGGATCTCCCTCCTCGAATTTTGCTTTGAGGAATTGCCCGTGTTTCCAGGCCGCTTCCACACTCTCGAAGAGCATGGGAGTCGTCCCTTCCTTCTTATCGCCGCAACTGCCGCAGGTTGCTGTTTCTGTAGTGCGGAGAATATGCTGCTTATCGTCGATGACGACCACTATTCCCGCCGGCGCCTGACGGATGAGATGTCCGCATTTCGCGCACTTCCAATTGATTGGTTGTTGAACGACCTGAAAATCGATGTGTTGCATACACCATCCTTTTCTGTGAGCTTTTGATTTTATACAAAATCAAAGTTTAGTAGTCAAATTAGTGTTTGGGTTAACAAGAAATTACAATAAAGGTAATGAAAGCGGCTAACCTTAAAATTGTGTTGGAATACTTGAGTCAGAATCGTCTCATGGCTTTAAGTACGGTTTCGAATGGGCGGCCGTGGAGTGCGACCGTCTTTTTTGCTTTCGACTCGAAGGGAAATATTTATTTTTACTCCCGGCCTGACACGAAGCACGCCAAGCATATTTTGAAAAACAGTTTCGTTTCTGTTGCCATTAACCATTATCAAAAGAAGAGCAATGTGATGGGTTTGCAGATGGTGGGACGCGTCAAACGCGTTTTAGAGAAAAACTTTAAGAAAGATTATGCCTTATATCGCAAAAGGTTTCCCTGGGCGGATGATTTTAAAAACGATCACGAACTTTTTATGATCACGCCAACCGAAATCCACTACGTCGACGAAAAACGTTTCAGACACTTCTTTCGCGTCAGAATGAAATGAACAAGAATATTTTCTTTATCGGTCCCGCGAGTGTCGGGAAAACCACCATCGGCAGATTACTCGCAGAAGAGATTGAATGGGCACATATTGATGTCGATAAGGAGTTTTGTGAGCAGATTGCTTTAATTCCTGACTATATCCAAAAGTATAGTTATGCTGGGTATGCAGAGGCAAACTCTCAACTCGTCGATCGTTTAATCGAAGTTCATCCAGAAAAAACAGTTTTTAGTACGCCGTCCGGCTATCTTGTTCACGAAGACTCATCGCACCTAATCGAAAAACACCTCGATCTCATTAGGAGAGGAGTATCAATCTTGTTATTACCATCAGAAAATCCTCAAGTGGGAGTGGAAGTAGTAGTGCGGCGTCAGCTCGATCGTTGGAACGATACGTTTGCTGATAAGGAGAGGAGAAGATTTTTAAGTCGATTCGAAAAGTATAAAAACTATGGCGATATTAAGATATTCTCTATGGCAGAACCAGAACTTGTAGTGAAAACTATTATAAAGAAACTGGAAGGATTCATTTAAGCTCGCACGTAAAGGCACAAACTGCAGGGCATAGTCCATCCTCGCTTTCGCAGATACTTCCGCATTCGTTGAATCTTCCCTTAAGCGATTGACAGTGTTTTTTTTAGTTTTTCAATAGTGGGACGATCTTGGCCGCTCGAAGTGTAAACAATCTTATTTGGGAACCTTATCTCTATTGGTATCGAATAACTTTCCTTAAGATACAGTCCCACTAACAAGAGCAAAATAAAAGTAAGTATAATTACTAGTTTTTGGTATTTAGTTATTTTCCGCCAAGCGATAGTCATAAGATAAGTATACAAGAAAAAGAGGATGAACTAAAAACCTCCGGTGAAGGAGGTTTTCTGTTTGTCATTGCGAACGAAGTCGAGTTTAGCTCGACGAAGCGTACAATCCAGAATTCTAGAGAGATTGCCACGCTCCTACTGGAGCTCGCAATGACAAAAATGTAAGGATCGCCACGTCAAGTTGTGCTCGACTCCCGCCTACGCCCAGGCTTCGGACGGGCAGGTGCAATGACAAGCAAATAAGGCAACTACAACAAACGAAGTGATCGAACGTCTACAACAATTAGAACGGTTAGGACCAAGATTATACCTTTTAAATTGTTGCTATTATAAACGCATATGCGTTTATAAATGAAACAATTTTGAGGAAGGATTTTTTATACCTCAATGATGACGGGCAGGATCATCGGGCGGCGGTGTGTTCGTTGGTAGATAAACTGACCAAGCTGATCGCGGACTAAGCCTTTGACGTAGTCGCTATCAAGCGGCTGGTTGGCCGGAATGCGGGCGAAAAGATTCCGCACTTTCTTCCGCATCTCCTCAAGAATGGTTTGATTCTCTTTGAGGAAGATGAAACCGCGGGAGATGATGTCCGGACTCTTCAGGAGTTTTCCATGGCGACGGTCAATCGTGAGAACGACGACAGCCATACCTTCCTGAGCGAGAGCTCGGCGATCACGCAAGACAACTTCTTCGACATCGCCCACGCCCAGACCATCAACCATGATGTAGTAGCAAGGAATGGTCCAGTCGAGAACCTTCACGGCATCTTTTTTCATCGAGAGAACCTGGCCGTTGTCCATCAAGACTACTTTTTCTCGCTTGAGGCCAGCCATCTCGGCAATTTTTTGGTACATCTTACGCTTGAAGTAGTAGCCGTGAATAGGGACGATAAACTGCGGTTTCAGTTTTTCCAAAACTAGTTTGGCATCTTCGGTGTGAACGTGGCCGCTCACGTGAATATCCAAGAGTTTGGAGTTGTAGACCTGATCCACCTGTCGGGCGATGTTGTCCGTTAAAGTTTGGACACTCCGTTCGTTGCCCGGCACAACTGACGAGGAGAAGATGACAGTATCGGTTGGTTTCAGAGAAACCACGCGATGCTCGCCATTCACAATGCGCATTAAGCCGGCGTTTGCTTCGCCTTGTGTGCCCGTTGTGAGGAGCAAGACTTTATCGTCTTTGTATTTGTTGATTTCCTCAAGCGGGAAGAGAATTCCCTTGGTATCTTTCAAGTAGCCAAGCTGTTTCGCGATCTCCAAGTTGGATTTCATCGAACGGCCGTTTACGGTCACGCGACGGCCAAGTTTGTCGGCGATCTTGATGATCTCGAGGATGCGATCAACAAGCGAAGCGAAGGCGGCGATAATGACGCGACCCTTGGCGCCCTTGATCAAGGCTTCCAGGTTTTCCTCAACCGTATCTTCCGAAGCGCCTCGGCCGGTAATATCGGCGTTGGTTGAATCAATGAAAACGGTGTGGATATTTTTCTCGCTCAAGCGATCGAAGATATCAATGTTGCGCGGTTTGCCGTGTTTGTCGAAATCCAAACGGAAGTCGCCGAAGCTAACCATATTTCCGACCGGTGTCTCGAGAATAAATCCGAGAGCTTCCGGAATGGTGTGCTCCACTTCAAAAAACTCGGCGGTGAAATCTTCGGAAACTTTTACTTTCTTTCCCGGCTCGACATTAATAAAGCGAAGCTTGGGAGCGTTCGGGAAATCTTCGTGACGTTTCTCCACGATCGCCCGGGTGAAGGGCGAGGCGTAGATGATCGGATTGCCGAGTTTCTCAATCAAATAGTGAATCGCGGCAATGTGATCGTAGTGACCGTGGGTCAGGATGATGCCCTGCACATTCGCTTTTCTTTGTTCAAGATAGCTGACGTTCGGGATGATGTAGTCCACGCCCGGGGTATTTTCCTCCGGGAACTGGATACCGACATCAATGACCACGATCTGATTTTTGTACTCGAAAAACGAGCAGTTGCGACCAATCTCCTCAAATCCGCCGAGCGGCACGAACTTAACCGTGTCATCAGGCGGGTGCGAGGTTTGCTGTGGTGCTGCACTCGGGCGAGGCGGGTAGTTTCGTCTTGGTCCGCCGTCCGCCGGTCGGCGGAGACGGGGAGCGGGACGTCGCATGCGCGGTCGCGCCGGTGTTGTTATTGTTTCTGACATACTAATTTTTATTTTTTACTATTTGTTTAGAAAATACATGAGACGAACTCTGATCGACCAGAAGACTTTATTAATTGCTTCTCTACGAACGCTCACGATTTTGTGCCGAGAGGGAGATTTGAACTCCCACACCCTTATGGGTACAGCGCCCTGAACGCTGCGTGTCTGCCAATTTCACCATCTCGGCTTTTATAAAGAACTCAGGCCGTCCCGCTGAGCGGGATGCGTCTGCTTGCCCCGCTGAAGCCTTGCTCGCCCGGCGAAGCCTTGTCGAAGCGGGGGCGGAAGGGGGCCAGCCTGCCCGCCTCTGGCGGGTTCCACCACCTCAGCGATATTGTTTATTCAAAAGAACTTTATATCTCGTTTCCGTTTTCTTCGTGCGTTGGCCTACTCATCGGCAACCAAAAACCACCTAATGAGTGGTAGCTGTAGCGGGGGAGAAGTGACGCATAAAGCAAAAAGGAGATTTCAAACGTTATTGAGATAGTATTCCGATATGAGGAATTAGTCAAGTTTTTGCTATAAAATAAGAGAATGTTTGACTTTTCTACCCCTTCATATATTTTAAGCATAGGAGAGAGATTCGTATGTCCTTAACAGAGGCTGAAAGACGTGCTTGCGAGTGGTTGCAGAAACTGGTCGAAGAAGTTGAACAGTCGGGACGAGAGCTGACGACAGATGAGCTACAGAACATAGGTGTACACTTGAACCTATGTCCGGTGCATAGTTCGGTCACTATTAACGGAATAGCATTTGCCAAGCCCCCACCTGTTCCAAGACGTTCATCTCGCAGAGTTACTCACTAGTAAGAGTGTTACCTTATCGGAGACACTCTTTTTTATTTTCATTGAACGTCTATATGACAAACTCAAATTCTGAAACTACTAACTAGTACTAATCTCAGAATTTGAGCCCAACCCACTTTATAAAAAAGTAAGATGGGCAAGGACAGGAGTCGGGTTGGGTACCGACTCCTGCCTCGGGTGACTGTCGAAGTTTGGTCAGCAGGTGAGATTGATTACCGGTCCCAACCCACGTTCCTCCACTTCTTTTTTCGCCATGGATTCAAGGCCTTGGAGATTTTCACCTTCTACGGAGACGGTGAAAATCTCAGTTGCCCCAAGCATTGAAAGCAACTTCTTCCGCATCTCTTCTTCAAAGAAACGAGAAGCACCGTGTTTTCCATCGGAGCTCTTATAGACCATCAAGTAGATCATACGCCTCCTATAGGTGTTGTTGTCAGAGTGTCCTAGGGTTGCTGGTTACATTATACCACACTATATATAAATGTCAAGGTACGGCTCTAGAATAGAGATTGCCACGTCCCGATTTCCTTTTTAAGGAAAATGTGATCGGGACTCGCAATGACAACCTGGTTCAAGTTGGAAAGGGGCAGGCCTGCCTGCCGGTAGACAGGCGCAATGACAGGTTTTAAATACGAGATTATTACTTCAACACTCGTTTGGTGCGGATATACCAATTTTCGATGTCGAGGAAACGGTCTTCGGGGAAGAGGAAGGTGCTGGTGGCTTCGATGCCATGAAGGGATTTCGTGGTGAGGTAGACGTACGAGGGCGAGTAGAGGAAGATGGCGGGTTGGGTGTTTTCGAGCGTGTTGTTGATTGAGTTTGCAATAGTCGCGCGTTCTCCGGTTGAGGTCGTGAGGCGCATTCGCTGTAATAAGCTATCGAGATCAGAATTTTTATAAAGACTCAAGTTCAAGCCGGGATGAAAAACTTGAGAGGAGTGCCAGAAGGGATAGAGATCCTCGCGAGGTTGGGGAATGTTTCCGAAAAGAAGCATCTGGTAATCGCGGCGGGGGACGATCTCTTCGATAACTGTTTTTTGGGGCAACAGTTTGATCGTGACGCTAAAACCGATCTTCTCCCAGGCGGTTTTGAGAATCTGGGCCGTGTGTTCCAAAAATGGCAGATCGGGGACGGTCAGCTCAAGTGTTTTTGGCTGAACTGATTCTCCGGCCTCCGTTCGTTCGAGTTTTCCGATGCTATTTACGACCCAGCCGGAAGCGGCGAGAAGATCGGAGATGCTTGATGTTGTTTGTGTATGTGTAGAATTACTCGGTCCAGTCATTGCTTTCCCGTAGTTATTCAAGACTGTTCCCAAGAGTTCGTTCCGAGGAACTGCAAGGCTTAAGGCCTGGCGGATATTTCGATCGTGGAGGATTTCGTTCTGACTTTGATTCAAGAAGACGGCGTAGTATCCCGGCGAGTCGTAGAGAACGACATTCGAGGGACGGTTGATCGATTTCGCTTCATAGGGATCAAGACCGCCCAAGCCGTCGATTGTGCCGTAGCGAAAAGCAGTTTCGGCTTCCTCCTTGTCTTTAAAAAATCGGACGACGATGGTTTGAATGTAAGGAGCGTGTTCGGTACTCCCCTGGGCAAAACTTGAGAAGGTGTAGCTATCCAAAAAACCGTCGTTCTGGAGCACCAGTTTTTGGAAACGATACGGACCGTTGCCAATCGGTTTCAGGTTATAGTCGGAGAGCGACCAGTTCTGGGGTGGAATCGAAACGAAAATATGTTTCGGAATAAAAAGAAGATTTTTAATATAGTTTTCAAAGAGAAGCGGCGCGGAGCGGGCGGGCGCCGTGATTTTTATTTCGCGCTCGCTCAAACGCTCGGCTTTGACGCCCTGCCAAAAAGGGAAGAGCGGAGAATGAGTGCTCGGATCCTGGATCTCTTCGATCGTGAAAACAATGTCATCGCTCGTGACTGGTTCGCCGTCGTGCCAGATGAGATTTTCCTTGAGCCGGATGGTCCAGCCATCGGATTTTTTCGTGGGCTGGATGGTTTCCGTAAGTTCGGAAAGCGGGGAGAACAGGAGATGGGAGAGGTCTTTTTCCGCCTGACCATTCGCAAGAAGCGGATTCAAGCTTGTTGGCTGTCCGATAAGACCGATGCGGAAGGTGCCGCCGCGCGCAGCCGTTTCAACCGTGGCCGTGAGGACGAAGATCCAAATGATGCCGATAAGGGCGACGCAAAAGACGGCCGTGAGCCCGATTGCATACTGCCGTTCAGTCTCGTTAAAGGCGAGCCAGATTTTTTGGAAACGGTGAATCAAGGAAGTAGAAATTAGCCCCTCTTATAAAAGTTCAAACGCAATTTTGCGAGAGAAACTTTGTGTATTTGTGAAACCTCTATGCGGACAGTTGGAAAACCGAGAGGAGAGCAAAGATGACCACAAGCGCGATTGTGGCTCGGAAGACCATGCGCTCGGCGCCGCGGCGAGCCTGGTAAAAACTGTTCGTGGAGTCGCCGCCGCCCAAAAGACCGGAGGCGCCGCTCGAGCGTTCCTGAAGCAAAATGAGCCCGACGATGCAGGCGGCGATAATGAGTTGCAATAAGCTGAAAATCATAGTTTTTTTCCTTTAGCGTGGACGATCGTGTTCACCACTCCAACGATCAGAGAAACCAAGAAGAGTGTGAGCACAAGATTCCCTTGAATCGTAATCCCTTTGGAGAGAATGTCAAGAATATAGATGATGAGCATGTTGATAATAATGATGCCGAAACCAAGGGTGAGAATGATAATTGGACCGAAGATGAGGGTGAGGATCGGTTTCAGGAAAAAATTAAGCGCGGTCAAGATGAGGGCGATCAGAAGAACATCAAAAAAGTTCGAGGAAAGCTCGACGTTCGGGATGAGGGCTTGAGCTAAGAGAAGAGCAAAGGCATTTCCGATTAATGCAACTAAAATTCGCATATTCGTATTCTACACTGAATCACAAAACGATGAAATACGAGGCTTTGACGAGCATCGTAACCGAGGTGTATAGCATACAGCGAGGGCGAAGCGCAGTCAGTAACAAAGTAGTTCGCGTTTTGTGATTCAGTGTCAGACGAGTTTTTCGAGAAGATTATGCCCCGTCATGTCCGGCGGAGGTACGATGCCAAGAATGCGGAGAATGGTCGGTGCGACATCAGAAAGAATACCAAGCGTTTCTTTTTCGTAGGTGTCCTGGTTGATAAATTTTTTTCCTTCGAGGCCGGGGCCGAAAATATAACATGGAACGGGATTGGGATCGTGTTGGGTTTCGTACCGACCGGTTAAGGGATTGTACATCTCTTCCAAGTTGCCGTGATCAGCGGTAATAAGGACGGTGGCCGGCGTGGCCAAGGCAACTTTTAAAATTCGGCCGATCTCGCGATCGATAATTTCGGCCGCCTTCACGCCCGCATTGAAATTTCCGGTGTGGGCGATCATGTCGCCATTCGCGTAATTAATGAGAATGAAGTCAAAGGAGTGGTCTTGGATGGCGGCGATGGCGCGATCGGTAATGGCGGTTGCCATCATCTCCGGATTATCCGCCAAGTGAGGAATAGTGAGGGAGGGAATCAGAATGCGGTATTCGTTGGGATAGGGTTTTTCTTCATAGCCGTTAAAAAAATAAGTAACGTGCGCGTATTTATAGGTTTCGGCGAGGCGGAGCTGGCTCACATTATTGTCCGAGAGTACTTTTCCCAGAGGATTTTTTACTTCATCAGGCGGATAGGCCACGGGCACGGTGAAATGATCTTCGTACCGAGTCATGGTGACGATGTGCAGATTCTCAAATTTTTTGACCGGAAACATGGAGAAGTCCGGAATGAGAAACGCTTCAGTCAACTGACGAACGCCATCTTCGCGGAAGTTCCAAAAAATAATTGCTTCGTTATCCTGGATTGGCGCGCCCGGACCAAAACGGAGCGGCGGAATAAATTCTTCAGAAAGTTTTTGTTCGCGCAAATTATCGAGCGTCGGTTGTACGTCGGTCACGAGCTCGGCCGCTTCGCTCGTGAAGCCCTGGTAGGCTCGTTCGGTGTTCCGCCAATTCTTAGCGTGATCCATGGCGTAGTAGCGCCCGGTTATGCTCGCCAGTTTATCTTTAGGCACCGCTTTGAAAAATTCAGTAAACGTACCCGGCGGACTGTCTTTGCCGTCCGACCAGATGTGCACTTTGTATTTTACTTTCTGATCTTCGACGAGCTTGATTAAGGCCAGCATGTGCTCAAGCGAAGCATGGACATTTCCCTTAGTGAGAAGCCCCATCAGATTTACGGCCGAGTTATTTTTGCGCGCATGCTCACAGGCGCCGAGCAAGGCTTCGTTCGCAAAAAAACTCTGGTCGCGAATGCCGAGAATAATGCGCGGATAGTACTGATAAATAACTTTCCCGGCGCCGATCGTCAGGTGACCGACCTCGCTATTTGAGGTTTCGCCCCAGGGGAGACCGACGGAAATTCCGGAAGCCTGGAGACTGGTCATGGGAAAATGCTCGCGCAGCCAGTCAAACGTCGGCATTTTGGCCTGGCGCATCGGGTTGGAGGCATCGTGATTTCCGATTCCCCAGCCGTCGAGCACAATTAAGACCATTACGGGTTTCATCCCCACACCTAATGAGAAACCGTCGCTTGAAAGCGACCGAATCTAGGTATATTTTTCGACTCTTGTGTAGTCATAGTTTCGTGCGTGGACAAATAAGCTCCCAACAACTCATTTCTCATGAGGTGAGGGGATTTCGGCATTGAGTTTGTTACTTAATTGTATCGGAAAAGAGAATGTTTAGCTAAAAATGAAAAAACCGAACACAGATGTGTTCGGTTGTAAAAAATTTGGAGAGACGCTTTCTCTTGATGAGTTTCTCACAAGATGTGGCTCGCTCTTCTCCTTTGATTTTCTCAACAAATGTGGCTCGCTCTTTGTCCGTGAGTTCCTTGTTTGCCAATGGCTCGCTCCATTTCAACGAGTTTCTAGCGAAACTTAGCTCGCTCATTTTCATTGAGTTTCTTGAAAATGATGGCTCGCTCTCGTCATTTGAGTTACTTCTGATTCCAAGCTCGCTTCCCCTACATGGGTTGGTTAAACTTACTGGCTCGCTTGTGGCCATTGAGTTTCTTCAGACTGAAGACTCGCTCTTCTTGCTTGAGTTTCTTGAGCTGGTCAGCTCGCTCTTAGCGTAAGAGTTTCTCTAGATGATCGGCTCGCTTTCTCTTGATGAGCTTCTTGCCGACCTTGACTCGCTCCTTTCCGTTGAGCTTCTCTTATCCACTAGCTCGCTCGCCAAGATTGAGTTCCTCTTTTCTCGAGGCTCGCTTCCGTCCGATGAATTACTTTCACGGCTCGGCTCGCTTGTCTTCCACGAGTTTCTCCAACAACTTGGCTCGCTCGTTCCCTTTGAGTCACTGCAGTCTTCGGGCTCGCTCGCGTCGTATGGGTTTTTCCTCAGGACGGGCTCGCTCGCCAAGATTGAGTTTCTCTTTTCTCGAGGCTCGCTCACCTTCAAGGGGTTTTCAGGCGTACTGGCTCGCTCATCACCATTGAGTTTCTGCCTTCGGAAGGCTCGCTCTAAAAGCTTGAGTTACTCCCCATTCAAGACTCGCTTGTCACTTTCGAGTTTCTTCTGGGGCATGGCTCGCTCATCTGCCTTGAGTTTCTCTCGGAAGATGGCTCGCTTTTTGGTCTTGAATTGCTCAGGGTTGACAGCTCGCTCTCTGACCTTGAGTTTCTCGAATGAAGTGGCTCGCTTCCACGACGTGAGCTTATCTGTGCTGATGGCTCGCTCTTGTTTTGAGTTTCTTTTCGGTAGCAGCTCGCTCACTGAATATGAGTTTCTCTGTCAAAGTGGCTCGCTTGCCTTCGGTGAGTTACTTTGCTAGTTAGGCTCGCTTACTATCCATGAGTTACTCGTGCAAGCTGGCTCGCTTGTGTGTTGGGTTTTTAACGTAAGCGCTTGGGATCTTCGTCGTAATCCACCATGTCCCAGGGACTGATGAACGTGCGGTGCCCTTGGTCGGCCATGTGCTCGATAGGATAGGGCAGCATGACGGGTAGTTGGAGTGCTTCCCGCCAGACAACCCAGAGATGATCGGAGAAGAGCTGGATCATGCGGCGCATGGCCATGGCATGGACATGCCCTTTGAATAACACTCCCTCCGGTTCCTTTTTGAGTCCGAGTTTCTCCCCGCAGGTAGGGCAGAAGAGCGCGGCTTTGACGATGACGTCAATGGTGCACTTTGAGCAGAATCGTCCTTTCGGCGTGGGCACGATTCTTTTTCCCTCGGCGGCGAACCTTCTTTCCAGACGGGCTCTGTAATGGTCGTAGAAGCCTTTGTACTTTCCATTGGCTTTGATGAGTCCTCCGCCAAGCCGCCAGTACATGGTCCGCAACTCGGCATTGAAACCGAGCTTGTGACCTGCCTCCCGCTTTTGATCGGGAAGGAGACCAGCGTACTTCCTAAGTTTCGATGGCGTGGTGAGTCGTTCGATGCCCTCGACCCAGATCATGGGCGTAGGGATTTCCTCCTCGCTTCCACCGGTTCGTAGGGGTACCATGATCGGTTCTCGCACAATACCTTGGGGGATCATGAGATCCCCCACACGATAGAACGTGCCGAAGGCCTCTATATGACCCACAACCTTGCCGATCCGCTCACCGCCGGTGCCTTTGATTCTGGTGAACCAGCGGGCGGCCGGATGTGTTCGAATCGTTCGAGCTAACTCCTCATCGGCCCAAGCCTCGAAATCCAAGGCTCGTTCCAGGAACTTTTGAGTGAACTCGCAGGTGCCACCACGACGGGCCAGATGTTTGAGTCGCACTTGAGCTCCGACGCGCATCCCTTCGAGGGTGATTGCCGCGTTTGCGACCACGACGAAAGAGCTTCGCTTGCCGAGTTTGGCGCCAAAGGCTTCCGATATGGTCGGGCCTTCGAATCCGGCTTCGCCAAGCGTTGCTTCTTCCGGGGGTCGGACTGTTTCTCGCACTGATTTTCCCTTCATTTTCGTCTCTCCTTATAGGGGATTTCAAAGAATGCCCTTATTGCCAGTCACCCTATGTGACAGGCAATTATTATTAGGACAGTGACTAACCGCTTTAATACCACTTCGGAGTTGCTTCGTCAACTTACGTGTTGACCTCCTACCTACATTAATCTATAATGGAACCACGTAAAAAGTCTTATTTTATTCCCGAATTAATGCTTAAGAACAATTTTTCCATCGGTTTGGGAACACATTATTCACATGAATTTACCACTACTCGTAGGGGTGCTTCTGGGCGGTTT
This sequence comes from uncultured Candidatus Saccharibacteria bacterium, assembly GCA_964360585.1. GTDB lineage: Bacteria > Patescibacteriota > Minisyncoccia > UBA6257 > 2-01-FULL-56-20 > JBBUHS01. The sequence goes on along the minus strand of CAYHXC010000003.1, from coordinate 71,576 downwards.
GGCAGTTGGGTATCTGATTCGGCATCTCTGGGGAGCACAGCAGGCTAACTCGATCGAGCAAAAGTCAAAAGGACGGATTGAAGCCGCCGAACAGAAGGCGGCGGGGATTGTCGTTGAGGCGCAGAAAAAAGCGGCTGATGTTTTAGCCGACATGCAACGTGAGGATCGCGAGCGGAAGGCGGAGATTATCAGTTTGGAAAAACGGGTTCTGGAACGGGAGGAGGGTTTAGACAAGCGTCTCGCCGAAGCGCATAAAGAAGAAACAGGTTTGCGGCAGAAATTGGACAAACTTTCTGATGATGAGCGTGAGTTGAAGGCAAAACGAGAGGGTATCGAAAAGAAGCTCCACGAAATCAGCGGTCTTTCGCCGGAGAAGGCCAAAGAGGAGATGTTCCGCCAGATTGCGGAGTCCTATCGCGAGGAGGTTTTTGTGTTCTCGAAAAAGATGATTCAGGAGCGTCAGGCGGAGATTGATCGGAAGATGTCCGAGATTATCTACACCTCGCTTCAGGGCTACTCCCGTTCGCATGTAGCGGAGATGACCACGACTGTTTTTCATCTTCAGGATGAGGAGATCAAGGGAAAGATTATCGGCCGCGAAGGAAGAAATATCCGTACGCTCGAACGGGCGACCGGCGCAGAGTTTATTATTGATGAAACACCGGATACGATCGTGATTTCATCGTTCGATCCGTTCCGTCGCGAAGTGGCGCGTCTGGCTCTCGAAAAATTAATTAAGGACGGCCGTATCCAGCCAGCCAAGATTGAGGAGAAAGTGGAGGAGGCGCGACAGGAGCTCCAGAAACGGATCTTCGAGATTGGCGAAGCGGCCACGATGGAGGTAGGAATCTATGATCTGCCGAAAGAAATTTTGGAACTGGTTGGCCGACTGCACTTCCGCACCAGCTTTGGTCAGAATGTTTTGAATCACTCTTTGGAGATGGTGCATATCGCTTCGTATCTGGCATCTGAATTGGGACTGGATGTGATGGTGGCCAAGAAAGGCGCCTTGTTGCATGACATCGGCAAAGCCATTGATCACGAGGTCGAGGGCACGCATGTGGAGATTGGCCGGAAGATTTTGAAAAAGTACGGTATCGCCGAAAAAGTAATCGAAGCGATGCAGTCGCATCACGACGAGTATCCGTACGCCATTCCAGAGGCTTTCCTGGTTACGACCGCGGATGTTCTGTCTGCCGCCCGGCCGGGAGCCCGCCGCGGCACCTTGGAAAACTATGTCAAGCGCTTGGCTGATCTCGAGAAAATCGCGAGCGAGTTTCCGGGGGTGAAAAGTTCGTACGCCATCTCCGCTGGACGAGAGTTGAGGGTTTTTGTCATTCCGGAGAAGATCGATGACTTCGGCGCTTTGGAGCTGGCCCGCCAGATTGCCAACAAGGTGCAGTCTGAGTTACGATATCCTGGCGAGATTAAGATCAATGTTATCCGCGAGATGCGAGCGGTGGAATATGCAAAATAAATGACTAATTCATAATTATTCTAATTTCTAATCAATGAGTAAATTTTATAACTTCGGCATTTCATTAGGTCAATTAGTTATTAGTAATTAGACATTCTAAACAATATGTTCCTCACGATCTCTAAATGGTTTCTGTATGCCGCTTTCTTCTCTGTCATCATTGTCATAACGGGAACCTTCTTTCCATTCATCGGCGGTAAGTACTACTTTTTCCGAACGATGGTGAGCCTTTCGCTGATAGCTTGGCTTTTGTGGTGGGCGTTTCAAGGAAAGAAAGAGGATAGTGACCGGGTGATCAAAGATCTCCTTTCTCGGCCGCTCTTCTTGGCGGTTTCTCTCTTCGTCCTCATGTTCCTCTCGGCCGCTCTTTTTGCGCATGATCCAAACGGCGCTTTCTGGTCTAACTTTGAACGAGGCGAAGGAGCGTTCCAGATGCTCCATTATTATGCATTCTTTGTCCTCTCGATTGTCCTTTTCCAGAAGAAATCAGACTGGGAATGGGCGATGAAGCTGTCGCTTGGAGCGGCCTGCCTCATGATTCTTTATGGTGTCTTAGCTTATCTTTTCCTCTATAACCAGAGCTGGTTTTGTTCCGTAGATTTCAAAGGCCAGATTACGAGCTGTAATGGTTTTATAAGCCGAATGATTTCTCCTTACCAGGGCTTGCCAAGAGAAAATATTCCCAAAACGCTTTCAGGTCTTTTCCTCAATAACCGTTTTCAGGGCTCATTGGGTAATCCTGCTTACGTTGCGCCGTATCTTATGTTCACCATGGCCTACGCTTTATTCTTGTGGTCATTGCACCGATTCAAGAGTAAGCACCTAGAAACCGCTCTCTATTTTGGATTGATTGCTATATTTTTCGCTTTCTTTATATTCAGCCAGACTCGAGGAACATTCCTGGGTATTCTTGCCGCTGGATTTGTTTTCTTAGTCTATTTATTTATCAGCCATCGGCCGTCGCGGAAAAAAACTGGCGGTGTCTTGTTGGTTGGCCTGATTGGCGCGGCTATAGTTTTTTCTCTCGGCGACCGGCCATTTATTCAACAGTTGCCGATCGGCCGCCTCTTCAACATTAGTCTTACCGAACGAACGGCCCAGACTCGTCTCTGGACCTGGAATAGCGCTTGGCAGGGATTTTTGGATCGACCGCTTTTGGGTTGGGGACCAGAAAATTTCAGCTCAGTCTTCGATAAGCATTTTGATGCTCGTCACTTTGTTCCTGGCGAAGCGACAGAAACCTGGTTCGATCGCGCTCATAGTATCCTCTTTGATTACTTGGCAGAAACAGGTCTTCTTGGGTTCCTCAGTTTCCTTGGCATGTTTGTCGTTTTCTACCTGCAATTTTTTGGAATACGTTTACCGTGGCTAAAGGATTTACATCACGGCGGTCCCTTGATGGCGGAGCGATTCCATCTTTCTCCGTGGGCAGCAGCGCTCATGGTAGCTTTGCCAGTCGGATATCTGGTGCAAGGACTGATTCTGTTCGATGTCCTTCCTATCTACCTCAATGTTTTCTTCTTCTTGGCTTTTGCCAGCTTCCTCTTTAAGTCCGGAGATCTGCCATTGCATCATCACCAGGAACACCAATCATGAAAACACAAGACGATAACAAAATGACTCGCCAGATCATTGCTCTTGTCGGTAGCGCCTTTCTTCTTTGGACTATCTATTTTGGCTCGTACTTGCCACTTCAAAAATCCAAAGCTTTTATCATCACCCTGCAATCCATGGATCAGATGCGATCACTCGATGATGTAAAGCGAGCCTTCGCCACTCCCTTCGATATTCCTTCCCCCATCGGTCAGGAAGAAGTAGTGCGTCACTTTGCCAGTGTGATTCTCTCGACGATCCAGCGATTTGAACCAGATCAAGCCTCAACCAGCGTTGAACTTGTTGGTTTGGTAAAAGAATTATTCGATCCAATAATTACGCGTCAACGAGGTATGAGCTTCGATCAAAATTTGTACGTTCTCGGTTCCATGCATCAGGTTGTAGCGTTGCAAACAAAAGATCCTCAGTATCTCGAAAAAGCTGAAGAGTATTTAACTCTTGGACGACAGCTCGCTCCTCATCGCCCCCAGTTCCTCTACGGTCTTTTCGATCTCTATCGCCTTCAAGGAGATAATGCGAAGGCGTTGGAAGTAGCCAATACGATCATACAGTTGTGGCCAATGGATGATCGCGTTAAGGCGTATTTAGAAAGCCAACCAGCTCAGCCAAAAGCCACAACGACGACAGTTCGCTAACGTTCTGACTATGAGAAAAGCCCTTATAACCGGTGTGACCGGCCAGGATGGTTCCTATCTCGCGGAACTTCTTCTTGAAAAAGGCTACGAGGTTCATGGCATTATTCGTCGCGCTTCCACATTCAATACCGAGAGAATAGACCACCTCTATAAAGATCCGCATAGCGAGGGCGTGCGCTTTTTCTTGCATCACGGCGATCTTACCGATGCGAGCACGATCCGGAAATTAATATATGAGATTCAGCCGGATGAGATCTATCATCTCGGTGCCCAGTCTCACGTTCGAGTCAGTTTTGATATTCCTGAATATACCGGCAACATTACCGGACTGGGAACACTTCGTATTTTAGAAGCTATTAAGGATTACGAAGCACATACCGGCAAGAAGATAAAATTTTATCAGGCATCTTCCTCGGAAATGTTTGGTGCGACACCACCACCGCAAAACGAAGCAACACCGTTTTACCCACGCAGTCCCTATGGTTCGGCCAAGGTTTTTGCGTACCACACGACGAAAAATTACCGCGAAGCGTATGGCATCTTTGCCGTCAACGGTATTTTATTTAATCACGAATCACCGCGTCGGGGGCAAACGTTTGTAACGAGAAAGATTGCCCGAGGCGTCGCCCAGATCGCCGCTGGTTTAGTAGATAAAATTTATTTGGGAAACTTGGACGCTCGTCGCGACTGGGGATATGCGCCAGAGTATATGGAAGCAGCTTGGATGATGTTGCAGCAACCAGAACCGGATGACTATGTGATCGGCACCGGCGAAAGTCACTCCGTTCGTGATTTCGTAGATGCCGCTTTTCGACACGCCGGAATTGAGGATTGGGAGCCGTATGTCGGAATTGATCCGAAGTACTATCGTCCCACCGAAGTGGAAAGCCTCATTGCCGATTTTAGTAAGGCAAAGGAGAAACTACAGTGGCAACCAAAAACTAAGTTCGATGATTTAGTAAAAATGATGGTGGAAGAGGAGTTGAAAGTTCACGGAGTTGTCGGGGAAACCTATAAGAAAAAATAAATCGCAATAATGAAAGGAAGTGTTCTTATTATCGGAGGGGCAGGATTTATTGGTTCGCACACTGCCGACTTGTTAGCAAGGCGAGGATTTAAAGTGAGAATTCTTGATGCGTTAGTGCCACCAGTACACCAAGGTCAGTGGCCAAAGTATGTCCAGGGCAAAGGATATGAATTAATTCGAGGCGATGCTCGCGATAAAAAAATACTCTTCCGAGCACTCCGGGGAGTAACGTATGTCTATCACCTCGCTGCCTATCAAGATCAACGGCCCGACTTCAGCAACTTCTTTAGTCACAACACGGTCAGTTCCGCCTTGCTCTATGAAATCATTGTGGAGAAAAAACTACCCGTCAAAAAAATCGTTTTGGCCAGTTCTCAGTTCGTCTATGGAGACGGTGCCTACCAATGTCGACATAATAAAAAAATATTCTACCCCGAACTGCGTTCAGAAGAAGCTTTCCAAAATAAACAGTTTGAGATTCTCTGCTCGCATGGCTCCCCGGTTCGCTCGTTGCCTTTTAAAGAAGATCAGTCTGTCACTCCCACCAACTCCTATGGTCTCTCCAAAGAGGCGCTCGAGCACCTGGCTCTTCGACTAGGGAAAACCTATCAAATTCCCACGACCATTCTTCGCTACTCCATCGTTCAGGGACCTCGTCAGTCTCCTCTGAATCTCTACTCTGGCGCCCTGCGCATCTTCGTTCTCCAGGCCCTTCGGGGAGAACCTATTTCGGTCTACGAGGACGGTCATCAGAAGAGAGATTTTGTTAATATCCAGGATGTTGTCGCTGCGAACGTTCTTCTCCTCACTCACCCCAAGGCAAATTTCGAAGTTTTTAACGTTGGCGGAGGTCAGGCGTATGAAGTTGGTTGGTTCGCTCGCCTCGTGAAGGAGGTAGCCCACTCCACCTCGCCGATTCATCTTGCTGGCTTTCGCCGCACCGACACCCGTCATGCTGTCTCCGACGTAAGCAAATTAAAAAAATTAGGCTGGCGTCCAACAGCTGATCCCCGGAAATCAGTCAGTGCCTACATCGACTGGCTTCGAACCACGCCTTTCTTTCCCAAGAAGTAATCCAGAAAGATAAGACATTAGTCTTCTAGAACCCATCTCAAAAATATAGCAGCCGCGATATCGACTCCTGAATGCGATACCGCGAAACAAGGACGAAGGTGTGCTCGCGGCACATTGAGCTCCGAAGTGACACTGGTATCGCGTTCGGGAGTCCTATCCCCAAGGGTTTTGTCTGTTTTTCCGATACGCTGTGTTGCCGCTTTCTCGGAGTACGCAAAGTACACCTTCGAGAAGCGGCGCCTTGCGTAATCGGGAAAACAGCCTGAAACGCGACTTGATATATTTTTGAGATGGGTTCTAGACAAAGCTCGAACTAGAAAGATAAAAATGATCGAACGTAGGTGGAAGTGAGCCATTGACTGTAGAAGGTAAATATTTTAAAGTCTATGCCAATGATCGTCGTTCGTGCTCCGCTTCGCATCAGTTTTGTTGGTGGCGGGACTGATCTCCCTGATTTTTATCGGCGCTATCCCGGACAGGTCATCTCTTCGGCGATTGATAAGTATGTCTATGTCGTGATTAATCGCACACCAATGATCGACAAGATCTCGGCTCGCTACTCAATCTCTGAGACTGTTGATCATCCTGATGCCCTGCGGCACAGTCGTATCCGGGAAGCCTTGAAACATCTTGGCATTAAGAGCGGCCTCGAGATCGCCTCATTTGCCAATATGCCCGCGAAAACAGGTCTCGGCTCTTCGTCGAGTTTTTCCGTGGCCTTGATGAAAGCCCTCCACGCCTTTCTTGGTAAAAAATTAGATGCTCGTGAATCTGCCGAAGCTGCCGCTTATCTTGAGATGGAACTCCTCAAAGAACCAATCGGGCCTCAGGATCAGTACGCCTCTGCCTTCGGGGGTTTTAATAGAATCCGGTTCAATTCCGACGATACTGTGGATGTGGAGCCAGTCCTTCTGGACTTCAAAAAGCGTTTCCTCTTAGAAAATCACCTGCTCGTTTTCTTCACTGGGCTTACGAGAGATACCTCCTCTGTCTTACATGAACAAAAACGAAACGTGAACGATGACGATAAGTTTGAAACGATGAAGCAGATGGCCGACTCTGTGCCACAATTCGTTTCTTATCTTGAAAATGGCCAGATGCAAAAGATGGGAGAGATGCTACACGAAGGCTGGCAACGAAAAAGGAGTCTGGCCTCGAATCTTTCTAATGCAGTCATTGATAATTTATATAGTACCGGACTCAAAAACGGAGCCTGGGGTGGAAAATTGTTGGGGGCAGGAGCAGGCGGCTGTCTTATGTTTATTGCTCCTCCGGGAAGCCACCCTGCAATAAGACTCGCCATGAAAAAAACTGCCGAACAGAATCGCCTCAATGAATTTAGAGAAATCCCAGTCCACTTTGTTCAATCCGGCGCTGAAATCTTGTACCACGGAGACGGCCAACCATCAGCTTTTGCATGAAAGAATTTATCAAACAATTTGCCGATCAAGTCTCTGCCTCATTAGCCCAACTGCCGGCCGAAGAGATCTCCCGGGCGATAAACATTTTAGAGGCGGCCTACGAACGAGACGGCCGGATCTATGTCTTCGGAAACGGCGGTTCCTTGGCTATCGCTACTCACTGGGTTAGTGATTTTAATAAGACCGTCTTTAGTCACCACCTCGATAAGAATCACCGACGTTTCCAAGCCATTCGCTTGCCTTCAACCGAATCAGAAATCACAGCCTGGGCCAATGATGTTGGTTTTGACATGATCTTCGCTGGTCCACTCAAGAACTATCTCCAGGATGCCGATGTTCTGATTGCGATTTCGAGCTCTGGTAGCTCGCCGAATATTATTAAAGCTGTCGAGCTAGCCAAAGAACGTAAAGTTCCTGTCATTGGTCTCTCTGGTTTTGACGGTGGTAAGTTGAACGAACTCTCTGATGCCAAGATTCTCGTCAAAACCGAAAAAGGACAGTACGAAATTGTTGAAAGTGTCCATCATACGATCATGCACCTTATGACGAAATACTTTAAAGAATACTTCGATCATATGATCACCGCCGGCAGGTAAACCAACATGACCGATCCCTCAAAAATTACCGTTGCTATTTTATCAGCCGGACTCGGCACGCGATTGCGTCCTTTAACCGAAACCACTCCCAAAGTGATGATGCCATTTGATGGGATACCACTCCTAGAACACACCATCACGCTTTTACGAGACCAGGGCTTTCGAAAATTTGTGATCAATCTCCATTCTCTTCCAGAGAAGATCACTACTCACCTTGGAGGTGGTGAACGCCTGGGGGTAGAAATCAACTACTCTGACGAAACCAAAAAACTCCTCGAGACTGCCGGGGCTATAAAAAAAATGGAGCCTCTCCTCTCCGATCCATTTCTTCTCATCTATGGTGACCAGCTTCATTTTTACGACTTCCAGCCGCTCTTACAGTTTCATGAGGACCATCAAGCATTTGGGACCCTGGTTTTGAAAGATTCTGATATCCCTGAAAATGGTGATGTGGCAGAGATTGATCCAAACACACACCGTATTACTGCCTGGCTCACTCGACCACATGGGATTACCGAACTCGGAGATAAATACCACATAAATGGCGGGTTTAGCATGTGGTCAAAAAAACTGCTTGATTTTATCCCCTCTGACTTTCCCGCTAAGTTAGATGGCGAAATCCTACCCCCTCTCATGAAAACACGCCGAGATCTCTATGGCCTCCCGACGAAAGAAAACATGATTGACATTGGTACCTTGGAGAAATACGAAGCTGCTCAGAAATGGTATCGTCAGAAAAAAGTTGATTACAAAAAAGAGTCCCATATGTGGTAAACGCGTGCAACCCTTGCCTTCTCTCGGGCAACAGTTTAGGATTAATCAGGAAGGAAAAACACGTCAGATCACTGAATTGTATAACAACCAAATTATTTCACGCTCAATAACTATGAACATGGAATTCGTCAAAACAAAGCTCGACGGTGTGGTGCTCATTAAGCCCGAAACCTTCGAGGATTTTCGTGGAACATACACAGAAACGTATAACAAGGAGCTCTTTGCAAAGAACGGCATCAATTTGGATTTCGTAGTAGATGATTATTCCGTATCATCGAAGCATGTATTGCGGGGATTGCATGGTGATGATCGGACCTGGAAGCTTATCGACTGCAAATTGGGGAGGTTCTATTTTGTGGTAGCGAATGCCGACCCGCAATCCAAACAGTATGGCCAGTGGGTGTCGTTCACGCTCTCGGACGCGAATCACTGGCTTGTACTCGTACCGCCAAAGTTCGGGAATGGTCATCTAGCGCTTACCGACAAAATAATTTTCCATTATAAACAATCGGAGTACTATAATTCGGATGGCCAGTTCACCTACCGCTTCGACGATCCGAAGTTTAATATATGGTGGCCGATCAAAGATCCAATACTTTCCCAGCGTGATGAAGCAGGTCACTATGTAAAGTAGAACGGAGCCTCGCATACGGTTTCCAAAAAGCTCCGCTGGATTATCGGAGAGGTAGTCTCGTACGAAAGATAGTGGGTTTTTTCGTGAACATAGTGTGTTTCGACGTGATCCGGTTAATCTTTCTTTTGAATGGTGTTTTATCTGCGACACAATAGGCAGTAATGAAAATTTCTCTTACTAACAAAAAAGTTGTTGTCTATGATACCATCGGACCTCATTCGCGGGAAAATTTATGTTTCGATCGGAACGTGGCCAAGGAAGAGTGGGCCAACTATTCATCAGTGTACCTCTACGAAGAATGCCTCAAGAACGGGATTCAGCTGATTACTTCTGACATCTATTTCGCGCTACCGAAAAAACCGAAGGCGATCTGTGTAAGAGAGCGTGACGACGCTGACCTGAAGACCTCGCTGGCTTTGCAGAAAGAGGGAGTAAAGCTAGCTATTATCCGTAGTTCAGAAAATCCACTCTACGCCTGCCAATTTTATTGGAATCTCACCTGGCTGACCAGCCACTTCGATCACTCGGTTGTGATGCGGGGAGTGAAAAGCTGGGTATCGAAAAAGAGTCAGTTCCATCCGCAGTATACGCCACACGGTTACTATACTCACGTGCGACAGGTCGCCCCTGGCTTCGGGAGCAAGAAGTTTCTGGTGATGATCCAGAAAAACACACGCGTCCACTGGTTGCATAGATTGTATGTGAACGTTATGAATGTCATAAAACCGATGCCAACTTTTACTAATCGAGAAGGCTATCTTGACCGCCTTAAGGCCATTCGATACTTTTCCCAGTACGACGACTTTGATCTTTATGGTCGCGGCTGGAATACGCCGGTGCGCTACACGCAGGCCTATGACGCAAGCATAAAAAAATCTTATCGCGGGTCGCCTGATGATAAATATGAGACCTTGAAACAGTATCGGTTTTCGCTCGTGCTAGAGAACTCCTATCTTGGAGGGTACGTCCAGTATATGAAAGACTCTCTCTATGCCGGGGCAGTGCCGATCTACTGGGGAGCGCCGGATATTACAGATATATTCCCGCCGGCGTGTTTCATCGATTTCCGGAAATTCGACTGCGACTTTGCGAAACTCGATCACTACCTCCGCAATATGGACGAGAGCGAGTATAACGAGTATATTGGAAACATTAATAAATGGATCGCCTCTCCCGAGGGAGGGTATGCGATCAGTCAGGAGAAATTCGTCGGAGAGATGATTCAATTATTTAATTCTTATTTCTAAAATGATCTGCCGCGTTTGTGATGCAACCGATCTGGAGCCCGTTATCGATCTCGGGAACCAACCCTGGGGGAATCACTTCTTAAAAAAAGAGGAGGTTGGCAAGGAAGCTTTTTATCCTTTGCGCGTAGTGTACTGCAAAGGCTGTTCTACGACTCAGCTTGACTACACGATCAAGAAGGAGATCATGTTTGGAAACCACACCTATCTTTCTGGTGTGACGCGATCGCTCGACGAACACTTCCGGAAGATGGCCGAGGAAGTAGATGATCGTTTTTTCAAGAACCTATCCGAGAAGTCGGTGCTCGATATCGGTTCGAACGACGGTACCCAGCTAAAGCATTTCCAGCATCTGGGATATGAAGTTCTCGGTGTGGAGTCGGCAGCAACGCCAGCGAAAATGGCCAATGACGCCGGCGTTCCAACGGCCACCGCATTTTTTAATCTTGATTTTGTAAAACAGCTCAATCGAAAATTTGACGTCGTGAACGCCGCTGGCGTATTTTTTCACCTTGAAGAACTTCACTCGGTCGCCGATGGCATCAGAGAAAGCCTAAAAGAGAACGGCGTTTTTATGGTTCAGTTCTTATATATGAAGAGCATTGTAGAGAATGGAGCCTTCGATCAAATTTATCACGAACATTTGCTTTACTATACTTTGAAAACTATCGAAACCTTGTTGGGTCGTCATGGTTTGGAACTTTTCGACGCGTATCTAGCACCAATTCATGGCGGTTCAGTGATCGGTTACATTGCCCACCGCGGAAAACAGAAGTCCAGTGATCGATTGCATGCTATGCGTAAAGCCGAAGCCGAAGAGAAAACCAATGACATTGAGACATATCGGGCTTTCTCTAGGCGTATCCAGAGTATGAAAGATGAGAATGTGGCCTATCTGCGCCAAGCCAAACAGGCCGGTAAGCGAGTGTTCGGTTTTGGCGCTCCAGTCAAAGGAAATACCTTGCTCAACTACTATGGCATCGGTCCCGATCTCGTCGAGTGTCTGACTGAAAAGAACGAACTACGACGCGGACTCTACTCGCCGGGGATGCATATTCCGATCGTTATTGAAAAAGATATCGTAGAACAACCAGACATCTATTATGTGTTGGCCTGGAATTTCAAGAAGGAGATACTAGCGAACAATCAAGAACTCATTAAAAAAGGTGTCGAGTTCTACTTTCCCGTTAATCCAAAGGAATTGTAACCGAGCGCCCATTGCAGAAACGGTCGGTGTGTTTTAGGATTGGAGACACATGGAAAACGTACTCGTCACCGGGGGCGCTGGCTACATTGGTTCGATACTCGTTCCGGAGCTTTTGCGCGCCGGTTATGCTGTAACGGTTATTGATAGTTTTATATACGGCCAGACGTCGCTTCTTGATGTTTGTTACGACCCAAACCTCACTGTTGTGCGCGGTGATGCGCGCGATGAGAAGTTGATCGCGAAACACATCGAAGGAAAAGACTTTATCATCCCGCTTGCCTGTCTCGTGGGTGCGCCTCTTTGTGACCAGGATCCGATTGCAGCCCGGACCACAAACCTGGAGGCAGTGGAGATGCTCATCAAACTTCGTAAGAAAGGACAGAAGATCATTTTTCCGAACACAAACAGCGGCTATGGCCGCATGGCCGAAGGTGTGGCTTTCTGCGACGAGACAAGTGCCCTTGATCCCGTGTCTCTGTATGGAAAGTTGAAGGTGGAAGCCGAAATGAAGCTACTCAAAGCTGGTGATGCTGTCACGTTTCGTCTCGCCACAGTCTTTGGTATTTCACCACGCATGCGCCTCGACCTTCTCGTCAATGACTTTGTCTATCGAGCCGTGAACGATCGTGCAGTTGTGCTCTTCGAACCGCATTTCAAACGAAACTATATACATGTGCGCGATGTTGCTCGGGCATTCCTGCAGGCGATGAAGAATTTCGATACAATGAAAAACGAGCCATACAATGTCGGACTGACGGAGGCGAACTTGTCCAAGGCAGAACTCTGTGCGGAGATACAAAAGCAGTTGCCAAAATTTGTATTTGTCGAATCGGCAATCGGCGAAGATCCGGACAAACGAAACTATGTCATCTCAAACACTAAAATCGAAAAAACAGGCTATCAGACCCAGGTCTCGCTTAAAGAGGGCATCGCCGAACTGATTAAGGGGTATCAGGTGGTCAAACGAAACGAGTTCTCCAATATTTAAAAACCGAGGCGGAACACGCGGGATAGTTAGTTGACAATATCTCATAAATCTTGTACTATTGGGCCAGTTCCGCAACCGTCAACCCGTAAATAGGAGGTTCCCGTGGACCAGAACAAGAAAGTTTGGGAGATTTACCCGCGACTGACCCGGATCATCCGCGATGCTCATCAGGAGCACAAGATGGACGGCACGGGTCACGACTTTGACCACGCCTTGCGCGCGGCTCAGGTCTGTCTGATGATCGCGCCAACTCCGCTCACGGCAAGAATAGCCGCAGCGGCAGGTCTCTGCCACAACGCCGACCGCATGTTGCAACACGCACGTGGCGTAGGGAAAAAAGATGTCCCCGACGCTGAGGTCATGACGATGGTCCGAAGTTGGCTCGCAGGAGGTGAATCGTTCGCCAGCACGGACGAAGACTTTATAGTCGATGCCGTGCTGAAGCACAGCGGCTTCAACAATTCCGAGGATCATCCGGTTCTCGTCACCTTGATGGACGCCGATCGGATTATCTGCAGCATGGCGGAAGAGGTGATGCATGCTACACGCTTCTGGCTGGAGTTGCCGGATCTCGATCCGGTTCATCTCTCGCACGATCCGGAAGCGCATTCCTATCGCAACCCGCGATCAGTCTTCAAAAACTTCGAGTGCCGGCGTGACTGGATCGATCCGTCATCTCGGGTGTGTGTGCGTCTCCCGCGAGCCATGGAGCTGATGAAGCGGTTCGTTGGCGCTATGAATGACTACATCGAAGAAGTGGAAGGTCAGCGGATCGAGCTCGGTCTTTATCCCGACTATCCAAAGTTTTCGTAATCACAAGCCCGTTGTCGCATTAGCGATGACGGGCTTTTTATCTCTTTGTTTGTCATTGCGCTTGTCCGTAGTAAACGTTGTAAGTGGACAGCCCTAGGCACTTCAAGCTACTATCATCACCATGCGGATATTCGTTACCGGTGGAACTGGATTTATTGGTCGGTCGGTGGTTGCCGAACTTATTGCTCGGAAGCACGAAGTCCTCGTTCTCACGGAACGTTCTGAACACGTGGAGGGAGTGAGTGTTCTTCAAGGTACTCTGACTCATGTCGAGCCATGGGAGGATTCTTTAAAGCGATTCGCTCCGGAGGCAGTAATCCACTTGGCGTGGGAGGGTATACCGGATTTTTCGTATACACAGTGTTCCAAAAATTTACAGTACGGGATTAATCTTTTGAATGTTATCGCTGGCACTGACTGTGCCAGAATCGTCGCCACAGGCACTGGATTTGAGTGCGGCACATTAGTTGGGAAGATAGACGACGATGTAATGGTCCCTCCGTTTACACCTTTCACCGCGGCTAAGCATGCATTGCATCTCCTCGGTATTGAGTTGGCTAAGGAGAAAAAAATTGATTTTGTTTGGCTCCGCCCCTATAACCCGTATGGCGGTGGACAACGTTCAGGCTCGCTGATACCATACATTATGCGAACGGTCGCCGAGGGTGTTCCGCTACAACTCAAGAATCCAATAGCCCAAGGGGATTTTATCTATATAGCTGACGTGGCCCGTGTATTTGTCGACGCGGTTGAAAAAGGGAAGGGGATTGCGACGTACAATGTTGGCTCTGGGTATCTCACCCCTGTGCGCGAGATCGCGCGCCTGGTGTGTGAAATCATGGGCAAGGGCGGTGCCTATTACGATAATTTTAAAGAGACAGCTCAAGGGGATCTTCAAAACGCGGCCTATGCCGATCTTACAAAAGTGAAGAGAGATCTTGGATGGCAGCCGCTCGTGAGTATTAAAGAAGGTCTGCAAAAAACAATTACCGATTATGAAAATACTAATCACCGGGTCTGAGGGATTCATTGGGACCGAACTCATTGGTCAGTGCCTCGCGAAAAATATCGAGGTGGTTGGTTTCGATCTCTTAAAGAAAAACGACCACAAGTACGATTTCCGAATAGGCGATATCCGAAAACCAGAAATCAAGGATGTATTTCCAGAGGACGTTGATGTTGTAGTTCATTTGGCCGCCATTTCTCGAGATCGAGACTGTCTTCAAGATCCTTACTCTGCCTACGAAACTAACATTATGGGCACTTTGAACATAATGCGCGTGGCTAAAGAGAAGAAAGCGAAACAGTTCATCTTTGCCTCAAGCGAGTGGGTGTATGAGAAATTCATCGGCAATGAAGAAAAAGACGAAGAGTCGTTGATCGATATCTCAGGCCATGTTTCCGAATATGCCCTCTCAAAACTTGTCAGCGAAGCCACCTTGCGTCTCCAGTATAAGCGTGGGTTCGTTCCGACGACCATCTTCCGTTTTTCTATAGTCTACGGTCCTCGCAAGGAGGATTGGAGTTCAGTCGAAGCCGTGGCCGATGATGTGAAAAAAAATGAAGTTGTGACACTCATGCGTTCCAAGAAGGCTGGTCGCCGCTTCGTGCATGTGAAAGATATCGCGAGAGGCATTATCAGCGCTTTTGGTCGGACCGACTTTCAGATTATCAATCTTTCAGGAGATGTGATGGTTACGATGGGCGATGTCGTGCGAGAGAGTGAGGCATTATTTAATAAGAAAGTGAAGATTGTAGAATCGAATCCAGACGATGCGAACATGCGAAACCCAGCCAATCGAAAAGCAAAAGAGCTTCTTGGCTGGCAACCCGAGATCGAGTTGGTTGAAGGAATTAAGACTACCGATCCGTACACTACGTTCGTAGCAGACAGGAAGCAGGCCACCTAATATTTCTATAGAGAGATATGAGTGATCGAGTGAAGCAGGACAAAAGAATAGCCGAGGAGATAATCCGTTTGCGAATTGGTCAGATGATCGTGAATGAAGAACAAAAAGCGAAACGATTGAAAGTTGGCGTCCATCTGGCGATGGGCCATGAAGCGATCGCTGTCGGGGTCAGCGAGATCATGAGGGAAGGTGACTATCTTCTTCCGACCCACCGCAATATTGCCTATAATCTCGTGCGTGCAGGTGCGGTGCGCCCGATTCTCGAGGAGTACCGTCTCCACCGCGAAGGTCTGAATCAGGGACGCTCAGGATCAATGAACATGCTAAACCCAGAACGAGGCATCATCTACACCTCAAGTATTCTTGGGAACCAACTCGCTGTGGCACCAGGCTTAGCCATGTCCCTTAAAATGGATAATAAGAAGAACGTAGTCATTGCCCTGGGTGGTGATGGCTCTATTGAAGAAGGTTCGTTTTATGAGAGCATGCTCATGGCCCAGAGTCTCAAGGTTCCGGTTATGTACTTAATTGAAGACAACGAATGGTCGCTTGGAACTCACGTCAAAGAGCGGCGTTGTCCCATCGATACTGAATCCCTGGCTCGCTCTTTGGGTCTTCGATACCTTCACCTGAAAGGAAATGATCCATATGCTTATATCAAAGCCCTGAGGGAGATGCGTGACTATGCAATCCTCACCTCCTCGCCGGTCTGTGTGGAAGTGAGGGTTTACACACTTGGGGACTGGCGACTCAAGACGCCCGAACATCCCGAAGGAGAAATCATAAACTATCATGCCGGTCCGGCTCCGGAAGTGTCTTTGAGCGAGTGGCCGATTATACGCGATAATGACGAGGATCCAATCCACGTACTCATAAAATATTTCGATTCAACCATGCTGGCTGAGGTGGCCCGGGAACAGTTTACTACTCTTCAAAAGGAAGTTGCATAATTAGGGGAACATGGAATCTGCACAATCTCGAACTTATATCGAATATATCAACTCACTGCTGCGGAAGCGCTTTAGCTCGTTTAGTGACATCGTAGCCTACGGACAGAATATTAACGCTGGTTCTCGCCTCGCCGGCTTTACCCGTGGTCTGGCACCAAATGGTCAGAGTTTAGTTTTGAATACGACAAATACCGAGAACGCCCAGGTCGGTTTTGGTTTCGGCCTGATGCTCGGTGGTAAACGGGCGGTTTTTCTCATGAAACAACTGGACTTTCTTTATCTGGGCATAGATCAGATCGTGAACACCTATAACATCATCCGAAATATCGGCCATGCCTCGGGATCCTTTACTATTTTCCCGGTCACCGTCGATATGGGATATGAAGGTCCGCAGTCAAGTTCTAACAATTTCGCCGATATTTGCTCTATGGCTCGAGTCGATGGCTATGCGATTACAAACGCTTACGATGCAGAGCGCATCATTATGAGTCATCTTGGTGCGCCAGGATTTCGTATTTTGAGCATCAGTCAAAGATTGTTCAAGCAGGAGATTATCGATCCTGGTAAACCCATGGCCGCCGACCCGAATACAAAGTACGTTCAGTATTTGGAAGGCGATGATGCCACTATCGTTACCTTCAACTTCGCCTTTCCCTATGGATGGCAGCTTGCCACTGAGCTCAAGGAGGCCGGTTTAAAAGTTGCACTCTTCAATGTGAACTATATGACGCCGATCGACTGGAAACCAATTCTGGAGAGCGTTCGGGTAACCAAAAAGCTAGTCATTATCGAAGATAGTAAGAGCGAAAATGTCTCGGCGTACGCGCTTCGTGCCGCAGCCGCAGCTTTGAGATTAGAGAAAGATATTTTGGTACGCCGAACACTCGATGAGAAGTGGCTGAACCCTGTTTCCGACAAAATGGACATCAATTGCGAGGCGATCATTCGCGAATTATCCTAGTGCGAGTCGTGTTTCTTCTGTGCGATGATTTTTCTTTGACACGCGGGCCTTGTCCCCGTATACTCACTCGTGCAAGCTAAACGGGGTTTGCACTCCAACCCTCCTATATTTTCATGGTTATCACCAAAACTCCCTTCCGCGTTTCATTTTTCGGTGGCGGTACGGACTATCCCATCTGGGCCGATAAATACGGCGGCGCTGTGCTTTCAACCACCATTAACAAATACTGCTACATAACGTGTCGGTATCTGCCGCCATTTTTTCCGCATAACTATCAGATTCGGTATAGCATCCAGGAACACGCCAAGACTATAGACGAGATCAAGCATCCTTCGGTGCGCGCTTGTCTTACCTACGCCAACCTGAGCAGTGGCATTGAGATGCAACACAACTCCGACCTTCCGGCCATGTCAGGACTCGGTTCCAGCTCGGCGTTCACCGTTGGTTTTTTGCATGGCCTGCATGGTTTACAGGGAAAACTTATTTCAAAACGTCAGCTAGCCACTGATGCCATACATGTGGAGCAGGATTTGATTAAAGAAAATGTTGGTTCTCAAGATCAGGTAGCGGTTGCTTACGGCGGTTTTAACAAAATAGAGTTTGGTGGTCAGGAAAAGATTCGAGTAAGCCCGATGGCGCTCACCGCTCAGCGCTTAGCAGAGCTCCAGAGTCACTTAATGCTTTTTTTCACTGGTTTCTCGCGGAACGCTTCAGAGATCGCAGCGGAGCAGATGAAAAATACAAAACATAAGGAAAAAGAACTGCACCAAATGGCGGCTCTCGTTCCCGAAGCAATCAAGATATTGAATACTTCGGCGAGCATCACCGACTTCGGGAAACTTCTTGATCAATCCTGGCAGATCAAGAAAGGTTTGTCTTCTCAAATAACAAATCAGCACATCGACGATATGTACGCGGCAGCCCGGGAATCCGGAGCCATCGGCGGAAAACTTTTGGGAGCAGGCGGTGGAGGATTTATGCTGATATTTGCCGAGCCAAAGTTCCAAGATGCAATTCGTAAGAAACTAGGCAAATTCCTCCATGTGCCTTTCGCCTTCGAAAGATCCGGGAGTCATATTATCCACTTTGACCCAATTGAGCATTATAATCCGGACGTTCGCCTTGTCTAGTAGCTATTCTCGAGATGAGCCAGAAAGATCTAAGAAACATGGATGCGGTCATATTGTGTGGCGGCCGAGGCACGCGTCTAGAAAGCATTCTTCCTGGTCGTCAGAAAGTGACCGCTCTCGTGGGCACTCAGCATTTTATTGTTATTGTACTTGATCGGCTGTTTTCCGAAGGAGTTGGTCGAGTGGTGTTATGCGTCGGACATCTCAAGGATCAAGTTGTCGAGATTGTATCGCGCGAGAAATCTAGCCGGCCCGGATGGGGAGAAATCATTTTTTCTGAAGAGGAAGAGCCGCTTGGAACGGGGGGCGCCGTGAAGCATGCCGAATCGAAAATTCTCGGAGATCATTTCTTTGTGATGAACGGAGACACGCTTGCGCATGTGCCGCTTGCCGAACTACACGATTTTCATTTGAGTCGTGGAAGTGTCCTGACCATCGCTGCCGCTCCCATACCCGATCGCGCTGATGTGGGCTCAATAGACCTCGGCAACGAACACCGCATTCATGGGTTCAGAGAACGGGCCGAGAAACGAGCAGGGTTTGTGAATGCTGGCACCTATCTGATGACTCGACAAGCACTAGCGGAGATGCCACTCGGATCATTTTCGATCGAGAAAGATTTCTTTCCTCAATTGATTACCACGCATCCTTGTTACGCCTTTGTGGTGCCGATCGAAGTCCTTGATATTGGCACCCCCGAACGGTATCAGAAGGCCCAGGATATATTCAAGAAATAAAAGGCGGGAGGTGTGAGTACGAATCACTGCTATACCTTCACCCAGGTATCGCGTTGCGCCGATCGTCGCGCGGCTTCAATGACACGCTGAACACGGCGGCCGACTGTAAAATCAGGTAGATCAGTCGGCTTTTTCTGAATGGCAGCAATGAACTGTTTGGCCATTTCCCGGAACGCCAGAATGCGACCGTCGGACGGTAATGTATTTTCCCTGCTGAAACTTCTCGGCGTGAGGAGACGGCGTACGCCATCTCGGCCGGGAATACCCTCGAAGAGCTCGAAGCCATAGACGCTATCTCCGAGATTATTATTTACGAGTTTTAAAGTGCCTTGAGTGCCGTAGAGCTCTATCGAAAATCCGTTGCCTCCGTGAACCACGTTCGAGATAACTACGTTTGCGAAAGCGCCATTTTTGAGCCGCAAAAGCATGTTGCACATGTCGTCCGCCAGGAATCTCCGTTCTCGCTTCGGGTAATACTTGATGGTTTCGAGGTCAGTCGAAACTGCCACAATCGGTCCCGCTAACCATTCAATAAAATCTACCAAGTGAGAACCGAATTCAGAAAGCACACCACCGCCATCCTGGCGCTGACGCCACGTGATGGGCAAGTCCTTCCGGGCCCGACCCCCCGTCAGCCACGATATATGGATGTACTGAAGCTGGCCGATCCGTCCGCGAGCTACGAGCTTTTTAGCTTGAGCCCATTCGGGGGTCATTCGGAATTCGAAATCAATCCCATGAACCAGCCGGCTCTTCTGTGCCGTTTGAGTCATAAGATCTGTCTCGATGACTGATGGTGAGAGCGGTTTTTCACAAAGCACATGCTTGCCACTTTTGAGTGCCAGAAGAACAATTTCTGCATGAGTATTGGGCGGTGTTGCCACGCTGACTGCTTCGACGAGCGGATGCTTGATGAGGGCTCTCCAAGAAGTGGTGGCGAACTGAATACGGTGTTCGTCGGCGATCCGCTTCGTTTCTGAAGCGTCAGTTCCGGCCAGCGCGACAACTCGGACCTGCTTTTTAAGAGCTTCAAATGCTGGTAAGTGCACTCGAGCTCCAAACCCTATTCCGATAATGCCGATGCCTATCATAATAACGGCGACAGAAAAAGATCGTTATTTTTGGGATCGAACTTTGCTGATTTCATGAGGAGAAACGTTGATTTTTGAAGGAAACAGATGGCATGAGTTTCGTACGGATAGATAAGGGCGCCCTGAGTCGGAGCGAGTTTAAAACGAACGGGTGACGATTTCTTACGTACGTCCTTGACGAGTATTTCTGCTTTTCCGGAAAGAATGAAAAATACTGCCAGGCATTTCTTATGGTAGTGATTTCCCATGACCGCTCCTTTTTTCATGGTACCGGCATTAATTGATCGCCATGGGAGTGGACTGTTTAAATACTCCTGGAAGGCGCCTCGCTTATCTTTACGTTCGTAGCTAACCGTTAGTTTTTTCATAGTTCATTTTGTACTGTTATATTATAGTTCCTCTGTCGGATTTAACCAATCAAGAGCTCATCTCAAAAATATACCCTGTCGCGATAGAGAAGAAATGACTCGAAGACGAGGCGCAAGTTCGAAGGTGTATCCAAAGATACATCGAGAACGCAGCAACGACATATTCGAATCATTTCTTCCTATCCTTCGGTTCTCTCAGTTTTTATCACCACCATCGTTACTCCTCGGAGTCTAGACAAAGCCTATGTCTCCTCGTCCTGCCTCGGTGGATGATAAAAACTGAGGATGAACGCGACGGATCTATTTTTGAGATGAGCTCTGGGAGATTGTTTAGTGTCACTTCGGGGTGTATAATTGGACCATTATTAATTGCTATGAAATCAATCCCCATTATTCTATCGTGTGATGATCGCTACGCTGTCCTCCTGGGCACCTGTCTCTGCTCGCTCTTTGAGAACAAGAAGGGTGACTACTCGATCGACATCTACATTATTGATTCAGGGCTTTCCGATCGGAGCAAAGAACGGTTGCATGTACTCGAAAAGCGATATGGTTTTTCCATTCAGTATGTTACGCCAAACGAAGAATATTTTGGTAAGGTTCCTATACATAAACTGGCTGGACACTATCGACTACCCATCCAAAACTATCACCGTCTGGCCTTGGGTCAAATTCTTCCACTGACTTGTCGTAAGGCCATCAACCTCGATGTCGATACGGTTGTCCGGGGAGACATCGCGGAATTTTATAATCTGGATCTACAAGGTAAAACCATGGGGGTGGTGGCCGATCCTGATCCGGATTACAAGATGAACCACTTACGCGCTCTCGCTCAAGCAGTCGGTGTGACGCCGCCGCCGACTTCCACGTTTTACTTTAATTCGGGGATTATGCTTGTTGATGTCGAACGCTGGCGAAACCTTGCTGTCCAAGACCAAGCTCTCGATATTATCACGGCGCACCCGAACAAACTCTCCTATCATGACCAAGACGCCTTGAACATCGTTCTGTGGGGAGACTGCCTCGAGTTACCACCACGTTACAATCTCATCACCGATATAGCCGATAAGCTTGGTGTTCCCGATCCACTCATCGTCCATTACTCGGGAGGTGGCAAGCCCTGGTACTTCTTCTCAGCCATGCCATTTCATGCCGACTATCTTCGTTATGTGAAGATGACTCCCTGGAAAGGGGAGAGGTACAGAAAATTTATGGACGTATATTTCGCCAGAAAGTATGGTATCTATCCCATCGTCTGGCGTATCTGGGTCGCGTTCAAAAAAATCCGCTTGTTCGTACGCACGGGAATTATGTATCTACGTGGTGGTGTGCGTTGACTTCGTAGAGGGGTGACACTACAATGGAGCGGATGAGCACAAAAGTTGTTCCCCCGAGACACCTCCGCTCCTTCAAGACGGTTCTCATTTGTGGAGGAAGTGGTTTCATTGGTTCTAACTTTGTTCGCCACTACTACCATGCGCACCCCGACGCACGAGTTGTTAATCTTGATCTTTTAACCTACGCCGGGAGTCCTGAAAATCTTGCTGACATTGATCGACTTGAGGCTTCTCAGAAATCTTCCATGCGGCGGTACCGCTTCGTGAAGGGCGACATCTGTGACGCCTCGTTACTGGATCGCATTTTTACCAAGCACAAGCCGGACCTTATCGTCAATTTCGCCGCGGAAAGTCATGTTGATCGATCCATTGTCAGTTCCTTTGATTTTGTCCGCACCAACATCGAGGGCGTCCGCTCTCTCCTGGAAGCTTCGCGGGCCCACCAAGTGGGGAGATTCATTCAGATTTCAACTGACGAAGTATATGGAGATGTCGCGAGAGGCGGTGCCACCGAGGAAGCGCCGTTTCGCCCTTCCAATCCTTACGCCGCCTCGAAGGCCGGTGCCGATCTTTTGGTGCAGTCGTATATTCGTACGCATCGTGCCCCGGCCATCATCATCCGAGGTTCCAATAACTACGGTCCGTATCAATATCCAGAAAAATTGATACCCCTGGCTGTCACTAATATGCTAGAAGGAAGAAAAATTCCAATTCATGGTGGCGGACGACACATTCGGAGTTGGCTCCATGTTCTTGATTTTTGCTCGGCCATTAATCTCATCGCTCATAACGCTTCGGATAACAGCATTTACAATGTTTCGGGAGAACAGAAAAGAAATATAGAAGTGCTGGCGATGTTTGCTCACCATCTCGGCAAAGACCTCAGCGCTTCCAAGGAACATATCGGCGATCGACCGGGTGCCGATATGCGATATGCCCCTGATTCGTCTAAGCTGAAACGAGAGCTAGGATGGCGACCGACACATACTCTCGCCGGTTCGATTGGTGATATTGCGACCTGGTATGCAACGAACACTTCCTGGTGGCACAAGATTAAGCGCACAAAAAAATTTATGGACCATTATAAGAGACAGTCGCGTGCCGCTTGGCATTAGAAAATTTCTGAGATGGCAACCAATGTGGAGATAGAGAACGGTATGAAGCCGCCCATTCTAGTGACGGGTGCTTCCGGTTTTATTGGGTCTCATCTGGTACGTCGCTTGGTGCGTGATGGTCATCGGGTGGCGATCCTGCTTCAGCCAGATTCGGATGTGCGGAGAATCAAGGATCTCTTGCCGAGTTTAGAAGTTCGCATGGGCGATATTGCGAACCCTGTAGAGGTCGAGAAAGCTTTGCACGGTCTCCATCCGCGCGGCGTCTTTCATCTGGCCGCTCGTCTCACCCGCATAGATAGTGAAACATCCGCGGAAGAGTTCATTCGGGTCAATACCCTTGGGACTATCTGGCTTCTCCAGGCTCTTCGTGAGGACAACTACCAATTTTTCATTCAGGCCGGTAGTTCATTAGAGTATGGGATCAAAAAAGCTCCACTTCAGGAACGTAATCAGTGTGAACCAACGGTCCCCTATGGTTTAGCCAAACTCACAGCCTCTCTCTACTGCCAAGCATTCGCGGATGCCTTCGGCAAACCCATTACGGTGTTTCGCATCTTTACGCCCTACGGACCTGGTATGGAAAGGGGGAAGCTTATGGAAGTTCTAGTTAGTGCATCGCTGAGAAATGAGGATATTCGCCTCACCAGTCCGGCAGTAAATAGAGATCTTATTTTTATCAGTGACGTTATCGAGATTTTAGTAGAAGCGATGGAAAAGAGCGCCGCTCAAAAAGGCGAAATATTTAACCTCGCCTCCGGCCAGGCGGTGACGCTTGCCGAGCTTGTGGATCTGGTCATCAAACAAACCGGTTCCAAAAGCAAAGTTCTTTGGGGTAGTCTAGAACAACCCCCGCATGATAGTGGTTGTCAGGCGGCGGATATGGCCAAGACGTTCTGTGTCTTTTCGTGGCGGCCGAAATACAGTCTTGAAGACGGAGTGAAGAAGATGATCGAAGCCGACAAGAGCATAGAACCCATCTCAAAAATATAGCAGTCGCGATATCGACTCCTGAATGCGATACCGCGAAACAAGAACGAAGGTGTGCTCGCGGCACATTGAGCTCCGAAGTGACACTGGTATCGCGTTCGGGAGTCCTATCCCCAAGGGTTTTGTCTGTTTTTCCGATACGCTGTGTTGCCGCTTTCTCGGAGTACGCAAAGTACACCTTCGAGAAGCGGCGCCTTGCGTAATCGGGAAAACAGACGAAACGCGACTTGATATATTTTTGAGATGGGTTCTAGCCAGTTGACGAACTTCTCCGGTCAATCTTTATGTTCCTGTGTGCTACCTTACACAATAGAGTGACATATAAAGTAAGTTACTATTTCAAATTATTTCGAGCCAAGATAGAACTTTCGCTTCGCGGGAATCTGAGTTAGTATGAATACGTTATTATGTCTACTCTTGACCCACTAGCCTCATTTCGGGCCGCTCACGCGCGGCACACGGATGTAGCCGCAGCAACCCTCAGTAAGTGCGCAACCGATATTGCTCAGGCCGCACAATTAATTGCCGACGCCGTAGTGGGAAATCGGATTTTTGCCTGCGGCAACGGCGGCTCGGCTGCCGACAGCCAGCATTTTGTGGCCGAGTTTGCCTGTCGGTACAAGAACGACCGCCCACCGTTATCGGCGATTGCCCTGACAACGAATACCTCGAATCTTACGGCTATTGCGAACGACTATTCATTTGATGATATTTTCAGTCGGCAGATTGAAGCGCTTGGTACTAGCGGTGATGTGCTCGTTGCTTTCACGACGAGCGGGAAATCACCAAACATTCTTCGGGCGGTGGAGGCTGCCCGTCGGAAAGAGATGGAGGTGATTTTTATGACCGGGACGAAAGGAGCGGAGGCAGTTCGGGCCATACATCCCGCGGTTGCCATCATTGTGCCGACGGAGGAGACAGCGCGGATTCAGGAAATGCACGAGCTGATCTACCATGCGTGGTGCGAATATGTTGATCTTGTTCTCGGTGTGAAAGAGAAATCGAACGTTACTACATGAAGATAGCAATTTGCCATCTGTCGCTCACCACAGAAAGTGGCGATCCGAGGATGGTCTTCCTGATGGCTCGCGAGCTCATGAGGGAAGGTCATCAGATTGCTATCTACACCGCAGAGTTCGATGCTTTGCATGCATATCCCAATCTGAATCACGGTCTCGATATAAGAGTTGTCCCGCCATCTCGACCGCTCACCTCAGTGCGCAGCGCGTCGAGCTTACTAGTCAAGATTTTTCAACGTCTCGCGAGCGTCGGTCTCTATAATGAAACCGTTCGGCGAATGTTCTTAAGTATGGACAAAGATTTCGAGATTCTTATTTGTGAGAACGACTACACCTATTCTCTGGGCAAGTGGTATAAGTCTCAGAGACCACAGACTAAAACAATCTGGATAATGAATAATCCCCCCTTTTTTCATTCACAAAAGGCCAACATGTTTGTGGAGTTGTTGAGTCTGATGGCGAACTCGTTCGAGCGTCGGCGAGCGATGCACTATGCCGCCGGTATCGATCGCATCGTTGTCTACGATGAAAGCAATAAGGAAGTCGTCAATGTCCTTGGCCGACCGATCAAGATCATTGCCAATCCAGTTGATCTCGATAGATTCTATGCCCCTGTGAAAGGAGGTATAGACCCTGCAAAACCTATTCAGCTTTTGAGTGTTGGTGCCCTGACTCCCCAGAGACGATTTGAAGATACCATTGCCGCAGCCGCCCAATTGCGAAACAAGGGGTACGACGCGAGAGCCTTAATCATTTGCAAAGATTTTTATCGGAACGTTGTCTATCGAGAGAAGTTCGAAAAATTTATCCGTGATTCAGGTATCGCTGATCACGTTACCGCTCTTTTCGAGGGTGCGCCGGATGACCGATATCTGGCAGCCATGCATGATAGCCAAGTGTTTGTCCATCCTAACGACGTGAAGATCTGGGGAGTAGGGGCTTTCGAAGCAATGGCGGCTGGGTTGCCACTCATCGTCTCTCGAATTACCGCCGTAGCCGGCGTTCTTCGGGACGGAGAAAATGCCCTCTTTGTGGATGTCCGGAGTCCAGCCCAGATCGCTACCCGAGTCGATGATCTAATTCAAGATCGAGCACTTTTCAAAAAGATTGCCACTGCCGGCCAAGAGTATGTTCAGGACAGCATGAGCCTACCCCATTTCATTCGAGAGGTAATGACAGAGTTGTAATTGACGAGCGTTTTTTCTTTGTCTTTTCATTTTGTTTTGCTATACTATCGCCTGTATGAATCAGCCGAGAATATCCTTAACCTGTGTGGTTTTAAACGAGGCGAAATATATCGAAACCACCATAAAGAGTATCCAAGCCCAGTCGTATCCCGATTGGGAACTCATCATCATGGACGGAGCGTCTACCGATGGGACGCAAGATATTGTCAGTCGTTTGGCGGCCAAGGATCCTCGTATTAAGTTGACCTCTGAACCGGACGAGGGACCGTGGGATGCGACTGAAAAAGCAGTCGCCAAGACCACGGGCGAATTTATCATGATTGTGGCCGGCCAGGATGGATTTTTAGATAATGATTGGTTTGCACGTTGTATTAATATCTTTGATCAGGATCCGACCGTGTCACTGGTCTGGGCCTCAACTCGCGAGATGGCCGACGACGGTCGATTGCTCAGCGATGATCATGTAACGTACTCCCACCTAACGAACTCTGAAAAAACAAAAGACGTTGTTCGTCACATTATCGCGAAGGTGTGGCTGGTCGCGAGAGATCTTGTGATGGGTTCGTCCGTGCGCCGCAAGGTTTTACTGAGAAAATTCTTTTCCCGGACGGCCGTATTCAAGCTTAATTTCTTCTTCCGGCGAACCTTCCCGCAAGGTCAAGCTCCACAGAAAGAAGAATGGTTTAAGTACTGGCTAAACACCGGAATTCCATTTAGTGAACAGCCGATGTGTGTGGCCAAGGAGGTTTATCTTGACTGTGTGGCAAAATACTCAAAAGGGAGCCGTGTCATTATGGATCATATTATGGACTTCCATTATAACTTCAATGCGAAGGGTTATCTGTCTCACTATGTTCCAACTTTGGCTGGCTGGGGGAGAAACCACCCGGGCAACTCTGGCGATCGCATACCGGAAGAACTACAGCGTACCACTGAACTGTACTTACAAAGGATCATGAAATTGCGCAAAAAATACCTGACAGATCACGAAGAGATGATTTTCATCGATCGTCACAAAAAAGAAGTATCTCGAAGAAGTTTTTAGAAAGATCCGAATGGACTTTCGTCTGTCCCCAATTATTTTTTATGAAGATTATATATGCTGGTGCTCGGTTCGAAAATTACAACTTTCGTCGCCGGCAGAGTTTCGAGTATGTGAACTTTTTTTTAACCCTCTCCTCGCTGCCCGGGGTAGAGGTGATCGAGCTACCGTTCGATCACATCCTGGAGATTGGTAAGGAACGTTTTAATCGTGAGTTACTGGATACGGCTAAGCAGGGGAAACCGGATCTTTTTTTTGTCTTTATGTATACGGACGAATTGCTGCCTTCAACCCTTGAAACATTGAGACAGATGGGTGTACCAACACTAGCCTGGTTTGCCGATGACTACTGGCGTTTTTGGAACTATTCGAAACACTGGGCTCCGCTGTTTTCTTATGCGGTGACGACTTCCCCGCAGGCTCTTGGGTGGTACGCTCACTCTGACATCCACAATGTTATCGGTTCTCAGTGGGCCTGCAATACCGCCCAGTATGGTCCTCGACCCATGAATCAGGACATTGACGTCAGTTTCGTCGGTCAGTATAAGCCAGGCCGAGGTCGGATCGTTCAGATGCTTGAGCGGCAGGGCATCGCCGTCCAAGCATATGGTTTTGGTTGGCCGAGGGGTGGGGTGAGTCACGAGGAGATGCTTCAAATTTTTTCGCGGAGTCGTATTAATCTGAATCTAAACGAGCGCCCCAGTCGTTTTGAAGCCAGAGTGCTAGCCCGATTATTTCTGAGAAAGTCGATTGACCGCCTTGTTCTCAGTCCTCATCTGGTTGAAAATGCTCAGGCCTGGTGGCACTTTTCAGTTCCGCACACCCATGCCCGGCCGTTTGAGCTAGCTGGCTGTGGCGCCTTTGTGATTTCGGGAAAATCAGCAAATATAAAACAGTACTATGTACCGGGTCAAGAAATGGAATTCTATGAAACTCCAGAAGAACTAGTAAAAAAAGTACGCTATTATCTCGACCATACCGAACAGCGAAAGCAGATAGCAAAGGCTGGATACGAACGGACCATACGTGACCACACGTACGAGAAACGCTTCCGTGAGATTTTTAGTCGTATCGGTGTATAGTAAATAGTAAGGAAGTTAGAACTCCCCAAGAATCTTATTTATTGCTCATATGAACACACAACCCCTAGTTTCTGTTGTCACTCCCGCCTATAACGCCGGGCCGTATATCAAGGAAACCATAATGAGTGTCCTTCAGCAGACCTACCCGTATTTTGAACATATCATTGTGGACGATGGCTCAACCGACGGTACGGCAAAGGCAATACGTTCGTTTCGAGATGAGAGGATCAAATTTTTACAGCAAGAAAACAGTGGCCAATCGGCAGCTCGTAATAAAGCGATCAATCTGGCGCGCGGAAAATATATTGCGTTTCTTGATGCGGACGATATTTGGTTTCCCGAGAAACTGGAGAGACAGGTTGCATTCATGGAAGAGAATCCCGACGTCGACTTTGGGTATTGCAAGATCTACCACTTCCAAAGTGAAAAGCCAGATACGTTGTATCTCATGAAGATGGAGCATCCCTCCGGCTATCTTTTTAGCCAACTCTTGGTCTCAAATTTCATCAATCCCTTGAGTGTCATGGTGAAGAAGGAGGTGTTTGATAAGTACGGCGCGTTCGAGCCAAAATTTCCTTCGGCCGATGAACAATATCTGTGGCTCAAACTCTCATACCGTGGAGTCAAATTCGGATATCTGGATATCGCCCTGGGGAAGTGCCGCCTTCACGCCACAAGCTTCACTCAGCGTCCTTCCTACTATCAAACGTCACAGGAGCAGTGCCTTCAGATATTTGGCTTGATGAGGCAGTGGATGACCAAAGAGGAGATAGAGAAGTATAATCTTGCAATGCTGGAGAAAAAAAATCGGCGTAATATTTCTATTGGCAAACTCATTGCCGCCCGGAATCCTTTTGGGAGATTGATGCATTTCGTGTATCTTCTGAATAGACGAAGAAGGTTGCACCGAGTCAAGCTGTCGGATAATGTATGATTGTTTTTAATGGCAACATGTTTTATCTTAATTACTTATGACTCAAGAAAATAAACCACTCCGTCTTCACCTTGGCTGCGGCACAACGTATCTTGAAGGCTATGTAAACATTGACTATCCGCAGTCGGAACATACCATTGTTACTATCAAGGCGGATCGATATGAAGACCTGAAAACACTCGCATATCCGGAAGGGACGGTTGACGAAGTGCGGAATCACCATGTGTTCGAACACTTCGAGCGAGCACTCGCCCTCACGCTCCTAGCCCGCTGGCGGCGATGGCTAAAAGTGGGTGGGGTGGTTACTATTGAAACTCCAGACTTTGAAGGGTGTGTCCAGGATTTTCTTGCCGCGAAGACACTCGATCATAAAGGAGAAATTCTCCGCCATATCTTCGGATCGGAAGAAGCGAACTGGGCCATTCATTACGATGGCTGGTTCGAAGAGAAGTTTCGCTTTGTATTTCAAGAATTGGGTTTTGATGTAGTCCGCGTCGAACGGATGCGTTCAAATGTGAGTAAGCAACTTGGCTTGGGATTGCATGGCGTCATCGATACCCTGGCTCGGGCCGTTCCCGCTGGTTTTCAAAACAAGGTTGGCATCAATACGTTGCCAAACATTGCTGTAACAGCCAGAAAGACAAGTGCCCAGATAGACGAAGTAGCTGCGATTCGGGAAATACTATCGATCTATCTTGTGGGCAAAGAACATGGACACTCAGAGATATTGGATGTTTGGATGCGCCAGATAAAAATATAACGTTGTCAAAAAGTGGTATCGAAAGAAAAAGAAAGAGAAATAAAAAAGCCCCTAATGCGTGAGCATTAGGGGCGATGAGTTACTTCTTGTCGCCGAAGTCGTATTTGTTGTCGCGTATATCCCCGATTCCTTTCCGTTCTCGTTGAGCGGTGCGCTCGTAGGCTCGAGAAACGAGAAGGTCGCCGACCTCTTGTCGGCGCTCGGGATAGTGTTCCCAAATAACCATCTCCGAAGCGACGAAATCGACCGAACACCGGTGAAATTCTGGGTTGGTCTCGAGTGCTTTGAGGTAGAACTCGTGACATCGTGGCAAATGGACCAAGACCGAGATGATGCAGATCCGAAGCAGGCCGGTTTCGAGAGCTGCTTTCAATGTCTGGATCAGATCATCCCGCGTGTTCCGGTTTGTGGCCTGCATCTGGATTTCGGTTGACTCGTCGAGATCCGTGGTCGCTTCAAACACCTTCCGGAGGGCTGATCCCTCGGTGACATGCGAAGGCGCATTGGCGAGGTATGCTGGTCGTCCGGCCGCGAATACCACTTTGAGAGGAGGTTCTCCAGCTTGTCGGAGCTCTTTGTAGAGAATCGAAGCAGCTTCGACGTTCATCCCCGCGCCGGCGATGACGTTTCGTGGATCATCGCTGTTCATATCAAGATCAGCGACCTTTTTACCGGTGTGTCCACCTCCTTCGGTCGTCAGTTCAATTGGTCCAGTCGGTTCCCATCCCAAGGGACCCTCCTGGGCACCTCGTCCGAAGACAACGAGATAATCGTATTTTTTCACCGTCCTCTTCCTCCTTGCTTTTTAGTATCAGGGAAATGAGTCTATTGCTGATTTTCTTATAATACATAAATCATACTTTGTCAAATAAAAAACCGCTTGTCTAAGGACGGAGCGGTTGAGATTTATAGAACGATCGGAGATGTTCGGCGGTCATTTCGTGAGGCCAGGGCAAGACGAAAGGAACCCGCTCGAAGATCGAAACGCATCGTTCCAGAGCGCTACCACAGTGGAGGTCAGGGGCGTAGCTGGCATAGAGCAGCTTGCCTTCGCCGCTCACTCGAACAGCCATACTCCAGGGCGGGGGAAGCTGGCGGAGCTCGAACTTCAACTCGCCATTCAGGGAGCGCTCATTCAAAATTGCAACCTGATCCGGCTTCATGGCTTGAGAGACCACTGCTTGCCTTGTTGCCACGTCGACGAAGATCGGCATGGGCTCGCTTGCGAAAGCGCGATTGCAACGTCTCACGAGGTGGCTCATTGCTGAAGCCAGTGCATGCAGGTTGAGTGTCTTCTTTAGGTCGAAGTCGCTCTCGCGGGGGAGGATTTGGCATTCTCCGGAATGAATTCCCGCGGCAAATATGTCAAAGGAGTTGTCGCTTGCCACGTGGGTTGCTTTTGTAGCGAAATCGGAGGTTGATTCAATGCCCCGATGGCCTTCGATGATGCCACTGAAAACGTGCATATGGGGATGCCCTTGGTTTTGTCCGGCTGACTTACCGACGTTTACAAGGAACACCTTCTCGTTCCCATCGCCCGCTTCGGCCGCTGCCATGATGAGGGCAGAGTACAAGCCGCTGGTGCCTCCCCACTCCTGAAGATCGCCCGGAGACCAGCAGATCTCCGGAATGATCAGGCGGTGATCCGGGTGTGGGGTGAAGGCGTTCTTCAGTCTTCGCCAGCCTCTGGGTTCCACAACGCCCGGAATGTGATGGGTTTCTTCCGCAACCTTTGCGGGTTCCATCTTGCAGAAGACGCAGTTTGCTGGGTCCACAAGCCCCTCAAGTGGCATTTGATGGACACGCGACATCTTGATAGTTTGCCGCGTCCCTCCAAAGAGAATTGGAAATCCTCCCGGTGCTTTGCCGACAATGCCTAGTATATCCATCGTTTTGAACCTTTCCGGGTAAAACCCGTATTAAGAAAGCTGGCAGTATTTAACTCTTTTTTTAGGGTGTTGTCAAGAGATTCTATAAAAAGAAAACTGTGGCATACAGTTTTAGCTGATCTTATGCTAAAACTAAGCCAATGAACGCAAATAAAATCCTTCTTCTTGATCGCGACGGAACATTGTGTAGGGCGATGCCGCGAGGGGAATATTTGGTCCGCTTTGATCAATTTGAATTATTGCCGGGAGGCACTGAATTAATTGTCGCTGCCAAAGAGCGCGGTTATTCCGTCGCTGTGGTTACCAACCAGCCCCAAATTGCGAAGGGACTTATGCCGCTTGAAGAATTAGAGAAGATTCACGCGCACATGCGGAAAATGTTACCGGGCATCGATGCGGTCTACTACTGCCCCCACCAGGATGCCGATCAGTGTGTTTGCCGAAAACCAAAGCCCGGGATGCTTCTCCGAGGGCTTGAGGAATTGCAGGGGGATCCTTCGAAGTCTCTCATGGTAGGAGATAGCGACAATGATGTTGGCGCCGGACAGGCGGCCGGATGTAAAACTATTTTTATTAAAGATAATCAAAATGCTCACGAACTGGCTCGAGTGAAGCCAGACTACGTTCTCAATCAGTTAATCGATGTTATTCCGCTTCTCTAATTCAAGCTTGCTTCTCCGGTTTTATATTTGGTATTCTTGATCTACCATGTCTCCCAAAGTAACTGTTTTGATGGGTACCTATAATCGGGCGCACATGCTCGAAGCGACGCTGAAAAGCATTCAGCAACAAATATTCACTGATTGGGAACTGATTATTACTGATGATGGTTCGAAAGATAACACCGTTTCCGTAGTGGAGAAATTAAAAGAGGGAGAATCGCGAATTACTTTTTTACGGAGCGAAGTAAATCAGGGGATCTCTAAAAATTACAATATGGGTTTCGCTGTGGCTCGCGGAGAATATATAGCTATGATTGACGATGATGATCCTTGGCTTGATCCGGAGAAGCTCGGGAAGCAGATACAGTTTTTAGACAGTCACAAAGATTTTGTTGGGTGTGGCGGCGGCGTTGTGGTTATTGATGAGCACGGAAAGGAAAAATATCGCTACTTGAAACCAGAAACGGATGCTGAGATCCGAAAGTATATGCTCTACTCCAATCCGATGGCAAACAGCACCACACTGTTTCGTCTTGAGGCGGCTAAGAAAGTGGATCTCTATGACAGTTCCATTCGCTATGCTGGTGATCGTGACTTTTGGTTAAAGATGGGATTAGTTGGTAAGCTCTACAACTTTCCAGAGTACTTTTCCTACTACACCATGACGGGAAATAATACTTCAATTGCCAAGATAAAACCGCATTTAAAAACAGCGCTTATAGTAATGAAGCGATATAAGTATGATTATCCGAACTACTATTCCGCGCTACTCATGAACGAACTGCAGTACGCCTACGCCTTTTTACCAGAAGGTTTTCGTCGGATGATCCATCAGTCTATGGCTCGACTCAAGCGAGCGGTTGTAAAGTAATTTTCAGTTCTCGAAAAAGTGGTTCGCGAAGAACAAAGAGAAGACCGCCGTAAACCAGGGCTGATATAACAATATTCAAAATAAAGTTTAGGCCGAGGCTGTGAAAGAAGACGGTCACGAGTGTCATGATCAATCCAGCGACCAGTATCCGCGGGAGTCGGGAGGTAATATGGAAGGGATTAATGCGTTTCATTGTGTGCCACAAATACATGTTGCTGAGAATCTGAGCGATCAGTGTAGCAATAGCAGAACCATTTATGCCCCACCACTGAATAAAAAAGAAGTCGAGTACAGCGTTCGAAACTACGCCGAACGTGGCGAAGATGACCAAGCTATTCTGGCGATTATGGGCGAAAACAGCGTTCGTCAAAATGGCGGCGGAGAAGGTGACGATCAGTGTAGCGAGAAGAATTTGGAGGGACAGAACGGCGGGTAGATACTCAGTACCAAAGATAGTTTGAATAATTGGTTCGGCGAGAATGATGCCGCCAGTGACAATGGGAATAGCCAAGAGAAAGTTGAACGAGAGAATTCGTTCCATCAAATCGCGGAATTTTTTCTCGTCTTGATTGGCGAAACGAGAGAAAAGAGGGAAGACACTGCTGGCGAAAATGGTGGGAAAGAGATAGAGTAGTTGGATTAAACGTTGCGTAGCAGAGTAGTAACCAACTTCTTCTGCCGAACGGAAAAAACCGAGCATGAGAATGTCCGTGTTAATCATAAGCCCACCAAGCACGCTCGAGATTGCGAAAGGGAGAGCGGAGATGAAAATAATTTTGGTCAGTTTCCAATCGAATGAGTTAAACAGTCCTTCAAAGCGTTTGCGAAGAATGTAGATCGTGGCGACCATGCCGGCACCGGTACCGATAGCATAGGCCAAGGAAAATCCGCGGACCGTTGGGTGGTACATCAAAAATAATGTGCCACAAATCAGGATGGCGATATTGGTGAAGATATAAAGGGCGGCTTCCATCTCCATTTTTTCCATGGCTCGGATGATGGCCACGCCAAATTCACGCAGGGTATCGAAAATGAGAACCAAAGTAATGATAGGCAAGATGACGTCTACCTTCGGTAGAGAAGTAAAGGAGGGTGCAATAAAGATCATGGCCAGGACGCCGAGAAGGAGGAGGGCAATTTTTATATAAAGAGATGTTGAGAGAAGGCGAGTGAGGTAGCGCTCATCCTCAATTTTTTTTGAAGCTTCGCGAGTAAGGGTTGGTCCGATCCCCAGATCAGTGAAAATAGTAATTAAGGCGACCAGGCTAATGGCATACGAAAAAGCCCCCCACTCGGAAGCACCGAGAACACGAGCCGCATAGATAATAATGATCGATCGAATTAAACGTCCGCCTACATTACTCACCGTTAGCCAGAATGTATTTTTTGCTACGGTCTGTCGTTCGGTCCTATTAATAAGGAGGAAATCCTTTATTTTTGTAATCACTGGATATATAATGGGTTATTATTGCATAAGGTGGCTAATTCTCCAAAAAACATGTCTACCGGAAAAGCAGTGAAGAAAAAAATAACTGTTGCCGTGAGCGGTGGGTTTGATCCAATCCACATTGGACACATTGAACTCTTCGAGGAGGCAAAAAAATTAGGCGATACGCTAGTGGTAATTCTGAATAATGATAACTGGCTTCGGGCGAAGAAACATCACATTTTCATGCATCAAGCTGAACGCAAGGCGATCATCGAAGCTTTGCGGGTAGTAGACAAGGTTGTCCTCACCAAACATCCAGCAAAGCCGAAAGACATGAGCGTTTGCCAAGCCTTGGAGGAATTGCGGCCGGATATTTTCGCAAATGGGGGCGATCGGACTAAGAAAAATATTCCTGAGGTGCCACTGTGCGATCGGATTGGAGCGCAGATGGTTTTTAGTATCGGTCCTCACGGCAAAGTCCAATCCAGCTCATGGCTTCTCTCGAAGTACGTCAGCCGAGTCAACGGGAAAACGAAATCGCAGACCTGAGGTCTAGAGAGTGGCTAGTGTCCGGCGGACACCCTCTTCTAAAGTAACGGTTGGTTTCCAGCCAAGAATGCTTCGCGCCTTTCCGGCGTCTAGAGAAATGCGATAAACTTCACCTGAACGATAGGGAGCGTATTTTACTTTTTGTTTGTAGTTCAGGGTTTTAGCAATGGTGTCGAAAATCATCTGATCGGTAATCAGTTTGCCCCAACCTATATTTGTCGCAACGTTTTTTCCTTTCCTTAACGCTGCGAGATTCGCTTTCACGATATCGCCGACATACACATAATCTCGTGCCTTCGTACCATCACCGAAGATAGTCGGTACTTCGCCTCGTTTCATAATACCGCCGAAGATGGCGACTACACCCGCTTCACCTTTTGGGTTTTGGCGAGGACCATACACATTGGCATAGCGGAAGATATAGTAATCAAACTTGTACATCCGAGCATAAAAATGGATCAAGTCTTCCCCGAGTTGTTTTGAGAGACCATACGGAGAGAGGGGAGCAACCAGAGTAGTTTCAGCGGCAGGGATTTTTTTCGGTTCGCCATAGAGGGCGCCGCCTGTTGAGGAGAAAATAAATTTTTTGTTCTTCCCTTTGCCGTACTGTCCAAAAGAAAGAAGGATATTGGCGATTCCAATCACGTTCACTTCATACGTTGGAATCGGATTACGAACTGATTTCACTACCTCAGCGATGGCGGCGTGATGATTCACAATCTCCGGGCGTTCCTTTTTGAAAATCTTTTGGATTGCGTCAAGATCACGGATATCTACTTTATAAAATTTTGCTTTTTTATTTACATTTCTCCGGAAACCAGTATTCAGGTTATCGATCACGACCACTTTGTGACCAGCTTGGACGTAAGCGTCGGTGATATGAGAAGCGATGAATCCAGCCCCTCCGGTTATAAGAATTTTCATCCCCCCACCTAATGGGAAATCGCCGCGTAGCGGCAGAACTTCCCGTTACTATCCGCCTCTTTTATAATCAGAACCATGTGTGTCATTATACAACTATTATATCTATTTTTCCCATTAGGTGTGGGGATTCATAGCCTTTTTTTACCCTATTTCCTAAATAGAGTCGCAAGGTAATATTTCTACCTTACAATTCGAATAAGGAGATCTCCTAGGAGGCATTAACGAAGAGGGTTCGTAATGTCTTCAAGATGACGGCAATGTCGAGAATGAGCGAACGGTTTTTGAGATAGTAGATGTCGTACTGTAGTTTTTCAAATGAATCCTCTACGGAAGCGCCATAACGATAGTTGATCTGGGCCCAGCCGGTCACGCCAGGAGTAATAAGATGGCGGATGTCATAGTAGGGGATTTCCTTTTCCAGCATGGCCACAAACTCAGGGCGTTCTGGTCGCGGACCCACGAACGACAAATCGCCGCGTAGGATATTCCAGAGTTGAGGCAGTTCATCAAGATGGGTGTAGCGGAGGAAGCGGCCAAGAAGGGTAACGCGCGGATCATTCTTGCTTGCCCACTGGACACCATTCCGCTCGGCGTTCACAACCATGGTGCGAAACTTATAGAGGGTGAAATTTTTGTTTTGAAGTCCCACCCGCTCCTGAGAAAATATAGCTGGACCTCGAGAGGTGAACCGGACGAGAAGAGCGACCAGGGCGATTAAGGGGAGGAGAATAAGTCCGATCGCGAATGCGATAACCATTTCTCCGACACGCTTCAGATCATCATAGACATTGCGGCGGGCGGAGATGTGTTCGAGGAACCAGGACTCCTCAACATTCTTTAAAGGAATCTTGCGGAAAACTTCTTCGTAAAAAGCGGGGACGTCATAGACGGCGATGCCGGAAGCTAAAAGATCATAAAAAATCTTTTGCAACTCAACGTTTTGTTTTGCCCCGTGCGGTACCACAACCACGTCAATTCCTTTAGCCCGGAGAAGAATCTCCAATTGCTCTACGGCTTTCAGATCGTGAGTTCCTTGAATATGGAAAGCTACCTTGTAGCCGATCTGGGGATCTTTTCGTAAAGTTGCAGTGAGCTCCTGGATTGTCGGGTCATCGCCAACCATGAGCACGTTAAATAAATTGGCCGCATGGCCTAAGCGGGCATTAAAAAATCGTCGCCACAAAAGTTCAAGAATGACGAAAACGATAACAAGAATGGAAAGGGTAGCGCGAGGAGCGATGCCGAAGGCGGAGATGAAGTAGAAAAGAGCAATGGTAATAAGCACATTGAAGGCCAGGGACACACTGAGAAGTGAAAGGAAGGTTATATTATTTTTCAGGCGGCGGAGATCGTAGAGGCCGGCGACGTAGAAAACGATCAGCCAGAGCAGAAAGACAATGGTGAACGGGACAAGATGGAGATCGAGGACGTCCTGCCAGCCGCTGCCATAACGGATAATAAGCGCGAGGAGGAGCGCCGCGTAGAGGACGACAATATCTCCTAGGAAAAGGAGGAGTGTCTTTTGCGAGAGAGGGGATTTCATGCCCCCACCTTAAACCCGCCACAAGAGGTGGATTTGAATTTATAATAAACGACTTTTTTAAACAGTAACATGAGTATTTTAAGATGAAGGTGGGGGGATCATTTACGTGGTTTTTTCCGGAGCCCGCACGTCCCCGTATTTCACGGTAAACGGTTTCTTAAAGAGGAGCATCCAGAAATGGTTTATAGCATACCGAAAACCGGTCGTCACTACCCCTTCTTCAGCCAAGCGCCGGCCAGATGTTTTCATCGGCAAGCGGTAGGTGAATTTTATTTTGCCAACTGTACTCATGCGCACGGCGATATCGGTGTCTTCGCCGTAGAAAGCAATGTCGGTATTAAATCCGCCGATAGCATCGAGCGCTGTTTTTCGTAAGACAAAGTTGCCACCCTGAAGCATGGTGCCATTGCCGCCAAAAAGAAGATTGAAGCGGTGAACTATATATCCAAAACTATAGAAAAATTTTGTGACCATCTGCACCAAGGGCGGAAGATCGTAGTAAACATAGGGGCCGCTTAAGGCAACGAGATTTGGATTTTCTTCAAACTCTTGGAAAACCGTATCAATCCAGCCAGGGGTAAGAATAGTATCGGCATCAACATTCGCGATCAGATCGCCAGTTGCGGTTTCGTATCCTCGTTCGCGGGCGTAGAGCAATCCTTTTTTGGTTTCCGGAACAACGCGCACGCCAGCGTATGATTTGGCGATCTCGGCAGTCCGGTCGGTGGAGTTATTATCAACCACAATGATTTCCACCTGATACTTTTTCCCTTTAAGTTCCTGGAAAATAGAATCAAGACAGCGCCAGATATTTTTTTCTTCGTTGTAGGCGGGAATAGAAAAACTTAGTTTCATCCCCACACCTAATCGGGAACGGTCGCAACCATGCGACCAGCTCTCGACCCTATAGACAACCTTTTTATTTTTGACGTGGTTAGCATCATGATTTCTATTTCTTTAATAATATTTCCCGATTAGGTGTGGGGATTCATCCCGTAGGGCGGTTAGGACTTAGCTTCCTTCTTATGATACGCAGTTATGGCGTCCTCGTAAATCTTCTCGAACCGCAGAGCGATCACCGCCGGAGTATAGTGAGCTTTCGCAAAAGCGGCCGCTTTTTGTCCCAGTTCAGATCGTTCGCGCTCATTTTGCAGTAAGAAGATGATTTTTTGAGCAAAACCAGAGATATCGCCGGGCGGAAAAGCGTAGCCATTCTCGCCATTGATCTGCTCACCAACGCCATGGGATTTTACTCCAATCAGGGGGAGGCCACAGCCCATGGCCTGGATCATCGTCATGCTTTGCACCTCTGAAGTGCTGGCGGTGGCATAGATATCGCTTGCTCCGTAAAGCCTCGCCAACTTCGACTGACTAAGCGTACCAACAAAGTGAACACCATCGCTAATCCCAAGTTCCTTTGCGAGGTTTACTAGTTCATCATGGGCGTTGCCACTGCCGGCTAAGGCCAGTGATGCGTCGGGAACAGCTTGTTGAACAATTTGGAAAATACGAAAAAGTACATCCAAACTTTTTTCCTTCGAGAGACGTCCGGCGACGGTAATAGTGTGCGGCGAGAGACCAAACTCGGCTTTCAGTTTTTCTTTGTTTTCCTGGGGCAGATCGAAAATCTGCATATCGACCGAGTTCGGCACAACTTCGTTCGGGCGAATCATGTGTGATTGGATCATTTCCTCTAAAAGAAATCGCGCCGGCGCGGTCACAAAAATTGCGCGATTGTAATACCAGTTCATATACCAATCGGCGAACGCGGCGAGGCCAGGCAAACGAATCGGACTGTAGCGGACGAACTCTTTAATCACGGTGTGATTTGTGCCGACGAATGGTTTTCGGAAGAGTCGGCTAGCGTAGTACGCTTTTAATCCCACGCCAAAAAATAATTGTGAGTGGATCACATCAGGATTGAACTTTCGGAACGCGGCGAGACCGGAAGGAGTCGGAAACACCATGCGTCCTTGGCCAGTGCCGGTCGGAAAAGAAGTAGAGCTGAAGCGATGAATGGAGATGTGCGGTCCGAAATCAGGCTCATCTGTTTTCGTGATGCCAATTTTTTTGTAATCTTTTTCTCCGTAAGCCGGCACAAAAAAAGCGATTTCGTGTCCCAGTTGGGTGAGCGCTTTTGCCGTCGTAATAATCGAATCAGAGATGCCGCTTGTTTCTGGATAAAAATTGTCCGAACAGATAGCGATTCTCATACTCCGTTGCCGTTTTTCTCAAGTTGTCGAGAAAGATACTCTTGGACTTTTCGGTATAACAGAAAAAAAAGTATGGCTAAGACGATGACGGCCGCGGCGGCGTATTGCGCATTGCGGATTGATTTGAAAATGGAGTCAAAGATAACGCCGAAATAAAATCCAATGGTCGTAAAAAAAATAGTACTGGGAAGGGTGATTAAAATATCCAAGAGGAGAAACCGTCGGAGTGGAATATGGGCTAAGCCAGCGCCGATGAGGCCGGAGGCGGAAACCAAAGGAATATATTTTGAAGTGATGAGTGTTTTAATCGGATGGGTTTTAATAAGAGTAGTGACCCGTTCGATTCTTTCTTTCGTCAATCCCAGACGCTTCCCATGCTTTTCGATAAATCCCTGCCTGCCCCAATAACCGATAGAGTAGTAGATAAGATCCCCCATGAGGTCCCCGAGAAATGACAGGATAAAGATCGCGTAGTAGTTCAGATGTCCGAGAGCGGCGGCGAAGGAGGCGGCGGCCGTGACAATTGGCCCCTCGATAACCATGACGAGAAAGATCAGGGGATAACTATGAGTCATGACCCAGCCGACCACTTCCGCGAAAGAAGAAAAATCCATGCTAGAGCCTTATTTTACTATGGTTTATGAATCAAAATCAAAAAAGAGCGAGGGCTTGAACCAATTCTTTGACAGTCGTCCACCCTCCCCTTAGAATGAAGGTGCTCATATCAAGTTTTAAAGAAATTTATGGCAAATCCAGTTATCCTTTACAGCACTCCAACCTGCGTCTACTGCAAAATGGCCAAGGAATACTTCGCCAAGAATGGCGTAGCCTTTACCGAGCACAACGTGGCCGAGGACGACAAAGCGCGGGAAGAGATGGTGAACAAGTCCCGGCAATTTGGCGTGCCCGTGATTGATATCAATGGCAAAATCATCGTTGGCTTCAACCGGATGGCGGTGGCCAAGGCTTTGAACCTGGCTCCGTAGAAAAAACAGGGGATAGGGTGTAGTGGATAGGGTATAGAAAATGCCCTAGAATTAGTCTCGTTGTGCTAATCACTAACCCCTATACCCTTAACCCTAACCCCTATTTTTATTTATGTACGACCTTGTCATTATCGGTGGCGGTCCGGCCGGCGTCGCGGCTGGCGTGTATGCGGCCAGGAAAAAAATAAAAGTAGCGCTCGTGACCGAAAGTTTTGGCGGTCAGTCGTTGGTTTCGGCTGATGTACAAAACTGGATTGGCACGAAATCCATCTCCGGGTTTGATTTGGCCAAAGCGCTTGAGGAACATGTGCGGGCGCAAGAGGGAATCGAAATTATTGAAGGCGAACTAGCGACAGCGATCACCGATGCTTCCGATCATCTCGTCGTGGAAACAAACGGCGAGAAAAAACTGGAGACGAAATACGTTTTACTTGCTTCCGGCAGTCGTCGACGAAAAATAAATGTTCCTGGCGAAGCAGAGTTGGATGGTCGCGGCGTGGCCTACTGCTCAATTTGCGACGCGCCGCTTTTTAAAGACAAAACGGTGGCGGTTGTTGGTGGTGGGAATGCTGGTCTCGAAGCAGTGATTGATCTTCTGCCCTATGCGCCGAAAATTTATCTTTTAGAGCGCGACGAGATGCTCCGTGGCGATGCTGTCACACAAGAGAAAGTCAAAAGCAATCCGAAAGTAACAATTATTTTGACTGCCGAAACGCAAACGATTTTTGGCAAAGACAGTGTCGAAGGCATGACTTATAAGGATTTAAAAACCGGCGAGGAGAAAAAATTGGATGTGCAAGGTGTGTTTATTGAAATTGGCGCTTTGCCGAACTCCGAATTTGTAAAAAATCTGGTGACGTTAAATCCAATTAACGAAGTGATCGCTGATCCAAAAACCCAACAGACTTCTCATTCACGCATCTGGGCGGTGGGAGATGTCTCCGATGTTCTCTATAAACAAAACAATATCTCGG
Organism: uncultured Candidatus Saccharibacteria bacterium; assembly: GCA_964360585.1. Lineage (GTDB taxonomy): Bacteria > Patescibacteriota > Minisyncoccia > UBA6257 > 2-01-FULL-56-20 > JBBUHS01. Next base: position 29,422 of record CAYHXC010000003.1, on the reverse strand, counting down.
CTGGAGATGCCGTCAAAGCCGTTTTGAATATCTATGATAGAATTGTAAGGGATTAACACCTTACAAATATGGGAAAGCGAAAAATAATAGCCTTTTTGTTTTGCGTTGCTGTTTTCCCGATAATTACACTCGCTCAAACGAACGCCCTAACGCAGGCACAGATTGATCAGATACTACAAAACAGAGGCCAACAAATACTGCGGCAGTTTGCGGAAGAGAAATATCAGGTTGCAGCTGTTTTTACGAGAGATTTAACTTTGGGAGCCAGAGGGGACGATGTCCAGAAGCTCCAGGACTTTTTGCAATCTAAGCCAGCGGCCGCCTGGCCCACGGGGCAGGTTTCTACTGGCTATTTCGGTCCTCTCACCCAGCAATCTCTCGCCCGCTATCAAGCAAGTGTGGGCATTACTCCCGCCGCGGGATACTTTGGGCCAATTACTCGGCAACGAGTAAATGAAGCCCTTTCGCCGCAAACCCCTGGTTCCGGAAAAGCCACGGGTGTGCCTACCGTGCCTTCAATAGCTAGTGTATCTTCTTCTCCGGCTCCTGCGATCGCGTCCACCTCCTCTTCAATCCAGCCGATTCAGAAATTAAGATTAGTAACTCCACTTGGGAGTGTAGGATGGCAGCGAAATAGAAGCTATGAAGTGCGTTGGACAGGAGGCGGTGGAGGAAATAGTGCTCGAGTAAATATTCTTTTAAACGATAGAGCGATAAGAGGTACATATCCCCTGATATGGAATACTCCTAATGATGGAAGTGAGTTTGTGACCATTCCAAATTCTGTTGTAGCGGGCGTATACTCCCTGGAGATTTATTGCACTCAAATATGTATCGGGCCTTCTCCTCTGGATCCGGCACAAAATAGCGTCACAATTTCTGACAGTTCTAACCCAGCTCCTCTTCCCATCCCAAATGTACCGACTCAAAGTCAGGGGAAAATTTCTACGCTCGGTATGTTACAAGATAGCGCGCGGGACTGTCCTTCCGGCGAAACAAATTTTTACGGACAGTGTGTGAAGACGCTCAAAGTATTCGGACAAAGAAGTTATAAGGAAACCGCGTGGTGGCAGCCGACAAATGGATCAACCTATCACACTCCCGGTGTGGCGGTAGATCGGAGTTCCAATCCGAATAAAGTCTATGTTTTAGATAGCGGTAATAGTCGTATCTTGGGATACAGCGGAACCCTTACGGGCGCCAACCTTGTTTTCGGCCAGCCGGATTTTGGTTCTTCGGCTTGTAATGGCGATAACAATCTTGGTTTTTATAAATCTCCTACGGCTTCGTCTTTGTGCTTGCTCCAGTTTCCAATCGGAGCCAACGTGGCTGAGCAGTGGCAGCACATGAATCTCGATGTTGATAAGGAAGGAAATTTGTATGTTGTGGACGTAATGAATAATCGCGTGCTGAAGTACAACGAACCTTATAGTGTTAGTAAAACAAATGGAAAAGGGGACACAGTTGCTGATTTTGTGTGGGGTCAGGCCAACTTCACCGGGAATAAAGTAAATCAAGGCAGGACAACTCCCGATGCAGAATCGCTCTGGACGAGCGCTGGCGCTCCTGGTCATGTCTCGACGAGAGGTGTTTCAGTTGATGACGAAGGGAATGTCTGGGTGGCGGATACTTTTAATAATCGTGTTCTTCGGTTTCTTCCCGGTCAAAAAGAAGCTGATCTGGTGCTGGGTAGAAAAAATGGAAGTTTTAGTAGTCGTGGCCTAGAGGGTTGCTTCCGTCGCGCGGAACTCACCGAAATGTGTAATCCAACACTGGCGCGAATCAATCCCGCGACTGGCGAACTGTATGTACTCGATGAGTTTCACGAACATGCGTTTGAAGTTCGTATCTTGGTTTTCACGCCTCCTTTCTCAAACGGCATGGCCGCACGGAAGGTCATATATCCCACCGTTCCCGGATACTGGTTCACCGCAAGTACGCTCGCCTTCAATAGGATGTTGGACGGGAAATGTGTGGAAGGGACAATGTGGATCAATGAGCACAGTCGTCCAGGAGGAGGGCGAACTTTGCTTATCCGAAATGATGGTAGCGTGGTGGCTTCATTGGCCGACGAGCTCACCTGGCCTTCTGGGTCATTGGGATTTGATGGCCAGGATCGTGTTTATATTGCTGATGAGTGGGGAGCGCGCGATAAAGGCGTGCATCGGTATCAGCTACGAGGAAATACTGCGGGATGCTTTGCTGACTTTGATCAAGCATTCTCTGTTGCCAATATTCCCAGTCTGTCGGCCTTGTCTGAAGCAGTAGGGATGACAGTATCTGGAGATCAGCTCATCGTGAAAGATCGAGAGCGCATTATGGTTTGGCCAAACTATCTTTCCGCTCCGTCGGGAGCTTCAGGAAAATCCGTTTATAATCCTGGCGCCCGACTCTCTTTCGCAGTAGATGAAAAAAATAGACTCTGGACGACCTATCTGCACACCGGTCATCTGATGTTATATCAGCTCTATCCTAATCTGGCCCCTCAGTTAGTTCGTCAGGAGTTGTCGCTCTATTGGAAAGATAATCCCACTGTGGAAGTGGAGTACTCGATGCGAGAAACTGGGCCGGAGTTTGATCCGACAACTAATACATTGTGGATTAATGATCGCGATCACAACCGTATTTTGCGGGTGAGTAACTACGATGAATACAGTAAAAAGTTATTAGTAGATCTTGTTATCGGACAACCGAACAAGACATCGGTTCAGTGCAATCACAATCAACAGTATGATTGGACAGCGAAGGGAGCTCCTTCGGCAGATAGTTTGTGTGACGTTGGTCGGATTGAGTTTGACCGTCTCGGAAATTTATATGCGATCGAAAATAACTATGAGTGTCATGGGAATAACCGTATCACCGTTTTTATGGGCGAAGATATTCAACGTGCTTCGACACTCTTCCCAAATATTTCCGCTCGTAAAGTTTTCGTGAGCAACTCTCTGACCCAACCGGCGAATTGTTCCGAGGTGCCGTATAAAATAAATTCTCCGATTTCGGTAGCTTTTGATAGTCAGAACCAGATGGTTGTGACAACTGATGGCACTGGATGGGCGAATGACGGAACTCGAGCCACCACCCAGCTTTTCCTTTATAGAAATCCCTTAGCTAAGAAAAGCGATGGAACCTATGTGATGGGACAAAATCCCGACGCCGTTATTCGACTGCCCATGGGCGCGCCGGGCGAAGTAGCCTTTGATCGGAATGATAATTTGATTGTGCAGGATCATACCTGGTCGCGAGTGTGGGTGATAAATCTTAACGAAAAAGATGATGCAGGGAACTTTATCTGGCTTGTTCCAGCATCCTAGCTTTGAAGCGAAGTGCTGTTACACTTTGTAACACTGGCTGAGAGTTCTCATGACTAAGACATTGCGGACTACCTTCCGTAAACCTAGCTGAGAGTTTTGTTTTTGAAGACCTGGCGCAGAACGGCCGGTTCGAGCCGATCAAAAATCCAGTAGGATTTTATGGGTGTCTTCGAAAAGAAAGCTCGAACATTCTTGACACTCGGGCAGATTTCTCTATGATTAAGCCTACTATTATTAGGTCGAACTAATACATCTATATGACTAATGAACTTTAAACCATTATCAAATCACCTTTTTATTGAGGCGGCTGAAGAGGAGAAAGTGACGAAGTCGGGGATTGTCTTGCCGGAGTCAGCGGAGAAGGAGCGGCCAGTCAAAGGGAAGGTCTTGGCGGTTGGGCCGGGCAAAGCGAATGACAAGGGCGAGCGGATACCGATGTCGGTCAAAGTGGGCGATGTAGTCTTATTTAAAAAATATGGTCCGGACGAAGTCGAGCTGGATGGAAAAAAATATCTGGTCGCGGACGAAGATGATGTGCTCGCAGTCTTGGACTAATAACTAAAAACTGGAAACGTATAACGAGAAGCGACATGAATAAGTTTAGGTTTTTAGGATGGCCAGTGTACGAGGAATCAAAATCAGTGTTCGCAGATATTTTGAGGATGGTTAAAGGATTGCCCCAAGAGTATAAGTTCGATTTAGGAAATCAGGTAACGCGAGCGGCTCTTTCTATAATTTTGAATATCGCAGAAGGAAGTGGAAAAGATTCGGATAAAGATATGAACCGTTTCTTCAATATCTCAATGGGATCAATATATGAAACGTTGGCTGCGATTGATGTGTTGAAAGATAATAAATTAATTACCCAGGGACAGTTTGATGATATTCACCGGAAGCTGGAAAGTGTTGCGAATCAGTTAGGAGGTTTTAAGAAAAAATTAAAAAAGTCGTAAAAAGTTATAAGTTATTAGTTAAAAGTTTTAAGTTCAAAGTATGGCAAAACAAATTTTATTTAACGAAGAAGCCCGCGCGGCCATGAAGAAGGGAATTGATAAGTTGGCCGAAGCGGTGAAGATGACCCTTGGTCCTCGCGGCCGAGCAGTGGTGATCGAAAAAGGGTATGGCGCGCCGCAGGTCACTTTTGACGGTGTGACTGTCGCCAAAGAGGTTGAGCTCGAAGACAAGTATGAAAATCTCGGCGCTGAGTTTGTGAAGCAGGCCGCGGACAAGACCAACGACAATGTTGGCGATGGTACGACGACTTCGGTTGTTTTGGCCCAGGCGATGATCGACGAAGGAGAAAAAGCGATTAGCGAAAAAGGGTTTAACGTTATTCATCTCGCCGAAGAACTGAAGAAAGAAAGCGAAGTAATTATTAAAGCGCTCGAGAGTCAGCGCGAACTGATCAACGACAATAAGAAAGTGAAAGAGGTGGCTACGCTTTCGGCCAAGGACGCAGAAATTGGCGGCTTGATCGCCGAAGTGATGGGCAAGATTGGCAAGGATGGTGTGGTGACGATTGATGATTCGAACACACTCGCCAACTCGTATGAATTTGTCGAAGGTATGCAGTTTGATCGCGGCTACGTTTCTCCGTACATGATTACCAATCAGGAGCGGATGGAAGCCATTTTGGAAGATCCGTATATATTGGTAACTGATAAGAAGATCTCTTCGATTCAGGAGATATTAGCTTTACTCGAGAAGATTGTGCAGAGTGGGAAAAAGGAGTTGGTCATTATCGCTGAGGAGGTTGAAGGCGAGGCTTTGACCACTTTGATTTTGAACAAGTTGCGCGGCATCTTCAGTGTTTTGGCGATCAAGGCACCAGGGTTTGGTGATCGTAGGAAGGAGATGCTTCAGGATATTGCGATTGTAACTGGCGCTACATTTATATCTGATGATCTTGGGAAGAAGATGGAGAACGTTGGTTTGGAAGATTTGGGACACGCCCATCGCGTCGTTTCCGGAAAGGACACTTCGACGATTGTTGATGGCAAAGGCAATAAGAAAGAAATTGATAGCCGTGTGGCACAGATCAAAACGCAGATTCAGAAAACCGACTCAGATTTCGACAAAGAAAAATTACAGGAGCGATTGGGCAAATTGTCCGGTGGTGTCGCGGTGATCAAAGTTGGCGCAGCCACGGAAACTGCTCAGAAAGAGTTAAAGCAACGCGTTGAGGACGCAGTCGCGGCCACCCGAGCGGCCATGGAAGAGGGAATTGTGCCGGGCGGCGGTATCGCGCTCTTCAACGTTTCGCTTGAAATGACGGAGAGATATGAAGAAATGAAGCCAGCTCATCAGAAAACTATGAGTGATTCAGTCGCAATGGCGGCGCATGGAATTCTGATGCGAACACTTGAGTCGCCGCTTCGAGCAATCCTCAAGAATAGCGGTGAGGCGGCCGAGCCGATCATGGCCGAACTGAAGAAGCGCGCGAAAGGAGATCGCTGGACAGGATTCAATGGCATTACGAACAAAATTGGCGACCTCAAGGAAGCTGGAATCATCGATCCTTTGAAAGTAACAAAGACCGCTTTAGTTTCTTCTGTCTCGGTAGCTTCGACCTATCTCACGATTGGCGCGGCGCTGACCACAATTCCAGAAAAGGAAAAAGAAGGTGGTGGGGGAATGCCCGGAGGAATGGGCGGAGGGATGGGTGGTTACTAAAATTAAACAAAATTGAGACGAGAGAATGATCAGTCAAATTGTGTGATTATAGAAATGAGAAGAGCCGATATCCAAAATAGAATATCGGCTCGTAAATTAGAGGATTCCAGCCTTACCTTCATGGCTACCCTTTAGCCCCAGGGTGAGCCCACTTCTTTTTCGCGAATGCGAGTGGTGCATTGTACTTCATAACCCTCCCTTCTTGCTCGCTATCGCGGGATGCTCTTGAAGGGGGTTCCTTCCGCGAGGAATTCCACCTCAACATCGTGACACTCTTCGACATCAACTAGGACAAATTCCGTAGCCACGACGTTCGAGTCTTCGGCAACCGAAGTTGCCGAAGGAGGAGATGAAGATCGTATCACTTCTTCATCCGCCTCCTGGCCAGTTTCCCTGGCCTCCTCGATCAACCTTTTCCAATCCTTCTCGACGGGGAAGGAGTAGAAGATCTCTACTCCGAACTTTTCGGGGTAATTCAACATGTCTCGTGGCACACGACAACTTGGGGGATCTGATTTCTCAATGTCCCCCCAGCGTCAATTTCGAGAGCGTATTTTACGCCTTCGAACATCACGAAAATATTCCTCAAAATCATGACTTCTGGCGCGCTACAAATTAAAGGTTCAAACCAAGATCCTGGAAGATCGGCTTTAACGGCAAATATAGATTACTGTCCTTGAAATCAAACTCTCTTCCTGCTTCAAGGATATAGCGGCGCGCACCGTCGAACTCTCCGGAAAGATAGTAAGCGACTCCCAGTTTCAATTTTGCTTCAATATCCGAATCGTCGATCTCTACCATTTTTTTGTACAAAGGAACGGTCCGTGACGCGTAGCCGTTATCCACATAATAATTCGCGGCAACCATGAGTTCGTCCTTATCTCTGACGTTAAGGCCGAGAGCGATCGCTTTTTCCACCTCCAAAAATCCTTGCTCCGGTTTATTGCCAGCAAAAGCAACGAGGCCGTAATAAAAATGGCCCTGCGAAACTTCCGGCGCCAGATCGATAGCAGACCTTAAGATCTCGAGCGCTTCTTCGTTCTCACGTTGAAGCGTTTTTGTCTTCGCAAGATAAAAATATATTTCTTGGCGACGAGGAGAAAGTTTAAGCGCCTCCTGGGCCTCGCGCTCCGCCCTGGCCAGATACTGCGGATCAACATCAGAGACCTGGTTGTATACATTCACCAAAATGGCCCGGCTTTGCGCATCGTACGGATGTTCGTGAACGACCTCCTCCATCGCCTGAACGGCAAGCCGCGCTTCCCCATCGGAAATTTTTTCGGGATCTTTGAAATAGGCCGTGGCGATAGCGACTGCATAGTCGCGCTTCATCATCCAACCATAAGGATTCCAACCCGCAGCCGCGCTTTTAAAATTTTCGAAGGCCCGCTCCGTCCGTCCGTTCAAATAATTATCGATGGCTTGATATTGGCGATATGAAGCGACCAGGGGTAAAAAACTTATAAAGTAAATCGCAACAGCCCCGGCGGCGAGCGAAAAATATATCCGTGTTTTCGCCTTGGAATTTTTTGCGGCGCGGCTGACGGCCCGCTTCTCTTCCGCGATACAATCTCCGTCTACTTTCGCCATCACCAAATACCAAACGAGTAGTGCTCCAATCGTCTCAAAAAGGAATATGTTGTGTACCGCGTAAGAGATCATGGCCGCAAACGCGATCTTACCGAAAAGCGGGTCTTTGAGCGTCAGTGCTTGACGCGAGAAGATGAAGAAAACGTAAATTGCGGCAGCTAAAAGCGGGATCCCTCCGGCAATGGCGTATTCGGCCAAAAAGTTATGCGGCTTATCGAAACGGGTTTCTTGATAATTTACCTTCAGCAAATTGGGGTCGTAGTATTTATTGAAAACTATATTGAAATTATCCCAACCCCAGCCCAATATGGGCTTTTCCTTGAAGCCCTGCCAGGAGGCCGCGAGGGCGGCCATGCGGGGCGCAAGCGCGTCTTCAGAAAGTTCCTGAAAACGGCGTATGCCGAAAGCGCCTTCCCAGAGTGGGCTTGCGCGGGTAAACCAAAAACCAAAACTGCCCGCAAGAATGACCACCAGAACGATCACGTAAAATGAACGCCGGGAGAAAAGATAGCCAAATCCCCGGGGCGGTTCGACGGCGAACATAAATAGCAACGCCAAGATTCCCGCGACAAGAGCGATCAAAGAACCGCGGCTTTCGGAATGGAACAAGGCCCCCAGCTGGACGATCAGTGAGCCGGCGAGAAAGATCAACAGTAAATTATTTCTTTGCCGTCGCAGATCTCGCAATTTTTCCAGTAAAAAATAACCGATAATAAATATATGCGGCAGTAAATATCCCGCAAGAAAGGCGGGGTTGCCTAATGTCGCTCCGGGCCGGCCGGCCGTATTTCCGGAGACCAAAAGATCGGGAACCTTCAGCTGTATCTCCGCGATGAAGCTTACTGCCGAAGCTACCGCTATCGAGACATACCATAAATTCTCTTTGGCCAAATCCGCGCGTAAGGCGACAACGGCCAGAAAAAATCCGAAGAGTTGCCAAAGAGCCGCAACGCCAACTGCTCTTTCCTGGGTGGACCAAAAACTTCGCCACGTATCGTTGCCAAAAACCGCCGTTATTGTTAAAACGATAAAGAACAAAAGGAGGGCGAGCGACAGAGGTGTTCTTTTGGGGCGGTATCTTCCGTCGACCGCCATTAAGGCAAGCCAAAAAAAAATGACGCCTGTTGCCGCGAACTGGAAAAATAAGCTCTTCGAAAGAACAAAAGGATACACTCCTTGTGAAAAATAAAAAAGCGGCGTGCCGATGATGGCGACATAAACAAAAAATACGGCAGTTTTGCGAAGAAATTCTGATGTCATGTGGGGGTCGTATGCCACGAAAAAAGCGTCCTAAGAAAGCCCTTTACATGACCCAGCGTACTTACAATTTAAAATAAAATATAAAACAAGTCCATCATCCATGTTTTGGAGAAAAAACGCCGATATTAAATTTTGAGAAGATTGCGGAAGCTGGTAGTATTAATCAACCAGGCTTTCTTAATTTCATAAGAAGGAGGAAATTTCTTGATGCATTTATTCACAAAAAAGAATGTAATCTTTTGGATCGTCGTTGCGGCAGCCTTCTTTTTAATGCTACGCAGCAGCCAGCCCGTCAAGTGGGCAGACGCCCTTTTCGTTACTGCGGGAATCCTCACGTTCCTCCACCGGCGCGCGAGAACCGCAGTTGTGGAATTTTGGCCGCAAATAGCAATCTACATCCTGCCCCTTCTCGCAATTGCCATTTTTATCGTCATCGGACAGTTTATAGGATTCCTAAGACATGGGCCGCCTCCGGCCTCCGCGAATGCGATCGTCTTAAACTACGCTCGACTTGCCCTTGAGATGGGAATGCTCCTTTTTCTGGCGTGTGCAATTTCAACAGGTCAAAGACTTGTCCATTATCTGAGTTTGGCCGTTTTCGCGTCTCCGCTCGTTATCATACCGATTTTTTGGGGAACGTGGCAGGACATACTTTTAAGCAATGGGCGCCTCAGTGGTTTTCTCCAAAGTCCTATCATCCTCGGCTCTTGGCTTTCTATCATTTTCATTATCGGCGTCGGCATTTTTCTGTCCTCAAAAGTTCTTTGGCAAAAAATGGCCGCGGCCTCGTGGCTTGTTGTCATAGCCAACTTCATTCTCTGGAGCGCGTCCAGGGCGGCTTGGTTATCTTTGGCGGTATCCATAATTATTTGGTCCGTTCTGTATTTAAAGAAGAAAAGTTTCAAAAAATGCTTGGTCATTCTCGCGCTCTCAATTTCTGTTTTTTATCTCGGGTATCTGCTTTTCTGCCTCGGCGCGCGCCCCACGCCGGCTGTTCAAGCCTTCGTATCCAAAAGAGTGGCCGAATTTATAACCCATCCGACCGCCAGTCAGGTGAGACATCTGTTCTGGCTTGAAGCGGTGGACATAATATTCAGAAACCCCCTCGGCGTGGGTTTTGGCTATTATCCGATAATAGCCGACGGAAAACTGATCCAACCGTTCAACACTTTCCTGGAAGTTGCGGTGTATGGCGGCATCGGGGCGCTTACGGCATTTCTTCTGTTTTTTTACCGTATGGGTATATCGATCAGGGCAACTCTTGAAGACCTGCTGGACCAGGGCGCGGACCTTAAGCTGGCTTGGTTGGTAGCCGTCCCGGCACTGCTCGTCAATATCTTCTTCGCCGACAGCATTTTCTTCCGTCATGTCTGGGTAACTCTCGGAGTCGCCCTGGGAATATCTTGGCAAACTTTGATCAAGAATAAATCCGATCAAAACCATTAACCCGATGGATGACGTCTGTAAACACACTCATGCTTACTGTTTCACGCTTATTGGACACTTTGTAGTTTATCGACCGGTGTCATCATCTCGAGAGACAAGTGGGGTCTGTCAGTAGTCGGCGTAGGTACTTGAGCGTGACACCCGCGGCTCTCTGCCGCCAGTTCGTAACCGTACTGGGGCTTACCCTTAACTCATAGGCCGTTACCCGTACTTTCCCCTCATTTTTCCGCAACCGCCGAACAATCTTCTTTGGACTTATTCTCATAATTTCCATTTTATCGAAGGTATCCAATATGTATTGGAACAGTAAGTAGAGCGTGGGTGGGGCATGAAGTGTTAAAGGCCCACGTGGAATGTGGGCCTTTTGGTTTGAGAACTACAGTGGGTGAATGGAACTCTCTCTAGCTCAAAACGACGATGTGGGTTTTCTTGACGCCGAACCGAAGTGCTTTACTTCTATTCGACATCCAGATGTCCACGTGCCTGGTCTTTCTTTGATGCATCCGATCTTCAACGACGAAGACTTGATCTCCGAATAGTTTCGGAATCTGCACCTTTGTGCCGAAGGGGAGCAAGTTCGTGGCCACAATGCCGTGACGAACTCGCTTTCCTGAAGCAGTTACAAAAGGTGTGCTGTCAGTCTGGTCGGGGGTTGAGGAGTAGGCCGTCACCGTCACAAGGACAGTTTTTGACTTCTTGGAAGTCGAGTGAACAGGCTGGGACCAGTAGAGAGGGAGAGAGAGTGTGTCATCCGCTGTAGTTCCATTGGGGCTAGCTAGGTCCACGAGGACCATCACGGCCAATCCCAAAAGAGCTATCATAGATCTCATCATAATGTGAGACCTCCTTTCATGAGCTACATATAATATATGTAAGGAACTATGACTTGTCAAGGCTTCCGAGAGAATTCTTATAACAGAGGCCATTTGAAAGAAAAAAGGCCAGATTTTCCTATCAGAGAAAGTGTGATACACTCCTGACATGGGATTTCCAGGTATGTTAGTATTTCCAGATCTTATGACTTTTATATATATAGTGATTCCGGTAGCGGTCGTTTTGTGGGTGGTGTACGCCTATAACCGTTTGGTCACTTTACGCTTCCGGGCGCATGAAGCCTTATCCGATATTGATGTTCAACTAAAGCGGCGATTTGATCTCATCCCGAACTTGGTGGAGACGGTGAAGGGATATATGACGCACGAGAAGGATGTTTTGGAGAATGTGACCAAGGCGCGGACGGCGGTCAGTGGCAGTTCGGGAAGCGCTATTGATCGGGCGCAATCCGAAAATATGCTCTCGGGAACCTTGAAGACACTTTTTGCGGTGGCCGAGAACTATCCAGACCTTAAGGCCAACACCAACTTCCTAGAACTCCAGCGCGAACTTTCCGATACGGAAAATAAAATTCAGGCGGCGCGGCGATTTTATAACTCAACCGTTATGGATCTGAACACCCGCATCGCTGTTTTTCCCTCGAGCTTGATTGCCAGTTCCTTTGGTTTTCTTCCAGAAAAGTTTTTCGAAGTGGACGAAGCGGCCGAACGAGAACCAGTAACAGTAAAGTTTTAAGCGTTAGATACGTTCAAAACGTTCTAGTCGTTCTATTGCTTCCGCTGGTTCGAAACATTATAGTCGCACATGATTGAGTATCAGTTTAAGAAACTTAATGTATGGCATCTTGGAATGGAATTGGTGAACGAGATATACAAACTCACCAAAGATTTTCCTAAGGAAGAGCAATTTTCGTTAACTTCTCAATTGAAACGGGCAATCATTTCTGTACCGTTGAATATTTCCGAAGGGGCGACTCGCAGAAGTAGAAAAGAATTTGCTCAATTTTTGCGTATCGCTCTCGGTTCTTTGGTAGAAGTAATGACTTGCCTTGAGATTGCCTTGAATCAGAAGTATATTACAGAAGGTGAACGTAATAAGATTGATCCACTACTTGAAAAACTTTATTTTCAAATTATTGCTTTAGAAAAATCCCTAAAAATTAAACCCTAGAACGATACAACGTTTAGAACGTCTTGAACGATTACAACGTACCCGATCATGGCTTCGCTTTATTCTCACAAAGAAGCAAATATTCGAAAAACTTGGCTCCTCTTTACCGGGTTTTTGATTACGGTTATTGGGTTCGGTTGGGTTTTGTCGCAGGTGTATAACAATCCGGAGATTCTTTATATTTTTGCGGGGTTCAGTATGATTACGAGTCTCGTGAGTTATTGGTACTCCGATAAGATAGTGCTCGCCATGGCTCGGGCCACGCCCGTTGATATGAAAAGTAATCCGGAACTGTATCGGATGGTGGAAAATCTGGCGATGACCGCCGGTCTTCCCATGCCGAAAGTGTACACTGTCCCGGAACGAGCTTTGAATGCTTTTGCCACTGGTCGTAATCCGGAACACAGCGTCATTGCCGTAACCGAAGGCGCACTTCAGGCTTTGAATCGCACTGAACTGGAAGGTGTCCTGGCGCACGAACTGTCGCACATCGGCAATCGCGATATGTTGGTGGGAACCGTCGCGGTTATTCTCGTTGGATTTATTTCTTTGATTAGCGATATGTTCCTACGTCAGATGGTCTGGGGCGGCATGCGTCGTGACAATGATCGGAGTGGTGGACCAATTTATATCGTGCTGGCGATTGTTGTTTCTGTTCTAGCGCCGATCTCGGCAACCTTAATGCAACTTGCGATTTCTCGCCGCCGCGAATCATTAGCCGATACTTCCGGCGCGCTTCTCACGCGATATCCGGAAGGTCTGGCGAGCGCTTTAGAAAAAATTGGAAAGGACATGACACCGATGCGGGTGGCGAATAACACCACCTCCCATCTCTGGATCGACGATCCTTTTACCGGTCAGGCCAGAACCTCCTGGTTCCACCGATTATTTATGACTCATCCACCGATCGAAGAAAGAATTAAAGCCCTAAGAGATTTGAAGATATAGACATGTTCAATTTTTTACTTATCCTGAGCGATAGTCGAAGGATGACTCATCCGCCGATCGAGGATCGGATCAAAGCATTGCGGGGAATGCAGATTTAGCAGTACAATGGGTAGCAATGTCTATCTTTGAGGAGATCGGGAAAAGCGTTTACTCACCTGATTATTATAAAAAAGTAGGCGCGGAGAAATTCTCCGCTTCGCTCTCGTACTTCATTTCTCTGGCTTTAGTTGTTTCGCTTATCGTTACAGCGATCGCTACGTTTCGAGTCCTGCCGCTTTTGAAGACGGCGATCAATAATTTTAAGCCGCAGATTCTTGAACATTTTCCCGAAGATCTGGTAGTTACGGTGAAAGATGGGGTGGTGGCGACGAATAGCGAGGATCCAGTTGTGATTTCCCTCCAGGTTGCGGCAACGAGCACAACGAAAGCAACTACGACGAAAGTTGTTTTGGCGTCGACTACTTTTCCGGCAAATTTTCTCGTCATCAACACCTCAAGTTCGTTCGACGAAACGACTTTTAAAAATGCCAACACACTGCTCTATCTGACAAAAGATACAATCCATATTGCGCGCGACGATGGTAGCATTGAACGGAGTGAGAAACTTGAGATTCCCGACTTTACACTTGATCGCCCCACAATTATAAATTGGTTGAGTGAGTTTGAATCAGTTGTACCCTGGATTCCTTTTATTCTCGTCTTTGCTATTTTCTTTTCCAGTTTAGCGGTAATCAGTTTGGCGTTTATCGAGTTACTTCTTGCCGCGCTTTTTATCATGTTCGCCGCTCGTTTCAAAGGAATGCCGTTGAAGTATGGACAAGCTTACAAGTATGGACTCCATGCGGTGACGTTCCATATTCTGCTGGGTATCTCAGTCGTTTCCGGTCCGGGAATTTTAGCGATGCTCGTATTCTTCCCGTTTATGGGAATTCTTTTCACGCTGCTTATTTTCTGGATCAATGTCTTAGCCGCTAAAGAAAATAAATCCCCACACCTAGTTGAAAATGAAAAGTAAAATGATTACGCTAGCTATCAAAAAGATGACCGCTTTAAAAGAGGCGCTAGGAATATCCGGACTCTGCCGCTTCGCGGTGGTTTCCAACTAGGTGGGAGGATGAAATATCAGTTTCGTAAAACTATTGTTCTCGCTTTAGGCGGTTCCATTCTCTATCCAGAAAATATCGATACACGTTTTATACAAAAGTTTGCCCGAACGATTCAGCAGTTTGTTCGCGAAGAGAATAAAAGATTTGTGACTGTAACCGGCGGCGGCCGGCTGAGTCGGCTCTATCAAAAAGCGGCTTCGGAAATTGTTCCGATTACCGATGAAGACAAAGACTGGCTGGGAATTCATGCTACGCGCTTAAATGCCCACCTCATGCGCACAGTTTTTAAGGACATTGCCGATCCGGTGGTTTTTGACACGCGGCACAAAAGAAAAAAGATACAGTATCCGGTCACCTTTGCTTCCGGTTGGCGGCCGGGTTGGTCAACAGATTACATTGCGGTGGCGTTAGCAGTAGATTATGGCGCTTCCGAGGTGATCATTGCTGGAAAACCAAGCCATGTGTACCCCCACACCAAACGAGAATCGCGGCAGGAAAAAAATAATTCTCGTTCTGGTGTGGGGGTGTACGACCCAAGCAATCCCAGTCTCGATTATGCCGAACCATTTACCACATTATCGTGGAAAGAGTATCGGAAATTAATCCCCCAAAAATGGACGCCGGGATTCCAGTCGCCGGTTGATCCGGTTGGCGCCCGTCTCGCCCAAAAAGAGGGGATCAAAGCGATTGTCGTGGACGGGCGCGACCTTAAGAACTTCTCCGCTTTAATCAAGGGAAAGGAATTTGTGGGTACGATTATCACGTAGTAAAAGGAGAATCCAGCAGCACTCACAAGCAAGATAGGAGGGATGGCTTACTTGTTTATCTGAAAAGTGCTACAATAAACAGCATGTCGCGGCTCCGTCTCCTTCGTGGGAGGCAGAAATCCTTTATTAGAGAAATTATAAAAAAGAGCGATCTTCCTATGAATCAATTGGCATTTATGTGCCAAGTTACTCCGCGTACGTTCCGAGATTGGCATCGTGAAAAGTTTCTTGCTTCGTATCAGGCTTTGAAGGAGTTGTCTGATAAATTTAATGTTGTCTTGCCTAAAGGAGAAATCCTTGATTCCTACTGGTATGTTAAAAAAGGAGCGAGTCTGGGAGCTAAGAAACGTTTTGAAATCCATGGGCCTCTCGGCACTCCTGAAGGAAGAATGAAGGGTGGGAGAGTATCTCAAGAGCGCAGAAGGAATAATCCCGAAAAATATCGGGCTTTGGGATGTAAGGTAGCAAATGAATTTATAACCCCTCCACACTCTCCTGAATTAGCAGAGTCGATCGGTATTTTCTTAGGGGATGGCGGGCTAGGAAAATACCAGGCAAAAATTTCTTTAAGTGCTTTAGTTGATAGGGAATACTCAAAGTTTGTTGCAAAACTATTGAAAAAAGTTTTTGATACCTCGCCTTCTTTCTCGGAGAGAAGTGATGATCATACCATTACTTTAGTCGTGTCTGGGATTCGATTTGTCGATATGCTTGAAAAGTTTGGTTTGAAGCGCGGTGACAAAATGCGTAATAAGATCCGAATTCCTACTTGGATTTCTGAAAATGAAACTTATTCGATCGCTTGTCTCCGTGGTCTTTTTGATACAGATGGTGGATTGTACTTTCATAAAAAGAGAAACGGAACGTATATCGGTTGGTGTTTCAGCAGTTATTCAAGGCCACTCCTCCAGGATATTCAGGAAATATTGCGGAGAATCGGTTTACATGCTAAAAAAGAGCAAGACACGAAATTATATTTATATAGTTTAAATGATGTTTTGCATTACATGGAAGTTGTGGGATCTCATAATGTTAAAAACATGAACAAGTTTAAGGCCCACTTGATTCTTCGAAAAAAAAGGCCGGTTGCGGGAGGGGTGCTCCGAATGGTTAAGGAACACGCCTGGAAAGCGTGAGCCCTGAAAGGGGCTTGTGGGTTCGAGTCCCACCCCCTCCGCTTTTCTTATTCTGCGAGTACTCTATTTTTTCTTCTAAAAAAATGAGGGCAAAGTAGGTTCTGATTTTAACCAAAAGGTACTGCTCTGCGCGGAGAAAGACTGTGTAGCTGAATGCAGAGAAAAATGTGGATTATAGTAAAATAAAATCATGTTGAAGTTCTTAGGAGATATTTTTATCACGAGTCCTTATCTGGCTCTTGTGCCAGGAGTCATTCTTGGAGGTTTGTACTACTGGTCCAGAATGAAACTCATCGGAGCAACTGCTTTTCTTTGGGCACTGTATGCTTTTTACGAAACGCTCAATTTGATGAGAATAACCTGTTCAGGGGAGTGCAATATTAGAATTGATTTAATTCTTATGTATCCGATTCTCTTGCTGATGACAATTAGTAGCCTAGGAGCAATTATAAAGGTTTTCATGAAACGCTCATGACGGTGTTGTGAATTTTATTCTCTCGTACATGTGTAGTGCGAGGTAATGTCAGCTACATTTATATGTATTTTATGCGGATGGGACGCCGCGTTCTATAATTGAAGAAATAGAATTTTCAGGCCAGACTCTTATACCCGCAGCACGGGATTTTGCGGTGAAAGCCCACGAAGGCATGGCGGATATTTCCGTTACCGGTTTTGTGCGACCGCAGATCCTTCATCTTCAGGAAGTGGCTGACTTGATCTGGGTATCGGGTGGGAGCGAGGAAGAGATTGCGGCCGCCTGGCTTCATGATTCTGTCGAGGATGCTTCGATTGCCCCAGAGGAAATTGAAGAAAACTTTGGTCAAAATATCGCCCGTATTGTTGAAGGTTTGGGGCGGCTGGAGAAATTTCGAGGTTTGCCTGTGGCTACGCACAAAATGATGCAGGCAGAAACAATAAAGAATGAAAGCGAAAGCGTGCGGCGGATTAAGATGGCGGATCAGATCTCGAACGTTCGTTTTTTGGGGATGGCGCCAATTGTGGCCATGTCTCTCACGGAGTGTAGGGGTACATTGAGGGGTGAAGCTGGTCGTTAACGAGTGTCGGGGGGATTAGTCCGCTTTTAGATGAAGTTTTTTCGCAGGTCTATCGAAGGGGCCAGGCGCGGTATAGAGCCATGAGTAAAGAGTGTTAGTTTTCCACAATTCTGCGAGAAGGGGACTGGTGATATACTATTATAGTACGGTTTAGCCGGGTCGCCAGTCTTATGAAAGAAAAAGCCGATTATACATCGGGCGTTTGGACGCATGGCAGGAAGCTTTTTCAAGTGTTCGTGGTTTTGAGTCTTCTTTTGAATTCCGCCGGAGGAACGCCGTTTGCTTCTGCCGCGCCGCAAAGCGAAGAAGGTTCTCCACTAAGTAATCCGGCCGATTTTGGGATTAGGGGCGATGCCGTTGAAGTGAAGGAACTCCGAACCGAGCAGACAAAAACATTTAAGCTTCCTTCAAGGCAATACTCGCAGGTTGCGACTGGTCAGCCGCTACATTACAAAGACGATAGTGGAGTATGGCAGGATATTGATTTGCAGTTTGAAAAACGAGGAGGGGAGTATGTGCTCGATAAAAATATAACGGTGGTTACCGTTGATGATCACAGCATCACCTTGCGTGACCGAGAGACGAATGCTTCATTACGATTATTTCCCGAAACCAAGCCGATTGTAAAAAATAACGTTATTCGTTTCGAAGCCGAAGGGCTAACCTGGTCCTGGATACCTGAGGCAACGGGACTAAAACTCTTATCAGAAAAAATTCTAAAACCGCGAGGCGTTACGGAGTTAGTTTTCCCTTTTGAAACGGATTTGAATCATGAACTCATCTTGGAAAATAACGCGCTAAAAATCGGAGGAATTACTATCCGTCAGCCAGTAGCCTTTGGCGCGGATGGCAATGAATACGCTTGTCGCTGGAATATTTCTGGGAATACAGTTGCCTTGAACTGTGATGACTCGAACTGGCCAAGTGAAGCATATCCGTATGTTATCGATCCGACCGACCAGGAGAATGCTTCAGCTGGAAACGGTGATGTTGCTCGCAGTGGTTGTATAACAACCGACAGTTGGAATCTTCCCTCAGAGAATCCAATTGTGAATGACAGTGTTCGGTCACACTATCAATTAAATGATGGTCAGTGTAGTGAATGGTTGTATCTCTATGACTGGGGATTCGCCATACCGACGACTACGGTAAATATTATCGACAATATTTCTTTTCAGATAGATGCCCAACAAGGAGGTTCGGGAGCAGGAAATATTCGGGATGACTATGTAACACTCACAACCGATGGCACAACTCCCGGTACAAATCATGCCTCCAGCACTTTATGGACAACTGGAGACGTTACGGTTACCTACGACTATTCACGGTCTAATTGGGGATTTACGACCAGTACGCTCACACCGGCAATCATAAATAGTTCCGCCTTCGGCACGCTTTTCTCCGCAGAATCTGTCGGCGGACTGCGATCCGCCCAGGTCGACGCGATCTTTAATATGATTGTGACGTATTCACCGGCGCCGACGATTACATCAGTTATTGGTCAAAATCCTCAAACAACAGCTGGTGGAAAATACATCACCATCGATGGTACGGGTTTCGTAAGTGGCGCGACAGTTTCGGTTGGTGGTACGCCAGCGACCGGTGTCGTATTTGTAGGCGGAACGCGACTTGTTGCTCTTGCCCCAGCGAATGCTTCGGGTTCGTATAGCGTGGCAGTCGTAAACCCCAATGAAGGTAATACCAGTTCGAGTAACGCGATGGCCTATATTGGTCCGCCCTCGGGACTTATCCTCATAGAAACCTACGCTCCAGCAAATGCAACAGGGACTTCGCGAGTGTTTACCGCGACCGGCGGAAACTTTTCGACATCATCGAACTCGGGTTGTCCCATTAAGGTTATTACCGGCGCGACTTCTACTGAAACAGGAACGTGCGCGACGAGTGTTTCTGGAAGTAGGTTTATTCTTTCTTTTACGATCCCGAATCTTAGTTCGGGAACCTACTCTCTCCGCGCCTACGGCATTCAGGGAAACTTCACTAATGGAATTTACAGCGATGTTCCGATTATATATGTGAATAAACCATCGGGGTTATCGATCAGTGATGCCTTTGTTCCAGCCAGTACTTCGGGGGTGACGAGTACGGTATCAGGAACAAATATTGGCGTAGCGCTTTCGTTTCCACTCACAATCGGTAGCGCCACGACTACTATTAATAGCACGACTACTACTTCGGTAACCCTTACCGTGCCGAGTGGGAGCGCCAATGCCACTTCGGCGATTCGTGTCTATGGATCAAATGGTTCAGACTCAAACGGGGTCTATACCGACGATTCAAGTTTAACGATTACCTATATAGCGAAGCCGAGCGGGCTTTCTCTTGATGATTCATATGTCAAAGCCAATACCTCGGGAACCCGAACGGTGAGCGGGAGCGGTATTGGTTACACCTTGGCCTGTCCAGTGAAATTAAACAGTACGTGCGCGCCAGTTGTGAGCACAACAACAGGCAGTGTGACGTTTACAGCAACGAGCAGTCTTTCGGCCGGCACATACACACTGCGCGTCTATGGCGCGAATGGATCCGACGCGAATAGTATCTATACCGATACCAGTTTGATTTATACGAATGGTCCGTCGAATGTGGCGATCAATAGTAATCAACTTTCTGGAAATACCGCTTCGCAAACAAGCACCTTTACTGGTCTTGGAATCAGCACTTCAACAAATCCGATCCGTGTCGGCACTTCGTCTTTAGCCACCTACGTTTCCGGATCGTCGAGTAGTCTAGTAGTGACGATGCCGCAGATGACTCCGGGTATCTATGATGTTCGCGTCTACGGTATCGGCGGTACGAATAGTAATGGTATTTATACTGATCTTAGTAACTTCGTGGTGTATTCGCCCTATGTGACCGCGATTTCTCCGGTCGCTGTTTCTACGGTGGGCGGAGAGACGGTAACGATTAGTGGTCAGAGTCTCAAAGTCGGATCGCAGGGCGCAAAAATTACACCGCCAGGCGGCGTGGCCACCTATCTCACGACTAGTGGCAATGCCAGTTCTACGACGTTTACCACGCCTTCCTCGACGAGTGGAGGAGCGGCCACCCTGCGTATCTATGGGACCGGCGGCTCGGACGCCAATGGCATTTATATCGATACCTCAACCCTAGTTTATACCGCATCAACCTACACCCAGTCCGGTTATCGTTGGTATGAAAACGCGAATAGCGCCACACCGGGATCGCCCAAGGCGGCCTTAAATACATCGTCCACAATTACCACCACTATGGAGGCGGCGCGTTTGCGCCTCTTGATCGACGTCACAACGATTCAGTCTCTTGTTGGCGACACGTTTAAATTACAGATGGCTTCAACGACCAGCGCTTGTTCGGCGGGTTTAACCTATGCCGATGTGAGTAGCGCGAGCGGCGCTATTCGGTTTAACGATAATGCTGGCGTGAGTGACGGTAGCGCGCTTACGACCACCTCAACCGATCCAACTCATAGTGGGCATACGAACATTCCGCAAACCTATCAGGAGTCAAATCCAATAACCACCCTTTCGGCGATGACCACTTCGACAGACGGTCTCTGGGATTTCTCACTCTATAACTTCTCAATGGAACGTGGCTCGAACTACTGTTTCAGAATGGTGAAGGGCGATGGAACAGCTCTCGATACCTACTCCGTGATTCCGCAGATTACTTTTCCGAATTTCGCGCCTGAATTACAGAATGTAAGCGCGAGCGAAAACGCGAGCGGTACAGTGAATATTGCCTACGAAGCGCGTGATTCGGACACCAACGCCGCTGGCGCCATAAATCCAGGGTATATTACTCCTTCTTTTGAATACTGGAATGGGTCGTCATGGACGACGATTGCAACGAGTACGTTGGGTGGTAGTGATTACGGCAACCAGTCGGTAACTACCTCTACCTTCACCGCGCATACCGCGACCTGGTCGGCCCAAAACCAAATTTCAGGGGTGTATTACGCCACGAGCGCTATTCGCATTACGGTCAGTGATAGTGAATCCGTGAATAGTACGGTGACAACGACCACGGCATCATTTGCGCTCGACACTAAAAATCCGACTGTTTCTACGCTCACCTTCGATTCGCGGAATGATTTTCTGACTATCGTCGCGAGTGATAACAGCAATCTTCAGTACCGAGCTTCGAATAGCAGCACCTTCGTCGCAGACGGACAAAACGCTTCGAGTGGTATCTGGATCGCGGTTGGTTCGAGTACGCTGAATACGACGACATCCTGGATTGGAACTGGAGCATCTTCAACCGAGCGAGTCTATGCGCAGATCGCTGATGTCTACAATAATAGTACAACACTCACGGTCGTCGCTCCGGCGCTCCTTTCGAATGTTTCTATCGCCGATATTTCTAACGGCAACGCTTCATTTTACGCCGAGACCGTCAGCTGGACAGGATACACGAGTATCACCTCATCGACACTTTCGTTCTATGAGATTTGGAGATCAGTGAATAGCACCAGCAGTTTTTCCGTTTTTGCTTCAACGACCAATACGTTTTATACCGATACCGGCCTGAATACATTGAATACGTACTATTATAAAGTGACTATTAAAACCACCGAAGGCAACTACGCTGATTTCTCAAGCATTGTGAGTGATCGTCCCGACGGTCAAGGAAATAATATTGTTCCCGATTTTGACACAAGTTACGACACAGTTCACCAAGCCGGAGCGATTGCCTATCAAGTCGCCACCTCCACCGACGCTGATTGGGGACGAGTCAAAATTTCATACAGTGTGCGTGACGCGAATACCACGAGTACCTTTATCTGGCCTTCTTTTGAGTACAATATTGGTACTGGTTGGGTTGTGATTCCAAGCTCGACCTTAGGCGCGACCGACACGAATGCTAAAGTTATTTCGAGCTCAACATTCACGACCTACACTGCCACCTGGAATGCTTCATCACAAATCTCCGGCGCGTACTCGCAAGCATTCCAGATTCGGGTGACGGCGAGCGACGGTGAATCAACCGGTAACACGATTGCCGCGCCGCACACGTTAGATACCAATCCGCCCCTTACCGCCGCGACGAGTTTGCTGGTGAATGGCGCGTCAGCGAATGCCGAGGCCACATCAACCACGGCGTTGACACTCCAACTCCAGTCAATTACCGGAGCGCCGATTGATGAAACAATCTACGCGCGATTTTCCCAAGACAACACCACCTGGTACGGCGCGAACTCCGACGGGACGCTGACCACGTCCACCGCGAGTTGGGGGACTGGGTTTAGTTCGGCCGCCGGAACACTGTCGGGACTTTCCTGGCCGTGGTCACTTGGCGGGAGTACGATCTATGTTCAAGTGGTTGATGGTTACACCAATGGTCCGGCCACTGATTCGATTACGGTGACCGGTTATAACCAGGCGCCAGAATTCCAGAGTGTAAGTGTTTCAGAAGCCACTTCTTCTGATCCGCGAGCTGGCGGACAGATTAACATTAACTACAGTATCCGCGATCTTGATTCAACCAGCGCGACCTCGTCTTTTGCCTATAGTTTGAATGGGGGAGCCTGGACGGTAATTGCGACCTCAACCATGAACTCAACTTCGACCGACGCCAAGTCAGTGGCATCAGGAAGTTACACTGGCTACACGGCAACCTGGTTCGCGACCTCAACCGTTTCGAGTACCTACACAACTAACCTCGCCATTCGCGTGACTTTGAGTGATGGCCAGTCGGTAAACGCAACTGCTTCTTCGAGCGCCACGCTCACCTTCGATAGTAAAGCGCCGACCGTGGGGAGTGGCACGCTTCTTATTAATAGTTCATCGGTGAGTGTCGAAAGTGTCAGTTCAACCATCTCGCTTAGCCTTCAGAGTATCGTTGGCAATCCGACCGATGAGACAGTCTATGTTCAGTTTTCGGACGACGATTCAACCTGGTATGGCGCAAATTCAAATGGAACGCTGGCCTCAAGTTCAGCTTGGGGAACAGGATTTTCGTCGGGCACCAGTACGCTCACTTCGCTCTCCTGGCCGTTTACCGTATCTGGTCGATCTCGAACACTCTACACTCGCGTAACCGATGCTTTTGGAAATGGCCTCCCGAGCGACACGAACTCCGTTGGCTATAATGCGCCGCCGGACTTTAATTCTGGTTATGGAGTGAATGGCCTCTCGGTTTCTCAAGTAAGTTCCTCAACTGATAGCGACTGGGGCAAGGTGCGCATCAACTACAGTATTCGCGACACTGACACTGCCTCCGGCTCATCCACACCAGGATATATTTCTCCATCGTTTGAATATAATATCGGTCTCGGCTGGAACTCGATCACAACCTCAACGCTTGCCGCTAATGACACTTCCAATAAAGCCGTTGACGCCAGTTCCTATACAACCTATACCGCCACCTGGAACGCATCTTCGCAAGTTGCCGCAACCTACTCGACCGCATTGCAGATACGCGTGACGGCTAATGACAATGAATCAGTTTCGAATACTGTCCAAGCCACCTCGAGTCAGGCGACCGTTGATACGAAAGTGCCGACAGTTGCCGTGCAGGTCGACGGCCGTTCGAACCGAGTTTCCGTTATTGCGACTGATGATTCTAATCTGGAGTATGAGTTATCAAATTTATCAACCCTTGCATCTGATGGTTCCAACGCTTCATCCGGCGTTTGGATTGCGACGAACGCTACTTCGACCAATACCTCGAGCAGTTGGTCGCTTCTTACCAGTTCGTCACTGCAGACAGTGTATTACGGGGTTCGCGACGGTCTCAGCAATCTGACGACTGGATCGGCGAGCGCCCCAATTGCCCCAGCCTCAACTTCCATTACCGATGTCTCGGATACCTCTCTTTCGACGTATAAAGAATTAGTCAGTTGGACGGTCTATACTTCAACCTCGAGCGCGCCATTTTCAAAATACGAAGTCTACCGCGCAACCGACAGCGATCCGAGTACTTTTACGCTCCTCGCATCGGTCACTGATATCAGTCAAAACTACTATACTGACACCGGATTAAATGCCTCATCAACCTATTATTACAAAGTATCAATTGTTACCACGAATAGTGATTACTCTCCTTATGGCACTACAGTTTCCGATCAGCCCGATGGTTTGTCCGGCGCCGCCGCTTCCGGCCCAACCATAACAAGCGTGAGTGCCGCCGAAGTTCAGGCTTCGTGGGCGAGGATTACCTGGACAACTGATCGTGTCTCTGACTCCGAAGTTGAGTACTCCATCGCGACGTCGAGCACCCCCTATGGCCTCTCCACCTCAACGGTCACTTTGGTAACCAGTCACGATGTGTACGTCGGCGATCTTCTGCCGAACACCACCTACTCTTTCCGAGTGGTCTCAACCGATGTGAATAGTAAACAGTCAACCGTAGCCGGCACTGACTTTACGACGCTTGGCGGACCAATCATTAGCAGTGTGACAACCGAATCAGTCACTGATCATACGGCGGCAATCGTTTGGGTTACCAATAAGGATGCGAATTCAACGGTTGTCTATTCTACTTCGCTTCAGAATTTACGAGATGGCGTGAACACCTCGCAAGCCGGAAATAGTAGTTTAGTGGGTCCTCCCTATCAACATCGCGTAACGCTTTCCGGACTGACAACGCAGACGATCTATTACTACTATGTGAAATCAACTGATGCATCAAATAACATTTCGACCGATAAAAATAGCGGGAATTTTTACACCTTTAGCACAACCCAGGACGTGAAGGCGCCGGTTATTTCTAATGTGGCGGTGGCGGCCGTGACTAAAAATTCGGCAGTTGTCACTTGGCAAACCGATGAACCGGCAAACAGCCAGATGTCCTATGACACCCGTTCCGCTTCGTCGACCGGACAGTCGCATCGAAATCTTTCCTCTCTTGATGATACGCTGACCACGAATCACGCGATTACGATCACCGGTCTTTCGGCGAGTACGACGTATTACTTTACTGCTAAATCAATTGACGCAGCTGGCAATCTTTCTTTTTCAAATGAAGAAAGTTTAACAACCACTGATACCGAGACAATTACCATCTACTCCGTGAGTGGTGGGGGACCGACACCAGCGGCTACGGCCAGCGTTCTTAAAGACACAACGCCTCCACTCATTTCCAACGTTACAGTCTCCGATATCACACCCTTCTCGGCCAAAGTTTCTTTCGACACAGACGAGGATAGTCTTGGTTTCGTTTCTTTCGGCGAGGATACAAAGTATGGTCGGAATCCCGGCGAAACATCTTTCCGCAAAGATCATCAGATTGGTCTGGTCGGTCTGAAACTTGGCACGACGTACCACTTCCAGGTTGGCGCGAGCGATAAGAACGGCAATTTTACAACATCGCTTGACAACACATTTAAAACGAAGTTTGCGGTTGAAGCAGGCGATATCGCCAAGCTGGAAAATGTGGAACAGTATCAGAGTGAGATTGATACCCTGATCGAATCTATTACGCCGTCTCTGGTCACACCATTTGTGGGGAGGGTTGATGTAACCGACATTACCGAAAACTCGGCAGTCATAAAATGGACGACCAACACAAAAACCTACGGTTCGGTTTTATACATATCAGATAAAGAATATGATGAGAAAAATGAAAATCCATATCTCACCGAGGTAAGTGATACCCAGCCGCGCACAACGACCCACCAGGTCAAGTTAAATAGTTTGTCTCCTGGCCAGCTTTACCGCTTTAAAGTGAAGTCATATACCTTGCCAAATGTTGTGGGAATGAGCGTGGAGAAAACATTTACCACCAAAACATCGAAAATTCGTTCCGATATCGTTCGACTATTCAACACTAGTTTTGTGGTGACCTGGCAGACGCCAAAGCCAACTACTTCTTTTGTGGAGTACTTCAATAATAAGACAAAGCAAATTAAACAAACTGGCAACGATACTTCGGTGACGGCTCACGTAGTCAACGTTGAAAATCTTAATCCCGATACCACCTATCGTGTCCGAGCCTTTGGGTATGATGCCAACAATAACCTTGTTGAGAGTGAACCGATAAATGTGACTACCAAGAAAGATATTATTCCGCCCGTTGTCTCTAATTTGAAAATCGACAACACGTTTGTACCGGGAAGAAATGATCGCATTCAAGCGGTGGTTAGTTGGAAAACAGACGAGCCGGCAACTTCCTTGGTGCGTTATGGCGAGGGATCGGCGCCGTACCAGAAAGAACTGCCAAGCGTAGCCAGTTCGACCGATACTTCGCTCGGCACGAATCACAGTATTATTATCACAAACTTTAAGCCGGGCGTGATCTACCAGCTTCAAGTTATTTCGGTGGATGGCGCCGGAAATCGCGCCGCTTCGCCGATCCGTGTCATCATTACACCGAAACAAACACAGTCAGTCTTTGACGTGATCGTGAAGAACTTTGAAGGCACGTTTAAGTTTATCAATCAATAAACGATTCGTTTCGGTTTCGGTACTCGTTGCCGTGCGGTATAATAGAAGCGCATGGTTATTATTGAGCTTAAAGACGTAAACGTCTACTACGATCGGGGAAAGCCGAACGAGTGGTGGGCTTTGCGCAATGTGAACCTTCAAATTGAATCCGGTTCCTACGCCGCCTTCTTTGGCGCTTCCGGTTCCGGAAAGACGACAATGCTCTATGCTATTTCGGGAATGGAGAAACCGGCGAGTGGCCAGGTTTTGGTGGCTGGTCGCGATATCTCCCATTTCTCCCAGAAAGAGCTGGCTATTTACCGCCAGATGACAGTTGGCATCGTTTTCCAACAGTTCAACCTTATTCCTTCCATCAGTGTGTTAGATAACATCGCGCTTCCCATGTCTTTTTTGGGGATTCCCTTGGAAAAGAGACAGAAAAAAGCCAGAGAACTTTTGACCCGCTTTGGCATTGACAATCTGGCCACGCGTTTACCCTTCGAACTCTCGGGTGGTCAGCAGCAGCGGGTCGGTATCGCTCGGTCGCTCGCAAACGATCCGCCGATTATTATTGCCGACGAACCACTGGGCAACCTCGACTCGGAAAATGCTAATAAAGTACTGACCTTCTTGCGAGATCTTCAAGAAAAAGACGGTCGGACGATCATCATGGTTACGCACGAATCCTGGAGTTTAAAAGATGCCCAAACAATTTTTTATATTAAGGATGGTCAGCTCGTAAAAACTGATATCCGGCCGAGGAATGCTCCATTCATCCCGCCTATTTCGCCGAATGTGGCTAAAGAACTGGCTGAATCTTTCAAAAATATCTTTGATAATATCACCAAAGTTAATAAAGTTCGCCACGAACACAAAGAAGACGGCAAGCACAAAGTTCTAGCGCTCATCCAGGAACGGCATCGGATAACTAATAACGAAGTTGAAGGGTTGCTTGGCGTTTCGGATGCCACGGCCACGCGCTATTTGGAAGAGTTGTGTAAAGAAGAGAAATTAATGCAGGAAGGGAAGCATGGCAAAGGTGTCTACTATACCGTTCGACCTTTTGTAAAGACGTAATCCCTCACCCATTGAGAAACCATTCCAGCCATTGTATAGCCATGACTACTCTGTATACAAAGTCGCCAGTAATAACGAGATCCCGTCTCCTGACGGCTACTTCTCAATAGGTGAGGGATGCCTAACGACTACGGCGACCTTAAAATTCTCCACCGGCTTGGTTTTCTCGATCTCGTGAAACTTTCCATGCGGGTGTTTCGAACGAAACTGCTTCGCACGCTCCTTACAATATTTGGTATGTCGGTTGGTATCGGCGCTGTTCTTTTTCTTGTTTCACTCGGTTATGGCCTGCAATATATTTTGATCGGTAAACTGGTTACCTCCGAGGACTCATTGATCACTTTGGAAGCGCTCTACCCGCCTGAAATTTCGAAAAATCTAACCTTTGCCGATATCCGCGATATCGAGGCTATTCCCGAAGTTGACGAGGTGAGTCCCGTGGCCGAGTTTCCCGGCGAAATAAAAACGGGCGATCTCCCGGGTATCGTCTCTATGTTGGTTGTGAAAGACAGCTATTTCCGCCTGGCTGGCGTGAAACCTGATGTCGGAGGAGCATTCACAGCGGAAAAACCGGGCATTGTGGTTTCAAATTCGACTATGCTTCTTTTTAACATGTCGAGTACGCCCGCCTCGCTCGCCAAAGAATTTTCTTTGAAGGTGACGTATCAGGAAGAAGGAGGAGTGGAGGCGACGACTTCGCCCGAAGTAGCGTTACCGAAGCCACTGCCCTTGATTGGTATTCTGACCGAAGATTCCCAGACACCGACCGTGATTCTTCCAGCCTCGCTTGTTCCCACGCCGCCGCCCTTTTACCGTCGCGCTTTGGTCAAGGCTGATAATATCGATGTCGTCGAAACGTTACGCGACAAGTTGATCAACAAAGGATATTTTATTTCGGCCAAACTTGACCTTGTGAACCAGGCCCGCGGTGTGTTGCGGGCGATTACGATCACGCTCGGCGTGTTCGGTATCACCGCGCTCTTTGTGGCCGCGATCGGTATGTTTAACACCATGATCGTCGGATTCTTGGAACGTATCTACGAAGTCGGTATCATGAAATCGCTTGGGGCAACCGATCGTGACATTAAAAACCTTTTTCTCATGGAGTCGTCCATGATCGGATTCCTGGGCGGGGTGGGGGGAATTATTTTAGGCGTCAGTTTAGGTCAGCTTGGAAATTTTATTATGACCTTACTTTCGCGTCGTTTAGGCGGTGATGCGATCCAGCTTTTTATTACTCCCCTCTGGTTTATCGGATTGATCATCGGACTCTCTATCTTGATCGGTCTCGCTGCGGGCTTCTGGCCAGCGCGTAAAGCCGCCACTTTGTCGCCAAAAGAAGCCTTCGTCAGGAAGTAGCGATCTGAGCAGTCCATACTTGTAAAATTTTTTCGAGCGGCTTCGCCGCCAGACAAAAGGATTAAAGTGTCCAAGAGCCACAGGGTTAAGAAATTATAAAGAAACCAAGAGTCTAAGATTCAGACACTTGCTTGCTCGCCTCTGGCGAGCGGAGACGGAACACAAACTCGATGTCCGAACGCCACTCGCGGTAAGGTCTCGCCCAAGCGCTGCCGAGCCATAGGCCGTCCTCGCGGCGTACCAGCCTGAAGACGACCGGGCGGCCGTCGGAGACGGTTATCTGCTTCATGCCCATATAAATCCATTCATGTAAAGGTTGGCTTCGATA
>CAYHXC010000002.1:0-96454 GCA_964360585.1 uncultured Candidatus Saccharibacteria bacterium | reverse complement strand
TTTCTTTGTGTCCAAAAACGTACTAACGCGCCGAGATTGTACACCGTAACTTGACAAGTATAATATATGTGTTATCATTAAAAAAGCTGAAACTCAACGCGGAAGAGGAGCAATTATGAGACCACCAGTTGGTGTAACCAAGGAGTCATCCCTTGGAACGAAAATACACGTCGTTTTTCGTTCCGTATTGGTCAAGGAGCCGACGAAGATCGATACCAGGCGGATTGTGGAGATCACGATCAATGGCGTGGAAACACGGTGTGATCTAGTCACTTTTAAAAGTCTTGTGGCAGACGTCACAGACATGCTCCGCACCGAAGACGGCTCCGTGTGATTTTCGAATGAGTGGCAAGCGAGCTGGTAACCATCCCAGCCTTGCCCTCGCAATCTGAGATTAGAAATTTTTTTGTAATTTCAGATTGCGTACTTTAAGTAAAACTATTCGAGCCTTTTGTTTCTCTGGAACCTTGCGCAGAACGACGGTTCGAGTAGAGCAAAAGCTCAGCCAGAGCTTTATGCGAGTTCCAGAAACCAAAAGCGAAAAACCCTTGCCTAATTCCTTCATTTAGTTTACTATAGACCAACATGTTAACGAAGCGCGTTAAGGCCAAAGTGGCCAAAGAAGTGGCTCGCCACGATAAAGACACTGGTTCTGCCGAGGTTCAGGTGGCTGTTTTGAGCCGCCAGATCGAGGAATTGACCGGTCATTTGAAGAAGCATCGGAAAGATAACCACTCTCGTCGTGGTCTTTTGAAGATGGTCAACCAGCGTCGTAAGTTGATGGCCTACTTGAAGCGCCGGGATCCGAAGATATACGAAAAGATTAGCAAGAAATTGGGTTTGAAGTAAAAGATTAATTGAGGAATGATGGGGTAGATTGCCACGTCGCTACGCTCCTCGCAATGACAAAACTGTAATGAAATCCCGGAGTTCATTTGAGAATCAGCGCGTCGGTATTTTCATAGACGTCCAGAATCTCTATCATTCAGCCAAAAATTTGTATCACGGCCGGGTCAACTACCCCGAGCTTATTCGACATCTCGTTGGTCCGCGCCAGTTGATTCGTTCGATGGCGTACGTCGTGAAGAGCGATAGTCCCGACACCAAAGGAAAAACCGGAGAATCTTCTTTTTTTGAAGCTTTGGAAAAAGCTGGTTTGGAGTTGCGGTGCAAAGATTTGCAGATCTATCCCGACGGTTTGAAGAAGGCTGACTGGGATGTCGGCATGGCGGTTGATGCTATTCGTATGAGCCAGTCACTCGACGTCGTTATTCTCGTAACCGGCGATGGAGACTTTATTCCACTTGTGGACTATCTGAAGTGGGGAAGTGGTAAGTATGTGGAAGTGGCGGCTTTTGATGGCAGCGCTTCTTCCAAACTTCAGGATGTCGCCGATCGATTTATTGATGTGGCATCGATTCCCCGAATAATTATTCGAAAGTAATGATTTCCGCTAAGAAAACAATCGTCTGCGTCGTTACGGCTTCCCCGCCTACGCCAAGGCTACGGACGGGCAGGCGCTCCGCACTCATCGTATTATTTTATACGACTCGCTTGCGGTGCTCAGTCAAGCAAAGCTGAGCTTAGCTCTGCCTAGCATCCAATTATTTTCTTAACGAAAATTGGAGAGATGTAGTTTATAAAAACTTTTAATTATTATGACATTAACTAAGAAAAAATATTCAATTGAGGTTGGGGGAAAACCATTAACGCTCGAAATCTCATCGCTCGCCGAACAGGCGAATGCCGCTGTGCTCGCGAAGTATGGCGAGACGATTGTACTTGCAACTGCGGTTATGAATCGCAATGACTCCTCGCTCGATTACTTGCCGCTTCGGGTTGATTACGAGGAACGTTTTTATGCGGCTGGAAAAGTTTTGGGCAGTCGTTTTATGCGTCGCGAAGGCCGTCCTTCAGAAGATGGTATTTTAACCGGTCGTTTAGTTGACCGTGTGCTTCGTCCGCTTTTTGATAATCGCATTCGCCGGGACATTCAGGTGGTAACGACGGTCTTGTCCTACGATGGAGAACACGATCCGGGCTTCGTGGCTTTAATGGCCGCTTCGGCCGCGTTGCATATTTCCGATATTCCATGGGCTGGCCCAGTGGCCGCCGTTGAAGTGGCGGAACTCGAAGGCGCGATTGTGATCAATCCCGTCACTTC
Source organism: uncultured Candidatus Saccharibacteria bacterium (assembly GCA_964360585.1). Lineage (GTDB taxonomy): Bacteria > Patescibacteriota > Minisyncoccia > UBA6257 > 2-01-FULL-56-20 > JBBUHS01. The sequence continues at coordinate 94,290 of CAYHXC010000002.1, read as the reverse complement.
GCAGATCAAAGATGCCAAGTGTGTCTTCGAAAGTTTTGTGGCTGGACCGAAAGGGACGATCAACATGATCGAGCTTGGTGGTCGCGAAGCCAAAGAAGAAATTGTGCTTGGTGCGTTCATGCAGGCGCAAAAAGAAATTGATAAACTGACAGATTTTATCGAAACTATCCGCACTGAAATTGGTAAGCCGAAAACAGAAGTGAAATTGGCTGAGCCCGATGAGGCTTTGAAAAAAGCAGTTTTGGATTTTGTAACGCCGCGTATCAAAGAAGCAGTCTTCCATCCGAGCGAACCACAGAAGAAGGGAAGTATCGGCGCTTTTAAACACGAACTTTTCGAACACTTGAAAGAAACGATGGTGAAGGAAGGTCAGGCAGTGAACTTTAAAGCGGCCGACTTTTTGTTTGAGGAGGAAGTAAATCAATTGGTTCACGAAGAGGCAATTAAAAACGAGCACCGTCCGGACGGCCGCAAGCTTGATGAAGTGCGAGCCTTGAGCGCAGAGGTAGGACTTTTTGAACGCACACACGGTTCGGCCTTGTTTACTCGCGGCAGTACACAGGCTTTGGCGGTGGTGACCTTGGCGCCTCCGGGATCCGAACAGATGGTGGAAGGTATGGAAACGACCGAGCGACGCCATTTCCTGCTGCACTACAACTTCCCGCCGTATTCGGTGGGTGAGGTTGGTATGTTCCGCGGACCGGGACGACGCGAGATTGGTCACGGCGCTTTGGCCGCCAAGGCGATTCGCGCGATGGTACCAACCATCGAAGAATTCCCGTATACCATTCGGGTGGTGTCTGAAATTATGTCTTCAAATGGTTCGTCTTCGATGGCGAGCGCCTGCGCGGCCGGCTTGGCATTGATGGATGCTGGTGTGCCGATCAAAAAACTGGTGGCCGGATGTGCTATGGGACTGATGACCGACGAAAAAACCGGAGCTTTTAAAGTTCTAACTGACATTCAGGGTCCGGAAGATCATCATGGCGATATGGACTTCAAAGTGGCGGGCACTGATGCGGGAGTAACCGCGGTCCAGCTTGACGTGAAGTTCCGAGGCGTGACCAAAGAGATGATCGAGAAAACCTTGTCGCAGGCTAAGGCCGCTCGACTTCACATTTTGGAAACGATGACGAAGACGATTAATACGCCGCGTCCGGAACTTTCGAAGTACGCGCCGGCGATCTCGATGATCCGCATCAATCCAGATAAGATTGGTATGGTGATCGGTCCAGGCGGCAAGATGATCAACGGTCTTATTAAAACGTTTGAACTTCTGTCTATTGATATCGAAGAAGATGGTCGGGTGTATGTTTCGGCCGACACGATGGAAAAAGTAAATAAAGTAATTGGCGAAATTCAGGGACTGACCAAGGATTATCAGGTAGGCGACTTTATCGAAGGCAATATTGTGAACTTGCTCGACTTCGGCGCGATCGTTGATTTGGGCGGCGGCCGCGACGGCATGATCCACGTTTCCGAGCTCAAGGAGGGTTTTGTAAAAAATGTGACGGACGTGGTGAAGAAAGGAGACTTTGTGAGAGCGAAAGTGATCCGCGTCGACCAAGATGGCAAGATCGGTTTGTCCTTAAAGCAGTTGTAATCGTTTTGTCCTAAAGCCACCATCTACGTTGTTACGGTTTCCGTTCCGCCCTCGCAGTACCATCTAAGTACAGCTCGGTTACGGTGCTCAACCAAGCCTAGTAGCTAATAGCTTTAAGCCAAAACTGAAAGTTTCGACTCCTCTTCGAACTGCATTCGGATAGCTCAATCTTCAGGGAAGGACTTTCTCAAGCCTTGTAGATAATTATTTTGAGAAGAAAGGTTTATGACATTCAATTAAGCCTCGTCTCCAATTGTTTACTAAGAAATACGGAAAAAATTTGTAAAAAAAGCCCTACTCATGAGTAGGGCTTTAAGGTTGGGACGAAAGGAGAATAATCATTTTTTTGATGGATCTTTGATGAGTGTCAGAGTGTCGTTCACCTTGGCTTCGCTCGCTCCTCCCACGATCTTGGAAACGGCATCGAAGAAGTCTTGAGGGGAATCATCGATGTGAGTAAATCCTCTACACGCCCTCCCTTCGAGATATGTGCCATATGGTTCTACGTCTACGTCATAGCGGTAGTGAATGTAACACTCCACCTTATGGCACCCTTGATGTCGAATCTTGATTCCGACAGCGAAAACCAAATCGCTTTCGGCAGACACAGTAGCATCATCCACACAATCCGGCCAAGTCATCGATCCGGATTGGACTTCGATGATACCAGTATGCTGGCCTTTCCACTTTTTTAACATGTATCCTCCACAAGTTTGTGTTTCGGTAGAGATTACTAATCTTTCTTTAGCATATTTCTTGAATGAACGTCAACTACAACTGCTGCTTCGTTCCAAGATGAGTTACAATAGTTTATATACCAGGTAGTGAAAACTCGATGGAGTGTTCAGGCTACTGGGTATACGTCGAATTAATATAAATATCGAGTTTCTACTACCTGGCATGGCTGAAGAAAATCCATTTTCGAATATTCCCGCGGCACCTTCGGTTGAGGTGCGGACCTTGCGCGGCGATGTGCAGTCGATGAGTAAAAGCGGCGGGACAGCGATGCAGGTTGAGGATGTGACCGAAATGATCGGTCGCAAAGTTCTTCCTCAAACACCAGCGCAACCAAAAGGTAGTGGTGTTCTTTTTAAAATTAGCGTTCTTGTTTTAGTTATACTTATCGCCGCTTTTGCGGTCAGCTTTATTCTTAAATCTGGTTTTTTTGGCAAGCTTCCTTCACTCGGCGATCTCTTGCCGGTTGCGGCGACCTCCACTCCAGCTGCAACAACGACGTCTTTGCCTACCTATGTGCCTACTCCCGCGGCAGTAAATTTTGATCCTTACGCCGATATCGAAAAACAACAGTTCTTTCGGATTCCACCCGATGCCAGCTTCTCGATGGTTTTGAGTCGTAATGCCGCCCAAACCTCGGAAGATCTCCTTACCTTCCAGCAGAAAATAATCGAGAAGTTAAAAAATGTTCCAACCTCCGCGAAATTCATAGAAGTTGATCTTGAGAAGGATGGCGGGAAGCCGACTGACGGCTTAACGTTTATGTCCCTTTCCGGTATCCATCTTTTTACCGACAGTTTTTATAAGGAGAATCTGGCCCCGAATATAACTGCTTTTGTGTATCGGAATGCAAAGGGAAGTTGGCCGGGATATATCTTCAAGATTTTGCCGAACAAAAATACCCGCCTCCTGGCCCCGCAGGTTCAGATTTTAGAGCGATCACCGGAGAGCGTGGCGCCTCTTTTCCTTGTTTCTCCCGGCTTGCCATCCGGACAGTTCAGCGATACAACACGGGTTGGCGTTCCTATTCGAGAGCGGACATACTCTGCTCCGGGCGCCACTATTGGCTACGGCTGGGCCGATCGCTATTTCATCATTAGTACTTCAGCTGAAGGAATGGAGGAGGCGCTACGCCGCTTGTTAGGTTAATTTTTTTGAGCCTCTCTCGGCGACCTATATTCAAGTTCGTTTCTCTTCGATTCGCTGTAATCTTTTTTCGAAATGATTTGTAAACATTTCAAACTGATCGTGCAATTCTAATTTAGTAATTACAGAGTTCTCTAAATTTTCCAATTTGTGTTCCATACCATTCAGCTGATTCTGTACACTGTCGAATCCGGCAGAGACGATTCGAGCTAGTGAGTTAATTGTCAGCGGTTTTTCTTTTGCCATAATAATGTTTTATTCTTTTTCTGCTTCAGCTTCGCCACTTTCGCTAGTAGCTGAACCGTTGTAGTGATCCTCAAAGGCTTTGGCGGTCGCCTTCTCGATTTCTTTCAAAAGTTTTTTCTCTGTTTTTAACTTGTCGGCAACATTCGAAATTCCGGTGCCAAGTTTTTCGCCTTGGAAGGAGTAGCTGGCGCCAGACTTGGTAATTGTGCCAAACTTGAGACCAGTATTCAGAACATCGGACTCGTATAAGATTCCTTGGCCATAGCCGATATCAAACTCGGCGGCGCGGAATGGGGGAGCGACTTTATTCTTCACCACTTTTACTTTCGTGCGACTCCCGACAACTTCCTCGCCTTTCTTGACTTGAGCAATGCGACGGACGTCCAGTCGAACCGAAGCGGCGAACTTCAGAGCCATACCACCCGGCGTGGTTTCTGGATTTCCGAACATGATACCAATTTTCATGCGCAGTTGGTTGATGAAAATAATCAGCGTTCCAGTCTTAGCGGCGAGCGCGGTTAGTTTGCGGAGTGCTTGTGCCATCATGCGCGCCTGACGGCCGACGTGTTGCGCTCCCATCTCGCCTTCAATTTCTGCTTTTGGGGTCAAGGCGGCAACGGAATCAACAACTACCACCGAAATAATTTGCGAGCGAACCAAACTTTCTAAAATATTTAAGGCATCCTCACCACTTTCTGGTTGGGAAACTAAAAGTTCGTTCACGTTCACACCAATTCGTTTGGCGTACTCGGGATCCAAAGCGTGCTCGGCATCGATAAACGCTGCTTTACCGCCTTGCTTCTGCGCTTGTGCGACAACATGCAAGGCGAGTGTGGTTTTTCCGCTCGACTCTGGTCCGTAAATTTCCACGACTCGGCCGCGCGGCATACCGCCGACGCCGAGCGCGAGATCAAGCGAGAATGAGCCGGTTGGAATAACTGAAACATCCACCCTCGGCGCCTCGCCGAGCATCATAATGGCGCCGTCGCCAAACTTTCCTTCGAGATCTTTTATTAAATTATGGAGTTCTGACTTCTCTCCTTTTTTATCTTCTTTTATTTTGGTCATACCAGGTAGTAGAAATTTAATTTATTTTTCGACTGCGTTTATAAAAATATTCCTTTAACATTCTTTTTGGTGCACGTGATCCTTGATTGGTTTTCAGATATCTTTCCCGTCGCAGAGCGTCTTCTTGGTCTCGATAACCTTCAATATGAACTAGTTGCCAGGGCCGAAATGGCTTTGTCGAAAAATTGTTCCCGCTATTATGTTCTTTAAGCCGTCGATTTAAGTCTACGGTGCTTCCGATGTAACTTTTCTTTTCTCGGAGACTTTCTAATACGTACACGTAAAAGAACATAATCCTATTAAATTTTCACTACCTGGCAGGGTCCATTGTATCACAGCGAATTTTTTCTACTAAAAATGTATATAAACTGACCTTTGCTCGTGATTATAGGGGAGTGGTATTTATGTTGTCAACTAAAGACAACAGACGCAAGAAGCAGACAGAGATCGTTCGTAAGGCATGCTCTCTAAATGTAGATATTGACATTTACAATGTTATAGGTTATAATTCAAAACAGTAAATCACAGTTCTGCCTTGTAGGCGGACCAATATAGAAAGGACAATCTCTATGCGCATTCTCGTTATTGACGACAACGAAACCCACCGCAAGGCAGCAAAGGCTCAGTTGAAAAACCACGAGCTGACAGTGGTGGGGTCCTATGATGAGGGGCAAGAACGGGTGGCCAAAGGTCACAAGTTCGAGGCGGTACTCGTGGACCTTCTCATGCCTGCCAGCGGTCAGTCCATGGGAAGCATGGGTCAGGAGTTCGTGGATCAGGAAATGCCGAACGGCGTTTTCCTGGCCGTGCTCGCAGCCAAGAATGGTGCGAAGTACGCCGCAGTCTTCACGGACAGCGACCATCACTCCCACCCAGCTTCAGCCTGCTTCGATGCCTTCAACCCTGAGGGCGAAGGAAGGCCAGAATCTTTTACGGTCAACGGGGGAAAAGTCATCCTCTGTAATGATCGTAACTTAGTGGAGACCTTCCGTCGGGACGATCTCGCTAAGGCCATGAGCTGGAACGAGGCCCAGAAGGACAAAGGCCGTGCCGTTCGCACCAAGAACTGGGCCGGGCTACTGTCTTATCTGACTGCACCATCCACCAAAAAAGGAAGAAAGGAGGTTGCATAGAGTATTCCAATTTTCAAATCCAATACCCAGGGTAGCATCGCTACTCTGGGTATTCTTGTTTTTACTCTTCGTGTTGGCAGTGATTATTTCACTTATAACTGCATATGCAGTTATAAGTGAAATAGTTTAGGGGTTTAAGCTTGTCGAGGCGGTAATGGAAGAAGACGAGGTGGTGTTCGAGTTGGTTGAAGTGGCTGTCGTTGAACTGACGCGCGAGCCGAAAGAAGCCGCACTCGGTGTGTAGATAATCTGACGGACGATACTCATCTCCTGGCCGAGGAATTTTTTAGCGCGGAGTTCGATCGTGTTCATACCTTCCTGAAGTTCAATATTTTTTTGCCACAAGCCGTCAGCGCCCAACGGCACGCGTTCGCCATTTACAAAAAACTCGTCGCCGTTCTTCACTGTGCCCAAAATTGTTACCGGTGAAATATTTACCGTGCTCACGGCCTCAGTTGGAAAACCGATATCAAGACTGGGCTTGCCGATTATTTCCGGCAGACGGAAGAGAAGGTAGAGCGCAAAGAGCGCGCCGATGCCCACGATCCAGACCAGGCTTTTTCGCGACGTGAGAACGCTCAAGTCGCGCGGCAGGCGATCATTTTTTCCGGAACCGACGGCGAGCTCGTCAACGCGGATATTGTCCCAAACGGTTTGGCCATCGAAATTTAAAACGCGGCCGATCACGATTAAATAGTTGCGGAGATATGGCGCCGGGGGAAATTTCTCGATATTGCCGCCGCTCATGTGCTCGAGGTATTTCATGGCCACGCCGGAAACCTCGGATAGTTTCTGGATCGTTATCCCTTTCCGTTTCATCCCTTCATTAATAAGGAAGGCTAAACGGGCCTCGGGGTGGCTGACCGGCGTTTGGGGGTCACGAAGCGGTTCGGGGTTTTGCGGCTCCTGGATCTGTTTAGCGGCGGGTGACATTGCCCTTAGCTTAGTGGAACCTTTCTCAAAAAGCCAATAGGTTTGACAGTTGTTCAGAATTCCTCTATTTAGAAATAAGAACGTCGAGATAATGAGGTGTATGATGGTTACGATTGGGAATATAACTGGTTTGCCTAGGGCAAACAGAAATCCACTTTTTACTAAAGGCCCTCGTCAGCAGTATCAGATTGAGGGTTGTGGCACGCCGTGGTCGTTTCAGATGGCAGACCTTGTTTATCGAGGAGCGATCACAACCAGCGTCTATCCAGTACATGGCGGAACATGGGATGCGCGTGTGTTGCTTGACTGGCATAACATGCTCGAGAAGCCACAGATCGCTCGCTTACATCCCCCTGCGCGTAATGGCATGGAAGCCATTACGCTCTTGGAGTTACTGGTGGCTGCTGTGGCAGTTTTTGACAGCCTCATGATGCCAGTAGCCGGTCACGGACTTCTCACCGCGCAGGAAGTAACCATAATCTTAGGAATGCCGCGTCTTCCAAGGCCAACATGGGTTATGTTCGGTTCGTCGGAACTGCTGCAAGATCCATTAGTGGGAGAATCTTTGAAAAGAATCCTACGAATCGAGCTTGATACAGTTCTGCCCCACGATCCTTATACGACTTGGGATGCCTTGGTCGAATTAGGGAAAGAAGGCCTATCGCCGGAACATTTTCGAACACATCTTTAGGGATGTGTTTTTTCTTTTAAAAATAAAAAGCCACCTAGTTTTCTAGATGGCGGTGGTTGTGCTATTCGACGGTTACGTCTTGAACGATGAGAACCCGACGATTTTGGAGCTCGTAGGTTTCCATTGCGAAGCCAGAGAATTTTTCTTGGCCTCGAACGATGGTCCAGCGCAGGATGGCAGTGGCCATGTGAGGATCTTCACCAGGCGCAACCCGATGCTCGAGCAACTCGATTCGCAGAGTTCCCATTGCTGCTGGGTCGGGATAGGCCCTGCGATATCGTTGAATGATTTCGGGACGACCACGGAAATGACCATCCTTGCCCACGTATGATGCGTCGAGCGCGTAGGCATCACATGCCACTTCTAGGTTGCGGTTGTTCCATTCAACCACGAAGAATCCGAGCACTTCTCGGATCATTCTTTCCCAATCTTCTTGTGTTGCTACGGGCATTACCACACCTCCTTGTTCTTCAGTACTTATAGAAAACTAGAGTTTCTTTGTCAATCAACATCAATCAGCTGTCATTGCGAGGAGCGCAGCGACGTGGCAATCTTTCATTATGGAAAAGCAGTTCGCAATTTATGTTATTACCAATCCTGCGGATACAGTTTTATATACGGGCGTTACGAATAACTTGGAACGGCGCGTGTACGAGCATAAACAGAAATTAATTCCAGGGTTTAGTTCAAAATATAATTTGAATAAATTAATATATTTTGAAACAGGGTCTGATATCAGGTCGGCGATTGTTCGAGAAAAACAAATTAAGTCTTGGTCGCGAGCAAAGAAGATTGCTTTGATAAATTCAGTCAATTCGCAGTGGAAAGATCTGAGTATTGATTGGTACTCATAAGATTGCCACGTCGCTGCGCTCCTCCCTCCTGAGGCGGGCAGGCGCAATGACAATACAGAAAGGTTAAATTCTGACTAGATTGCCACGCGCCTCGGTAGGCGCTCGCAATGACATTTATAATAACCGTAGGTAGTCAGATTGCCACGTCCCGATTTCCGTTGAATGAAAAATGTGATCGGGACTCGCAATGACAGGCGGGCACAATGACGATCAAAAAAAGATTGCCGCGCTACGCTCCCGCCAGAGGCGGGCAGGCGCAATGACAGACATTTAGAACAAGTACAACAAGCGAAGCGATAAAACAACTAGAACGTGGCGGAGTGACTAGCCAAAGTCTCCCGCTTCGCCATAGCCGTCGCGAGGCGAGTCGTCGAATTTGTCCCCGTATACTTCTCTCGGCTTCGCCCCATCGCCGGGACCGATCAGGCCGTTGTTTTCCATGAGGTCGAGCAAGCGCGCGGCGCGAGCGTAACCAACTTTGAGGCGTCGCTGGAGAAGCGAGGCCGAGGCCTTACCCGCTTCTTTCACAAACCTCACTGCTTCGGCGTAGAGTTCGTCATCGCCATCGTCGCTACCAGCGCCATTAAAATCATCGAAGATATCTTTTCCGGCTGAGCCGGACTCGCCGTTGCTCTCAAAAGGTGATGTGACATCATCTATTTCTTCGTTATTGTCGCGAATAAAGTCGGCCACTTTATGAATCTCTTCTTCCGAGATGTATGTTCCTTGAATACGTTTTGGTCGGGAGTACTCGGAGGAAATAAAGAGGAGATCGCCGCCGCCCAACAGTTTCTCCGCACCGGCGGTATCCAAAATGGTGCGCGAGTCGATCTGACTCGCGACTTGCAAGGCGATGCGTGTGGTGATGTTGGCTTTGATGAGGCCGGTGATAACTTCAACGGATGGTCGCTGGGTCGAAAGTATCAAGTGGATGCCGGTCGCGCGCGCCATCTGGGCCAGGCGGATGATGTAGCCTTCAATCTCACGGCCGTAGGTACTCATAAGATCGGCCAGCTCGTCGACGATGATTACCACATACGGCAGTTTCTCTTCCTCTTTGGCGTTGAAACTCTTGATGTCGCGACAGCCGGCCTTCAAAAGCTGGCTATAACGCCCCTCCATTTCGTTGATCGCCCAGCGGAAGACCGAAAGAGCTTTTTTGTTTTCGGTGATGACGGGGCCAACGAGATGAGGGATGCCTTCGTAGACGGAGAGCTCGACGCGCTTCGGATCGATCAACACGAGTCGCAGTTCGTCCGGCGAATTTTTATATAAGAGTGAGGTGATCAAAGACTGGATGACCACGGATTTTCCAGATCCCGTTGCCCCAGCGATCAGCATGTGTGGCATGGTCGCAATATTTCCGAAGATCGGTTCGCCGGTGACGTCGCGGCCAAGAGCAAAAGCAATCGGCCCAGCTTTTTGGAAATCCGGGTAGCCGATCAGACTGCCCAGGCGGACCATGGCGGCCACTTTGTTTGGAATCTCGATTCCGACTAAGGATTTTCCTGGAATCGGCGCTTCGATACGGATTGGATGCGCGGCGAGCGAGAGCGCGAGGTCCTGGCTCAAGGCGGTGATGCGCGAAAGTTTCACGCCTTCAGCGGGTTTTAAAGTATACCGCGTGACCTTCGGGCCGATATTGATCTCGCCCATCTCGACGGCGATGCCGAAACTTTCCAAGGTGCGTTTAATAATGTTGGCGTTGGCGCGCAGATCGCCGGTCGTTGGTTTTTCAGTTTGCGAGTTCAAGAGCTCAAGCGATGGCGGGGTGTAGTTCGCAAATTTCTTGAGGCCGCCTTTTCGCGGCATAAAAATATCGTCGCGTCCTTCTTTGATCTCTGGTTCGTCGAGCTGAGCTCGATTCGCTCCTTCGGTTTTGGCCTGTTCGGCGCGGCGTGATTCCGGCGTCATGATCGGATCGATGATCGGCAGTTCTCTCGGCGAGACGTCCGGCGCAGTAACTTTAAGATTGTCATCCTCATATTTTCTCCGTTCCGGCAGTTTGAGATGGAGCGGCAAGTTTAAGATAACGATGCTTGAGATGATGAGGACGACAATATTAATAACTACGGCGGCCAAGTCGCCGAACGGCGAGCGGAGTGACCCGAAGACCAGGCCGAGCCAGCCACCTTTGCCGGGCGAGGCAATCTCGAGCAAGGCGAGTGAGGAAAGAAGAAAAAGAAGGCCGCCAATCGCGCTTACAAGAAGAACCGGCTGATGTTCGCGGGAGAGGAGGGTGAGACCGATCACGAAAAAACTCAAGGGCAAAAGGAAATAGCCCCAACCAAAGAGGAGGTAGAGCGCCTCAAAGATTGCCTGGCCGGCTGGTCCAGCCTGGCCAATGCCAGCGAGGGAGAGGAGAACAGCACAGCCGATCAGGATAACGCCTAAGATACTTTTTTTAATGTCAGGGTGGAGTCGTCGTCGATCGCCGCTATCACTATTCCTTTTACCGTTATTGCTTTTGGACATCGTTTGGTTGGCTAGTTTGCTATTGACTTTTGTAAACGACTTGTTACACTACGCTCACAATCACGAGGGAAAAGCACTTCTTGGTGTTCTGTCGCTAAGCGGTGCTTTTTCATTTTACGTTCAGTTTATTATTTAAATTGTTCATGAACGCAATCTTTTCACGCGCCCCTTTCTTTAAGAGAACAGAGCATTTCGCATAGTTAGGGCTCAAGACTGATTCGAGCTTCTTTCTTTCATAAAGGTAGTTTACCAAACAGTAAAAATCTCCATCGTTTGAGACGATGACTGCGTGGTCGTACTTTTCAATATCAATCATGGTTTGCAGTACTAACTCCGCATCCACATTGCCCTTCACGGTGCCATCGGCTGTTTTCATGATTGGCTTGAAAATCAAGATGTATCCATACTCCTGGAGCGCGCGGTAGAGATTCTGATTTTCGGGCAGTAAACCAATGAAAAGATATGCCTTCTCAACCTGATACTTATCTTTCAGATACACTCTGAATTTCTTGAAGTCTAATTTCCAGCCTGCTTCGCGGACGCCAAGATTCACGTTCTGACTATCAATAAATGCGTAGTTGTTTTTGGACATTACCTTGCGTGACTTATAACCTATAACTCATAACTTGTAACTGATTACTAAAAACCAACTGTTACTGGTAGTTCGTTATGTGTTATGAGTCATTAGTTGTTAGTTCAGGATTCATTTTTTCATAGAAGCGAGGAAAAGACAAAGAAAATCGCGAAAAACGCCTAATTAGTGTAGCATATTTGACTATTGACAAATACTTTCAGTATGGTATAATGTAAACGTACTTTGATAACCGTTAGAATGACGATTCTAGGAGGGAGAGATCGTTCTTAGAGTCGTCATCCTAACCTCACATTACTAAGAAGATGACGTCGCGGCTTGGACGAATACCAAGTAACCTCCGGGACCAATAGCAGAATGCTGGTTCCCTTAGTGCGGCAGAAAGCTGCAAGGAGATGCGCCATGACGAGTTTGTTTCGAAAAAACGCAATTTTGAAACGCTTCCCCTGGGTGAGAACCATTACCCAGGAGTTGCAGTCCCGCGACTGCAACGCGATCTTCGGGTGTGATTGCACCCGAGATGACCATCGTCGTCGGAGAGATGATGATGGCGTAGTCCGCTGTTACGCGGACTACCATCTGGTCGATATCGACCAGATGGAGGAGATTTCGGTCGAGCGTATCGACCGTAATTTCCTCGAGCGTAAGCCCCAGTACGATGGGGCTACCGGGTCGCTTGTCTCGATTGACGACGACAAGCGGATTTATCTGGTCTCCGCTTCTGGCCATCTCCTCGCGGAGGTGGCTCAGGAGTGGTACGTGCGTCATAACGAGGCGTACGTCGACGACGAGTCTCGCGAAGGCGAAACGGTCGGCAAAGCGATTGCTTGGCTCGAAAACCCTGACTCCGTGGAATTCGCTCTCGTGGTCCACACGGGCTACGAGATTGAAAACCACCACTCCATAGGCGGTTACCGAGTAACCGTCCACAAACCCCCGAAGGGTTTTACCCTACAGGAGTGGGTGGACGAGCAGGAGCGCCGCGCCGATGCGATGCTCCAGGCGTCGATCGCTGAGATCGACGCCGAAGGGGGGAAGTGATGGAGAAACTCCTTCTTTCTCTGTCGTTGGTTATCTCTGCTCATGTGGTACTGGATGCCGCACAGGCAGAATGGAGAAGGGCAAGAGAGGCCCTTAGTTCGTACACCGGTGGTCTGGGTCGGAAGGATAACGGATATCGTCTGATCGACGATGTCTCCTCCGCCTCGGATGAGAGGCGCAAGGCGCTCCACCGCTACAAGGAGAATATTGATTATTTCTCCTTGGCGGCAGGGAGCTTTCTTGGGAAAGGCGCAGTAGTATCTGTCTCGGACCACGCTGTGGTCCGAGAGTATGAGGTGATAGAGACTCTCGAGGGGAAGCTTTTCCTTATCCGTCGTACCGAAAGGAGGGAAGCAGAGACTCTCCTCAAGGATGCCTACGACATCGTAAGGGAGTGTCTCAGGAGGGTATGATCCTCCCGCGTCACCTGCGTAGTGGTGTAGGCGTGGGCGTGCTAAGCCCGTAGTTCTTTTGTTGATGTGGAAACACATCGGCACAAATTGTTGAGCCACAAGCTCAACCCGAGCCCGAGGAAGTTCAATCTTCCCGGGCTCGATTATTTTTTACGCGTCTTTATGAGAAGTTTGGAATGTGGAAATATCCACCTGTATTGATAAAACAAGTTCTAGTATCGTCTATCCATTGGAGCTGAGGAGTTAGAGACGGTTAAGAATCTCCAGGTATTCCTCTGGAGTAATATTCAAAACTCTTAAGTTGTTTCTGATGATAAAAACTGGCAACTGGGAATCCCGCGGTAAAACTACTGGCCGTTTCAGATCTTTGCGCCAATAAATTCGATGGTCTCCCCTTTCCCGTTCAAAAACGCAACCAACGAACAAAAGAAATCTCTCAAATTTTTTCCAGGGTAGCGGTGTAATACGAGGCATATATCATACAGCAACAGGGATAATGGTTTCTATGTGTTGGGATATGATAACCGGTGGTTGCCATATCTTGCGTTGTTTCGTCCATCCCAACCCGCTCAAAACATTCGCGACAGTCCCTTTGCTCATAATTTCTTCAAAAAATAGAGAGGCAGCTTCTTCAAAGCGCTTCTTCGCTTGGGCAAAACTCCTTCCAGAAGTAGATAGATCTAAAGCGGGAGAGTGAGCGATATAACGCTTACCTTCTCTGATAAAGACAACGGATAATTTGTAGTTTATAGTGCCAGCCATAGTTTAATTACTATACTGCAGCAGTAAGAAAAATCAAATTGCGGACCTAGCGTCGTCTATCCATTGGAGCTGAGGAGTTAATCTTCCCCGAGCCTGTTTCATTTTTATAATAACTTAGTTTTGTTTCAGATTGATTTTTATTTTTGAAAGGCGTATACATTTGGAGTGAGGTTTCGGTCTCACGTTCTTTGATCAACCCTTAACCGTGGAGGTGTATATGGCTTCGGTCAGACAAACCCCGGCTCGAGAGATGCTTGAGTACGCTCTCGGAGGAAGGCGTGTTAACTGGGGCGAGCTATCAACAGCCGAGGGCGATAAGTTGCTGCGCGAAACGCTGAGCAGTCTTGATCTTCATGAGTTACGTGGATTCAAGTCCATTGAAAACGCAATGACGTTACGGCGAGAAGTAGCTTCTTCTCTCGAAGTGAGAAAGCTTGATCTCGGTTCCGATCTTGCGGTGCTTCCTTCTGACCCCAGCGTTTTCAAAGCTGACCTCAACACTCACGTCCTCCCCTTATATCGTCTCGAAGGGAAAACCACTTACCGGCAATGTGAAACGAGAGAGGAAACAACTGATCCGGAGAAAGCTCTTCTCTGGGGGCGGTCGTGGTATATCGCTAGAGGAGGCGGCCAGATTTTAGTACTACGGCGACCACGGAACCATACAGGCGGAGATGAGAATCTGATGGTGCTTCGTTATTGGCACGAAAAGGTTCTCCTCGAAGACAGACATGTCATAACGAAATTGGAAGCATATCCCCTCTCGATCGAGAATTTTCGTGGCTGGTTTGGTTCATTGTACGCTCAGGTAGTTTGTGAGCTTCTTCGGGAGCTCAAGTTTGCTCATAGGCGTACGGTCTCAGATTTAGAATCTCAGCTGGTTGAGATGCGGCTACGAGCCCAGAGGATCGAACGACTTTCAGAAGCAATCTGGTACGCGTGATAGTCTAAGTCTACAAACCCTGCGTGAATAAAATCACGCGGGGCTTTTTATTACTCGCATAAATCTACGGGCGTAAGCCCGTAGATGGAGGAGTGTCATTATCAGCAAGATAATGACCAAGCTTTTGCTTGTTCTCCTCTGATACTACGGGTGTAAACCCGTAGAGATTCATTTCTCTATTTTATACGGCGCGTGTCAATAAATTTCCCAGGTAATAAGTTTTTGTCATTGCGAGCGAAGCGAAGCAATCTAAAGGCGGCACGAAGATTGCCGCGTCGCTCTACTCTCTCCCGCCTGAGGCGGGCAGGCGCAATGACAATTACACAAAAATTCTTCGACCGAGTTGAGCACAATTCTTTGACAAAGAGGCCTATGACACGGTAGCGTAAAGGCAACGAATAACTCGTAACTAATAACTTATAACGAACGTGCGTTTTGAGTTTTCAGTTATATGTTATCAGTTCCCCTATGGATACTCTTGTCTTTGATATAGAAACACAGAACTTCTTTACCTCGCCCGAGGTTGGATGGGGGAACTTTGACGCTCTGAAGATCTCGGTTGTTTGTGTTTATTCCTACGCGCACGACAAGTATTTTTCTTTTACAGAAAACGAGATGGACAAGTTGGCCGCGATGTTCGGTACTTCGAATCGGATTGTCGGATTTTCGATGAATCGGTATGATGTACCGGTTATTCAAGCGTATTTCAACCGCTTAGGCTTAGGACATGTGAACTTATGGACGAAGGAGCGCGTCGATCTCTTGGAAGAGGTGGAGCTTACAACCGGGAAACGAGTCAGCCTCGATCGATTAGCTCGGGCCAACCTTACGGGCGGCAAACTTCGCCACAGTTGGGAGGCAATCGACTTATATAATGAAGGTCGTTTGGATGAGCTTCGGGAGTACTGCTTGAAGGACGTGGAGATTACGAAGGATTTATACGATCTCTTTCGTACGAGGAACTATCTTTTTATTCCGGATAGAGAGACGGGGAGTGTTTCAAAGATTTCATTCTAGAATTAACAATATCATGGAGGAATACGTTGATGTTTTAGATGAGGCCGGAAATCTTACCGGTCAAAAAAAACTCAAGAGCGAAGTGCATCGTGATGGCGATTGGCATAGATCGATTCATCTTTGGATTATAAACTCAAAAAGGGAACTTTTAATTCAGAGGCGAGCAGCTCAAAAAGAAAATCATCCTAACATGTGGGATATCCCGAGCGCTGGACATATTTCTGCAGGAGAGGATCCAATAACAGCTGCTCTTAGAGAGACAGAAGAAGAGTTGGGGCTCAAGCTTGAGACATCAGAAATTGAACACCTCTTTACTGTCGCCCAAACGGGAGTGACTAACAATGGCACATTTATTAATAACGAGTTTAACGATGTTTACATGGTTCAGAAAGATATAGATATTTCGCAATTGAGTCTACAAGAAGAGGAGGTGGCTGAAGTTAGATTTATTTCATTTCTTGAATTGGAAAGAGCAATAGAAAGTAAAGACGGAAATTTTGTGTCCCATTTTCAGGAATATCCAAAACTTTTTTCTGAACTACATCGTCGTTTCCCCAGCAGTAAATAAAAATCGCCGCTACAGAGAGGGCGATTGAGGCTATGAGGGGGTGAGCGGAGTTCCGGGATCGGCACTTTCCCAGCGAACCTTTGAGATCCCCAGATCTCTTAGATCGATGAGGTCGACGACTTTGTCTGGACATTCGACATCGCCCGTGCGCAGAATCGTACCATCCGTGAGGACGGGAAAGCGGATGGTGGTGTGGCCATGTTCCGCGAGATAGAAGACATTTCCTCGGATTCGGGCGAAACCAGACGTAATTCTTCCATACTCCAGAGAGGCGAGGATGGGAATATCCATCGGTGCTTTCATCTGTTCCATTGGATCTCCTCGTTTTTGGTTCAAGATTGGTTACTGATTGTATTAATAATGTATTAGTGTAATCTAGTCAATAAAATCTAATAGGAACCATGAAGCTTTCGAATAAGAAAATTTATTTGGATTACGCGGCTTCGACGCCGGTAGCGCCGGAGGTGTTGAGGGCGATGCAGCCGTACTGGTCAGAGCGATTTGGTAATCCCGGTTCGCTTCATTCATTTGGGCAGGAGGCGATTGCGGCCTTGGATCAGAGTCGCGAGAAGATCGCGAAGGTAATTGGCGCAGAGTTTCGGGAGATTATTTTTACAAGCGGCGCAACGGAGGCGAACAATTTGGTTTTGCGCGGTGTGGTTTCGGCGTGGAAGAAAACTCATCAGAATGAATCGCAAACACCGCGAATTATTGTTTCAGCGATTGAGCACGAGTCAGTTCTGGAGACAGCGCGAGATTTAGAGAAAGATGGCGCGGAGGTGGTCATTCTCCCGGTTAATAAAGTTGGTCTTATAAATATGAAAGAGCTCGAAGTTGCGCTTACTCCCACGACTGCGCTCGTTTCTATTATGTACGGGAATAATGAAGTGGGAACGATCCAGCCAATCAAAAAAATTGCGGAACTCATCAAAGGGTATAGGGAAAGCAAAGGGGGTAGGGTGCAGGGGATAGGGTATAGTCAAAAGAAAACAAAAGATTCTTCGAATGACCTAACCACTAAACCCTATACCCCATACCCTATCCTGCATTCCGACATGGCCCAGACGTTTTGTTATCTTCCGGCGTCGGTTCGTGAACTCGGTGTGGATTGTGCAACATTTTCCGGACACAAAATGTATTCTTCTAAAGGGGTTGGGGCACTGTACGTAAGAGACTCACAACTAGTAACTAAAAACGCAAAACAGGGGAGTAGGGGTGGGAGTGGGAGCGGGAGCGCTCTATACCCTAGCCACTATACCCTAAGCCCTATGCTGACTGGCGGGGGACAAGAGTTTGGCTTCCGTTCCGGCACAGAGAATGTGCCGCTCATAGTTGGTTTGGCGAAAGCAATGGAATTGGCCGAAAAAAATCGAGAAAAGGAATCAGAGCGTATAAAAAGTTTGAAACAGTATTTTTGGAAAGAGCTGCAGAAGATCGATCAGAAGGCAATCGTGAATGGTTCCGAATCCGGTTTGCCGCATATTCTGAACCTTGCCCTGTCTCGTCCGCTCGCTGCCGATCTTCTCGTCTATCTTGATCTTCGGGGAGTGGCTGTCTCGACTGGCTCAGCTTGCGCGGCGCGCTCGCCACAACCATCGCACGTGCTTCAAGTCATGGGATTGAGCAAGGAAAAAATTTCAAAGAGTGTCCGTTTCAGTTTTGGCCGCGCGACCGATAAAAAACAGATTGATACAGTTATTCGCCTGATCAATTTGTCATTGCGAGGAGCGTAGCGACAAAGCTGAGCTTAGCTCTGCGTGGCAATCTTTCCCGACCACTCCTTACTTCGAGATTGCCACGCTCCTGCTGGAGCTCCCTCCTGAGGCGGGCAGGCGCAATGACATGAAGGATAAATTGTGTACGGCGTGGGGATTGCCAGGTAGTGAAAGTTCGATTTGTTCGTTATACGAACAAAGGAATCGCTGATTGAGCTTCTACTACCTGGTTGACTAGTTCGTTTTTTTCTTTTACAATAAAATTAGACGTATTATTTATTCTTATGGCAAATTTCAACCGATTTACTATCAAAGCCCAGGAGGCGTTGCAGAACGCCCAGGAGCTCGCGGCGGTCAAAAATCATGGCGAACTGAAGGCGCTTCATCTTTTGTCGGCCTTAATTGCGGACGCTCAATCATTAGTCCAGCCAGTTTTGGTGCGTTCAAACGTGAATTTAGATGATCTTCGTGAAGAACTGGAACGATCACTCGATCACTTGCCGAAAATTGCCGGCGGGACGGGCGTGGGTCAGCTCTATCTTTCGCAGGAGTTGATGAAAATCTTGGATCAGGCGGCCAAAGTGGCCTCTCAACAGAAAGATGAGTTTGTTTCCTGCGAACACTTGCTCTTGGGAATTTTAGAAGTGGCTTCGCCGGCGCAGGCGCTCTTGCAGCAGTTTGGTTTGCGCCGCGATGCTGTCTTGCGGACCTTGGCGCAGCTTCGTGGTTCGACGCGCGTGACTGACGAGACACCGGAATCAAAGTTCCAGGTGTTCGATAAGTACGCGATCAGCATGACGGACAAAGCCAAAGAAGGAAAACTTGATCCGGTGATTGGCCGCGAGGAGGAGTTGCGGCGTTTGATCCAGGTTTTGTCTCGTCGCACGAAAAACAATCCGGTTTTAATTGGCGAGCCGGGCGTGGGAAAAACCGCCATCGTTGAAGGTTTAGCCCAGCGCATTGTCTCCGGCGATGTTCCAGAGTCATTAAAAGGCAGACAGGTTTTGATGCTTGATCTCGGAGCCTTGATTGCTGGCACGAAATTCCGCGGCGAGTTTGAGGATCGTCTCAAGGCTTTTGTAAAAGAAGTGAAGAACGCGGCCGGACAGATTATTTTATTTATCGATGAGATCCACACGATTGTCGGCGCCGGCGCGGCTGAAGGCGCGGTGGACGCTTCAAATTTACTGAAGCCAGCTTTAGCGCGCGGCGAGCTTCACGCCATTGGCGCGACCACGATCCGCGAGTACCAGCGTTATATTGAAAAAGATGCCGCTTTGGAGCGTCGTTTCCAGCCGATTATGATTGAGGAGCCGACAGTCGAGGACAGTATTACCATTCTTCGCGGCTTAAAAGAGAAATATGAGATCCATCACGGGATGCGCATCTCGGATGAGGCCATCGTGGCGGCGGTCAATCTTTCAGCGCGGTATATTACCGACCGATTTTTACCGGACAAGGCTGTCGACGTGATTGACGAGGCGGCCGCGGCGCGCCGGCTTGAAAGTGAAAGTTTGCCGAGCGAACTCGATCGGATTCGCCGCGAACTGACCCGTCTTGAAGTGGAACGGCAGGCCATCGCCAAAGAACGGCACAAGGACACCGCCCGCTTAAAAGAAGTTGATGAACAGATTGAGGCGCTCAAAAAAGAAAACGACGAACTCTCGAGCCAGTGGCATACCGAGAAAATTAAATTTGAAACTTTGCACCAGCTTCGACAGAAGACGGATAATTTGAAACGCGAAGCGGAAGTGGCCGAACGGGAGGGGAATTTAGAACGGATGGCCGAAATTATTTACGGCGAACTGCCGCAAGCCCAAAAAGATTTTGAAGCCTACGAACGGAAACATTTTGGCGGAAGCAAGAAACAAAAAGCCGGTTTGGATAAACAGTTTATCAAAGAGGCCGTGGACAAGGATGACGTGGGCGCGGTCGTAGCGCGGTGGACGGGAATTCCCATCCAGCGGATGCTCGAGACTGAAAGCGAGAAGTTGATCCGAATCGAAGATGTCCTTCGCGATCGGGTGGTGGGACAGGAGGAGGCAATTCTCTCGGTGGCCTCGGCCTTGCGCCGGGTGCGCGCCGGACTGTCTGATGAGAATCGTCCTTTGGGCTCATTTATGTTCTTGGGTCCGACCGGGGTTGGAAAGACCGAACTGGCTAAAGCTTTGTCCGAATTTATGTTCAACGATGAAAAAGCGATGGTGCGAATTGATATGTCGGAGTACATGGAGCGGTATGCCACCAGCCGCCTGATCGGTTCACCGCCGGGCTATGTTGGCCATGAGGAAGGCGGACAGCTGACAGAAATTATTCGCCACCGGCCGTACAGCTTGATTCTGTTCGACGAGATCGAAAAAGCTCACCCGGAAGTTTTTAATATTCTGCTCCAGGTTTTGGACAATGGCCGCTTAACCGACAGCAAAGGCAAAACGGTGAACTTCAAGAATACGATCATCATCATGACCTCGAATGTCGGCAGTCACTACTTAAAATCTATCTCTGACCTGGGATTCAAGAGCGGCGAGGGGAGCGTGAAGCAGGAGGAGACAGACTATCGCGGCAAAGTCTTAAGCGCTTTAAAGGACTCCTTCCGCCCCGAGTTTTTAAACCGCATTGATGATCTGATTGTCTTTAACCCGCTCCGGGCCGAAGCTATGCACAAGATTGTGGAGATTCAGTTGAAGGCCATTGAGAAGCGGTTGGCGGAACGGAAAATTAAGATTACTATAGACGAGCGAGCTCGTGAGTATCTGGCGCGCGAGGGCTTTGATGCCGAATTCGGCGCTCGACCAATCAAACGGCTTATTCAAAAGGTTATTTTGGATCAGCTGGCTAATCGCATAATTAAAGGGGAACTGAAAGATGGCGGAAAAGTTAAAATTAGTTCGCGAGCTGATTCCTTGGTCTTTAGTAATTAAAGCGATCTTTTTCGGGGCGGCCTGGCTGGCGTTGCCCTATCTCCTCTTTGTTCTCGCCGCCGCTTTTCTCTTTTTTAATCCGCCGTTTCAAGCGGGCCGATTTTCCCCACTGTTTTTGCTTATGATCTGGTTCGGGTACGCCTTGCCGGCCGGCCCGCGTGAAGCGGTATTTCTCGCGGTTCTCTTCGCGACGGCTCTCGGCACAAAAAACCTCCTTTTCGTTGATCGTCTTTTCGTCTCGCAGGTTCTTTTCACGATTGCTTCGTTTCTCCTCTGGCTGACCGTTTTTTCCGCCAATCCGCGGCCAAACCTGTCATTTCTCGTCACCTCCTTGATTGCTTCAGGAATCTCCTTCCTCCTCTGCCGCTTCGTCGTACAGCTTCGAGAAGCACATCAACTTGCTCCCACTTCGGTTTTTCTCATTTTCCTTTCCAGCTTTCTTTCTTTTGAGTTGGCCTGGATACTCCTTCTTTTGCCGGCCCGACCGGTAACGCAAGCACTTCTCATGGCGCTTGGCGCGGCGGCATTTCTCGAGATCTTTACGAACTACCTTGCCCGGAGTCTCACGGAAAAAAAGCTGGGACTCATGACTTCAGGCGCGATGGCCGTCATTCTTTCTCTTTTCTTTCTTTTACCCCACACACTCACGCCATGATTCATAGAACACAATCGCGACAGGATATATTTTTGAGATGAACTCTAGCATAACGACCTTAGTCTTGCCCGTCGCGGGAAAGGGAGTGCGGCTCTTGCCGCTTACGACCAATACTCCCAAAGCGCTTGTGCCGGTGGCCGGTAAACCCTTAATTCTTTACTTAATAGAAGAAGCCGCTCTTTCGGGGATGAAGGATGTCGTACTGATTATGAGCCCAGATATGCGTCCGCGCTTCGAAGAGTTTTTGAAGGAAATTCAACCGCAGTTTCCCGAGCTTATCTTCCATATATATGAGCAAAATGATCCCTGGGGACACGGACATGCTCTTTTAACCGCCTATGATTTTTTGAAGGGTAAACCGTTTATCATTCGATTTATGGATGATCTTATTTTTGGCAAAGAGCCAGTTTCGTTATCTCTTTCGAAGCTCTTTGATGAGTACAAAAAGCCGATTATGTTACTTGAACCCGTTTCGTCAGAGCGGGCTTCTTCCTATGGGATTGTGAGACTTGGTGAGTCGATATCATCCACTGTCCATAAGATTGTGGAATTTATAGAAAAGCCAAAAGATCCACCATCCAATTTATCCGTTCCTGGCGGATATGTTTTTACCCCTGAAGTTTTGGAACATCTAAAAGAAGCCGGAGCAGAAGCTCCTCAGGTTCCTGACGGACTACTTATTTTTGAGGGCATTCATCCGGAGCTGCGCAAGGGAGGAGAAGTTCTTGGCTGGCAGTTTCCTGGCAAACGTTTTGACTGCGGCAACCTAGAAGGATTAGCCGCTGCCGAAGAATTTTTGAAACAAGAACAGGTTGTTTCGAAGATCGCTCAGGCATAGAACCCTATGAGCGTAATCACTACACTCGTTGTCCCGGTCGCAGGAAAAGGAGTGAGGCTTTTGCCACTCACTGAAAAAACGCCAAAAGCTCTCATTCTTCTTCAAGGGAAACCACTTCTTTCTTATATTCTCGAGGAAGCGGTTCAGTCGGGTATTGTGGATGTAGTTTTAATCATCAGTCCAGATTTTCGAGAACAGTTTGCTGCGTATCATGAGTCTGCGAAATCTTTATTTTCACAACTGCGCTTCCATATATATGAGCAAATCGAACCTTGGGGGAATGGCCGGGCAGTTCTTCTGGCGTACGAATTTTTGAAAAAAGGACCGTTTGTTATGCGGTTTCCCGACGACATTTTTTATGGGGATATGCCTGCCATTCAAGAGCTTGTTGGGGTGTATGAGAAACATCGTCAGCCGGTTATTCTTCTCGATTCTGTTCCATGGGAAACTGTTTCTCTACATGGTCTTATTGGCATCAAACAGTCCCATTCAGAAAAGTTGCATGTTATTTCTGAAGTTATAGAGAAATCAAAATTGAAAGAGCGTGCCGCGCCTTCGAATCTTACCGTTGTGGGCGGATATGTTATTACGCCGACATTACTCGAGCACCTCAAAGAAGCAGAGAAAGAAGCGCCACAAATTCTTGACGGACTGCTTATTAACGCCGCCTTTCATCGCGAGTTGAGTGATGGCGGTGAGATATTAGGCGTTATGGTTTCGGGCCGTCGTTTCGATTGCGGCAAATTGGAAGGTCTGGCCGCGGCGGAAGAATTTCTAAAAAATCAGGCAAATAGTCCCCATCAATATCAGTAGCTTGGTTTTTGCCAAGCTACAGTTAGTGAATCTAGTGGAGTCTTGGCAAAATGGAACTCGTTGACACTGCTTTCCAGATTCTGCTAAGCTGTGGCCATCTCTTATGATGCAAGTTTTTGACCGCAGTCCGTACACCAAAAAAGCCTTTGAACTGGCCTATGCCATGATTCGTCTTAGTCGGTCCTTAAAAGCTGAAGAAACAACGCGCCGGCTTGACGATTATGGCCATCAACTGCTCAAAATTTTCGCTTCCGGACAGTATGAAAAATCAGATGATCTTTTAGAAGAAATTGGTTGGTTTGTGCGTTTGTGGACCGATCTTCAAATTATCGGAAAATCGCTAGGGGAGTCTTTACTTCTTGAGCTTAGCCGTCTAAAGAGTATCTCGACGGGAATTTCCGAAACAGCCTCACTGCCGGATAAGATCGAAGAGCTCTTCCCAGTAGCGACAGTTCATAAGGAAGAACCAGCAAAACTCATTCAGCCAGCAGCTAGTAAACCACCGGTCATGAGACAAGAGGCAAGGATTGCCGATTCGGCACCAAGGAACAATTCCTTCCACTACGATTCATCAAACCGGCAATCGGCAATTCTTCGTTTTATTGAGGAAAAATCAGTATCCGGCAACGGTTGCCGGATGAAAGATTTGCAGGATAAGTTTGCCTTTGTAAGCGAACGAACCCTTCGCTATGACCTTCAGAAGCTGGTCGAGGATAGAAATATTGAGCGGGTTGGCGCCGGGCCGATGAGCGCTTATCGAATTCTTCATTCAGAAGCTGCCGAAGCCGTAACTACCGACCTTATCGGTCGTTATACTTAAGAGTAGGTGAAAGGAAGGAGATTTAGGCCGCCTCTGGCTAATTCTTCCCAAAGTCCTTATAATCGCACCTAACGTTCAGTGTGAGGCTGAACTAGAGAAGGGTTTAGAGGATGGGGTATAGGGGTTAGTTAAGAAATTCTCACGGAGGATTTTTTATTCAAAACCCTAGTCCCTATACCCTAGTCCCTATACCCTAGTTTCAAGACCTCGCCCTGAAAGCGAGTTTTTTGTTTTTACGGTATCGTAAAAACACCCCTGACTTATCCTGAGCTTGTCGAAGGAGTCAAGTCGAAGGGTATTCCATTTTTATGTAACGGTGTTGGCTAGGCGAATCTCTTCCGTCCCCCTCATCCTCACTGATGGGCGATGGGTCGAAAAGAGAGGAGCAGATGCCATTCTCAAATCGTATTTACCCTCAAAGGTCGAGGACTAACGAATAGAAATCTATTCTTTGGTCGATAAACAACAATTTAGTCGATTACAAAAATAACAAATGAGTAAATCAACAAAGAAAGTAGTTTCTATTGCTCTTTCGGCGACCACCGCTGTGTGGATGTCGGGAGCAATGCTATTTGTTCCTGTTGCTCATGGTCAAACCTCAGCTGAATTGCAGGCGATGATCACGGGTCTTTTGGCCCAGATCGCGCAGTTGCAAGCCCAGCTTGGCGGTTCGACTGGTGGTTCAATGGCCACAACAGACCTTCCTATCGCCCCCCTCACGGTCGGTAGTACAGGTCCTGGCGTTAAGGCTCTTCAACAGATTCTGATCAACGGTGGTTATCTTAAGATTTCTGCCGCTACGGAATATTTTGGATCTTTAACGAGAGCAGCCTTGGCCGCATGGCAGGCAGCGAACAATGTTTCCCCAGCAGCTGGTTACTACGGAAACCTCACCCGAGCTAAAATGGCTTCGATGATGTCCACCGGTACTGGCACAGGCACTGGAACTGGTTCCGGAAGCGGAACTGGAACTGGTACGCCAACAGCTCCGTCTTCAGGTTTGGTCGTAGGCTTGGCTTCCGACAATCCAGTTGCGGGCGCTTTGATTTCGTCTTCGAACTCAGCTGCGGCTCGCGTTCCGGTTTTGGCCGTCAATTTGACTGCTGGCAACTCGAGCGGTGTGACCGTTTCCGAGATCAAGTTCACCAAACAGGGAGTTTTGGCTGACGGATCTATTTCCGGCGCTTACCTCGTCGAGAATGGTCAGGTCATCTCACAATTCACCTCGTTGAACCAGGGAGTTCTTACCTTCAGCGGTTTGAATTTGTCGGTTGGCGCTGGTCAGACGCGCAAGCTCTGGTTAGCTATCGATCCTTCAACTAACCTCTCGGCTGGTAATACTGTCTCGTTCTCTTTGACGAGCGGTTCTATGGTGACCGCTGTTGACGCTTCCAATCAGGTGGTAACCCCAACAGGTTTCTTCCCGGTTAACGGCAATGTCTTCACGATCACTTCAGTTTCCAACCCGTCGATCGCGACCTTAACCCTCGCTTCGTCAACGGTTGGTAACTCTGTCTATGCTGGCACGCAGAACGTGCTGGTTGGACAGTGGACCATGACCGCTGGCAACAGCGCCGTCATGCCCCGCTCAATCAACTTCAAAGTTACTGGTTCGGCCAACAAGACCGATATCAAGAACGTGAAGCTGTTCCTGAACGGCGTGCAGGTTGGCAACACGTTGCCGATGGTCGCGTCTGATGGTTCGGCCTACTTTGACCTCACTCAAGGTTCTTCCTCGGTGAGAATCAACACTGGTTCGACCGTCATGCAGATCTATGCTGATGTGATGGGTTCGCCGAGCTTCACCTTCAAGTTCCAGATCTTGAACACCTACGATATCTACGCTGTAGATACGCAGTACAATGTGCCGATTGCGGCTACAGTTACGAACGGCGGCGGTAACGGTACTGAGATCACGATCAACCAGGGAAGCTTGACGGTGTCACTTGCTTCAGACACCCCAACGGGCAACATTGCTCGCGGTGGTTCAGCCACCAAACTGGCCAAGTTCACCATCTATGCAGCTGGCGAGCCGGTTAAAGTGAAGTGGTTGACCTTTGGCTTGACGTTCACTGGTGGTACAGTCAACTTGGACAACACCATCAAGAACATTGCCTTGGTTGATGATGCGGGCGGACAGGTCGGTTCGACGGTAAACTCGCTGATGACAACCGCTACCTGTACCGACACTTCGTTCAGTGCGGCAACTTCGTCGCCAGTTAACTGTTTCGGGAGCAGTGGTTCGCCGATTAACTACATTATCCCGGCGAACACGACTCGAGTACTCACCCTCCAGGGCGATATTCAGTCGACGGCTGATTTCAGCACGGTTGTGGCTCGCTTGACTGGCAACACCAGCAACTTGCAGGGCTTGACCTCGAGCCAGTCTGCAAACAGCGGATCGGTTCAGGGTGGCGCTTTGTCGCTCGTGACCAGTAACTTGACCACAACTGTCAACTCTGGCGTAGGAACGCAGACGGTGGCAGCCAGTCAGTCAGGTGCTAAGATCGGTTCGTACTCTTTGACCGCTTCGTCGGCCGAAGGTGTGAACTTGACCTCAATCACGCTCACCACCAGCGCTTCCTCGACCTTGTTCTCAAACCTCCGCCTCATGGTGGGTTCAACCCAGTTTGGTGTCACTCAGCCGTCGCTTACAGCGAGCGGTCAGTACACCTTCTCGGGAGCATTGAACGTCCCGGCGGGTACGACCAAAGTCGTTGATGTGTATGCGGATGCTCTCTCGGGCATTGCTGGCGTAACCTATCCGGCGATCACTTCGATCACCAACTGTGCCGGTTCCGGTGCAACCACCTTCACTTCGGTGACGAGTTGTTCCGCCACTGGTCAGTCGGTCCGAGGCGCTGGTCAGGCGACCGTCCAGGTTGCTCTTGACTCAGGTTCTCCGGCTGCTGGTCAGCTCGTGATGGGTTCCACGGGTAACACTTTGGCTACCTATCGGTTCACGGAAACTTCCAACGTTGAGAGTATTAAGATCACAAGTCTTAACATCCTCGACCAGGTTGCTGCTACTTCGACGACCAAGTCAGGTTTCTCGAACGTTTCCTTGTATGACTCAACTGGTCTTTTGGGAACTGCAGGCTCTCCGACAACGACTGCCTCGACCTCAAACCCAGGTGCTGGCTACATCTACTCGTTCAACCTTTCTCGACCGATCATCGTTCCGATTGGCGGTTCGATCTCGGTTACTTTGAAGGGTGACGTTTCCTCGTTTGCGAACAGCGGTGCGACCGATAACACGACTCACGTGTTCAAGATCGCTACTTCAACTGAAACGACAAACGATACGTCAACCGAGACCGTTGTGGCCTTGGGTCTGACCTCAAACACGGCTTCGGCTGTGAGTTTGTCCTCACCGAACGCCAATGCGCAGACGGTGTTGCGAACGAAACTTACGGTTGCGACGACTGCAAGTGGTCCGACCACGAATCGAAACAAGGCAACTACGGATGACTTGGGAAGCATCAGCTTTACCGCTGACGCTGCCGGTGCGTTGCTCCTGAACACAGTGACTATCACTTACAGTGGTACCGCTCCATCAGGCACGGCGTTCTTCGACAGTGCGTCTCAGGTTCTCTACGACCCAAGTACGGGCACGAGCTACACCAAGGCGACCGGTGCAACTTCAACGACAAGCATTTCGTATAACCTCGCTGGTTATGCGCTCAGTGCTGGTCAGACGAAGATCTTCACCTTGCGTCTTGACACCCTCACCAACACCACAAATGTTGGCGCATCTGGCATCTCGAAATCTCTTGACGCCAAGATCAATGCGGGTACCGACGTGACCTATACGACGGCCGTTTCTGGTGGTACTGCCAACGTCAGTCTTCCAACGACTGGTCCTGGCGCTCCGCCAACTACGATCAACTCGGTCTCGTACACATCTGGTACGTAATCTGAGTATCTGGAGAGCTTAGTTCTTCAGAGGTCACAAACTCCCTCGCCTTCGGGCGGGGGAGTTTTGTTTTCCGGGTAGTAGTTCACCCAGTATGTCATTGCGAGCTCCAGAAGGGAGCGTGGCAATCTGACGAGGAAGAAGTAACTGTAGAGATGGCCACATCTCTACGCTCCTCCCTGGCCGGGCAGGCGCTATGACAGCCAGTTTGAAAATACAGTGTTTAGTAAGGTAAGCTGTAGGTACTCAAATGAGTTCTTCGTCCCTCCTCGGTATCATTCGTTGGATCATCTACGGCATTCTCGTCGGGACGCCGCTTTTCTACCTAAGAGAAAGCGTTTATCCCTATACGCTCTCGAAAACTGTATTCTTTTGGATTGGCGTGGAGTTGCTCGTGGCTTGCTGGGCATATCTCATTATTCACGAGAGTCGCTTTCGTCCGCGGCTTACGCCAGCCACGTTAGGTCTCGTTATTTTCATAGCAGTACTTCTTTTCACGGCGCTGTTCGGAGTAGATCCTTTACGCAGTTTCTGGTCTATGCAGGATCGGATGCTCGGCGTCTTTACCTACATGCATGCCGCGATCTTTGCCCTCGTTGTTGCCAGTCTGAAAGAAGCAATCGACGAGAAGAAAATATTTTGGGTGTCGCTTGGCACGTGTTGCTTTATAGTTATCTTAGCTATTCTCCAGTTATCAAATCCCAACCTGCTCTTGAATGAGTCCATTGGCTCTCGTCCCGGAGCCACCTTTGGCAACCCATCTTTTTTTGCCGCCTATCTCGCACTCCATATTTTCTGGGCGCTCTATTACTTCTTGAAGGCGTCTCGGTCCGGAGAAAAAACAACACTATTATTTGCGGAATTTTTTCTCGTCGCCGGTCTTTTCAACACGCAGACTCGTGGCAGTATTTTGGGTCTCGGTGTTGGACTGTTCGTTTTGGCGGCGTTGTTTGCCTGGAAAGCGCCGGTTACTTCCGGATTTTTCAGTCGTCGCTTCATGTATCTGTCATTCGTAGCCGTTTTTGTGCTCGGTGTTTCTGGCTTTTGGCTGACACGGACAAACGCTGTTTGGGATAGCGTTCCGGGAGTGCAGCGCTTCCGGACCATCAGTTTGGATCAGGCCGATCTTCAGCCGCGTCTCATTGCTTTGGGAGCCGCGTGGCAGGGATTTCTCGAGCGTCCGGTTCTCGGCTGGGGTTGGGAGAATTTCAATATTGTCTTCAATAAAAACTACGATCCGAAGGCGCTCGAACTTAGTTATCAAGAAACCCGTTTTGATAAGCCGCACAATTATATATTGGAGCTTTTAGTTACCGGTGGCGCGGCTCTTTTTTTGGCCTATCTTTTTTTCATGGGAGCTTTCTTCTTGGTTCTTTGGCGGAGCACCGACACCTTATGGGCACAAGTTATAACTGCCGGTACTATTTCGTATATTCTCGGAAATATTTTTATATTTGAAACCCTGGGAGCGCTGATTATTTTTTATCTTTTGATCGGCCTTACCAGTCGACGATACGCGCTCCTCACAAATCAAGAAGTTGTTCCTCAGAAACACAGAGGAAAGGAAGTGTTGAGCGGGGGAGGCCAAGTTCTCGCTTACAGCTCGGCCGGCGTTGCCTTGCTTCTCGTTTTCTTTGTCAGTATTCCGACCTTGCGAGCCACGTACTATCAGTATCATGGATTTATAACTTTCCGGACGAGGCCCTTGGTAGCTATCGATTTTTTCACAAGGGCAATCGGGATCAATAGTCCATACTCGTGGAATATGGTTCGAGACTATGCCGGTGCCATATCGGAAGCATATTTTTATAATTCCGATAAGGTGCCGCCGGAAGCAGTGCGTGAGGCGATCGCCATGATGGAACAGGTTGGTAAAGACCATCCTTTCGATGCGTACAATTTTTATGCCCTGGTAGATATGTATAACCAGAGTTCCGGCATCGATCCGACATACCTGAGTAAAGCTGAGACAGCGGCGGCACGCGCTTTGGAACTGAGTCCGAATCGCCAGCAAGTCATTTTCTCTCTCGCCAAGACAAAATCTCTCCAGGGAAAAAATGATGAAGCTCTGGCTTTGGTCAAGAAAGGATTGGATCTCAATCCTCGCGTGCCCGACGCGCATTTTTACTACGGCTTACTTTCGTTTGCGGTGGGCGATGCGAAACAGGGGTATGAAAGTATAGAAGAGGCGATCCGTCTGGGCCGGAAGTGGAAGACGGTGAATGAACCGCTCACAGTGGCAGGATTTTATGCGGACGCAGGACACCTGAAAGAAGCAGTCACGATCTACGAAGCGGCGAAGATTTTGGATGGTGAGAATGTTGAGGTAAAAATAAAACTGGGCGTGGCTTATTATCTGAACGGCGAGCGTGATAAGGCGAGAGCGGAGATTCAAGAGGTGATGAGAGAGGTGGATTTAGCGACTACGCCTCGTTATGAGGAGCTCCTGCCTATCCTTCGCGCCTTGGGTTTATAGTCCGCTAAAAAACTGGCCTGTCCCCTCGCCATATTTTTGATTTGGAGCACGTCTTTTTGTTGAGTTTCCAGGCCATTTTGGGAGCGTATCAATTGTTTGAGGGAAGTGGTGGGGGGATGCTATAATGAGCTCGTTCAATCAGGGAGTAGAAATTCGACTGCTTTTTCTGGACGCTCTGTCGAATTTTCACTACCTGAAAAGGTCGAGGTTGTTTCTTACTTATTTTTACGTATTTATGACAAAAGAAGGATTGGCCGAGGCTCTCATGAAGGCGACTGGCGTGGAGGTGAAGAGTCACGCCAAAAAAACTGTTGAAGCGGTGTTTGAAATTATAACGAAGACGCTTGGCCGCGGCGAAGAAGTGGCCATTGCTGGCTTTGGAACGTTCCGAGTCGCGAAGCGGGCCGCTCGCATGGGTGTGAACCCAAAGACTGGCGCGAAAATTCATATTGCTGCGTCGGTGAAGCCGAAGTTTAAGGCGGGGAAGGCGCTTAAAGACGCCGTTGCGTGATTTTATTGATAACGCGCGAACTACTGCGTTACGACCTGCGTTCCGCCCTTACAATATGTTTCAATATTGCTCGGGGCGGTACTCGGTCAAGCCTTGTATTTCATCGCGTTATCAATAAAATTTGAGAATCAAGTTCCGTTGATAACTCCCTGTCTCGCTTCGGTACTCACTGCCGCCTTGTAGAAAATCCAAAAATCAACAATTCTGGATCTGAATTTAATTCAACAATCAAAACACCCCTATAGACGGGGTGTTTTATGTTGAAGGGATAGTGTATTTTACTTTAGCCATAAAATGATGAAATGCGAGGCTTGGCCGAGCACCGTAAGCGTCCTCCGGAGGAGGATCCGCCTTCGGCGGAAGTTCACATTTATGTGAGGGCGGAGCGCAGGCCGTAACGAAGCATTTCGCGTTTTAAGGTTAAAGTGGGAGAGTTTTTTTACTAACCTCGCTTATCTTAAGGAAAACTTCGTATGCTTCGGCCAGAAGTTCCAATGACTCTTTGGCTTCGGCTCGGCTAGCTTCAACCTCTCGGTTCGAGAGATCCTTCCAGGTTTCCTGATGCTTTACCTTTCCTTCATTGAAAATTCCCATCGCTTCTTTTTCTAGGAGAAGGATTTCGTGATCGTGCGGCAGATTAAAGGCGCTCAGTGTCTTCTTGATATCCGCAAAACGCTTCTCGCCAGTCTTAAATAAATTTTCGTTACTCATCCAGTCGGTCAGGCTGACGACCAAGTTGTCGAGAACAGTGTTCACCTGCTCTTTGCGGTTCGCTAATTCTTTGGCAAAATCTTTAGCCCCCTTCAAGCCCAAACTGTCGATCTGCGTTTCTTTGTAGTTGTAGTAGCTGACATTCTCTTGAATCTGCCGATGGATCCATTCGGCAAAAGCTTTGATATCTTCACGATCCGATTCGATCTTTTGGAGTTCGCTATCGGAATACTTCGTTTCTTTCTTTAAGCAGCCGATGCTGATTTTCAAAAGATCTTTTCGGACATTCAGTTCGGCCACGACTTCGTTTGTGCCGCTGGACTGCAAGGCTTTTAGTTCGGTTATTTTTGTTCCAAAATCACAGAGCGGCCCTTGGGCGCTCGCGTGAAACGGCAAACTAGCGGCGAGAACGAGCACTGCCAGAACAGCGCTTCTAGAATGTGTGCGTTTTAGAGCTATCATTCAGCGAGTAAGTCTAAAACTTCGTCTACGGTTGGGGGAGTGGTTGATTCGTTCGCGATTGTTGATGTGGTTGTCTCGAGTGGCGCAATCACTTGTCGGCTGGTTTTCTTCCGAAGAATCGGAGTGGTGGATTTCTTGATAAGCGTGCTCGAACTCTCCTCGTAATCAAGGTCGAGCAGTTTGATCTGGATATCAATCGCTTCTGCTTCGGCCCGCAGTCCACCCGAACTTAAGCTATTGGATTGAATTGGCGAAAACGTAGTCACGAGAGAAGAGTTGCCAAGCATGACGACGAGCAATAATCCAACGAGGGCTACGGCGGCGCCATACTCCGCGACTCGGAAAAAGGTAAAGGAAAACCACGAAGCTCGCGATGTTCGCGGGGTCATGACAATCGTGTGTAACGACCGGTCGGCATAGTGCTGCTCCGGTTCGATGTGTTTCAGCTTTTTTAAAATGTGTTCGAGATTAGTCATGAAGGATTTCTCGCAATTTTTCCATCGCTCGATGTTGCAAAAGTTTGACCGCCCCTTCGCTTTTCTTCAGAGCCTCGGCCACTTCTCTGACCGAAAGGTCTTCCACAAAACGCATAATGATCACGTCCTGGTGCTCCGGCTTGAGCTCGAGGATGGCTTTCCGAGCACTTGCCAAAAGAAGACTAAGATCAAATGAACCTTCCGTATCGTCGCTCGACCTAAAGATGTCCGAGTCGAGATCGTCAATCGAGATGTTCCCTTTGGCCGTGCGGTAGAAATCAATGACTTGATTCCGGGCCATACGGTAGAGCCAGCTCGAGAAGGGGAAGCCACGGGGTTTGAAGTTTTCGATATTCTGCCAAGCCTTCAGGAAAACGTGATGGGTGAGGTCCTCGGCCTCCTCACGACGGCCGACTTTCAAGTATACGAACCGATAGATACTCGGCTGATAGTGCTTGTAGAGTAAGCCGAAGGCCGAGGCCTCGCCCTGGATGGCGCTTTTTATGATGTCTTCTTCACCATCTATCATAGATAACGATAAAATATGTCTTTGGTTACGAAAAAACGAGAGAAAATGAAGGTATTTTCGATAATACCTCCGGTCCTTCCCGCCGGCCTTATGTAGTTATTATAAACCAGATTTATGTTCTTTTGGACTGCGGGTTGAAGTAAGGCCCATTCTTCGCCAACCTGCACTTCGCCTCTGGCTTCGGCAAGGCGAAGGCTATGAAGAGTACTTCTTCGCCATCAATCATACCGAAGTGCAAGTTAATGGCCTGCACTTCGTAGCTCCATAAGGAGCGAAGAAGTGAGCGGGAGACGGGATTCGAACCCGCGATCTTCTCGTTGGCAACGAGACGTTCTGCCTCTGAACTACTCCCGCGATGTCGAATTATAGTATAGTGCTTTGCTTAGTAAATCAATCCAGACCAAGACCTTTTCTTTAATCCTTCTGGTATTGGCGCTGACCATACAGATCCGCCTCCGGCGTAATTGCGTGTTTTGGACGAGAAGATAGATTGCCTCAACGTATAAAATACGGTATAAGAAATAGTCGCTTCCGCTTTCCAGCTGACTGCGGAAACGACCTTGCGCTCGTCGTTCAACGGATAGGACACGGGATTGCGAATCCCGTAATGCAGGTTCGATTCCTACCGAGCGCACAACCTAAAACCGAAGAAGGCGCTCCATGATATCAACTACGGTCGGTTCCATCTCGGCTTTGCGGCCGTAGAGTTTCAGGCGATCACCAACAGTCTTTACGGACGAGCGCGGCACGAGGATACGGATGATCGGACGGAATTTTTTGAAGACGAGGCCGAGTTCAACGAGCTCATGCTGTTCTCCTAAGTCAATGAAGCCGAAGTGGTCGAGATCGCGGAGAGCGTGGCGTTCGCGGCCGGCAATCACAAGATTTTTTTCATCTATTTCAAAGGTAAGGTCGCGCGGTTCGCGGTGGCCCCAGGTGAGAATCAAAACTTCGGCGATAACAATAAAAATGGCGAACAGAAAGTTGCGGTTTATAATCGCAAACGCAAGCACGACGACAGCCAGAATAATCGAACCCCAGGCCCAGAGAACGTCCTTTTCGTGGTGTTCAAATTCCGGCGCTTCCCAGGAAATAGTTTCTCGTTCATCCATGCATTTACTATAGCACAATCTCTACCGCGCGATGGTGAGTGCGAGGATTTCTTTCGCGCCGTTTTGTTTTAGTACTTTCGAGGCGCTCCGGAGGGTGGCGCCGGTTGTGGTCACATCGTCAATCACAATCAGTTTTTTACCCGCGATCATCTCCGGCCGCACAACGTGAAAGGCATCATGGACATTTTCCTCGCGATCCTTCACGTTTTCCGTCTGGCTTTGCGGTTTCGAGTGTCGGGTGCGGATTAAAACATCTTCGAGCATCGGGAGGTGTACATTTTCAGCAAACGTTTTGGCGATAAGCGCGGCCTGGTTGAACCCGCGTTCACGGAGCCGTTCCTTGCTCAAAGGAAGAGGAATAATAATCGTTTCCTCGGTCAAGACGAATGGAGGGTTGAGATTCTCAACATAGGCGACCAGAAGGTTGCCTAAAAAAACACTAACTGGTTTCAGTCGTTTGAACTTCAGGGCGTGAATCAGTTTTTTGATGGTCGGATCTTCGTACTCGGCGATGCTTCCGAGAATGTAGGGCGTATCGCGATGGCAGATTTTTTTGGCGGCTGGCAGTCGCGCGCCGCAGGTGCCGCAGAAAAGTGTGTTGGGGAGTGTGATTGTTTCCAAACAATCGGAACAAAGCGCATCTTCCTGACGAGGAATATTTTTTTCACACCGAATGCAGCGAGCAGGGAAGAGACTATCGATGATGGCGCCGAAAATTCGCATAAAATGAGGGCAATTTGTGTGATATACTCTATAGTACGATGCTCGACTGGATCAATCCACTGACGGCCTATCGCTCGTTCCGGCGGAATCTTTTTCCGTCGTATTTGGGCGTAGATATCGGGACGACCTCGATTAAAGTGGTTGAAGTGAAGCCGGGGAGAAAAATGCCGGCGGTAGTGAACTATGGTTTCTCGGAAGAGAGCAAGTATCTCGGCCGGCCGACTTCGGCCATCCAATCCAGCAATTTAAAACTGTTTGATCAGGAGGCAACAGAGATTCTGACATCGATTATCGGCAAGATGAAACCGCAGACGCGGGATGTGATTGCTTCGTTTCCAATTTTTTCCGCTTTCGTCACCCTGCTCGATCTTCCGGAGATGACGCCGGGAGAGTTGCAGAACTCGATTGCCTTCCAGGCCAAGCAGTATATTCCATTGCCGATATCGGAAGTGAGTCTCGAGTGGATTAAGGTGGGAGAGTTCGACGACGACAAAGGCTATCATCATCAACAAATTTTGCTTTTGTCCGTGCCGCTCGAGCATATCGCCAAGTTTAAAAAAGTGTTTGAGACAGCTGGTCTCAATCTGCGGTGGCTGGAACTCGAAAGTTTGAGTGTGGGCAGAATCCTGGTTGGCAATGATCCGACGCCGACGGCGGTTGTTGATATCGGTTCCCGTTCGACCAATATCGCTTTTTTTGAGGGCGGACAGTTGCGGTTTAACGGGCAGAGTGATTTTGGCGGCGCCTCGCTCACGCAGGCGTTGGCCTCGAGTTTGAACATCAACTCCCGTCGGGCAGAGGAGCTGAAGAAGGAACGGGGTCTGGTTGGAAGCGGCGCCGAATATGAGTTGTCCACAATAATGCTGCCGTTTTTAGATGCTATACTAGGAGATGTCAAGAAGCAGGAGTTTAATTATAGTAGTCAGTTTACGAACGTGAAGCCCGTGGAGCGGATTATTCTTTCCGGTGGAGGAGCGAATCTTTTAGGCATTGAGAAGTATGTCGAGCGGGAACTTGGTCGTCCTACGGTCAAAGCCTCTCCCTTCCTCCGCTTTGAATACCCGCCGCTCATGGAACCGCTCATTCCGCAACTCAATCCGCTTTTCACTGTGGCATTAGGACTAGGAATGAAAGAACTCGTCTAATTTGCTCATAAAATGTTTATCTACTTCGTTACAATCTCTGTTTCGCGCTCACGGTACAATCAAAATGAGTTATAAGTTTATTCGCATTATTTATTCACATTAGCATTATTCGCGACACCTCTTCATGGCCCTTCCCTCAAAAGTTGTTGATCAGTTAAGCCGAGCGCCGGCACGGACGCCGGGCTGGTCAAGCCGCGTGCTTCTTTTTAGCGCCACATTTTTTATTTTGAGTTTCGGAATCTATCTCGGCATTCAGTTTGGCTACAAACCATATTTAGAAAATCAGATTGCCGGCTTGGAAAAGGAAATTGCTGATTTTAGCAAGCAGGTTCCGGAACGCGATCAGGACGAGCTCATTTCTTTTTATTCCCAGCTTGATAACTTGAGCACACTGCTCAAAAAACAGAGCATGCCCTCAAAATCTTTTTCCTGGCTCGAGGAAAACACCAACGTCAATGTGCAGCTCGTGAGTTTTGTTTTTAACGGCACGAATAAAACAATGACGCTTGGCGGACAGGCGCGTTCAATTGTCAATTTGGGCGAACAGCTGAATCGATTTAAATCGCAATCATTAGTCAAGAGTTCGCAACTGACACAGCTTTCTCTCGATCAAAAATCGGGCGTTTGGACATTCTCGATCACCCTCACTATGACTCCTAGCTTTTTTGCTTCTGCCATGACGAGTGAAACGATAGAGGCAAGCGAGCCGACGACTGATCTTCCAATCGGTACTCCGGCTTCGACCACTGTTCCTGGCGTTGCAACATCGTCGACCACTTCAACTTCCGCCCAATAATATGAAACAAGGAACAAAACGACTCGCCAGCATGGCCTTTGCCCTTGTCTTTATACTCGGTTCGTTTGTCGTTTATTTTGAACTGACCCAGCCGGCCTATGAGAATCTTCAGAAAACAATTGGAGAGCGGAATGGATACAATAAGTTTTTAGCCGAGCAGAAACCGGCGGTCAATAATGTTTTGAAACTGATTGATAATTATACGGGTGACAGCGCCGGCAATTTGAGAAACGCGCTTTCGGCTACGCTTCCTTTGGGACCGGACTTAAGCAGTTCGCTGGTTCAGCTGGAAGGCTTGGTTCGTTTAAGCGGTCTCTCGCTTCAGAATATTACGCCGGAGGTCAATCGTTCCGCGCTCATCCCTTCAACCAAACCGCTGGTGAAGCCTGTAGGCACCCTCACCTTTCGGGTTGCCTTTACGGGATCGTATAATCAGGTGAAGGACTTCTTTTCTCGGATCGAAAACAACGTGCTCCTCATGGAAATCCGCTCTGCCAACCTTCAGCCGCTCGGCGCCAAAGCCGGCGTCGATCTTTTTACCGGCACCGCTGAGGTCGTATCATATTATCAACAAATGTAACTATGTCAGGTAGTGAAAATTCGACAATTCCGTTATTATCTAAAACATACTGAACAATGATATTTTCTTTCCATAGTCGAACTAAAGCCCTGATAATCTTTGGGATTCTCAGTCGAATTTCTACTATCTGATATGGCTATTGTTGTCGAAGAAGAACGGGACCAGGGGAGCGTGATCGTCTTAATCGGCTGGCTGGTGATTATCGTCACGATTATTTTGGCCGTCTATCTCATTTTCTTTAAAAATCCCGAGATTATTAATACCGTTGGACCGGCGAGTTTTCGACAAACTGTCCAGGTGGCCCAGATTGAACTGAATACTAAAGTTTTTCAGAATCCGGCTTTCACTACGCGAACAACCTATGTTCAGCCGCCGGGGGAGGGGGTGGTCGGCAAAGATAATCCCTTCCTACCGTAATTTGAGTTTAAAAACGTGATCTACTGCGTTACGGTCTCCGTGCCGCAGTCGCTGTATGCTTAATACAGCTCCCTTGCGGTACTCGACCAAGCCTTGTAGCTCATCGTTTTTAAACTCAAATTTTATGCCAATATATCAACGTATGACCGAAAAAGATATTTTACGCATTATTTCTGAAGATCAGTGGATGATGGATATTCTAAAGACAGTGAGGGATTTAAAACTTCCTGACGCTATGATCGGAGCTGGTTTCGTGCGTAATAAAGTGTGGGACCACCTCCATGGTTACAAAGATAGGACGCCTCTCGACGATATTGATGTTATTTATTTTGATCGGACTGACGTGAGTGAGGATACTGAAACCAAACTTCAGGAAAAATTATCCGAAGAGATGCCCGGACCAAGGTGGTCCTTGAACAATCAAGTCCGTCTTCATGTGGATAATGGCGACGACCCCTATACTTCTTCAGAAGACGCACTCTCTCGATGGCCGGAAACGGTGACCTGTCTTGCTGTTCTGCTCGACGAGAATGACAAGCTTGTTCTCGTTCAACCTCATGGCATTTCTGATTTAATTAATCTAGAAGTTCGTCCTAGCCCGACTTTTCGAAGAAAGATGGATATCTATCGAGATAGAATCATTAAGAAGAATTGGCAGAAGAAATGGCCAAAGCTTGTTATTCACGAACTGTAGACTTCCTTCATACTGCATCCTTTAGAAATTCGCAGTATACTTACTACTATATGGAATCCTCTAAGTTTTTAAAGGAAATTGAGACGGCCAATCTGTTCGACCAGGTCACGCTGGCTTCGTTGAAACGCGAAGTTGAACTTTCTGGACGGCCGGTTGAGGCGGTAATTGTGGAGCGTCGCCTTATTGACGACAGTAAGTTGGCCCAGCTCAAGGCCCAGGCGCTCAAAGTTCCCTATAAAAAAGTAAAGGTAGAGGATATCACGAAAGAACTCTACGAACTTTTTCCCGAGGAGACGGTCAGAACCTACGGCGTTATTCCGATTGAAAAACAAAATGATCTCCTGGTGGTGGGTATGGTCAATCCGGATGACTTGAAAGCCCAGGAGGCGATCAAGTTTATCGCCCGGCGGACGCATCTGAATCTCGGCGTCTATCTCATTTCCTGGAGCGATTGGCAGGCGGTGCTTCAGAAATACTCGCCCTACAAGAGCGAGATTGAGTCGGCTATTAAGTCGCTCAATTTGAAATCGGTGGCTGAACGCGATGTCATCAGTCTCGAAGCGGGAAAGGGTGGTGCCGAGGATGGGCCGGTTATCAGAATCGTGGCCGAAACGTTTCGCGAAGCCGTGGCTCGCGGCGCCTCGGATATTCATATCGAGCCGCAACAAAACTATCTTCGTATCCGTCTTCGCGTTGACGGCGAACTGCGCGAGGAAGCGGCACTGCCGCCGGAACTTGGCCAGCCAGTTATCTCG
This sequence comes from uncultured Candidatus Saccharibacteria bacterium, assembly GCA_964360585.1. GTDB lineage: Bacteria > Patescibacteriota > Minisyncoccia > UBA6257 > 2-01-FULL-56-20 > JBBUHS01. The sequence continues at coordinate 55,005 of CAYHXC010000002.1, read as the reverse complement.
CGTATCAAAGTTATCTCCAATTTGAAAATTGACGAGACGCGTATTCCCCAGGATGGTCGGTTTCGAACGACCGTCTCAAATCGAAGTATCGACTTTCGCGTTTCGACATTTCCAACACCGCACGGTGAAAAGGTAGCCATCCGTGTTTTGGATCCAACGACCGGTCTCAAAAGTTTTGATGAGCTTGGTCTCATGGGAAAAAATGCCGAATATGTGAAGGAAGGTCTGGCCAAGCCGTTCGGCATGGTGCTCGTGACTGGTCCGACCGGTTCCGGAAAAAGCACCTCGCTCTATGCCTTGCTCCAAGCCTTGAACAAAGAAAGCGCGAACATTGTCAGTCTTGAGGATCCCGTCGAGTATTTCGTGACCGGCGTCAATCAGTCGCAGGTCCATCCCGAGATTGGGTATGATTTTGCTTCCGGCTTGCGCCAGATTCTCCGTCAGGATCCGGATGTGATTATGGTCGGTGAAATTCGCGACACTGAAACTGCCGGTTTAGCCGTCCACGCCGCTTTAACTGGCCATGTCGTCTTGTCCACGCTCCACACCAATAATTCGGTGAGCGTTATTCCGCGCTTATTAGATATGAAAATAGATTCCTTTCTTTTGCCGGCTTCGCTAAACTTGATGGTGGCCCAGCGTCTGGCTTTGCGCCTCTGTGAAAACTGCAAACAAGCGGAGGAAGGATCGAAAGAGCTCCAGACGATTATCAAAAAAGCGGTTGCCGGACTATCGCCTGATCTGGTGGCCAGCTACAAAGAACCCTATACCGTCTATCATGCGCCTGGCTGTAACGTCTGTCGGGGGAAGGGAACGATCGGACGGATGGCCATCTTCGAAGTTTTCCGAATGATGCCGGAACTTGAGGCCGTGATTAGCGGCAGTTTTACCATGCAAACACTGATTGCCGAGGCCAAACGACAGGGGATGGTGACGATGCGTCAGGATGGCGTTTTGAAGGCGCTGGCGGGACTGGTGTCGCTTGAAGATGTGCTTCGCGAAACCACCGAGTTTTGAGTTTTTTCGATTCATAAACGGTCATTTGCATCGTTACGGCTTCCGTTTCGCACTCATCGTACCGAGGAGTACGATTCGCTTGCGATACTCAGCCAAGCAAAGCTGAGCTTAGCTCTGCCTCGCACCTGTCCATTTCTGAATCGAAAAGATGAGTATCTAAATACCGTTCAGTTGCGTGTTTAACCCAGCCTTGTATCTGATAATTTCTGAACTGAAGCAGGAAAACAGGTGTAGTTCAATATATATGGTATAATTTTTTTATGCCAGGTTGTGAAAGTTCGATAGGTGTTTCATGCCTGGAAAACAAATTGTCGAATAGGAATCTTTAATATCGAACTTCTACTACCCTGATATGCCTGATGATTATAAAGCAAAACTCGACGAGCTCCTTTTAACAACCGCCAAGCAGAATGCTTCCGACCTCCATATCAGCGTCGGCCGCCGGCCGTCGCTTCGTTTAGATGGGGTTTTAGTGCCCCTGCAGAAAGAGGAGATTGTGACGCCGGAGATGGCTCAAGGATTAATTATGAATCTCCTTGTGCCTGAACAGCAGAAAAGATTTGTGGACGAGCGCCAGCTGGACTTTGCTTATAGTTATGAAGACAAGGCTCGTTTTCGCGCCAACGTCTACTTCCAGCGTGGCTATATGGCCGCTGCCTTGCGTCTCATTCCGCCGCACGTCCGCACGCTCGAAGAACTTTCCTTGCCACCGATTCTCCACGATTTTTCTAAACTCTCTCAAGGGTTCGTTCTGGTTGTCGGTCCGGCCGGTCATGGAAAATCAACCACGCTCGCGGCCATCTTAGACGAGATCAACCACACCCGCACCGATCACATTATTACCATTGAAGATCCGATCGAGTATGTTTTTGCCCAGGATCGGGCGATCATCTCGCAAAAAGAAGTAGAGACGGACATTCCCAGTTTCAGCGCCGGACTGCGCACCGTTCTCCGTCAGGATCCGGACGTGGTTATGATCGGTGAAATGCGTGACGCCACCTCGATCGCCACGGCCATGACCGCGTCAGAAACCGGTCACTTGGTTTTTTCCACGCTTCACACCAACTCTGCCGCTCAGACGATTGACCGTATCATCGATTCTTTCCCGCCGGAACAACAGTCCCAGGCTATGTCCCAGCTGGCGGCGACGCTCGTTGCGATCGTTTCCCAGCGTCTTGTGCCGCGTTTGTCCGGCGGACGTATTCCCGTGAATGAAATCATGATTGTGAACCCAGCTATTCGGAACTTAATTCGCGAACGAAAGATCTATCAGATTGATCTGGTTATCGAAACCAGTGTCCAGGAGGGGATGGTCACCTTGAACCGTTCGCTTGCGACGCTGGTAAAGAACAAGGAAATTTCCCTGGAGAACGCGGAACTCTACTCCTTAAACCCTGCCGAGCTGCGAATCCTCCTCGAACGTATGTAAAAAATCATGGGATAGTGGTTAGGGTATGGGGTGTAGTTGGAACCAAAGACCCTCGACCCTAAGCCCTCGACCCTAAACCCTAGTCATGAAATATAAGTACCAAGCAAAAACGCGCGAAGGAGAACTGCAAGTCGGTTTTATTGAGGCTGGCACGAAAGATAGCGCCGCCAGTATTTTAGCCAGCCACAATCTTTTCATCCTCACGCTCGAAGCGGCCGAGTCGATTCACTGGTATGATCGTCTGGCCAGTTATTTCTCGCTGGTGCGAAGAAAAGACTTCGTCATTTTCAGTCGTCAGCTGGCCCTTCTTTTAAATGCCCGCTTACCGCTTGGCGACGCCCTGCGGAATTTAGTCCAGCAAACTCAAAATACAACCCTGAAAGAAGCGGTCACCTTAGTCGCCGAAGATATTAACTCCGGTTTGTCTTTTTCCCAGGCCCTGGAACGGCAGAGCAGTGTCTTCTCTGAATTTTTTATCAGTCTTATCCGCGCCTCGGAAGTCACGGGCAACCTGGCCGAAGCGGCCGCTTTTTTGGCTGACTACTATGAAAAAGAACTGGTGATCACGAGTAAAGTGAAATCGGCGCTGATGTATCCCATTATCGTTGTCTTTCTTTTTATCGGTGTTTCGGTACTTTTAATTACTGTTGTTTTTCCGCAGATCGGTCCGATCTTTGCGCAAGCTAAAGTGGACCTGCCGCTTTTCACCCGAATACTTCTCTCGAGCGGTGATTTCTTGAGCCGCTGGTGGCTCGCGCTCATCATTTCGTTGGTCGTCATTATGGCGACTATTCTTGATTATGCTCGGACGAAGGAAGGCGAAGCGGTATTTGATGAGCTGAAAATTCGCTTGCCGATTGTGGGGAAGATTTATACGCCGCTTGTCATTACCCGCATCTCGAATAACGCCGCCATTCTTTTGCATGGTGGCGTGCCGGTCGCGCAAACGCTCGAGATTGTGAGTCAGACTGTGGATAACGCTGTCTATGAAGAACTGCTTCGTGATATTAGTAATGCCGTGCGGCAAGGAGATACGATTTCAAAAGCCATGGCGCGCCAGCCGGACTACTTTCCCACACTGGTGCCGCAGATGTTAGCCGTCGGAGAGATTACCGGACAGGTGGATGAGATATTCACACGTATCGCTACCTTGTACGGTCGGGAGCTGGATGATACAATTAACAACATGACCGAGCTGATTCAGCCGGTTCTGATGGTGGGATTGGGTCTTTTGACCGGACTTCTATTCGGATCAATCCTGATTCCTCTTTACAAGTTAGTTTCTACATTCCAGTAGTCTTTGAAATTATGAATAGCCATCTGCAGCGTTACGATTTGCGTTCCGCCCTCGATGTATTTTAAATACACCTCGGTTACGGTACTCAATCAAGCCTTGCCGATGGCCATTCATAATTCAAAGTTGTAGAATGGGAAATATACAAAAAGGTCGAGATTCGCTAGAGTCCATCTCAAAAATCGCTTTCGTCATAACATACTAAAGTTCCGAGCGAAAGGCATGAAGCCCGACGAAGCATAGCCGTAGCTATGGAGAGGAGGGATGAGTGGCTTGCAGCCGGAAATTTCGTCATTGTTATAGAAATGGATTTTTGAGATGGACTCTGCACACGTATAAAAAGACATATGAATCGAAAAGGTTTTACTCTCATCGAGCTTTTGATCGTTGTGGCGATCATCTCAATCTTGGCCGGTATCGTTTTAGTCGGCTTGCGGCCGAGTCTGAACCAGAGCCGAGACACCAGACGAGCGGCCGAGTTGCATCAGATCCAGACTGGTTTGCAATTATACTTCAACCGATATGGACTTTATCCGTCCAGTTTGGGTGATTTGGGCGCTATGTTACGTATTCCGAATGATCCTAATGACACTCCATACTATTACACGAGCGACGGTAATGTGTATGTGCTTGGAGCTAAATTAGAAGGGGAACGGAGTGCGTCTTTAAATGGCAGTCATTTTGGCACCGGAGGCTCTTTGAGTAATGGTGGCGCTGGTCCTGATATCAGTTGTGATGCTGTCGACGTTTACTGTTTGACTTTCTAGTTCAAGCGCATGGCTTTCCTCCCTTTTTTCATCTTCGGATTGATGATCGGGAGTTTTCTGAATGTGGTGGCGCTTCGGTATGATCCAGAACGTTTTTTGTTCCATTCCGATATTTTAGGAGGCCGCTCGCACTGTCCCCATTGTGGGAAACAGCTTCGGTGGTATGAACTCATTCCACTTCTTAGCTTTCTGGTGCAGGGCGGCCTTTGTCGTTCTTGTAAAAAACATTTGAGTTTGCAATACCCGCTCGTTGAAATTCTTTCCGGACTTGTTTTCATCATGGTGCCGTGGCGATTGGGAGTTTTCTCTTCCCTACCCACTAACCCCTACCCACTAACCCCTATTATTTGGATCCTGGCATTTCTCGCCCTGCTTCTCGTGGCGCTCATCGATCTTCGTCTCCGGATTATTCCGGATGAGCTGAACATTTTTTTATTTTTCCTAGCTTTCCCCTTAATTCTTCTCAAGGCTGACACATTCACCGCCTTTACCGAAACATTTATCGGCCACTACGCGCTTCTCTTTCGTTTTGGATCAAATATCTGGCTTGACCATACTCTTGGCTGTGCGGCCGGACTTCTCTTTTTCCTCGTGCTCATTGTTCTTTCGCGAGGACGGGGGATGGGCGGCGGCGATCTGAAGCTCGGGGCGGCTTTGGGATTATTATTCGGCTGGCCGGATATCGGCCTTCTCATTCCGCTTGCTTTCATTCTTGGCACGTTCTGGGCCTTGCCCCTTCTCCTTGCCGGACAGAAAAAACGCAAAGATTTCCTGCCGTTTGGTCCATTTCTCGTTTTATCTTCTGTCCTCGTCTTCCTTTTTGGCTTCCAGATTCTCGATTTCTACTTTCACCTCTTTCGCCTATAATAGGGTATAGGGGGATGGGTAGAGGGTTTAGGACTGATTCATGCAATGTTAATCTCGTTTAAAGATCTGGAGGTTTGGAAGAAAGGAGTTGCATTAGTGAAGGTCATTTATCGCATTACTGATCAATTTCCCAAAAGTGAATTGTACAGTCTTTCAAGCCAAATGAGGCGATGTGCCGTTTCTATTCCTTCAAATGTTGCCGAAGGATACAAAAGAAGAAATCGGAAAGAATATATTCAATTTTTAGGTGTGGCGAATGGTTCGGCTGGTGAGTTAGAAACTCAGATCATTATTGCCGAAGAACTTTATCCTGGGCAAGATTTTAGAGAGGCGAAAAATCTGATTGAAGAAATTCAAAAGATGCTTACTGTACTGATGAAAAAGTTAGGTCACGGAAAAATTCTAGAAAGATGATTAAAAAATCTACCCTTAACCCTCTACCCTTAACCCTCACCCCTCGTGAAGGATTTACCATGATCGAACTTTTGGTTGTAGTCGCGATTATGGCGATTATCTCCGGCACACTCGTGTCTTTCAGCCGCATTGGCCATGATCAGGTGACCCTCTACGTCGAGGCTTCTAAGGTTATAGACGTTATCTTGCGGTCAAAATCTTTGGCCATCTCCGCCTATCGTGATCCTGATGTCAGTCGCGTAACCTGCGCCCACGGTCTCTCAATTGATCTTGCTTCCGATCCGGGAAAGTTCAGTCTCAATCGGTATCTCAAGAAACTCCAACCTGATCCCAGTATTCCCGTGCCTTTGTGCGCCAATATCGGCAGCTCTACTTCGATCATCTCAAACTATGATCGGGTGGTGGCCGAACGAGGGGAGTATGTTTTATCGCGCAATGTGGTGTTTGATGCGAGCGAGACGACGGCCGCGGATATTGTTTTCCGACCGCCCGATCCCCAAATCTACTTCTTCGCCCCGGATGGTACGAAATTGCGCGCGAGTAGTAGCTCGATTGTCGTAAAAAATAAAAACGGCAGCGGCCGAATCCGTATCACCGTCGGCCAAGGCGGCCAGGTGGCGTATAATTTTATAGATTAGACCCATGCGATTTCAGGCACACGAAGGACAGACGATTATTGAGATGGTGGTGGCGCTCGGCGCCTTAACCGTCGGATTTTTGGGTATCATTATCCTTTTGAATTCATCGCTTGGTTTTAATGAGGTGGTCTCGAATAACTATCGTGGCACCTATCTCGCCGCCGAAGGCATTGAACTTGTTAAAAACATCGTGGATACAAATGATGATAAATGCGATAACTGGCGCGTTGGTCTTCCGGCTGGAAATTATCAGCTTGACTACCACCTATCTGTTCCCGAAACGTGGCCATGTGACAATCTCCCCGAGTATTCCGGACTCTATCCGATTGATGGCAAGCCATTGTACTATCATTCTGATACCGGTTTCTACGATCATAACGAAGTGAATGCTAAGCCAACTATTTTCTATCGAACCGTGTTGATCTCATATCTAGGAACACCCGAGGGGATGGCCGATGATCAGATGGTTGTGCAATCGTTGGTTCGCTGGAAAGATAAAACCGGCGATAACGAAGTGAATCTAATCGATTATTTCTTTAATCCTTCCTCCACCATTCCTTAGTATGAATCGTATTGATTACAAAAACCGTGAAGGGTTCACCCCCCCACCTCATGCAAGAGACGATGGGAAAAGCAAAATTCCATTCTGGAAGAAAAATATATTTGAGTTTTTTAGTTGTTCTGAGGTGGGGGGGTTCACTCTCATAGAAACGTTAGTTTCGGTGGCACTTTTTGCTACGGTATTTTCGGTGGGTGTGGGAGCATTTGTCGGAGCCTTGCGAGCACAACGGCAGGTGCAAGCACTCGTCGCGGCGAATAGTAACGCCAGCTTGGCTATTGAACAGATGGCGCGAGAAATTCGAACCGGCGTTGGTTTTATTGTTTCTCCCATGCCGGGTGTGTGCGATGACTGTCGCTTGGAGTTTCAGAATGCCAAACGTCAGCGGATAACCTATTGGCGTGATGCTTCTAATAATCTCATGCGGTTAAATGCTTCAGACCTTCTCGCACCAGGAGGTGAAGCGGTTACGGCCGAAAATGTGGCTATTCGCTATCTTCGATTCGAACAGCTAGGGAACTGTCCGGTAGGCGATCCGGATGCCACACCCGACCACGCCCCGCGTGTTACAATCGCCCTTGGCGTCAGTCCTCGATCCGAACAAGGAGTGCGCGATGATCTCACCGAAATTCAGACCACCGTTTCCTCGCGACAAGGATTTCTCTGTTTCCTCCCGGATCTTTAACGGGGAGAGGGAAGTTTCAGTGTGATATAATAAAAGCGCATGTCTTTTCCTTCGCGACTCATTTTTTTTGGCAGTATTGCTTTTGTTACAATCCTTTGCGTGGTTTTCTTTGTAGGCCAGCCAGCCAATGGCGCATCTGCCGATCTTAAACTGGAAGGTTGGATCTGGTCGCCGAATATTGGCTGGATCAGTTTTTGCGGCGGAAAAAATACGTTTAATTGTCCCGGCCCCTCTTCAGCTGCATACCAAGTTATTATTGATAACAATACGGGCGCATTTAGTGGATATGCTTGGACGCCGAATGCCGGTTGGCTAAGTTTTAATCGCAACCAAACGAGGACACCACCGGGCGCTCCTTTTAATAGTTCTGGCGCAACCTCAACTGCCTGGATTGATCCTCTGGCGTCAACAAAAAAAATGGAAGGTTGGGGGCGGTTTTTGGCCGGTTGTGATTTTACTGTTGATACCGATGGTGATGGGAAAGCTGATCAGTGCGTTTCTTCCGGTCCAGGTATCAATTCTGGCGGCTGGGACGGCTGGGTCAGTTTTAGCGAGGGGATTACTTCCGTAACGCGCCAGCCGTATCCTGGGTTTGTAGCCTCAAAGAGCGGCACAAAAGGTGTTCTCTTAGGGTACGCTTGGGGAAGTGATGTGGTTGGTTGGTTAGTTGCCAACTCTGTTACTACAAATTTCGCGCCCGCGCCGCAGGCGACGCTACCGGAAATTGACGTGACGATGACCACCTCTCCCTCATGTGGCCAGGCGCCGATCAGGGTTAGTCTTACGGCGACAGTGTCCACAACCAGTAATCTGCCAATGATCTATCAGTTTATTTGCGATGAAAAAGGAAAGAATCCTAGCTCCGGGACTATTCTTACGGCCAGTACGACCGCTACTTTTGCCTGTCGGTATAATGCCGGTACCTATAAACCACTTGTCAGTGTCAATCAAAATGGCGTTTTTGGCATGGCGCCGGATGCTTCAATCTCATTGAACTCGTGTGATGGTTTGGGAGGTAACAAATATAAACAGGGTGGGAGAATTGAAATTGCTCCCGATGAGTAAAACTTTGATTCTAAAGAAACCGCAGTTTCGTTCCGGGCAGGCCCTTCGACATAACTCAGGGCAGGCAATGTTGCTGACGGTGATTGCTTTGGGCGGCACCCTTTTGGGCGCGACGACCATTGCCGGACTTTTGATGCTTCACCAGATTCGCCAGTCAACCGATCTTCGTGACTCAAATAAAGCGATTTTCGCTGCTGATGCTGGTATTGAACTTGCGAACTACACCCTGCGATTTCCGAATGCCATTGTTCCCGCCTCTCTTGATATGACTGATCAAAATGGGATTGGAAACGGCGCGAAGATTGATAAAATCGTGTGTTATTCGACCGATATTGATCCCGGTCCCGACGATATTATTGATCCATGTAAGGATGATGGCACCAATTTTCCAGCGGTTATTCGATCGTATGGGGCGGCGGGACGTGCTAATCGCGCTTTCGAACAGTAAAAACTTAGAAATAAATTGGGCAGATTCTGCGTTACGGCCTGCGTTCCGCCCTCGGTGTATGTTGAATACATCTCGGTTGCGGTACTCGGCCAAGCCTTGAATCTGCTCAATTTCTTATCTAAGTAAAATGAATGCTCGTTGCCGCCTCGAATTACGCACGAAGAAAAGTAATGAGAAAGAATTTACAACTTGGATCTGGCTGATTTTCGCTTGTCATTGCGAGCGGAGCGTGGCAATCTTAAGTTGATTTATGACTAAAAAGGAAGCTAAGGAGCGAATAGAGCACCTGAAGAAGCTGATTAGCAAGTACCGTCACTCGCGGCTGACTTTGAATAAAGAATTAATCTCGCCTGAAGCGGAGGATAGTTTGAAAAAGGAACTCTTTGATCTGGAGTCGGATTTTCCCGATCTTATTACTGCCGACTCTCCAACCCAGCGGATTGGCGGCGAGCCGCTGAAGAAGTTTGGCAAAGTCACGCATCCCGGGCGGATGAATTCGCTAAATGATTCTTTTTCCGAAGAGGATGTGAAGGCTTGGTGGGAGCGGCTCATAAACTATTTAGGGAAAGATCCGAAAGCGGAGTTTTATGCTGATCCGAAGATGGATGGTTTGGCCGTCGAACTTTTTTATGAGAAAGGAGTTTTTAAAACCGGCAGCACGCGTGGCGACGGTTTGGTGGGCGAAGATATTACGCAGAACTTAAAAACCGTTGAGGCAATTCCGTTAACGCTTTCCGGCGATGTGCCGCGTGAAGTGTATATTCGGGGAGAAGTTTTTTTGATGCGCAAAGATTTTGAACGGATCAATAAAGAGCTCGAGAAGAAAGGGGAGAAAGCATACGCCAATCCACGGAATCTGGCCGCCGGATCACTTCGTCAGTTGGATCCGAAAATCACCGCTACCCGCCGGTTGTTTTTCTATCCCTACGGTGTCTATGGCGAGGGGAGTGGCTATCTTGAGCAATTTGCAAAACGAGAGAAAGAATACGAGACGTTGCGGTCGTGGGGAATTAATCCAAATCCGGCTGGCCGTGTAGTGAAAGGGATAGAAGGCATTTTTCAGTTTCATAAGGAGATCGGCGAGAAGCGGGAAAAGTTACCGTACGATATCGACGGCATTGTGGTTTCTATAAACGACAATCGGGTCTATGACGAAGGAGGTATTATCGGTAAAGCACCGCGAGGGGCGATCGCCTATAAGTTTTCTCCGCGGGAAGCGACGACGATTGTTGAGGAAGTTAAAGTCCAGGTGGGTCGGACCGGAACACTGACGCCTGTGGCGGTGATGCGGCCAGTTTCGGTTGGGGGAGTAACGATCACGCACGCCACGCTTCACAACGCCGACGAGATCGAGCGGTTAGGTTTGAAGATTGGTGACACCGTGGTCGTCAGTCGAGCCGGCGATGTCATTCCGCAGATTACGAAAGTCTTAAAGGAGTTGCGGACGGGTAAGGAGAAAAACTTCCGTATGCCGGCCAAGTGTCCGGTAGATGGTTCACCGGTTATTCGCGACGGTGTGGCCTATCGCTGTTCCAATAAAAACTGCAGCGCTCGGAATCGGGAAAATCTCTATCACTTTGTTTCGCGCGGTGGATTTAATATTGAAGGCTTGGGCTCGAAGATCATTGATCGTTTTTTGGACAAGGGCTTAATCGCCGATGCTTCGGATATTTTTTCAGTGAAGAAAGGAGATATTGAAGTCTTGGAGCGGTTTGGGGAGAAGTCTGCGGAAAACATTGTGGCCGAGATCGAAGAGCGAAAGGAGATTGATCTCAATCGGTTTTTATATAGCTTAGGTATCTTGCATGTTGGCGAGGAAACAGCGCGTGTTTTAGCTATGCAAATGCCGTATGGCAAGTCGAAGTTTCTCGAGGTGTCGGCCATTACCCATTTCTACAAAGGATTGTCGCTGGAGAAACTGCAGGAGATTCAGGATATTGGTCCGAAGGTAGCCGAGAGCATCTACGGGTGGTTCCACGAAGGCCGAAATGTTTCTCTTCTTGGATCTTTAGGGAAGTTTGGCGTGCGAGTCCGACATGAGAGGGTGGCTGGCGCCAAGCCACTTCTCGGAAAGTCGTTTGTGTTAACTGGCAGTATGGAGAAAATGTCTCGCGAAGAAGCCAAGGAAAAAATTCGTAACTTGGGCGGAGAAATTTCCGAGTCAGTGAGTAAGAAGACGTCCTATGTTGTTGTTGGTGCTGAACCGGGTTCAAAGTACGAGAAAGCCAAGAAGCTTGGCGTCACAATTCTTTCCGAGAAAGAATTTTTAAATATGTTTACCTAGTCGTTGCTATTATATAAAACGATCGTTTGATATAATAGCAACATGAGAGGAGATATCACTTTTAGAATTCTTGAAGCGGTGAAGGATGCGGCTGTAACAAGCACTGATCTTTTCGAAGCCTTTTTACGAGCAGGATATGGTGCTTCGTTCAAAAAACTAAATGCGATGACCAATATCGTGCAAAAGGAGAGAAGGACTCGAGGGAGGAAGTTACGAAAGACTACGAGCGAAAAACAACGATACTACAATCTGCTCTATTATTTGAAGCAGGCAGGTTTGATTTCGGAAAACGAAAAAGAAAAGGGTAAGTTCTTTACTATAACAAAAACTGGACGCAGGCGCTTAGAAGATTATCGGCGATTCCGAAAGGAAGAATTGCCACTGGCCAACTACCACGCAGAAAAGATTGGTAAACCAGTTATCGTTGCTTTCGATATACCTGAAAAAGACAGACGTAAGCGAGATTGGCTTCGTCTTGTTCTTCGCGAACTGGGGTTAAGACAAATTCAAAAAAGTGTTTGGCTCGGCAAAACAAAAATCCCTAAAGAATTGATTAAGGATTTATATTGTCTAGGTTTAGGCAAGCACGTCGAGATTTTTGAAGTAGGAAGTGCCGGTGCTCTCCATCACCTTATCTAGTCTTACACTATCACTATTATATAAAACGATCGTTTTATATAATAGTGATAGGAGGGGAGAATATGTTGCGTTGCTTTTTCCACTCTTTTCCGTACAATAGCTAGGTATCGAATCCAAGTTTGCGGCCGTAGCTCAATTTGGTTAGAGCACCGCCCTGTCACGGCGGGGGTTACCGGTTCGAGTCCGGCCGGCCGCGCAGTTAGAACTAGTATTCAGCCAAGCCTTATTGCATAGGGTTGTTTTGATTCTAACCTGATATACTTTTTACATGGAACACAGTTCAGATACTTCTAAAGAAAGTGACCTTAAACTTAAGATCGGGAAGTTATTAGGAAAAGAGATTACTGAGTTTTCGTTACAGGGAAAGGGGTATTGTAATAACGCATATTTAGTTCGGACTTCTGATGGTGCCAAATATATTGTCAAAGAAGCGAGGAGTGATAAAGCATTTCACCCGCAGAATGATCTACAGGCGGAAGCCAAGGTGGCGCAGCAGTTGTATTCATTAGGCCTATCCGTTCCTACACCTCATGTTGTTTTTGTTTCAGAGCATCCGAAGATGTACGGGTATGAATATATTGAAGGAGAGATGCTGATGGACTTATGGGGTGCACTCTCAGAAGACGAGCGGATACAGATCTGCACCGCGCTTGGTTATTTTCATGCCGAGATTGGCAAGAAGTTTACCAAGGGAATGGCAGAGGCTACTGGGATTAAAATAAATGACTCAGCGGGACTTCACCCTGAAGTTGCAGAAGAGTATGAGAAAGTTTTTGCGAGCGCCGATGTGCCTGAAGAGTTTAAAGATTTGGCAAAACAAGCCAAGTTGATTTTTGATACCACAACCGGTGACACGGTTTTTCAATTTATCCACAATGATTCACACCATGAGAATATTCTCATAAAAGATAGGAGAATTGCTGGGATTATAGATTTTGGTGAGGCTGAATATGGGGAAGTAGCCAAAGAGTTTTCTCGGTATATTAGAGATTTTCCTGAACACTTCCAGTACATTGTTTCAACCTACGAAGAAGGTTCTGGGAATAAGCTTTCTCGCAAGCGTCTTGTGAGTACTGCTTTTTTGAGCGGGCTTCCTGATATTATTGAGGATTATCGCAAGGGAGGCCAAGACTGCGTGAATGCTGAAGCTTCCGTGGCAACCTATAGAAAGCTAATCAGTGCGCTGGATTTAATATAGGTTATATAAGAACTCCGATTTTTACCTATGGTTGAAAAGATAAAACTGGGATCTGTTGAAATATATGCTCCGCGGCAGATCGTGATTGAGGCGTTGAAACATGTTTCCAGCGGTTCTGTTTTGGATATAGGATCGGGTTTTGGGCGGCATTCACTTTTTCTGGCGGATAAAGGATTTGTAGTCACGGCCATTGATACGGCCAACGAGCAACTGACAGTCCTCAGGCACAAGGTATCTCAGCTTGGCTTGTCGATGCGTGTAGAGAAGTGTGACTTGAGAGATTTTGATTCAGAAGACGAACAGTACGATCTCATACTTTCTCTTATGGTCCTTCATTTCCTTGCAAATCGTGACGAGGTTCTAGAGGCAATACAGAGAATGCAGGAAATGACTAAAGTCGGTGGCGTGAATGTTGTTTGCGCGTACATCGATAAAAGCCAGCTTGATCTTAGGCCGTATCTTTTGAACAGTGACGAGCTGAGGAAACGTTATACCGGATGGGACTTACTTAGGTACGAAGAGCTGAAAGGTACGGATACAAACATTGACGGCCCTGATAAAGAAAAGCTTATTTGGCGGGTGGAAATAATTGCGCGTAAAATATAGTTCTAATGTCCTCTACGACCCCGCGCCATTCCGTACGAATGGCCATCAAAGGTTAATTTTGTATTGGATTCATCGGCACTTTCGCCGGTTTTAAGCTCAAGTATTTTGCTTCGAGCGCCGGATAGCCGTTTCCAATCGGGACGAACCATTCGTACGCAGTAACATTGAACTCTTGGTCTTTTTAGAGCGAGTTCTTAGCTAACCCGCGCAGTATTTCGCGTTTTACTTCAATTGTTTTGGGAAGAAGGAAAGCTTTGCGGGCATAGAAGGTTTTACTTATAGATTTTAGCTCTAAACCTATAAAAATAACTTGACTTTTATAGGTTCATGCGCTAACCTTATAAACATGAAGGATGAAAAAATTCGCATAGGCAAGGCAGCCGAAATACTGGGCATGAGCGTTCAGACCCTCCGTAATTGGGAAAAAACGGGGAAACTTTTGTCGCAGCGAAGTGAGGGAGGCCAGCGTTATTATCTCCTACAAGATATTCAACGTCTTGCGCTTGATCTTGAAAAACTGGGATGGGCGTGGGCTTCAAGCGCGCAACCGCCGGAAATTCCAGCCGAATATTATTGCGAACAGCAGGCACGGTTTTCGAGTCGTTTGGAAAAAATGGGATTGCTTCTTTCTCAAACAAAATCGGTGAGCGAGGAAGCAGCTTCTCTTCTTACGACCGTTGCGGGCGAGATTGGAGATAATTCTTTCATGCACAACATTGGCAACTGGCCTGACGTACCGGGAATATTTTTTGCATATGATATCGGTAAACGCTTCATTGTGCTGGCTGACCGGGGACAGGGTGTTCGAAAAACACTATCTCGCGTACGTCCCAATATTGAAACGGATGTTGAAGCGCTCCGCGTCGCATTTACGGAAATTGTATCCGGAAGAGAACCGGAGAAACGAGGGAACGGATTAAAAGTGGTGCGCCGCATCGTAGAGTTAAACCCGATTGGTTTCCTGTTCCGTTCCGGAGTCGCGAAAGTGTCCGCCAGAGGCGGATCCGCCTTCGGCGGAAAAAGTCCGAAAGAACAAGGTTCAATAACAATTACGGCAGCGTCCGAGAATATACGCGGCGCGTACGCGGTAATAAAATTCTAAATTAAAAAACATGCAAACAATTCACCTCAAAAAATTCGGAAATGTCTTGGTTTCGCGACCGGCAGGCCTCGAAGCGTTTAATGGGATTCGTCCGACGCTTAATAAGCAGGAGTCGATACAAATAGGTTTCGATGATGTTTTGGCGGTTGCGCCATCGTGGTTTGATGAATTTCTCACGAACCTTGCAGAATATGCCGAAGGAGATGTTCAGCTATTGCCTACAAAAAATGCATCCGTGCTCGCCGCGCTACCAGTTTTGATAACCGGCAGAAAAGATAAGGTTGCTGAAATTATCCAGCGCTTTTTGGATGAGAATAAAAAATGACCCGTTTCACTTTTTGCACAAGATAGTAAAAAAACTGAAACGTTATGTCATCACTAAATTGGATCGGAAAAGAAGCGGTTGCAAACCACGACAAGAAGATTCTAACGTCCTTCACTATGTCCCGCCGAAGCTTTCTTGCCCGCCATATTTTTCTTGGCGGACTATTGAAGGAAGTAGCCAGTGGTGGTATACACTAGGTAGCTAACAGAGGAGCTGTCATAATGGAAGACTATGAGAAAATCACACATCGTGAGTATCAACGACGAGAGATTCTGGGGAAATTGGATCGATTGACGGTGGAGTGTATCGGAGACCACGATATCAGTGACGAGCAGGCTAACCGGAACTGTTTCTATGCTGGACTAATCACCAGAGCTATTGAGTACGTTCATGATCTACGACTCCAGGTTGAACATCCCGATAGCGGACCTGATGTTTACTACTCGACTGCGTGTAGATTTTTCAGTGAATCAATCATTCCAGTAATCGAGCAGTTCACACCGGTCGTAGAGGAAAGGCGTCTGATAGCTGCCAACTATTTGGTGATGATGACTCGGAATATGTCCGAATACATTCACCGAGCTGTATGGCGCTTCAACGTTCCTCCGGAGAGAGCTGGCTTTCTGAGAATGGTTGGGCTCGATCCGATTGATGATGTGAAGTAGCATCGCCTAGTAGGAAACGAACGGCGATTTTTTATTTTCAAGGTATAATTCATAAACATCATGCGATTAACTGACTTTCAGTGAATTATCGTTATGAATACCCTGGCCGGTATTGGCATGGGTCTGGTTGGTGTATTCATACCAATCTATTTGTTGGAGCTGGGTTACGCATTCCCCGCGGTTATTCTTTGGTTACTGATTCATCACTCTTCTCTTCTCGTTGGGGCATTTCTGGTTGTTTTTATTTCCAATAGCATTGGGTTGGTACGGTGCTGGTACATCCGTGTTTTTCTCGTCTCATTTCTTTTCGGAGGCCTTTTTCTTCTTCCTAGCCAGCCATCGTTTCTGTATACGCTTGCAGTAATCAGCGGTATGGAAGCGGCGTTCTTCTGGATCCCTTACAATATTCTGACTGTCCGGAAGACAGAGGACGCGACGATGGGTTCATCGCTGGCTCTTATGTCAAATATAGGATCAGGAGTGGGGATTATAGTACCGGGCATTGCCGCGATTCTTATTGTCACTTTTGGTTATGGAGTGCTTTTTGCTACCGCTCTTTTCTTTATACTTGTCTCGATCTTCCCCACATTGCCGTTGAGAGACGAAAAGACCAATTTCCATTTTGATAGGGCAGTGGTCAAAAAAATCGTGAAAGAAAATAAGCGGTTTATTGTACCGGAGATTCTCGATAATCTTGGGCAAGATACCCAGGTCATTTGGACGCTATTCATTTTTATAACTGGGCTGACGGTTCTTGATATTGGTGCGTTAGGAATCATAACGGGAATTATTGGTATGGGAGTGACGTATATTACGGGCAGTATGATCGATACGTGGAATAAAAAGACGGTTGTGCGGATCGGTGCCGTCCTGGCTACCATCATGTGGGGAATATCCTACTTTGTGGCAGTTTACGCGCCTACGCCCGCCACATTATATTTGGTGACTGCGATTCGTGGTCTAGTACTCGGCGTGTTCGTTTCTGCCTATGGAGTAATCATGTTTAACCAGGCCAGACACCATGACGCCCAGTTCCTTGTCCTTCGAGAGATACCCACTATTTTTGGGCGGATTATTCTTTTCGTAGCGACACTTGTATTGATATCGATTGGGCGATTTGAATTCGTTTTTCTATTAGCCGCGCTTTCATCATTATATTTTTGTTTTAATAATATTGATGCCCTCATGGAGGCGCCGAAAAATAACAAATAAAAATTCTCACCGTGAGATGAGAATTAAGTAAGGCTTGAACGACTAACCTTCACTAACCATTGAGCAAGAGAGTTCAGTTGTCTCACCGAGAGTTGCTCGATTATCTCTAGTGGAGGACACGAGTCTTTTCGAATAAGGATTGCTTGAAGGCCGATATAGAATTTCAGGATTTGAGGAGAACAACTCATCTCTCCACGACCTACTTTTTTCAGTGTTTTGGCGCATCGATTGCAGACGGTGCTGAGAAAAAAGGCGACGAGTTTTCTCTTGTCATGTCCGCAGACTTCGCATTGATTTGGCATTGTTACTCCGCAAGCTTGAATACTAATCGTTTTTTACCACGATTGAGTTTCGAGAGTCAACGACAAATCAGATATATACATTCTTTGTATTCTTTTTATTTTGTGTTTGACTTAGGAAATGTCTAAGAAGAAAGATACAGAAGAAATTAAAACAGGCCTCCGGACCATCTGGGGTTTTGTTCGGCCGTTTAAGATGGAGCTTTCCATCTTAACTGCTCTGGGTTTGATTTCGGCGGTGGCCAACGGTTCGGTCCCCTATGTCACGGGGCGATTTTTTGATGCTCTGATCGATCTTTCCGAGCACCGCGTTACGGAAGGTGTTGGAGGCTTGCCACTGTGGGGATTTTTGCTGCTTATTTGGGCTGGTGTGCAGTTGGTGGCGAACAACATTGATTGGATCTCCGACCGACTTTCACGTGTAATAGACGATAAAATCCATTTCAATATTCAGACCAACGGTTTTGTTCACCTGTTTCACTTGCCCCTCTCGTATCACAAGGACAAACATATCAACGGGGAGCTTCAGAAAATCAGTATGGCTGGATGGCGGGTGGCATCCATTTTGCGAACAATCATTGATGTGGCGCCACAGTTTTTAAGTCTTCTAATCGGCATTATCTTAGCGGCCAGTATCAATCTTTCTTTGGCCGGTATTTTAATTATCGGTGTTCTCTTATATGTGCTATTGCTAGCTAGAATTCTGCTCCCTATTGCGGCGCTCGACTCAGCTGCCCATCGCACCTGGAATCAGAGTTGGGACGATGCCGCCGCGGCGGTGATGCAGATAGAAAGTGTGAAGCAGGCTACGGCTGAGGAGTACGAGTCAGAAAAAACCAAAGAAGCCCTTCTGGGAACTACTCGCGACCTGTGGCGTAAGCTCGGAACTATTTGGAGTAACGTTAGTTTTTTCCAGCGACTGATTGTTTTCGCCACGCAGTTAACTATTTTTGTGATGTCCGTGCAATTAGTTTCAAATGGCGATATCACAATTGGAGAACTCCTGGCCTTGAATGGCTATGCGGCTATGTTTTTCGGACCATTTGTTTCTTTGGGCCATAGTTGGCAAACGATTCAGAATGGCATTAGCTCAGCGGCGCACGTAAACGAAGTATTTTCTCAAAAACCAGAGGCCTATATTCCTGAAAATGTTACCGATCCAAGAACCTTTTCTGGTTCAGTTGGTTTCGATCGGGTGGTATTTCGTTATGGCAAGAATCAGCCGATCGTCCTCGATGGTATCAATTTTGAAGTGAAGGCTGGTGAGATTGTGGCGATGGTTGGCGAGTCTGGTGTTGGAAAGAGCACGGCTATCTCACTCATATCCGGCTATGCTTTTCCGAACGAGGGTGCGGTGCTTGTCGACGGAGTAGATACGCGGCGCTTGAACTTAATCAATTTGAGAAAACAAATTGCTGTTGTCCCGCAAGAAGTGGCCCTTTTTAACGACACGATCAAGAATAATATTCGCTACGGCTCTTTTGGGGCTAGTGATGAAGAGGTGTATACCGCGGCGCGAGAAGCGCACATTGATGAGTTCGTGCAGGCGCTTCCTGATAAATACGAATCGTTAGTTGGTGAGCGGGGGATCAAGTTGTCGGTGGGCCAGAAACAACGGGTAGCGATTGCGCGAGCGATTTTACGGAATCCGGCCATTTTGATTCTCGATGAACCAACGAGTGCTTTGGATGCTAAGACGGAAAAGATAGTGACTGGTGCTTTGGAAAAACTGATGAAAGGGAGAACTACTTTTATTATCGCCCACCGTCTCTCCACGGTTCGTAAGGCTGATGTCATTCTGGTTTTTGAAAAAGGAAAAGTGGTGGAACGAGGCACCCACGAAGAGTTAATCAAGCGCGATCAGGGAGTCTACCGCCACCTTTACGAATACCAAATTGGTCTCCACGAATAGGTTTTGGAAGAACCCCGGGTTTCAAATCCATAATTGAAGGCTGGAAGGGGGCTAATTTCCAGAACGTGCTATTGCTCGGATAAAGTGGTATGGTTAAATCCCTTTAATCCTATACCGTAAATCCGATGGCACCCATCAAACAACTTCTCAAAACTCCTATTTCCCTCCCTGAGCTTAATCAGAAGCTGGAGGAGGAGGCGAAGCGGCTTGTGCGCGACAAGGAGGATGGCATTGTGAAATATGTGAGTAAAAAAGCTAGCCTCGAAGGAAACTCTAAGATTGTCTTTAAAAAGAAAGATAAGTCAGAAGTCGTCTTATCATTTCGTCTGAACGAGAATAACAATTTGCGCCTAGCTTACGAAGAAAGGTTTACTAATAAGTAATCGCATAGCCCTGGTCCATTCGGTTCATATACCTCAGCGAAAAGTGGTATAATAACGTTATGAAAAAACTATTACTAACCTCATCGGTTTTGGCGGTCGTGGCTGGGGTGGTGCTCGTTCTCGGTGGTGCTTGGGGTATTGTGTTTACTTATCAGAACATAGTCCAGGAAAATATTACGACGCCCGATGACGCCTCGATTCCAGGGGAGAAGGTACGCGGACCATTCACGCTCAAAGCTCAAGCCGATATCATTCGCCAGCACACCTTAACCTCTACTGGCGGAAAGACGTTCGCGGAGATGCCACGTCAAATAGCCAAACTTGATGCAAATGGACAGCCAGTTCTCGACGCTTCTGGTAAGCCGGTGATGACCGCGAACACAGCGCGCGATATCTGGGTAACAGCTACAACTTTGATGACCGCTCTGAATCTCGGAATCCTAACCTACGCTTTTTCAGGTATGATCATCCTCTTCGGACTTGTCTCTATCTGGACCGGTATTGTTTTCTACGCCTTGAGAAAGAAGTTTGTCTAGGGTATCCAAGTTTCTGATTTTAGAGTTAAAGAAGTATAAAAACAAAGATCCCCGATAGCGTGGAGCTCCGGGGAAAATATGAGGGGACTGGCTGGTAAGCCAGCCAAACTTAATCAGAGTATCAGAGTGCGTAGCTTCTGCAGCGGCGTATGAATGATGTTTCTCAAGATCTGATATTATTTTAACGAGTCTAGGGGTACTGTCAACTAGTGGGTGTGGATAACTCCCGACGTACCAATTAAATCCTTAAAGATAATGAAGTCGGGATCCCGACCTTGCGTCGGGATTTTCAGAAGCGTATTTATGAATTTAGCTTCTCATAATACTGGCCTATGCCGAGGATATCCCCTTCATGAAAGGGTTTCCCGATCAATTGGAAGCCAGTAGGGAGATTCTGCGGATCATACTGCGTACCCGGTTTTTCAATAGGAATGGAGATGGCGGGTAGACCAGCCAGGTTTACCGGAATCGTAAAGATGTCGGCTAAATACATCGCGAGAGGATCGGCAACTTTTTCGCCAATCTTGAATGGCAAGGAAGGATAGACTGGAGTGAAGATGACATCGACATCCTGAAAAGCAGTATCAAAATCCTGTTTGATGAGTGTCCGCACTTTTTGGGCTTTGGCGTAGTACGCATCGTAGTAACCGGAGGAGAGTACGAAGGTGCCGAGGATGATGCGGCGTTTTACTTCTGGGCCAAAACCGAGACCGCGCTGTTTGCGGTACAGATCGCTCAATGATTCCGATTCTTTCAAGCCCTGTTTTAACCGAGCGTAACGAATGCCATCGAAGCGGGCAGTGTTCGAACTGACTTCGGCGGGAACGATGATGTAGTAACAGGCTGGTGCGTACTGACTGTGCGGTAAGGAAATTTCTTTGAACTCGATCTTCATCGACTTCAGGGCGAAGATAGATTTTTCTAAAGCAGTTTGCACAATTGGATCAACGCCGCCGTCAGTAAAGTATTCTTTGGGCAAACCGATTTTTAATTTTGTGACTGTTTCATATTTCGGTTGGAGCAACTCTTTTGTTTTATAGGTTATTGGTGCGCTCGTGGCGTCGTAGCCATCGTGTCCGTAGATTTCTGAAAAAAGCAGTGCCGCATCATGAACCGTTTTAGTAATCGGACCGATCTGATCCAAACTCGAAGCCATCGCTGTTAAACCATAGCGCGATACCGCGCCGTATGTTGGTTTTAACCCAACAACGCCACAAAATGCTGATGGCTCACGAATTGATCCGCCCGTATCTGATCCCAGTGCCGCCAAAGCCATATCGCCGGCGACCGCCGCGGCTGAACCGCCCGATGATCCGCCGGGCACGCGCTCGGGATCGTGCGGGTTGCGCGCTAACTGCAACGCCGAGTTTTCGGTTGAAGCGCCCATGGCAAACTCATCCAAGTTTGTTTTTCCCAAAAAGACAGCTTGTTGATTTTTTAATTTTTTAATGACCGTAGCATCGTAGGCGGCGGTGTAATGTTCTAAAATTTTTGAGGCTGAGGTGGAGGGCAGTCCTTCGATTAAAATATTGTCCTTGATGGCGAGTGGGGCGCCGGCAAGCGGTGAGATCGATTCCTCTTTGGCGATCTTAAGATCGACTGCCTCAGCGTCACGAATGGCCGTTTCTTCGTTCAGGCTTAAATAAGCGCCGATTTTTTTATCGGCATCTTTAATCCTGGAAAGAAAGTGCTGAGTTACCTCAAGAGCGGAGAACTCTTTTTTTACGAGGCCGTCGTGAAATGTCTCGAGTGTGAGTTGTTTAGGATTGATCATCCCGTTAGAGATAGGAAATATTATTTCCGTTGTTTAAATTGACCGGCTTTTTCTGAAGGGATATGTTTGTTCTAAAATAGTTGTGTAAATCATAGCTGGGCATCTCTAACGGGAATCATGATTGAAAACAGAGGGAACTTTCAAAAAACCACCGACTTCTTCGGGAAAGCTCTCGACGCCATGCTGTTTTTGCGTATCGATTCGTTCGCTATCTTCGCGAAAGATATTTTGGAGCGTGGTGCCGCCGTTCATGGCCGGAACGTCGGTCGTGTCGACTTCTTCCAGTTTTTCAAAATAGGCTAGGATAGACCGGAGATCGTCAAGGAGCTTTTTCTCCTCGCGTTCGGAGAGTTCGATCCGAGCCAGGCCCGCTAGGTGTTTCAGTACCTTTTGGTTAATAGGAGAAGCCATATAAGGACGATTGTACTCGTCCTAGAGAGAGAATTCAAGCTAGGAAATTGCTTTATGGAGTTCTATTGCAAGAGATTTTGGGAGGAAATGATGTTGATTCCAGGATCGAAGAAATTGCTGCCCATTTTGTTTTTTAGGATGGAATTCTTTTATACATCGCCCTAGGAGCGAGGGGAGGGATTGATTATTGTCCTTATATTTTTTAATGATTAGGTCTAGGGCCATTTTTGTTTCTTTTGCTGAAGCAATGCAGTCAAACGAACGATGAGATGTTTTTCCTAAGAAGTCAGGGATATATTTCCAGAGATCTGGATCATCGAGAAGGTTTTTTTTAAATATTGTACGCATTGTTTTTTCTTGTAGAAATGGCGCAAGGAGGAGATAAATCGTGAAACACTTGGCACATGTTCCACACCAGGTATTTTGTTTCAGATTTACATTACAGCTTCTAAAGATAGAAAGATATTGAGGATACTGAGAAAAGAGGGCGGCAATCTGTAGTTCGTGGAGCGGACGGAGAAAACTGAAGAAACTAATATCGGGAGAGAGATACCGACTTACATACTCCCGAAATGCTTTTTCAAACTCGAAACTTTTTGAGTACTGGTGATTGATAACTTTTTTACCAACTTTAATATTTCCTTCGTTCGAGCTCTGTTCTTGAGAAATAGCGATATGACGATAGTCGAAAAGAAAAGCAGTAAGGACGCTTACGAATGCGAGGTAGCTTGAAAAGGGCGTATGACCGTTCAAGTACCCCTTTTTGTTCAGAGCAATGAGCTGGGGATCGATTGTTCGTGTAACGCGAATGGGAGAAAGTGACGAGACTGCGCGACTAGCATTTTCGGCAGCGGGAACATTGCCCATAACAAACGTTCGAAATTCATTATTCGATTTTTTAATAAGTTCGGCGGTTATAAACGAATCTTTCCCGCCTCCCATGGGGACGAGATAGCGGTTTTTCAGTTCGAGTTTTCTTAGAGCGAGTTTTTTCGAGGCATTGGCCGTTTTTATTTTTACGAAGTTCTTTGTATAAGGAATTTTATTTACATAGAAAAACTCGCCGAGACCATTCTCGATAAGTTCCTGCCACCAGCGAATTTGAGAAGAAGAAAGATATCCGGCCTTGATGTGAATTTTCGGACTCACTGCCGCTTTCCAGTAGCTAGGAATTTCTGCCAAACCTAAATGAAAAATAAAGTTATCGAGGATATCTTGATCGAGATTCTGTATCCGTTTTGGATCAATACTTTTTATAACGACAACTGGCTTGAAGGCGATGCTTGGTGAAAGAGAGAAAATAAATCTAATAACGAGATCTTTTCCTTCAATATAGTAAGAGTAGGATTCGTAAGTGAAGGTCGTATGCTTTTTGCGAAGTACGGAGTAGGTCATGAGGGAAGAGAGCGAACTATCTTAGTAAACTGTCGGCCACGATCTTCGTAGTCTTGAAACATGTCAAAGCTGGAAGTCCCAGGAGAAAATAAAATAACATCATTTTCTTCCGCTTGCTTTTGAGCAAGAGCTACCGCGGCTTTCAGTGATCCAGTAGTGCTGCCGGGTTTCCGAATCCATTTTTGCAACCGTCCTTTGATTTCCCCGATAAGAATAACGCTCCGAATATCAGCCTTATTAATGGCTTGGGCTAGTGGTTGATAATCGATACCCTTATCCTTCCCTCCGGTTATCAAAACGATCGGCGTCCTAAAACTTTTAAGCGCAGCCATGGTTCCTAAAGGACTATTAGCGGCGGAATCGTTAAAATATCGTACTCCTTTTTTTATCCCAAGGGACTGGAGGCGGAACTCATTTCCTGGAAAAGTGTGAAGAGCTTTTTTGATCACACTAATCGATACGCCTACGTGCTGAGCGACACGAGTGGCTACTACAGCATTTTCAAAAAGATGAGGAGCATCAAGATAAAGAAGCGAACTCGGGAAAAGAGAAAAGTTTTTTAAAGAGACCGGTATTTTTTTTGCCGAACTTTTGTTGGCGATGCGAGAAGCGACTCGATCTTCCGCTATGTAGAAAATAGAATTATTTTTCCTTTGATAACGAGCGATCTCTGATTTTGCTTCGGTGTACTCTTTGAAATCTTTATGAGCATCAAGATGGTCGGGCGAGATACGGAGGACAATAGCAATCTCCGGAGAGACAGTCATATCCTGGAGCTGAAAACTAGAGAGTTCGTAAATAACGAGAGATGTTTTCTTTAAACGAGGAAGAAGATCAAGGGCGGGGGTACCGATATTTCCTAAAAGATATGTATCTTTTCCGGCGGCTTTAAGGATTCGATAAAGCATTGTCGCCACGGTGCCTTTGCCTCGTGTCCCTGTGATGCCGATAACTTTTGCCGGACAATGGTCGAAAAATAATTTTGTAAGACTCGTGAATTGGACACCTTTTTTGCGGGCAGTGACTAACTCTTTTTTGAGATAGGGGATGCCAGGGGAGCGAACGACAATGTCAAAATCTTCTAGATGATCTAAATAATGTTTTCCGGTTTGTGTTTTTATGCCGCGCGGTGCCTGTATCTTGTTTTGATCCAAGATCCAGTAGTCCGCTTCTTTTTGTGGTCGGCCAAAAACCATTTTTTGTTTTTTCAAAAAACGGAGCGTGGAGACACCTTCGCGACTAAAGCCTAGGATGGCAACTTTCATATATATGAAGTAAAGCATGGGCTCTCACGAATTTCTACTGCGCGATAAATCCCCGCACCTAATTGAAAAAATATCCGATCAACATCGGCAAATATGAAAATCATTGTATTTATCAAGAGGCGTCCATAGCGTTAAAATCACGCCGTTTGAAAACGGCTGTTTCCAATTAGGTGGGGGATAAAAATGCCCCGCTTAGCTGGTTAGGCCAAGAGGGGTATTGGGGACTCTCTCTTGAAGACTACTGGCCGTTTTGATTCTGAAAACGGACGTCAATATATTCCCAGAACTTTTCTGGTCCGCCAACCTGAGCGGCGCATTCGCTTTCCTCAGCCCAAGGGAGAGCCTTGGAATGAATGGAGCTGAGTGGAAAATGGCGGTACGCCCAAGCCACTTTGCCATCCGCGCCGTACTCAGCCATGACTTGCTGTAAAACACCCTGGAACACTTGGCAGTACGGACACTGGAGATCGGAAAACTCGACTACTTTAACCGGAGCATTGGGATCGCCTCGAAGATGATCGCTTGGAGAAACGGCGCTCATAGTGTAGACCGGATCTTCCATCTCCGCTTTTGTGGGCGGTGTGTTTGGATTCGCGGCCAAGGCTTCATCAATAACCCTCTTTATTTCTTCGTAGGGATATGCGCCAGAGATTGGTGTGCGCTTGCCGTTTGCGGCGATAATGACACTAAAGGGCGTTCCTTGACCGCCCGCCTTCCCAGCTTCATCGGTCTGCGCTTGAATTTTTGCCGTAAATTGTTTTTTGGCCAAACAAGCTTCCATGTCTTTCTGTTTTAAGCCGATAGCCGAGAATATATCTTTTGAGGTCTTGCCGACTGTGACATTTCCACCTGAACCAGCGGGCGCATCGCCGCGATAGAGAACAGCGAGGGCAATAATTATGCCAGCGACAATGACCGAAAGGGGAATGAGATAGGGGTTTTCTGCTCGTCCGTCTCGCCCCAACACATCCTTCACGATCGAATCAACTTCCTTCACTTGAGTCACCGCAACCTCCTTTTCTTTATTATTTTTTGTTGGCATGCCAAGTAGTAGAAATTTAATATTTTTTAAGCTGCGTCGACGTATTGTTAGGATTTAGCCAGGAATACGATTAAATTCTCACTGCCTGGCATGGAAAGTATTATAGCACACTAAACTTTTGAATTTTCAATTTCTGTTGGGGAAGTTGGAGAGAGGCCGGACGATCTCACGTCGCTGCGCTCCTTAAAAACCTCTCGGTTTTTAATATTTTCCTACACGGGGAAAACTAGAACTTTTCCCCGACCCCCTTTTGTGTTCGAGTCCGGCTCACATTATAGAAACACAAATGCCCCACGAAGGGGCATCTGCATTTCTATGTTGCGGGGGCCGGACTCGAACCGGCTCCACGAGCTTATGGGGCTCGCATGGTAACCCTTCCACCACCCCGCGATTACAGAGCATCTCTTAAAACTCCGATCAAACGGAAGAATCTTAAGAGATACTCTAGCGGCTCATTATACCGAGAAATTCGCGAAATTGTCAAAAAAAATTTTGTGCCGGCGGCAAGAATTGAACTTGCGACCTTCGCCTTATGAAAGCGCCGCTCTACCACTGAGCTACGCCGGCAATTTGAAGCTATTTAAACATACCAGAATTTTTGTGCAATACTCCCTCGGTTAGTCCTAGAATTCGGTACATCATCCCTGAACTTTTTTGAATATAGTATTTCCATAGATTTGAAATTATTAAGGGCCTCTTGAGTCGCAGATTTCTTGCTTGCTCGTTTCACTAAAGTCTCAACGAAGTCGAGCGTAGCTCGATGAAGCGCGTGAGATTCCCTCCCGTCAGCACACATTATTTAGGAAGGGATCAAACCGTGGAGGGGAATATGAATTTTTTGTCTTCGCAGTTCATTATGTGAGAAATCTTCCTGTGGATATCTAGACAATTTCTCAAGAAAAAGGTGTTACAATTTACGTATAGTCGCTTAGTGCACATTAATTACCTATGAAAAGAGGATTATTCTTTGGCTTGGCAGCAGTACTCGTTTTTTTCGCGACTGTATTTTCATTACAACTGATTTCGCCAGCGCAGGCTCAGACTGGAACTTGGGTTTTAGATGCAGCTAGTAATTTAGTCACCGCCCTAGGAGTGGGCAACGTTGGCATCGGAACATCACAAGCCCCGGATCGTCCACTCACAGTTCAAGGATCTGGTGGCCTCGTGAGTTTTAAAGATGGTAGCGGAGCAACAAAATGGCACATTTCAAACGGATTGGGGAACTGGTCCTTGGTTCAGTCGGGAGTAGATAATGCGATTGTAGTGGGGGCTCAAACTCGATCTGTCGGTATCGGCGGCATACCTGATCCTTTAGCACGTTTGGACGTGAATGGTGGGATCAAGATTGGCGGCGGTATAAATGAAAGCGTGGTAACGAGTCCCGGTATGATTTATTTCAACGGTACGAATCTTCGTTGTCGTGACGGTGGTCAGTGGAAGAATTGTGTTGGCGGCGGATCAACCGGCGGAGGAGTTGGTTTTATTGCTCCGGCGACGGCTAATCTTTTGACCAAGTGGGATACGACTGGTGCCACACTGACAAATAGTAATATTGCGGATAATGGTAACTTGGTTTTGGTTGGTAAGTCACTTTCAGTAACTGGCAATTTGAGCGTCTCAGGTGTTATTTCATCTGGCAGTGGTGTTTCTCCGAGCTGTACTGCCGGTCAGGTTTTGTCAGGGCAGAAAGTCCAAGGTGGAATTGTGACCGATGGAACCTGTGTCAACTTTGTTTCCAGCACTCCCGGATTTTCTTATTGGGATAAAGACCCAGTTCTGGCAAAAATTTTCACTACTACGGGTATAGATACTGTAGCCATCGGTACTTCAGGCCCAACTCGCCCACCTGTACCTCTGACTATTAAGGCGAAAGCTGGTGCATCTTCTTGGATTCAGCTTCAGGATAATGCTGGCGCCGATAAATGGCATTTCACTGCATTCGGTGGGGGCTTTAGCTTTGTCGAAACGGGAGTACCAGGAGGGGACGGAAGATTATTTATAAAAGCAGGGACCGGCAATGTGGGTATGGGCACAATTAATCCGGGGGCCAAGTTAGAAATTTCTACGCCGACGAATAATGCTTTGCGTTTACGACGGAGTAATCCAGGGAGTATCGATGTCTTCACTGCCGTTGGGAACGGCACAGGAGAAACACTTTGTGGTGCGCCTACTGCTGGTGCTTGCTTGGCTGCTTTTGACTCAAGTCGGTCATCCATTGGATGCACTGCTTCCGGCGCCATTCGCGCTCTCTGTGCTGCGGTTGGAGATTAGAATAGGCTTTAAAACAGTTTGTTAGGATGTATTTTCAAGCATACTGCTTTTTTGTCTTCTCAGTTTTCTATGGTATATACTTTAGGAAATGATGTTTCTTTTACAGAATCAGGTTCAGCTTTTTGGTCAGGAGCTCTATAGTTACGGAGATTGGAAAATTTTCTTTTGTCTTTTCTACTTTTTATCCGTGACCAATTTTTTGGTCTATCGGCGGTGGCTCGATAAGTTAAAAGCACTTCATTTCGGAGCTTTTGGATTCATTTTTATTTTCGTTTTTGTTTCCACACTCACAATTGCCTTGCAGTTGGATCAGGCAACCATGTATTGGTCCTTATGTTTTTTCATTGTATTTCTTTTTATACTCGACTATATCGAACTGAATATCTTTTATATTTTTGGCAGTAAACTTACTTCTGAATTTGTTCTCGTTTTCCTCGGTACGAATCTTCGCGAAAGTAAGCAATTTTTTGCCAGCTATTTCAATCCAGACCTTCAGATGTATATTCTCCTTGTATTAGCACTTCCTTTTTTTGTTTTCATATTTCCTTCGGTTTAAACCCGTATTCTCGTCACTAATCTAAACTTTAATTCAAATTGATCATCGTACTATTTCTTTTAGGAGTTTTGTTCTTAAACCCCTTCCAGTATCTTAAGGATAAGAAATATAATACTTTCTACGTTATTTATAGTGCCCTTAGAAGATATCAGAGAGAAAGAATTGCAAAAAGCAATCTTATTCTCAATATAGAAAAATTCAATCTCGCCGAAAAAGTTTCCTTTTTCGAAAAAGAGGCTACCTACGTCATTGTGATTGGCGAAAGTACTGCCAGAAATCACATGGGTTTGTATGGATACTATAGAGACACAAACCCATGCCTTTCAGGCGATACCAGCCTCTATGTTTTTAAGGATGTAGTCAGTCCTAGTACTCATACACATGTGAGCGTGCCGCTTATGTTGACGTTGAGGAGTGGGAAGGCTCATGATCAATGGTTCACCTCCCCAGACCTCCTCAGTCTTTTTAAGGCGTCTGGATTCAAAACATATTGGATCTCTAATCAAGAAGCTGACGGCATTGCTGTTTCGACTCTTGCTGGGGTGGCCGATTATCAGTTCTTCAGTAGTCAGGGAAATAATGGTTCTATTGAGAAAAATGTACACGATGAAGAGTTGCTCGGCGTTTTTGATCAAGTGTTGAAAGAGAAGATTGATAAAAAACTGATAGTTTTACACTTAATTGGGGCCCACCTTTTCTATAAGGATCGATATCCCGATAGCTTCGAGGTGTTCCATGACGACTCTTTGCAGACAGAGGGTCGAAGTTTTTTGGATGATGGCAGGAAGGAGATTATCAATGCTTACGACAATGCTGTTCTTTACAATGACTATGTCGTGAGTCAGCTTATTAGTCGACTGAAGAAGATCAATACTGTTTCCTATCTTGTATATTCCTCTGACCATGGCGAAGAAGTTTACGACGCCCGGGATTTCTTTGGGCACACCTATTCGATTGGTAGCAGGTATATGGTCGAGGTTCCTTTCATAATTTGGCTTTCCGACCAATACAAGAGTATGTATCCCACCACCGCTAATCACATCAAAATGGCTTTGGATCAACCATATATGAACGACGACTTTTCCCATACAGTATTAGACTTATCTCATGTTCAGTATCAAGAGTTTCTATCAGAAAAGAGCTTAATTAATCCATTGCTCGACACGAAACGACGGAGATATATTGCTCAGGTAGATTATGACAAGAAATGGAAAGATGTGTTACCTACTTTGTCTGGCCCGCAGTTTGAAGAGAAGCTTTTTTTGCACCGAGCGAACACCATTCAGAAGATGAGATTGTTTGAAGGAAAATATATAGGATTTGAAATTGACGTTGTTTTTGATCAGAGATTGAATGAGTTCGATATCTATCACCCGCCACAATCATCAATTGGGTTGTATTTGGATGACTACTTAAAAAAAATAGGCAATGTGCAACAAAAGCGAATTTGGCTGGACTTTAAAAATTTAAATGAAACAAACTATAAGCATGCCTTAGAGCGACTCTCTATCCTAATGCAGAAGTATGGCATGAGACGGAATCAGCTTATTCTTGAAAGTTCCAATCCTGATTTTTTGTCGCATTTTAAATCCCACGTATTCACTTCTTACTATTTGCCCATTTTGCCAATTGGTGGAATGGATACTTCTCAGAAGTATACTGCTTCACTTAGCCTAATTGACGAAGTCCAGAAATCAGAAGCTGATGCCGTTTCTTATCCAGCGGATATGCATGAGTTTGTGAAAACATATATACACACTTCTTTTCCTGAAAAGAAATTACTTACATGGATTCTTGAAGATATGAGTAATTTTGAAAATATTCTCAGGCTCAGAATGCTTTTACTAGAGAATAGTGTAGAAGTCGTACTGCTTGGCGAGCGGACAAATTTTGATTATTAATATTGAAATATCTCGTGAATTATTATTTTAATCTCCTCAGGGAATTTACCAAGACTGATTTTAAATTACGATATCAGGGTTCTGTCCTCGGTATTTTCTGGGCATTCTTAAGACCATTGCTTATGTTTTCTGTGTTATATCTGGTGTTCTCAAAGTTTGCTCGTTTCGATATTGCTCATTATCCACTCTATCTTCTTCTTGGAATTATTTTGTGGAATTTTTTTGTAGAAGGTACTACTTCATCGATCTCGTCTCTCATCGGCAAGGCAGGACTCATTAAAATAATTAATTTTCCTCGGA
The DNA here is from genome assembly GCA_964360585.1 of uncultured Candidatus Saccharibacteria bacterium. GTDB lineage: Bacteria > Patescibacteriota > Minisyncoccia > UBA6257 > 2-01-FULL-56-20 > JBBUHS01. The sequence continues at coordinate 23,746 of CAYHXC010000002.1, read as the reverse complement.
GTGCTATTATAGTTTCCTCTACCTTCGTAGCTTTTTTTAACTTTTTTCTGAATTTTATAATTTTTGTAGCCTTTCTCTTCTTTTCGGGGGAGACACTCCCTCCGGGCACATTTTTGTTATTGATCCCAGTTTTTTCCCTTTACTGCCTATCTTTAGGTATGGGATTTCTCTTGGTAGCTCTGTACGCCCGATTTAAAGATATTGCTCATATATGGGAACTTCTGCTTCAAGTTGGTTTCTGGTTTACTCCAATCATTTACTCAATTGATATGGTGCCAACACGCTATCACATATTCGTTTTTGCCAATCCGATGGCTCATATTATTAACTCCGCTCGGGATATAATAATTTCTGGAAGAGTCTTAACGATATCTGAGGCGGCCTTGTTATTAGGAATATCCACTCCTATTCTCATTTTTGGCTATCTTATTTTTAAGAGGCAGGAACCCTATTTTGCTGAGGAACTCTAACTATGGAGGAATATACTATTCAGGTTAGTGGGATAAACAAGAAGTTTGTTATTCCCCACGAACGCATAAATACATTGCGGGAGCGTTTTATTCGTATCTTTCGTCCTCAAGCATTCGAAATTTTCAAAGCTATCGACAATCTTTCTTTGGAAGTTGCTGAGGGAGAGTTTCTGGGAGTCATTGGCGCTAACGGTAGTGGTAAGTCGACCTTGCTGAAGATTATTGCCGGGATTCTTCGTGTTGACTCTGGCCGAGTGATAGCACGAGGGAGTATTTCGCCGTTTCTAGAACTTGGGGTTGGTTTTCAGCCGGAACTTTCTGGGCGGGAAAATGTTTTTCTTTGTGGAGCTCTTTTGGGCCTTACGAGAGATCAGACTAGGAAAAAATATAACGATATTGTTCGGTTCGCTGAGTTGGAACGCTTTATGGATCAGAAATTAAAGAACTATTCTTCGGGCATGCAAGTTCGGTTGGCTTTTGCTGTTATTACTCAAGTGGACACTGACAACTACCTTATCGATGAAGTTCTAGCCGTTGGCGATCTTGGTTTTCAGAAAAAATGTTACGACTTTTTTCGATCCCTCAAAAAACGAGGAAAAACCATTGTGTTTGTGAGTCATGATTTGCAAGCTGTCCAAGAATTCTGTTCACGTACCGCATTGATGCAAGAAGGTAGGATAGTTGCCATCGGAGCTACCAAGGATGTTATTAGTCTCTACCGAGATTCATATCAATATCAAAAAACCGACTATGACGTTGAGGAAGGCGCTGGGCCAATTACTATCCAGAAAGTGCGCCTTGTGGATGAGAATCAAAAAGAGCGATGGAATTTTCAGAGGGGTGATTCATTGCGAGTCATTTTAGACTATGTGACCAAAGAGGAAGTCATTGACCCAGTTTTTCAAGTAAATATTTATAATGCTGAAGGAGTTCTCTGTAGCGGAGACAATACAGAACGTCATGGGATAAAGTTGGGCAGGGTAAAAGGGAATGGCAGAATATCTTTCATTTCTCAGACACTCAACTTGCTTGGCGGGGAGTATGCTCTTCAAGTGAGAATTTGGCCAGCAGCTTTCGTGGGCGATCCCTATCATAAGCTTCGCTCCCCAATTAACTTTTCTGTGACGAGTGATGTGCGGGATGGAGGAGGGATATGTTATCTTACGTCCGATTGGTATTTAGAGGAGAATAAGACAGCATGATCCTCCGGGACTTAGGAGATTCTTTTTTTGAGCAAGGCCTCAAACATAGCACGGTAGTTTTCTGCTTGACGCTCCCAGTCCCACGAATGGCTTCCTTGGGTTGCGGCATAACTCATCACTATTCGTTTGAGTCGATGAGTTTGTAGGAGAGTCAATTTGTGTCGGATATCTTCCACGCTCCTAGTTATAAAGAAACCGTTAATCCCATCTTGAATAAATTCAGGCATGTTGCCCACTCGAGTTGTTATGATTGGAACTCCCGTAGCAGCAGCCTCGAGACAAGGGTTAGGAGTCCCTTCTGATTTGCTCGCGCAAATATATGCGTCCAAAGAATGATAATAATTCCGCATTTCTTCAGATGATCTCCATCTTTCTTCGCGCGCGGCAATTTTAAGCTCGACGTTTTTTAATCCCTGTATAGCAGGAATGATATAATCGCTTAGTCCTCGTAACGTGTCCCCGTGATTTGAAATGCTACCGGCCCAGCCAACGCGAAGTTTTCTTTTATGGGTAAAACTTGTTATCCCCCTTTTCAATCTATTTTTAGGGAAAAAGAATTTGGTGTTTACTCCCATAGGAGTATAGAAAAGTGGTTTTGTAAATGTGTGTTCAAATTCCCGCTCTAAAAGTTTGCTGATTACGAAAACACCTGAGACCACAGTATTGATGGTATCGATTTTCCTTTCTCTGTCAGGACCAGCCAGTTCCACGTGAGAGCAAATACCCAAAAGAATTTTCTCCCGATAGTTCTGAAGAATGGGCAATGCCGATAACTGTTGAAAGTAGAAAATAACCACGATGGTTGCCTTTCGGACGTCTTCTTCTCTGATCTCAGCCTGGTATTTTTTTGTTAGTGTAAACACATCTTCCAAGTAAGGTCGCATTCCTTCTACATTGGAATCTAGGGCCCAGTTAGGCCAATCTACTACCAGAAGGATTTCTGGTTTATTTTGAATCGAAGGCATTTTTCTTTATACTGCTAGAAACAATAGGGCACGTTATCCTATGTCAAAAATTTCCATTATTATACCGTGCTTCAACTACGGTCGCTATCTCCCTGAGGCGATCCAGAGTGTTCTGGAACAGACCTATCAGGATTTTGAGATTATTGTAGTTGATGATGGTTCAACTGACCTGGAAACCAAGAGGATCATTGCTGGGATTAGTCACCCAAAGATTCGAGTCATTACTCAGGAAAATAAAGGATTGCCAGCCACGCGAAATACCGGGATACGAGAAGCGCGCGGTGAGTATATTGTGCCTCTTGATGCCGATGATAAATTGGCTCCAACGTATTTGGAAAAGTGTATGTGGATGATGGAACGCAATCCCTCGCTCGATTTTGTTTACACAGCCGCCCAGACGTTTGGGGATTATGAATATTTATGGTTTGAGGAGTACGATGCCAAAGAACTTTTGAAGCGCAACTTCATCACTGCCACTGCGCTTTATCGAAAAAAGGACTGGGAAAAAGTGGGAGGATATGATGAATCGTTCGTTGCTTATGAAGATTGGGATTTTTGGCTGCGCTTCCTGAAGAATGATATTTTTGGCGCCTTACTCCCTGAACCACTTTTTTTGTATCGTAAACACCGACCTTCGATGTTGAATGAGATTGGCGAACCACATCGCCATGAGATTGAAGCTGCAATAAAAGAGCTTCATCGAGAACTTTATAAACAAACAGAACATATCTCTTCTCATCATTTTTCGGGCGTACTGCCTTCCGAAACGTTATCGTACGTGACGCATAAGTTGCGGAAAGATCAGGATGAGTTGCGGGATATCAGCGTAGCATTCCAAAGACTGAAAGGAGAATCTTCCCGAGAGATTGATCATGTTCGTACCGAGCTTCGTGGAAAGCAAGAGGAACTAGAGCACATCTACACTTCTCGTGGTTGGAAAATACTTTCTTTTTTGCACAGACTACGGCTGAAAGTGCCTTTTCTTAAAAATCTATAGTTTTATGACACATCAGAAAACAATCTTAAAAACTCTAGAAGGAATCAAGGTAATTTCTTTTGATGTGTTTGACACCTTACTTGTTCGACCATTTTTGAAACCAGGCGATCTTTTTGCGTTTATTGCTCCCGAAGTGGAAAGGATTATCCGTCGACCGATTGATTTTCGAAAAGAAAGAATGGCTGCGGAGTATGAGACGCGAATAGCCTTGTCACAGTATCAAGATATTACTATCCATGAAATCTACGACCATTTTTCTACTATCCCGTTCCATCATCGCGAAGCGGTGAAACAGTTGGAGCTTGAGCAAGAACGACAGTTTATTTATGCAAAGAAAAGCGGGCAGGAACTATACGCCGCGGCCAAGGCTTCGGGTCATCGCGTGGTGGCTATTTCCGATATGTATTTGGAAGAAGATTTTATTCGAGATATTCTTTTTAATCTCGGGTATGAATTTGAAGTGGTGTATGTTTCTTCAAGAAGGCGGGAGGTGAAATATAACGGCTCGATGTTTCGCGCTGTGCTCAATGACCTTAAGCTTCAGCCGTGGGAGTTGCTGCACATTGGCGATAGTGAAGAGTATGATATTGCCCCAGCCAAAGCGTGCGGCATAGGGACATTCAAAGTAGAAAAAAATTCCGAAACATTTTTCAGAAACCGAACAAACCGTTTTTTGTGGAGAGAAGACGAAGTAGCCGAACCGGGCCTGAGCGCGGTTTTAGGAGTAACGGCCAACACTTTTTTTGATCGCAATGCCTCTGATTTTTCCTATGACGAACAGTCTTTATTTCGGGGCGATCCCTATACGCTCGGTTACTCCTGGTTTGGACCGCTTTTAACGGCGTTTACCGTTCAACTCCTCGAGAACACCACTGATAAAAAAGTTCTCTATTTTTTATCTCGTGATGGCTGGATCATGCGACAGATCTATGAAATCATCGCTCCCTATTTCGAAAATCCACCACAGACTCGTTATCTCTATGTTTCACGAAAGGCGACAGCTTTGGCCCCAATCCGTTCGTTCGATGATATGCGGTATAAATTCGGCGTAGTGTGGTTTGAGACTACGATCGAGGAGTGGATCTGCGATCGGATCGGTATCGCGCTTGAAGCAGGTGATGATGCTCTGGCTCGACAGTACGGCTTTAATGAGGGCTTGGAAAGTAAAATTAATTTTAAAAATTGTCATCAATTTCAAAGAGTTCTCCATGTGCTTTCGCCTCGTATTTTAGCCAAAGCCAGAGAGGAGCGAACCTTGTTAATCGACTACCTGAAACAAGAAGGGGTGATTATTCCTTCGGCAGGGGAGAAGACCCAACGCATCGGTTTCGTCGATATTGGCTATCATGGACAGACGCCGCGCAATATTTTACTTTTATCTGAAAACTATACTATCGATCTTTATTTTCTCATAGCCGGAAAAGAAATTTTTGGTCTAGCCGATGAGTTTGGCATCACTATTCGTGGTTTTTACGGCGAACGCTATCGTGGCACTCGAGTGCTGGATCGGGACTGGAAAAGATTTTTCCGCCATCACAAACTATTCGAAACCTTCTTTATTACGGACCAGGGTAGTGTCAAAGGATATGAGTGTAATGCGGCAGGCGAGGTGCGACCTACCTTTTATCCTCTAAAAGGCGGCAAAGAAGGGGTGGTGGCCGAAGCAGTGCATGCGGGCGCTATCGCTTTTGCTAAAGATTTTTCTCGATTGTTCCAAAATCAGCTTTCCAATATTCATCCCGATCCTAACGCGCTCATGAAATCGATATTTCTTTTTGCTAACTACACCGACCCGCAAGATGCGCGTATCTTAGAAGGCGCTCTTTTCGAAGATTATTTTTCCGCCTTGCCCTTACAAAAAGTAGAGTGGTTCGCTGGCCGGTTGGCAATTCGTTATCCTCGGTTGGCACGTGCGAGAAACGCAACGTATCGAATGATAAACGGATTGTATAGGGTTCCTTCGATCGGTCGCATCTACGATCGAGGTTATGTGATAGCTCTCCGCATATATCGTCGTATCAGAAGTTTGTGGAGATCCTTCTTTATTTTTAAAAAGTTCAGTTCACGTACCTAAGACTATGGAACATTCTCTCGACCTCTCTATCATTATTGTTTGCACGAATGAAAAAAAATTTTTAAGTCCGAATCTCAAATCGTTGGCAAAAAATCTTGATGGTATTTCGCACGAGATTATCATCGTGGACAATGCCTCAACTGATGGCAGTCGGGAGTTGATCAAAGCACAATTTCCACAGGTTACTCTTATTGAGAATCAGAAAAATCGCGGTGCCGCTTTTGCCCGCAATAGGGGAGTGGAAAAAGCTCGAGGCGATTATCTCTTGTTTTTGGATTGCGATACTGAGGTTTTGGAGCAGAGCATTTTGAAGCTTTTAGAGTATCTCCAGAATCACCAACAGATCGGTACTCTTTCTCCTCGCCTTCTCTATCCAGATCATCGATTGCAATATTCTTCTCGATTTTTTCCTAACCTTCTCATTTTCTTTTTTCGTTTAGTGTGGGATGGAGATATTGAGACCCTCAGAAACACAAGTCGTTTCAGGCGTTTACAGCGATATTTTATGATTGACTGGGATCACAATGATATTCGAGAGGTAGATTGGACTATGTCGGCTTGCTGGATGTTACGGCGAAATGTTTTCGAACAGCTGCATGGCTTTGATGAACAGTATTTCTATAATTACGAAGATGTTGATTTTGCCTGGAGGATCAAGAAGACTGGTTTGAAAAATGTCTATTATCCAGAAGCGGAAGTCGTCCATTATTATCAGCGGTTAAGCGCAAACAAAAGTTTTTTCAATCCATTAAAATGGTCGCATCTGAAAAGCGCGATACGATTTTTAATTAAAAAAACATTGGCATGAAGCGAAATAAACTTCGTCAACTGTTTTTTGTGGTCGGAGACGGTGTTCTTCTGGTTATCGGCTTCATGTTTGTGTTCGCTCTTCGCAAGCGAACGCCATTTTTTCCGCCGCTCCAAGATTTTTCCTTTTATTTTCCTTTCCTCTATTTTTACCTCATTTCTTTTTTGGGAATATTTTCCATCTTCAATTTATATGGTAGAAAACGGCCGCAGTTTTCTCTTTCTCATCTTACCGATTACATTCGCGCGCTTTCCTGGTGGAGTTTTGGCGTGATTGTTTTCTCTTTTGTGGCCCAGGCGAATTACTCCCGCGTACTTCTCATCTACGCTTTAGTTCCCGGCATAGTGCTGCCATTTTTCTGGAGATTGTTTGTTGTTCGTTTCCTGCCGCAGTCAGTTCAGCGAGAAGAGAGTGAGGAGGTTTTTCAAAATGCCAGGAGTTTTATAGAGCGCACAGTGGATGCGTCGCGTGAACTGGATCTTGTCGAGGGATTACAAGGAGGCGGCATAAGTCATCACTTCTATCGTGTTTCAAAAAGAACAGCGGATTTGGTTGCGGCGGCAGGAGGATTGATTATCCTCTCGCCTGCATTTGTAGCGATCTCCCTTCTCATTCGGAAAGATGGTCCGGGTCGGGCAATCCTGAAACAGGAGCGCGTGGGGCAGTATGGGAAAAAGTTTTTTATCTACAAGTTCCGGACAATGGACCAGTCTACGCCGCTCTATGCTCCGGGACCGAGAAGGGAAAGCGATGAGCGAGTGACACGGATTGGCCGTTTTCTGCGGCGGTATAGTTTGGACGAACTGCCCCAACTGTGGAACGTGCTTCGAGGCGAGATGAGTATTGTCGGTCCGCGGCCGGAAATGCCATTTTTAGTGGTACAACATAATGAATGGCAAAAGATGAGATTATCAGTAAAACCGGGTATTACTGGCCTATGGCAAATTCTCGGACGAAAAGACATTCCGCTCTCCGAGAACTTGGAGTATGATTTCTACTACATTCATCACCAGTCATTTCTCATGGATCTTGTCATTATGTTGAAAACTATACCAGCGATCATTTTGGGCCGGGGCGCGTACTAATGAATCCCGTTAGAGATTTCCCAGAAAGTTATTCGAGAACCGTTTCCGATAATAATGAAATATGATAATCACACAGGTGCTTGGTCTAAACGGAAACCTAGCCGTTTCCTATCCCGTTAGAAACCACGATCACTCTTTCTATGACACAAACTACTAGGTCTCGAAAGTCGATAGTCAATAATGGGAATATCGTAAAGAAACTATTCGATCGTGATCTGTTTCTAAACGGGATCTATCTCTAACGGGATGAATTTTTTAAAATTATGGGCGGCGTGGTCAAAAGAAGACGTTGGTTTTGTGGCCATCGTCGCCCTCATTCTTTTGCCGACCGTTTTTATGGGCGGAATGGAACCGATGGCGCAAGCTATGATTTTTACGCTTGTGACTCTTCTCGTACTTTTTTTTCGAGAAGAGGTTTTCTTGGGAGGCCGTCTTTATAAAACAGTATTTTTCTCGTGTATTCTCTTTCTTGTTTCCATTTTTATCTCGGGATTTTTTTCGTTTGACCGGTATACCACAGCGCGGTTATTCCTTATATTCTTTTCCGCTTTTATTGTATTTATAAAAACACCTTCGATTATCAAGGAGTTCGCGAAGATTGAGCGTTTTTTCTCCTGGCTACTGTGGGGCACGATACTTTTCTCGCTCTATGGCTTGTACATATTTTTTGGCGCCCATCCTTTCTTTCGCTTAGGATCAGTTTTCTATCAACAAAATGCTTTTGCCGGCTTTATGCTCCCGTCACTTTTTTTTGCGACTAGTTTTCTTTTCTATGAATCGAAGCAGTCCCGAAAGTGGTGGTATGCTGCCATAAATATTTTTCTTTTTTGTACCCTCTTCTTTACGTTTGCCCGCGGCGCGGCGCTGGCTTTCCTGGGATCGTTTCTTATCACAATGTTTTTGCTCCGCTGGCCGTTCTCAAAAATCTGGCGGCGCAGCGCAACGCTTTTCTTACTGATGGCGGTCAGCATTCTCCTCGCTACGGCCGCGTTTCAGTTTAAGAACCATCCCCAAAGCGTTGCTTCGGGGACGAGCGTGATCCAACCAACCGATATTTTTAAAGAGGAAAGCGCTTCGGAAAACGGACTGACTGCCCGCCTTGAGTATCTCTATCAGTCAGCGCGCATATTTTCGTATAGTCCACTCTTCGGTGTCGGTTGGGGCAGTTTCGGCGATGCCATGACCGAGTACCGTGATCGTCTGACGTTCTATACCACCGATCCGCACAATATTCTCGCTCGCGGGTTCGTGGAGTTAGGGATTTTTGGAGGAGTGGTCCTGGTTCTTTTCCTCGCGGCTTTGCTCGTGATGGTTTTTTCGGTAACAAAAAACAGAAATCATCATTCACTTCACGAAGAACAGATGCTCTACGTGGTCGTCGGCAGTTTTCTGGCTCTCGTATTTCAAAACATGGTTAATGCCGACTGGATATTTCCGGCCGATGTTTTCCTTTTCTTTATTGTTGCTGGAATTGTGTTACGTCTCTATCTTTCCTCGGAAAATAAAAAAGATAAAACGCAGTTTTCGTTTATCTTCAATCTTTTCGTGATCGTTTTCAGTTTCATCGCGCTCATTTTTGGATGTATGAGTGTTCTTGCCGAAGCTCATTTTACCGAGGCTTCAATGGCGCTGGCGGAAGGTGATATGCGTGCGGCCTACGAAAAGTACGACGCGGCTGTGCGGAGCGATGCCGGGAATCCGCTCTACCACCGCGACTTGGCTATTCTTTCTCTGCGGCTGGCCTCTGGCGTGCCAGATGAAAAAGAGAGAGTTCTGTATCGATTGCGGGCGTTCCAAGAAATTACGGAAGCCTTGAGGACACGACCGAAGGATCCCTATCTTTTCTATCTACGCGGACAGGCTCGTAAGTTGGAGGGAGATTTGGCGGCAGCTGAAACTGATTTTATGACCGCCACGGACCACGACCATTTCATGCTTTTTTCTGCCTACCGCGAGCTTTCCAATCTATATCTTGAAGAAAAGAACTACCAAGCCATCATTGATTTTCTCGAGCCAATCGTAGTCGAGCACACACCGGAGGCCTTTCGATCAATCGCTTGGATTAATCCGTATAAAGATGAGAATCGCAAAGATGTGGCCGATCTGTGGGTGCGTTTAGGACTGGCTCACGTTGGCATAGGAGACCGAAGTGGAGCGGAGAAATCTTTTACCAACGCCCTCTCGTTTTCTTTAAAGAATGGTTATGCGAAGCAAGGAATCCGCTGTCTCCAAAAACCTGGGGAATCTTTAGACATATTTCGGGCGTGTTTTAATCTGAAGACCCAGTAAGAGGCGGTCAATTACTCCCGACGTAAAAAGTTTGTTTTCGCGGCTTGCTTTGATTACAATCAAAACCATGGATCCCGTTAGAAGCCGCGATCGCTTAGTTGGCTTCCCTGGGCTTTTTAATGAAATGTCGAACCTGAAATTACATAATTGTGTGGATGCGTTGATCGCGATCTGCTTCTAACGGGATGGATTTCACTTCGCCCCTTACCCAGTCAGCCGAATATACGATTGATCGAGACAACGAAAACCAGGTTCGGAAGACGCTCGAGCCGCGCACTGACGCCGAGGCCGGACGGATTAAGCGGTACTTGGCGATGGACGATCTGTCGCGCACGACGACAAGTCCGCTCCACGAAATTGTGGAATCGGTAAAGCGGGTTCCGGCGCTTGCGAACTTTGACAACATCATTATTCCGGAGATTGTGCCGGTCGATGTTAGTTTTGATCTGTTCGACTTTGCTCCGGACCACCCGGCGCGAAGCGCTTCGGATACCTACTATGCCGATCCGAAAAATATTTTGCGTACGCATGACACCGTCATGTGGTACTACTATTTAAATCTTCCCGAGATCAAAGCAAAGATTGCCAAACAGGAACCGCTCGGTGTGGTTTGTTACGGCAAGGTCTATCGCAAGGACGAGATCGATCGTCGCCATATGAACATCTTCCATCAGTTCGGTGGTTTGTATCTCCAGCCTGATAGCCAGGGAATGATGGTGTTGGATGATCTTAAAAATGTGTTGAGTCAGATTGTAAAAGGAATTTTCGGTGAGTCGACGGTGTATCGTTTTAATCCGGATACATTTCCTTATACCGATCCGTCGCTCGAAGTAGAGATTCAGATTAATGGCCAGTGGATTGAGTTGCTTGGCGGGGGAATGCCGAAAAAGAGTGTTTTGAAAAACTTCGGTCTCGAAGGCTACAACGGTTGGGCCTTTGGATTCGGCTTGGACCGGCTCGCTATTAGTAGCATGGAACTGCCGGATATTCGGCTTCTCTGGTCCAAAGACGAGCGGGTGACGAAGCAGCTCACGATGGGAACGAAGTTCCAGGAGGTGAGTAAGTATCCGCCGGTGACTCGCGATATTTCTTTCGTCGTGCCAAAAACATTTGCGCCGAATAATTACTTTGATCTTGTTCGCGACGTGGCGGGTGATCTGGTGGAGCAAGTGGAGTTGATTGATGAGTATGAAAACGCGGAGAAATTTGGCGCCGATAAAAAGAGTTATGCCTATCGTGTTATCTATCGCAGTAGTGATCGAACATTGACGAATGAAGAGGTAGACGTGCTTCATAAGGCGCTTGAGGAAAAATCGAAAACCGAGTTTGGCGCCCAAATTCGCTAACTTGACATCTTAGTACTTATTTGTTAAAATATTGTCGTCCTTTGAAATATATAGGGTTTTACTCAAATTCCGTCGGAAATTGATCCGACACCAACTATCCCTAGGAGGTGTGTCATGACAGCAAATACCATGGTGCGTCTGGATGAGAGCTGTGAAAATTTCGGAAAGGATAACGGACTCATCCACGAAGCAGTCGTCACCGGCCGTAAGGTCGGAGCTGGGCAGAACTTCTGGGCGAAACTCGCCCACGACGAAGAGCTGTTCGAGAAGGTAGTCGCGCTTGTTGCGGGGAACGGCATCATCGCCTCAATCTCTGCCGTGATCGTGAACTACAAACCCACGCCGTCCCAGATCCGCGCCCGCGAGATTATGGGCAAAAACTACCTCGGCATCGAGGAAGTCGTGCGTCAATTTGGCGCAGCGTACACCGAGGAGCAGCTCGCGTTGCTTGCCGAGATCCCATTCTCGGAAGTCGTGCTGGAGAAGTGCAAGGATACGCACATCCTGGTTGCCGGATTTCCGATGACGATCTTGGACGTGCGCGCAAAAGCACCCAACAAGAAGCCGAAGACGTTCTACTCCTACAAGGATGCGTGGTACAACAACCAGTCGTTCGCGAAGGACGAGAAGCTCGAGGTCCGTTGGTACCTGATTCGCAAAGAAGCGGTCGTGGGCTCGACGTCGAAGAATTTCGATGACCAGAAGGCGTTGCTCTCCGAGTGCGAAGAGGTGCCCCGGGCGTGCGAACTCGTCTATGCCGTGGTCTTGTACTTCTTGGTCACGGGAGAGCGGCTATTCCCGAATCTCTACGTCCGTACGATGTCTCTGGATTCGGACGGGATCCGGGTCGTTGTTGGTTACTTCGGCTCGGATGGTCTGTTCGTCGGCAGCTTCTGGGACGACGTCCGTTACGTTCTTCTTGGTGTCGCCTCTGCCCGGAAGTCCGAGTAGAACCTTGTTCATTTGAGAGGTTGAACCTCTCGCAACCTTGAGCCTCCGCGCGTTCCACGCTCGGAGGCTCATTCTTTTTAGACAAGCGTGCTATGATTTTTATATCTTGCTCATGTAGGCGCGGTCATGGCTTCGCCTCGCAAGACCTCTCACCTTGCTTGCTCGCCAAAAACTTTCGCGCCAAATAATTATTTTGATTTAGTCCGTGATGTGGCTGGAGATTTAGTGGAGCAGGTAGAACTCCTGGATCAATATGAAAATGAGGAAAAGTTTGGAAAAGATAAGAAAAGCTACACCTATCGCGTTATCTATAGAAACAACGACCGAACACTTACCAACGAAGAAGTAGACGTGATGCACAAAGCTTTAGAGGAAAAATCAAAGACTGAGTTTGGCGCTCAAATCCGCTGATTTGACATAATAACGTTTATTTGTTATATTGTAGTCGATCTTTGATAACCAGCGAGATTTCGCTATAGCTCATAGGAGCCCGAAGAATCGAGCTTTTACGAGCTGTGGCGAAACCATGAAGGCCAAGCCCAACAGCAGGACTTTGTTGAAACGGTCAAAAAGGAGGAAAGCTATGACCGCAGAACAGGATCCACAAACGTCAAGACTGGTGGGCGAACTGGTCGCTCATCAAACAGGTTTCAATGCTCTCAGTAGGGTTGATCGCCAGTTTGTGATAAAGGAGACCAAGGCCGCGATCGTCGTAATGGTGGATGCCATCCGCACCCGCCCGAAGAAACCCCGTATCCGCAAGGTGCTCCGTCCCGTCGCGCCGAAGCCCGTCGAATCCTGCCCGTTCAAGGCGGATGATACTTTCTTCTCGAAGTCGTCCGGTGTGAAGATGGTCGAGCATGGCTTGAACTTCATTAGCTGGTTTGCCAGCAAAGTGGAGGAAGACGTGCCGGACGGCTTGCTCGTTCCACTCACGCTGACCCAGAGCGCCAACGACAGCGAGGTCATCGCCGACCTCGGTGGCGAAGCTGTCGCGGAAGTTACTCTCTCGGAAATCTGGCGGCTCATGGTTGCCCAGTCGAACGGTGGAGAAGGTGCCCTGCTCAACAACGGGTGGGCGAACATCTTCTACGTTCGCGACGTGAATAGCGTGCTGCGTTCCGTGTACGTCGATTGGCGTGATGACGGCTGGGGCGTGCGCGCCGGTGCCTTGGGCGGCATCAGGTGGTACGGCGGCCGTCGGGTCTTTTCTCGCAATTCCTGAACCCTGGGAACCTTGGGTCTCTGACCCCTAGTTCCCTCAACCCCCTTGACCCCTTCTGCATACATCGCGGAAGGGGTCATTTACTTTTTAGATCTTTACCCATGATTATATCCATAAAATATTCCTAAATTCTGGTTGTCATCCTTTTGTCATTCGTCGCCGCTTTGCGTATAGTAGTATCAATGTCCATGAGAGATTTAAGGAACATTCCCGACGAGGTTCAGGAAGCGGCAAATACGCTTGTTAAGGTGGGGTATCAGGCCTATCTGGTTGGTGGCTGTGTGCGTGATCTCATATTGGCGCGCGAGCCGAAAGACTGGGATATTGCGACCGACGCCACGCCGGAACAGATTCAAAAAGTATTTATCGAAAGTGTCTACGAAAATCAGTTTGGCACGGTTGGTGTAAAAACCGAGTCGGAAGATCCGCGCTTAAAAATTATTGAGGTTACGACGTTTCGCGAAGAAGGGAAGTATACCGACAAGCGCCATCCGGACGAAGTGCGATTTGCAAAAACGGTTGAGGAGGATCTCTCGCGCCGCGACTTCACCGTGAACGCCATGGCGTTGGACGTGAGAAACGTTCGAAACGTTGAAGTCGTTCGAGTCGTTAGAGGCAATCGGCTAGAACGAGCGAAGCGATTGAACGATTCGCCAAGCGGCGAAGATAGAACAACTAGAACCTTCCAGCTTATTGATCCATTTGGGGGGGAGGATGATCTGGAATCGCGAACTATTCGGACCGTGGGGAAACCGGAGGAACGATTTAACGAGGACGCGCTGCGCTTAATGCGGGCGATGCGGTTCGCGACTGAACTTGATTTTCAGATTGACCCGGAAACACGGAAAGCGATTGAAGCCAAGGCAGGACTTTTAGAAATGATTGCCAAGGAACGTATCCGCGACGAGTTCGTGAAAATTATCATGTCTGATCGGGCGGCCGCGGGAATCGTGCTTCTCGAAGAACTGAATCTTTTGAAATATGTTCTCCCGGAGTTGCGCGAAGGTTTGGGCGTATCCCAGGAGCGGCATCATATCTATACAGTTTTCGAACACAACTTGCGAGCGCTGGAATACTCGGCCAAGAAAAATTATTCGCTCGAAGTGCGTGTGGCCTCGTTACTGCATGATGTGGGGAAGCCACGAACGAAGCGACCAGGCAGTCCGCCCACGTTCTATAATCACGAGTTGGTTGGCGGGAAGATGACGCTCCAGATTTTAGATGATCTTCGGTTTGGCAAGGATTTTGTGGAGTATGTGGCTCATCTTGTCCGATCGCACATGTTTTACTACAACGTCGGCGAAGTAACCGAGGCCGGCGTGCGACGATTTTTAGCACGGGTTGGTCCGGAAAATATTGATGATCTCATAAAATTGCGTGAGGCTGATCGCATTGGTTCGGGTGTACCGAAGGCCGTGCCGTACAAGATTCGGCACCTTTTATTTATGATCGAAAAAGTGAAGAATGATCCGATCTCGCCAAAAATGCTGAAACTAACCGGAAGCGATGTGATGAGTATTCTGGATATTCCGCCGAGTCCCAGAGTTGGCTTCATCCTCTCCATTCTTCTTGAAGAAGTATTGGATGATCCGAAATTGAATGTGGCCGAGGGGTTGAGAGATCGGGTGAAGGCGTTAGGAGAGATGAGCGATACGGAGCTCAAAAAAATTGCGGTTGCCGCTAAGAATCGCAAAGAGGAGTTTCAGTCCGGCCTCGACGAGGAGATGAAAAAGAAATTTTTTGTGAAATAAATCTATGAATCCTTTTGAACAGCCGAGTGAACCGAAAGAGCGTCACTGGCGCTATCTGATGAAAATCGAAGAAGGCATAAAGATCACACACATGATTAACCAAGCGACCGGTCGGTTGGAACGAGTTGTTTTTGAAGATCTTGCGACTCAAATAAAAAGCACTCTTGAGCTCGACGGTAATGGAGTAACGAAAGAAATATTCCAAGAATTTCCGGATGGACATACACTTTGGTACGATGAGAAACATCTGAGCCAGGCATTCCGTGAAGATCCTCTGGCCGCCGTACGACAAGCGGTTGAATCAGGAAGATGGAAAAATGTTTCTACTGAGAATGTTCCTTTTCCTTCGGGTAAGCCTGTTCAGCTTGACGGTAGTGAGGACAATAAGGGACACTAAAGTTGATTTGCAAACGAGCTGTAGTCCCGACGCACTATTTTGAATATAATGAGGAAGTCGGAATCCCGACTGTAACGTCGGGATATACCGGCCCGCTTCGCTCGAGTTGTCTTCTTCGCCAGAGTGGCTACGAAGGCCGAGTCAGCGAGGCGAGTAGTACCCGCCTTCGTTCTGCGATGCAGAACTACGGACGGGCAGGCGTGCGACCTGTCCCTCACCTTTTAAACATACGGGGTATAGTATAGTGGTAGTACGCACGTTCATCCCGCTAGAGAATTACCGGGCCGTAGTATACCGGTAGTACGTGCGATTCGGGTTCGTAAAGACCGGGTTCAATTCCCGGCGGCCCGACTGATCATTCTCTAACGGGACAAGGGTGCGTGTGGTCCCGGTTCGATTCCGGGTACCCCGACCAACAAAAGGTGAGGGATGAAGGTTCGTAAAGACCGGGTTCGACTTGTGGTGAGCTTCATCGAACCATTCCCGGCTTGCCCGTCCGTAGTTTTTAACGAAGGAGGGCAGCCCGACCAAAAAGAAGAATGGCTTCGGGTTCGCTTGTCCCGCAGAGCTAAGCTCAGCTTTGCCGAAGCTTTCTTGTCCGCCATAGTTTTACTGTGTCCTTCGAAACTGATAAGTGAAGGAGGGCAGCCCGATCAAAAAGAAAAACACCTTACTCGTCAGGGTGTTTTTCTTTTTCTTGAGTTTGTAGTGGAGGGTCAAGTAATTGAGGCAAAAAGAAATTTCGAAAATATAAATTTAAAAGAGCCCACAACTCCGAAGAGTTGCAGGCTCGCAAGATCCAAACTTAGTTCTCGCTGTTCGCGACTTCAAGGTACGGGCAGAGCTTCTTATATCTTGCCCAGGCAAATGCACCGACGAGCTCGCGAGTTTCTTTCCAGAACTGCTGCCACGCTACCCATGCACCCACCACTCGCTGTAGCTGGCGAACTATCCAGGCGCGAATTCCCGTTTCCGGCACCGATCGGAAGGACAATCGTCTGGCGATGGGCCGAAGGAGCCATGCCAGAAAGGTGAAAGTCCGGCCGAGAATGTAGAACAGAAGGGCGAGAGCTGCCAATCCTCCGACGAAAAGAGCGAGGAGCTTGGCGAGGAACAGGCCACCTTCCACGGAGAGTCGCTTGAAGTCTTTTTTGAATTTCGACCACATAGCGGCTCGCCGGGCTACATTCCGTTGTTCCTGTTCTTGCTCGTACGCCACCTGTTGTTGGTGACGATGCGCCACTTCTTCCGGATGGGCTACTTCCCACGCTTGTCGTTCTCGGAGTCGCAGTGCCTCGTAAGCTGCTTGCGACGCGGCATCTTCTGCACTCCTCTGTCGAGATCGCTGGACGTCGACCACGATACCCGTGACGAATTGTCTCGGAGTCGGGATCTCGTTCCAGCTTTCGTAAGCTCCATAGCCGATGAAAGCTACGATCACAAGACCTATGGCAGACAGGGCGGCGGCTTCAGAGATGGCGATCCGACTGAACATCTGCCAGATAGGCCGGGTACTACGGACGACGCCGTAGTAGATCACCAGGCCGAAGACGACACTCCAGAAGTACGGACAGAGCGAGGTCTTTCCCGCATACAGTCGTTCCCGGACTTCACGAGATCTGCTTTCTGTGTAGGCCGCTTCCTGCTCTTGGCGCCAGTCATTGTCGGCCTTCTGCCACGCTCCCTCGAGTTTCAGTAACTCATCTCGCGTTTCCTGTCCGAACTGCTGTTCGGGGGGCATACTCCGCATCTTCTCCTCAAATGCGTGATAAGCCTCTTCTTCCAGTAGTCTCGGACGTTCTACCGGACCGATGTTCCCATGATCGAGCCAGGAACGATCGGTGACGTAGGCCTTCATGTACACTCGGAAGTGCCAGGCCGTTCTCTGTAACTTCATATAAAACCTCTCTTTTCAAAAGGCGGTTAGTGTTCAAAATCTCCGTCTTCCTGATTAAATAAAATCATAAAAGTAACATAGTGTCAAGAGCGGAAAAAGGAATAGGCCATGGAATCAAGAAATCATTATATCTGTTATACTAAGGACATGGAAAATACTACTGCGGGTGGGGTTGGACAGTTACCGGGAGTGGTCGAGTTGGCAAAAAGAACTTGGGAAGTATTTAAAAACCACTGGAAAAACCTCGGTCGTTTGGAAAGTTCGCACATTTTAGAATATGCCTTCAAAGAAACGAAAATCTCCAAAAAATTTTAAAGTCCTAGCTAACTTTGTGTATGAGTCGGGAATTTTGGCCAAGACGCCGCGGTCTGGTTTGTGGTTTTTAGGGACAGGGACGCAGTCCGTTGCAGAGCACTTATTCCGGACAACGATGATCGGCTATGTTATGTCGCATCTTGTTCCGGAAGCAAATAAAGAGCGGCTCTTATTTCTCTGTCTCGTCCATGATTTTGGTGAAGGACGAACTTCCGATCTGAACTATGTGCATCAAAAATACGGTCGCTTAGCCGAAGGCCAGGCGTTACAGGATATTGCGAAAGAACTTCCCTTTGGACACGAACTGCTCGATGCCTATACCGAAGAGCAGGGGAGACAGACGCTCGAGGCAAAGTTGGCCAAGGATGCCGATCGTTTGGAGTGGATCGCCACACTGCGCGAGGAAGCAGTGAAGGGAAATGTGAAAGCGGACAAATGGGCAGCCAGAGCTTTAAAAGGCGTGAAAACGCCGATCGGGAAAAAATTAGGAAAGTTTTTGCTTTCCACGCATCCCGATGACTGGTGGTTCCATGAAGACGATCAGTGGTATGTTTCACGTGATCCGAAGTCTAAAGTGTGGCGGAGTCGGTCTTAGAACTCACCTCAAAAATAGCTCCGCCGCGACTGGATATATTTTGAGATGAGGTCTAGAGTTTCTTCTCAAGCGGTTTTTTTGATATAGTGTGAGCAAAGCCGATGTCTCCCATTGCTAAAGCCAGTAAATTTTTCGATAAGCTCGAAGACCGAGTCCGGAGTTGGCTCAGTCACGAGCCTATTCTCTATGCCTTGATCGGTGGAATTGGCATTGTTCTTTTCTGGCGCGGCGTTTGGCATACGACTGATTATCTTGTTGGTATCGGACCGGCGCTTGTGGCCGGTCAGCCGTGGGACCTGATAGAACCAGGTCCCTGGTGGGATGGCCCCTTGTCTCTTCTCATTAGTGTCATTATTCTTCTTACGGTCGGTCTTTTTGTTTCCGCGTTTATCGGGGATAGTCTCATTCTTTCCGGCCTCAAGAAAGATAAAAAGTTGGTCGAGAAAACTGAGATGGAGGTGCATACCGAGGAAGAATCTCTTATCGCCATCAGATCAGATATTGCCGAACTGGAGCGGGACATGGAAGATATTAAGAAAGTCGAACACCTACATCACGAGAACGATATATGAAGCAGAAATTCGCCGTTTTCATTGTTGGATTTTTGATTCTGGCGATGATCCTACCTCTCTTTATGGGGTATTAACCCCGACGGTATGATTAAAAAGCAAAATGAATTCGATAAGTTCCGACGTACCAATTTTTTAACTTTGTGATATAAAGAAGTCGGAATCCCGACAGAATCGTCGGGGCTCGAAGTAATTTTTGGGCCTATGGTATAGTGAAAATAGTTACGGCCCGCTTCGCGGGATTGCGTTTTACGGACAAATCGCTAGATTTGTATAAAACGGGAACATTCGCACTTGCCCCGTGCACAAACTTGTGGGCCTTGGGCCCATAGTAAAACGGCATTACGCAGCATTCGTCCCTCACCCTTGTGGGCCTGTAGTTAAGTGGTATAACGGCGCATTCGCATTGCGCAAGCGGGGGTTCGATTCCCCCCAGGTCCACCAAGCTGGACTTGGCCACAAAGGTGAGGGACTGAGGTCCGGGTTCCCTGTCCGCCGAAGTCTTGACGTAGGAGGGAATTCCCGGTGGGTCCACAAGTTTGTTTTCGGGGTTGCCGGGACGGCGGTTCGATTCCGCCTAGGTCCACATTCTGACGAAATTTACTTCGGGGTTGCGGACCTGCCGGCAGGCAGGGGCGGGAGTTCGACCGTGTCCGTCCGTAGCTTTAGCGAAGGAGGATTCTCTCTGGGTCCACCAAAGACAAAAATTGTTTTGGAAGCACGTTGAGCCTATAATTCATTTAAGATGACCTCCAGAAAGATTGTATCGATAGTTATTCTCCTTGTTTTGGCTAGTCTAATTCTTTTTGCTGTCGCTCAGGTTACCCCTTATGATTTTGAGCAGACTTCCGTTTTTCATTCGGAAACATCATCGAATTCGATCCAAGCTCCTTCTTTCGCCTGGAAACAAATACCAGGATCGATATATTGGGCAAAAGATGAGAACTACGTTTATTTTCGAGCAGATCTAGCAGATAAGTATCGAGTTCTTCAGGGCGCCGATCCAGCGACGTTTGTTTTTGTTGGGGGACTTTTGGCAAAAGATAAAAATCAAATCTATTCCGCATATATTGATGGTCAAGTAGTAAGTACGACAGCAGATGTCGTCACATTCGAAAGTCTCAATAATGGGGAGCACTTTAAAGATAAGGACAAAGTCTATTATCCTTTTGATGGGTTTTCTTTGGAGGAGCTAGTGGGCGCAGATCCACACACATTCACGGTGTTGAAGGCTTGTGAGATAGGTCCGGAATTAGTTTCTTATTATGGGAAAGATAGGAGTGGTGTTTATTGTGGAAGAACAAAGCTTTTGGACGCGGATCCACTCACGTTCGAGTACATCGGTCTTTACATGACTGATATTCTTTCTGATTCGGGAATCAGTAAAGATAAAAATTGTATTTATAAGGGCGGACAGAAGATACTGAATACATCGGGACAGTGTATTAATCCGAAAAACTGTACGTCAGATGTTTTACAAAGTGATCCAGAAAAATGTGGTATGCCAAAAGCCTTAGAGTGGTCGCGATAACTCTCGGGTATTGAGCGCTACTCCGCGAGTGAAAAGTCGTTGGATTAGCTTCCGTTTACATCCCTCCAACCCAAGCGAGCTTATTTTCGAGATAACTCTCGGAATGTACCTTTAGTTCCACTAGACGAGCAGTAAAGAGCGGGGCAACTTTCGGAAGCCGACGGGCTGAGAACGTAGGATGGCTTTTGAGTACAAAAGAACATCCGGTGACCAGTCTCTTTACTGGGAGTAACTTATCCACACAAGAGTTCACCGCGAATGTTGTAAAATGAATGAAAGCCCCTTTTGAGACAGAGGAGGGGAATACGATACGAATTACATAAGAAAG
This sequence comes from uncultured Candidatus Saccharibacteria bacterium, assembly GCA_964360585.1. Classification (GTDB taxonomy): domain Bacteria; phylum Patescibacteriota; class Minisyncoccia; order UBA6257; family 2-01-FULL-56-20; genus JBBUHS01. Next base: position 2,951 of record CAYHXC010000002.1, on the reverse strand, counting down.
GTCGAGCAGATTTTTTGATGTTCTTATATTCTTACATGTACGATACTTCAACAGCAGCAAACGAGAACTTTCAGTATTTTGCTCAGCTTTTAGCGACTTCTTTTACCAACGTGTGGGGACTCTTTTTGGGTCTCACCTTTGCCTTGCTAGGGACACTGGTTGTGCTCCTCGTTGGTTTGTTCGTCGCTGCCGGTTTGGGCAAATTAATTGAAAAGATTTTTGATGCCGTGCGCATTGACGAAGTTTTTGAGAATGCCGGACTCAAGCCGTACTTTGAACGGGCGAACATGCGGATCCGTATCGCCTACTTCTTGGGACGGGTGGTCTACTGGTTTGTAATCGTGGCCTTCTTGCTCGTCATCTCTGATTTCTTAGAGTTGGATTCTTTCTCATCATTCCTTCGGGATGTCTTGAGCTACATTCCAAATGTTGTGGCCGCAGTTCTTATCATGCTTGCCGCCGTAGTGATCGGAAACTTCCTTCGGGGAACAGTCCGCGCTTCGGTCATGGGAGCACGAATGCACTCAGCCCAATTTTTAGGAGCTTTGACCTGGTGGGCGATCGTGATCTTCGGATTCTTTACCGCGCTTCTCCAGCTTCGGGTGGCGGAGACGGTGGTGAATGCGTTGATTACTGGTTTCATTGCCATGCTCGCTTTGGCTGGAGGCTTGGCCTTCGGTTTGGGCGGCAAGGATTATGCTAACCATCTTCTGAATAAGCTTCGAGAAGAGACCGAGTCGAAGCGGTAATTTAAATTTTGAATTCTGGTAACGTCCGTCTGCTGCGTTACGACCTCCGTGCCGGCCCTCGCTGTATGTTGAATACAGTTCGGGTCGGTACTCGGTCAAGCCTTGCATCCGGCCATTCCATAATTCAAAATATAGATATTAGAAAGGTTTATCCTCCCAACTTTTGTAAAAAAGTTAGGAGGACAAGGGTTTGTCCTGTAATTTTTCGAGGAACAGTTGAGTCATGATCTTGTGAGGAGATTGTGTATTTCATCTACACCCTTGCCCGACTGAATGATTTCAGTCATTCGGGCGGGTCCTCGAAAAATTACAGGATGAGCCCCGAGCTTGCCCCGCCATTCGGCGGGGCAGTTTTTTTGTTTGTGAAAAAAAGTTTTGAGAATTAAAAAAGCGCAGAATGTACTGCGCTATGGACCTAGTCGATCTTGGCGAGAGAGTGAGATGCGACGTGGAGTGATTCGCTTCCTCTCCTATACCCTTGCAATTCTTTCCGAAAGTGCCGAATGGCATCGGAAATTCGGTCGGCAAGAAACAAGTCGTTGTCTCGGGGTATCGGTGACGGCGACTGATCAATCTTGATTGTCCACGCTTTTGCTGTTTCGTAAACTGGTTTATCGCCACTTCGCCATTCGAAAATAACGATGAGTAAAAAAGTCATATATCTCCCTTATCTCCCTTATCTCCCTTATCTCCCTTATCTCCCTTATCTCCCTTCGGCTAGATTCTTTTTAAAATACCGTTATGGAAATGTCAACAAACAAAAAAAGAGAAGGAGGAAGATCCTTCTCTAGGAAGTGTTGTGCGGAGGAGCGAAGTACTGTTCTTTCATTCCCTTGCAGTGGCAACGATGCCACCCCACGCGTCGGCGGATAGGGTGTTCTTCGATCGGTTTGCCGAGGGCATCTCGCTCGGTTACGTACTCTATCATCGTGATCCGATCGAAGAGGACTCCGCCGCGAGGTTCGTGTTCCACATCTTTTTCGGACTTGGCGAGAAAGGCAGTTTTTCGAAGAAGAAACCAAGCGTAACTCCAAAAACCACTCGGGAACCTCTTCTCGAGGAATCTTTTGCACTTTTCTTTGAATGTGCGTTTCATGAACTTCTCCCTTCCGGCGTATGAAGAAATAAGGGCTCCAACTACTCATATCTTAGCATAGTGCTTTTGTATCCCCAGGCAGTCCCCATATAGAGGAAGTATTTCTTGACCCCCACACCTAATCAGGAAAGTGATGTAGGGCCGCACTAGTACCTAAATGTAGCTAGGGAAAGCCAGTTTAAGAGAAGTTCCTGATTAGGTGTGGGGATTGACAAAGACCGGGCCTGAGAGTACACTCTCTCCTACATATGACGACTAGAAAAAATCTCACCTAAGTGTCGCGCGAGACTTTCTAAGTCTTGGGTGCCGCTTGGGAAAGCGGTTTTTTTTATCTCATATGAGATCATTGAAAATAAAATTAAGTAATTAATTGAAGTTCGCTTTCTACTCCTCAAGGTAGAAACGAACATGAGTGTCATGCCTCTAACGCATTGAAGGCATGGCACATAAGTCAGCATTGGGATGGTTGGACAGACCCCTCTGAATAAATACGACACCACGCAATCGCAACTATTTTGTTTAGATTCGAGGCGCAAGGAGCGACGTGTATCTGTTGATACATAAGCGACGAGCAACGAAGAAGATAAACAAAAGAGTGCGACCGAAGGAACTTTTAGATTGCGCGATTTCTGCGTTGCTTCTTCTCGGAGTAGCGAAGGCTACGCCGTCGTCGGCGCGTCTTGAACTCACACAATCTAAAAGTTTTGCGTTGTTGCCGTATTTGTTCAGAGGGGTCACAAGGGCAAACGGTGGATGCCTAGACATAAAAGAGCGATGAAGGACGCAGCGTAACGGCGATACGTCTCGGGGAGGTGTGTAGCAACCTTTGATCCGGGAATTTCCGAATGGGGTAACCCTACCGTGCAAACCACGGTAAACCGCGCTTTGCAGGGAAATTCGAAACACGAAGCATCAAATCTTAAACAATACCAAAATTCTAAATTGTGAATTTAGAAAATTGGAATTTGTTTCGGATTTCGGATTTGTGATTTGGGATTTCCGCGCTAAGCGCGGTTGCGAACCCGCTGAAGTGAAACATCTCAGTAAGCGGAGGAAGAGAAAATACTAATTATTCCCTGAGTAGCGGCGAGTGAAACGGGAAGAGC
>CAYHXC010000001.1:0-141204 GCA_964360585.1 uncultured Candidatus Saccharibacteria bacterium | reverse complement strand
CCGAACCGAGTCTTTCTTTGTGTCCAAAAACGTACTAACGCGCCGAGATTGTACAGTAATACTTGACAAAATCAACTCTATGTCCTATAATCCTGCCCTAGTACCGTCTTGAGACACCCTGATCCTGAGTAAGGAAGGGCAACAGTTTATCAAGACACAACTCAAGTTTCCGATGTAAGTTTTTCGGAATTGTCTTAAAGAAGGGAGATAAGATAATGAAGCGCAGTATCATTCTGCGGGTAATCGCGACCTTTCTCGCGGTCATCGGATGGCGTGTGATGAACGTCCTTCTGAATGCCGGATCTACCATCGTGAGCGCCGAGCTTGCCGGAAAGCAGTTCGACAACTCGAACGTTTCCTACGGTATTTCGCGGTTCGCCCAGTTCTTCACGGGAGAGGGATTGCCAGCCATCCTCTTCGTCGTCGTCCTCGCAATCATCTGGTGGAAGTACGTGAAGCAAGGATGGACAGCGCTCACCAGCGCAGCAATGATTGGCATTGTTCTTCTCGGAGCAGTGCCGGTCCGGGCCTATTATGCGCAGACCGACTACGCTGAAACCTACTTCATCCTCCCGAACGAGAGTGCCTTCTTCATCCCGGATGTCGGTGCTAACAAGGACAGTCAAGTCAAATTCGGTTCCAAGGAGTATTTGGCGGAGAACAAGATTCCCGCCAAGCGTTTCAGTATTCCACACACTCAGCTCAGTAACTCGAGTGTGTGGCGGAACTACTTCGTGCCATCCGGACGTCTGATCATCGTTGATCGTGCACCCTACAGCAGGCACTGGGTAGATGCCCAAGGTGGTCGCGGCACGTCCGAAAGCGACCAGTCAATCCACTGTCAATCAATGGACGGACTCGACATCAAGGTCGGCATCGCCCTCGGCGTAACGGTCCACGAAGATGATTCGCCGAATTATCTCTACAACTTCGGCATCATTCCTCCGGAAGGTGATCGGACAGTGCCGGAAGTCATTTTCACTTCGGTTTTTCATGCACGAACCCTATCCGACGTGATGGATACCTTCGGTTTCACCGAGACTCAGGCAGCGATCTGTGCCGAAACAACCAAGCGACTCTTCGAGGATGTCAATAAGGAAGCCGGCCAAATCATCGACAACGTGGAGAAGAACATCGAGAAACGGTTCAAGGAAGTCGGCATCACCATGAGCTTTTTCGGTTGGGGGGACACGTTCCACTTCAGCGACAAAGTTCAAGATGCTCTCGACAGCCGCTATGTGGCCAGCATCCTCGAGCCGCATATTCACACCCTCCAGGCTTTGGCGGACATTCAGGTCAAAACAGGTCTGGCTACCGGCATGGCTAAACGGCTTCCGAGTACGCTCCTCATGCCGCCGGACATGCTGAATGCTCTCGTGGGTGCGGCAGTTGTCAGTCCTAAGAACGCCGCAGTCCCGGTTCCAGGTATTGTTCCAGGGCGTCAGAACCAGTAGTAGAGGATACCGAGAGAGTCCTCAACAAGATTTCTCTCAACGCCCGGAATGGCACATGCTGTTCCGGGTTTTTTCTTTTTTAATATTTTCCTAACGTTCTTGACTTCATAAGTATCAAAATCTATAAATCAAGACAGAGAGGAGATGACGTATGTTGAAGATAATTGTGGGTTTGTTCCTAGCGGCCGCCTGTGGTGTTGTGTTCGGTATGTCCCGGCAAGAGTCCGGACTGAACTACACATTTCTTACCGCTGGAGTGATGTTAGGAATCGTTACATTCTTTTTCGGTCTGGCCTGGGACCGGGAAAACCCGATCCAGACCGGAGAGTCAAAAAAAGTCGTGGCCAATGACGGTTCAGATATTTCGTAAGTCCGAAGAGCATTAAAGCTCTCGGACTTTTTTATCCCAACACCTCATGAGAAATGAATTCTAGAAAAACTAAACAATTTTTTCCACCAAAGTTTATAAAAAGTAAAATAGTTCTGCCCGGAGTCTCAATCACCGTTGCGATTGGTTTCTCATGAGGTGGGTGGATTTATTTTTAACAATCAAGCGTGGTGATGTTTGCGGTTGTGGTGGCTGAAATGTTATTGGCGTTATCAATCGCAGAGACGCCGAAAATGTACGGATAGTTTTTGATGAGACCGCCGGCGATCGTCGTGAGTTCGGGAGCACTGATTTTTTTCAAGAAAACATCATTTTTGTAAATTGTGTAGCCTTTTAGTCCGGAGATACCGCTATCGATTGAGGGGTTCCAGTCAAGCTTCACTTGATTGCAGGCGGGAGTGGTGGCGGTAAGATTGGTTGGAACAGTTGGCGCGGTTGAGTCCGGTGTTGGCGATATTGACGCAGTCGAACCATCGTAAAACGGCGGGGGGAACGAAGCGAGCGGTGTACCGCCCCCGCCACGATTGGTCGAATCATTGTTCGTCACCCAACGAAGCACATCGCGAATTTTTTGAAGATCCAGATACGAGTTCGGCCAGATATCAGGATTGCCGTACTCCATGAGAATCGCGATGCCGCTCCCGCCGCGATCGCCGGCGTAGACACCGTAGTCCTGCGCCGCTTTGGCCACCACTTTTCCTTGAGTGGTGAGGCCGAGTGTATTGATATCGGTTGAAGAAGGAATGGCGAGAAGCGCGCCCATTGGCAAAGTTCCAGTGTAACCAGAGGTTCGATCAAACGTGTACGCCGGCCAGATTGCTTGCTCGGTTAAAATCGATGGGGGCATTTGGGCGATAAGCGCGTGGGGAATGAGACCGTTCGCAATTTCGCCGGTGCGGATAATGCCGGCGAACGATGGGAACATACTGGCGCGGCGGCCATTCCACCAGCCGATGCCCGAGCCGCGTGTGTCAATGTAACTGCCCATAGTTGCGACCACGCGATTACCGGAGAGAACAATCGTTGCATACGTATCAACGGCCCAGCCGTCAGGTTGAATCACGGTCATCAGGCCATCGGAGTCCGGCGAAGGGCAGGCGCTCGAAGGCATTTTCATTTGGTGAACGTAATCTTCGTAGGACTTGTGATAACTCGTGGGAAGAATCCACTGCGTGTCGTCTGGTGTGGAGAGGGTGGAGTAATAATTGCCGTCAGCAGGGAGACCAGTCGAAGTCCAGGTCATGATTGTCGTTTCCGTTCCACCGCTGTTGCCGCAGTTCGCGCCGCCGCCTGCCAAAAAAGCGAACGTTGATGACGGTCCACTGCCCGGCGTGTAGTACAGAGTTGTGAGGGGATCGGTTGTAGTCGCGATAATAATCGAAGCCGTCCATCGACCGCCGGTGTTAAATGTAGTCGGCAGTAATGACAGTCCAGGAACTGTGGCGTAGGTTGCGCCGCTTCCGATCGGATAGTTCCAGGGAGAAGTCTGGCTAAACGGCCAGTAGCGCCAGTTGCGGGTGGCGATCGAACTGGTAACGCGAAGCGGGGTCAAGGAAAGATCCGTGCCAGCTTCAAAAACAGTCGAGTCATCGCCGTTATCCGAAGTCGTGAGATTTTTATATTTATTCGATTCCATCGTGGCGGAAAGTTCCCAACTGCCGCCGCGAACGTAGGTGTAGTAAAGCGATCCAGTCGCCATATTTACTGGATCAACGGGAAGGGTGGCGAGCGCCTGGTTTGCTGTCGCCGAAAAATTACCCGGGATCCAGCCCGAACCATCAGCCGCGTGGTAGGTTGAAGACGGGGAACAGTGGTACATCCAGCCAATTTGTAAACTCGGCAAGACATAGCTACCGCAGAGAGAATCAGAATCAGGAAGCGAGACGTACACAATGCTTGAACTTCCGGGCGAGGGGTTTTGGGTTACGGCTTCAACAATACTCAAGGCCCGGTTTACAGTATTCAGATCACTGAGTCGTCGTGAATCGCGGGCGGCTTTGAATTGCTCGGCGGGATTTAGAATCAGAAGAACAACAACACTTAAAGTCGCAATAAGGGCTATGAGTATTAAAAGTTCAACCAGTGTGAAACCCCTCACCGTATGCGTACTTTTCAATTTGGGAAAAGAATCGAAAGGGGTATTCATACGAGAAGAAAGACTTGGTTGAATTTTTTGAGGTGCGGGGGCGAAACCAACTGTTTTTCGAGACTCCACGAAACTGAAGGCATGACGGGTGGTTTGGGTTACTGATCAGCTGTTTCGTTCGGCTGAGGAATATTTTCTGTTTCGCGGAGAATATTCTGGGAGACCACAAAATATTTTGTTACGCCAACTGAAGGTTGGGCAGCCATCGGTTCGTTTTCTTTGCGATCAGCGTAGTTCACGATAATGATGTTATTTCGTATCTCCAACGTTTGCGGTGCAATACGGTCGCCGAGGAAAATGGCATTGGTGCCGAGAGCTCCTTTGCTCGTACGCAAAGCCGCAGCCACATAATAAAATATCCCCGTTCCGCCGGAGTTTTCCATGAAGAGAATTGCAGCATCATCTTTTCCATCGCGATCAAGATCACCAAGTATCGCTTTACCAAAAGTCTCGATTTCGTCTTTTATGGCCGACCCTGGCACCAGTTCCGTTTCCGATTTTCCATTCGTAAGTGTGAATGCTTCTTCGTCGATCGAGTATGTAGCATTCAAAGGATCAAATGGTTTTGGCGTAATTTCTTCGCGTGAAATAACTATTGGAGACTGAATAGTAAACAACATCGGCTGGCCGAAGAAAAAGTAGGCTCCTAAGCCGACAACAATGGCAACCAGAATGGAGATGGCGAGGTTTTTACTCATCCCCCTTATTCTACTACACCAGAACCCATCTCAAAAACAGAGAAATTTCATAAACAAAGAAGGAGCCGGCTGGGGAGAGGAGGTTCTAGTCAACTGACTCCGAAGATCAAAACTTCGGAGTTTTTAATTTCACCAGTAAAATACTTAATGTGCTGGATGGGCGATGAGGTATAATGTAAGAAAGAGCAATGTACAGGGATCTTCTCATAGGAGGAGATACTCAGGTCGATTCATTGCCTAACAAAATTAATTTTTTAAAACATGAATAATAAAACAGCAGAATGGATTTTGCGGATTGCGGTCGCTGGCGAGTTCATTGGTCACGGAGTCTTTGCCTTGCAAGGAAAAAAAGATTGGATCGGATGGTTTAGTACATTCGGTGTTAGTGACACGACAGTGGCCGCCCAGATTTTATTTTTTGTCGGATTGTTGGATATTCTTCTTGCCATCCTCATCCTTATCCGACCTGTGCGAGCAGTCCTTCTCTGGATGACGTTTTGGGGATTTTGGACGGCGCTTATCCGTCCGATCGTCGGTATGCCGATCTGGGATTTCGTCGAGCGTTCGGCTAATTGGGGCGCGCCGCTTGCCTTACTCTTCTTGATCGGGTGGCCAAAAACCATAAAGGGATGGTTTAGATAACAATATGAAAAAAGAAAACATTATTATTGGTTTGGCGGTGTAACCATCGGCATTCTTATCGCGCCGCTTCTCTTGGAAGGATGGGGAGGTGGTTCGATGATGAAAGGTTTTTATCGGAATAGCGGCTTACGAACGGGGAACATGATGGCGCAAATGCTTGGAGCGACAACCGACCAAGAAGAAATGAAAAATCTGGCCGACCAGATCATAACGTCGCAATCTTGGGAGATAGATACGATGCGGAGTTGGGATGCAACTTAGTCAACATAATCTTCCGTCAGCTCTATTAAAGGCGGTAAAGGTGTAGTATAGTCTAGGCACTATGTCTGATCCGAACTTCTATGGCCTTGGCATTGCGCCAAATATCCTGGCGATTCTTGATAAGTTGAATTTTACAACACCGACCCCGATTCAGCAGAAATCCATTCCGCAGGCGGTGGAAGGAAAGGATTTAATGGGTCTGGCCCAGACGGGAACAGGGAAAACCCTGGCTTTCGGTATTCCGATGATTCAAGCGGCGCTTCGCGGCAAGCGGGGATTAGTGGTTTTGCCGACGCGCGAACTGGCGCTACAGGTTAAGGAAACATTTCACAAAATCGGCGCGCCGCTCGGCATTCGCACGGTGCTTTTGGTTGGCGGCGAGTCGATGTCGCGCCAGCTGTCCCAACTCCGGAGCAATCCTGTAATTATTATTGGAACGCCAGGCCGGATGATCGATCATTTAGAACAGAAAACACTTTCCTTAAGTCAGGTGGGAATTTTAGTTTTGGACGAAGCTGACCGGATGCTCGATATGGGATTCGCGCCGCAGCTGAAGCGACTCCTCATGACTGTTCCCAAAGAACGCCAGACAATGCTTTTTTCCGCGACCATGCCGGACGCGATTGTCCAACTCGCTCATTCATATATGAAGCTACCGATTCGGATCGAGATTGCGCCGCCGGGCACCGCCAGCGCCAAAGTGACGCAGGAAGTTTTCTTTCTGGCCAAACAGGACAAACCGCGATTGCTGGAAAAACTTCTTTCGGAGTATCGGGGTTCGGTTCTCGTTTTCTCGCGGACAAAATTTGGCGCCAAACGGATCTCTGCCGGTGTTCGCGTGCTGGGCCACACGACGACTGAACTCCACTCCAATAAATCATTGAATCAGCGACGAGAAGCACTCGATGGTTTTCGGAATGGCCGGTATCGGATTCTTGTGGCCACCGATATCGCCGCGCGGGGAATTGATGTCAAAGGAATTGAACTGGTGGTGAACTACGACCTGCCATCGAGTCCCGACGATTATGTCCATCGTATCGGCCGAACAGCTCGAGCCGGCGCCGCCGGACACGCCGTGTCATTTGCCACGCCGGATCAAAAAAGCGATATCCGAGATATCGAACGACTAATTCGAGTAACCTTGCCGCCCACGAGACTCCCAGAGTTGCCGCCCCATCGCGCCACGCCATTACCGACGCGCGAATTTCGTCCGCGTTTTCCTTCATCCCGCCCACAGGCCAGTCGTCCGTATGGCCAGTCTCGATTTCAAGGAAACAGAAGCAGTTCTCGCGGACGTCGTCCTTCGCCGTATCCCTCGCCGCGTCCTCAACGACAGGCATAATAAAAAACCCACTTGGAAAAGTGGGTTTTGGTTTTACTGCATACGATCAAGCAGGTAGAAAGCAGTCTGCATCTCCGGGTGCTCCAGAAGATCACAGGCATCATCGCAAGTATTACGGAATTTCTCAATTACCTCAGGATGGCTTTCCGGACCAAGGTCAGGATCTAGTCCGCGATCTTCAACAGTGGTTCCGTTGGGAGTGTACCAAAGGGAAGTAGCGAGGAATAGTTTTCTTCCCGCAGTCCAGTCAAATGGAGTGAGGATCGTTCCTTTGCCACCTGTTCGACTGCCGATAAGGAGCGCCCGCTTATGATGTTGAACTGCTCCCGCGATAATCTCGCAAGCCGAGAAAGTGTCCCTACTGACCAATACTACAAGAGGTACTGATTTGAGGGTCTGTTCGAGGAGATGGTCCTTGATGGTAAGCGTCTGCACCTCTTGGAAGTAAGTGTTCTTGGTCGGTACGGTTTCAAGATAGTTCGTTGTGTCACCAAGAAACCATCCGCTGACGAGCTCAGCCTCGTACACGTATCCTCCGATGCAGCCCTGAAAATCCAGAATGATGCCGCTAAAAGGAAAGTCGAGGTAGGCGCGCCGAAGGTCGTGTCGAATTCTTTGGTAATCCATACGGAGTTCGTTCACTTCGAGATAGACGTAGGATCCAAACCGGTACATTCGATAGGTCGGCGTTCGGGAAACGCGAGTGTCGACCTCAGTGTGGCGCGTAATCCCATCTCTCCAGAATGCGATCGTTGCCACTCTTCCTGGCGGAAGGGAAAATAGTTTTAGAGCCTGATTCATTCCTCTGAAGCGCGTGCCGTCCAGACTCATGAGAAGATCGCCACGTCGAAGACCAGCTTCGAAAGCGGGGCCGTCTCGGTCAACATAAATGAGAAGGGGCAGGCCATCGACCACCATAAACCTGAGATTAAACGTGGGCGGCGATGAGCGAGTTTTCTTTTTCTTTTCTTTGATGTACGACCACTTGTCCATGAAGCCCTGAATTTCTTCCCGTGTAAACGATTTGCCGTTAAAGCAAAAATCACGAAGCGGGTAGTGGTAGCGATGACGACTATGGAGAAGATAGATGAGCATACCCAGCTCTGCATCCCGTTTTTCCACAATCGAGCGCAGGCACGGTTCTTCGGAAAGTTTCCACCACACCTCATCAAGAGATACTTTCTGTCCGTGAGCGGCGAGAGGTGCAAAGAGAAGAAAGGCGAAGAGACAAACCACAGACCAACGGTTTCTCATGCGTAGCCTCCTTATGTCAGATAACTACCAGGATTTTCCTCCTATTAGAGGCGGTTGTAAAGGCGTCTATTTTTTATTGAAAACAAGTAAATGTTTCGGGGAGTGATTTTCTTCAGCGAACTCCGTATGTTCAGAAAGGATCAACCCGTGTTGAGGGGCGATACGTTCATAATATTTTATCCGACGGACAATATCCGTTACGGATCCTGGCGCCCTGGCTTTATCGGTGTACTGGTTATCATCAATGATTTCAACGTCGTATTCTTTGCCATTTCGCTTGGCGCGCGTTTCTGAGTTTTCGTAAAAGTGTGTCACCATAGCGATTATCTTTCCGCTTGGTGAAAGGAGTTGTGATGCCTTCTCGAACGTTTTTCCAATATCTCCGATATGAACGAGGACCATAATAAAAAGAATCGCGTCGAACTGTTCGTTTGTTTCATACTCATCGAGCGTGCCTTCAAAAACTTCAAACTCCGGATGATTTTTTCGCGATAGGGCGACGTGATTGTGAGCTGGTTCGATGCCGCGCACAGATGTTGCGCCCGTTTGCATGAGATGAGGATAAAGCCAACCGGTTCCTGAACCGACATCCAGAATCTTTTTCCCGTGCCAATTTATTCCTTCCAAGTATTTTAGATAGAGACGATTCCGAGGTGAAGCCGCATCGACGGCAGTGTCTTGCCAGTTTTTACCGTCGACACCTTCGTACTGATGTGGATCGGTGGCTAATGTGAGGAGAGAGGACATATATTGCGTACTAGGCTGTTGATCGTTTGATTATTAAATCAGCCTCCGGATCGTCTTACTTCAAGTTCTCGATGACTTTTTGGGTAGCACTTTTTCTGACTAGAACTCATCTCAAAAATATATCCTGTCGCGATAGTGAAATACCCTGGCGAAGACGAGGCGCCAGTTCGAAGGTGTACCCAACGGTACATCGAGAACGCAGGAACAATGTCTCCGCCAGGGTATTTCCTATCCTTCCGGTTCTCTTTCGTTTCTCCGCCATCTTCGTTACTCCTCGGAGCCTAGACTCAGGCCTATGTCTCCTCGCCTGCCTGCCGGCAGGTCGTGCCTTGATGGACGGAGAAACGAAAGGGGAACGCGACGGAGCTATTTTCGAGATGAGTTCTACACCTTTATCTGGAGTTATCGGTATATTTCGTGTGTTCCGATATCGTGAAAGATTGCGCCGTCTTTTACAAATTCAAAAAGAATTCGATAGTCTCGCGTAATCCAAAATGACCACAGACCACTCAATGGACCGTGGAGCTTGTGCGTCTTTAGACTAGGCTGAAAAGGATTTCCACGAAAAATCTTGTCTTTTCGGTCGATCGTGTTTTGTATCTCGTGAGGCAACTTCTTGTACGCCTTACGGAAGTCCGAAGTATAATGGATGACGTTGATTCCACCCATATCAGAAATTACCGAAATCTTTTTGGTGAATCCGCTACGATCGTTTTTTTACTTCGATACTCTGCGCGGCCGCGCCGCACCTTGGTCAAAACATCGCGCATCTCTTCCTGCCATTTCATAAACTGCTCGAAGTCCTTCTTCTTCACGACGATGAGCTCTTCCCCACCGCTTACCTTTTTTGATATTGTTGCAATCTGATGAGACATGTGCTGAATCTAGCATGAAAAAACATCATGAGCAAGACGGGTGGCTAATGTAAGGAGAGGGGACATATCAACCAACCCGTAGAGCTTACCACTGGTCGACATAATCGACGTGTCCGGTGAGATAAGCGGAAAAATTACTGATTTTGTCTCGCTCTGCACGTGGCAATTCATTAACGGGTTTCCCGAATAGTAATTTCGCTAAGGTATTGTGATGTTCACGCCGGATATCCTCTGCAGGGTTAATCATTTTTGGTTTTGGCCGGAAGTAATTTTCTCCGTCCGGACGGAATTGCGGAGGAATACTTGCTTTGCCGTGGTTCAGTACAGATCGCATGTATTCTTCAGCCGCCGCATAAAGCCGCTTATATGCCTCGGTTTCTGGACGGGGAGCTTTTAAGTTTAGACCAGCGTTGTGGAGCGCCTCTTCGATCTCATTTTCTTCTACTTCTCGGTTAGTATCTGGTTGGTATGATTCTATATGTCTCATATAAACATGATAAAACTCCCAAATTAAAGAGGCAAACACCTATATATTTTTATGAGGGATAAGATCCTTGATTCGTTTGTTGTTTTAATGTTTCCAAGTTTTCATATATATAAGCCTCAATGCCGAGCTGGCGAGCTGTTTGAATATTTTTCTCATTGTCATCGAAATAGAGAATTTCCGAAGGATTAAGGCCAAGTTTTTTTAAAACAAACATATGGAACTCCGGTTGTTTTTTTTCGCACCCAACCTCGCAGGTAGAGAACGCGCCGTCGAAGTAGTTTTTAAGACCGATAGTATCGAGAAGATACTGGAGCCGATACTTTTCCTGTTGAGTAGCTAAGTAGCACTTAATGCCTTTGCTACGCAGATCGGCGACTAACTTAAGCACCTCCTCGTTTTTCTCGTTCTCGCTGTCGAACCAGTATTTCAGAAATGCATCGACACCCTTATCCCATTTCCATTTAGGGAGGTAGGGAGTGATCAGCTCTTTTAAATCACCCTGACCGAGAGGACATTTCTTGAAGTCTCCAAGAAAAAACTCCTCGACCGCCTCTTTGGGAATCCCTTGCTCTCGCGCGAACTTCAAGCTGAAGAACTCTTTTCTCGGTTGAAGCACTACGCCATCCACATCAAACAAAGTTGCCTTGAACATTTAGGATTATTAAAAATCTTCTAACTAAATTGAGAAAGGTTCACTCCGAAATAATGGTATATAGCATACAGTGTCAAAAGCGCGATCACTGTGCCTGCAACCATGGCAAAAGTTTGATTGTTAGTTATTCTCTCAAGGAAATTTTGTTTGGGTTCTGGATTCTTGTGTTTTGGAAAACTTGAAATTTCACCACTGCCTGAGTAATTATTTGTAGTTATATCTACTAAGGGTCCAGTTATTAAGCCGTTGTTTTCAATATTTTTTGCGTTAATAGATATACCCGAGTACAGGTTTCCTTCTAGGGTAGGGGAAAGGCTTTCAGTTTTCTTCTCCGAGGGGTAAAGAGATTTTAAAGATGTATAGTGCGCCTCGAATTTTGTGTTAATAATTTTTATTTTATACAACTTATTCATATTCCCATGTTCCGCCTCTGTTTAATATTTGAATCAGTCCCATTTCTTCGCATTTCTCCAGTAGTTTCGCTTCTTCTCGGGGGTTAGGAGATTCATCGTTCTTATTTAAATTGTCGAAGTTGATCCAATATTCTATAGGAGAATCTTTACGGGTTATTAAGGATTCTTTGTAGATCTTCTCTAGAACCCATAATAAATGCTTGTTGTGCGTCTCCCCTATATTCATAACAGTTGCCTCATTTTAGTCTGCTGGGAGTAGGAGTCAAATATGTATATAAATTCTAAAACCTAGAGCTCAGTTCCTGGCAAGATAATCTTTCACCATTTTGATATCCTCAAAATCTTTTGGGCGGCTGTACGGGTTTGCCTTTTAAAAAATTCTCTAACTTCTTCAAAGCTATTCTTCGCATTGATGTTTTATTTTGCTCTTCTAGGTTCATTTCTCCCCAGGTTTTCTTATGTCCTTTTGGTACGAATATCGGATCCCAGCCGAATCCACGTTCGCCTTTAGGATTTTTCACGATAGTACCCTCCGTTCGTCCCTCAAAGAAGTGAAGATCTTTGCCATCGTAAAGGCCGAAGCAAACTTGAGCGAGCGCGTCTCGGTTTTCGTACCCATCGAGTATCTTGCAAAGGCCATGATTATCAAGCTCTGTAAGAAACCATTTAATAAGTGGCCCTGGCAGTTTACCCAGAGCGCGAAAGGTGAGCGACGTATCCTCCACAAGGACTGTAGTGTGGATCTGCTTGTATGCTTCCCGTGCTTTGTGCTCAACAATCTCGCGCAGATCCAATGACTGTATTTCAGCCAGATCAAGTTTTTTGTGTGTTATTGGATACTCCAAATGTCTTGCAAGTTGTGCAGCCTTAGAAGCGTTTCCAGTAATGAAAGTAATTTCCATGAAATTTAAATGTCATCCTTTGTGGCGTCGCAGGTAATCATCTCTCCTTTTTTGATGTCTCGCGCGGCGACGTCGCACTGATTTTTATGGTCCTGATGCGTGTTCGGTGTTTCTGAATGGTTCACGTACCTATCCGGTTCCAAATAAAGGTATATGACCCCCCAGTGATAATGCGTGAACACTTTTTCACTTTCTGGTAGTTTTTGGTACTCTTTCTCCGTTAATTCCTTAAGACTGTATTTACTAACGACCTCACCTTTCTTGAAATCTCGGCCAGCGTAGACTCCTTTCCCAGTTAAATTTCCTTTACCAATAATAAGATCGGACATAATGAATGCCCTCATTCTATGCCTCTCGCGAGGGGAGTCAAATAAAAAAGGAGGCATTGTTTGTTTCCTCGACTTTTTCCCGCAGCTTGGATCAAAGGATATAGGAAAATAGAGTAATCAGAAACCAAACTGTCCGATATCAATTGCATATCGCTCGCTTACGAATTCAAACAGTTTTTTCAGTGATGAGAGAACCTCGCGTTCGTTGAGGTTATCCATCATTACGTGAGTTTGCCACCAGAGGGGAAATTCTTTCTGAATAAAGGCAGAACGTACTTCGTCCAGTCTAATGAATCCAACATGAAGAACTCGATCAAAGAATAGTTCGGCAACTCTCGTGTGTTTTAACACGGTTTTCTTTCCCGCTTTTAGTTGGAGATACCTTTTGTAGTTTGGAAGAATATCCGTTTCAATCCGATTCTTAAAGGGGACCTGCAGGCGTTCCATCTCGGCAAGAATTGCTTCGTACTCTTCCCATCGCATAGTTTGTCCGCCCACAACAACGTCTGGCATTGTACGCTCCGACTGTGACATCGGGTGTTTCTTTGACTCCTTCTGAATCACCTGCCACGGTGATTTTCCAGAAAGAACTTGGTGAGGGAAATAATTCCAGGCGTCAGTCAGAGTTTGCATAATCGTGAAAAACTCGTCATCTGATCTGACGCGTGAGAAATACCGCATACATCGCTTTTGGAATGCGTTCGAGGCCTGTAGCGGAGAATCATTTTTATCATCCCGTTCCTCAAAAACCCATTGCTTGATTTGCGTAATGGATAACTTATGAGAAAGCTTATGTTTTTCTAGGAGCGCCTGCAATTCTTTTTCTACTTGCTCTGGTGTTTTATAATCCATGGTGTTATATCACGCCATTGCTCTTAAAAAGTAGTCGCGCTAAACGGATTACCTGATATGGGAAACGTCCGTTGAAAGCGTCATAGGTTGGTTTGAGACGTTCAATGCCAAACTGCTCAAACGAGTTATGAATTTCTGCGATTATATTTTCTTTTCCTCTTGCAAGATGTGAAATATCCGAATAGCGCAATTTATTGAGAGTGAGGAGCTCTTCAAGGTGTTGAAGGATGGTCTCGGTTTTTCGCCCTCGTGCACCGGCCGTTTCTTCTAGGCTTTTTCCTTCTCGAATCAGAGTGAGCGTGTGTTCCCATCGGTGTTCCTTTTGGAGAGTTTTGGCGGTATGAGCATGATGATCTGCTGGCGTTATATTCTCAATTGGTTTCAAACTGCCGCCGCACCGCACAATAAAATCATTGTGTTGCTGATCAACTTTTTCGTGCGGGGTACTTTCAAAATGTTCTTGCGTGTTACGCGAGGCTTCGCGAAACTGAATATCCTGAGCGGCAATATCCGGGTGCACTTCAAGCGCGCGTTCATTAAAACCGACGAGGGAAAGTCCGGCCAGAGTTCGCACGCGGGAGATTGCCACATATCCTTGTCCGTACTCGAAAGTGTCTCTCAGATCCATATGCGCGGCATCCAGAGACATCCCCTGGCTTTTATGCACGGTAATAGCCCAGGCGAGCCGAAGAGGAATTTGGGTAACACTGGCAAGAACTCGTCCACCCTCTTCCATGCTCCAATCAACTGGTTCTGCAACTATGTTCAATCCTGTGTTTGTTTTTACGATCGGGCCATCATTTTCTTTTGAAAATCCAATAACTGTACCGAGCGTTCCATTTACGAAACGATGCTGTCTCGTATCATTTTTTGTGAACATTACCCGGGCGCCAACTTTAAGCGCGAGGGTTTCGGGCGAGAGGCATCCGTTTTTGAGACGCAGTACGAGTTGCTTCGGTCCATGGCTTTCCATGGCGAATAAGAGCGCTTCTCCAGACAGTTGTTCTAGTTTAGCGCTATTCACACGATCAACCTCGGCGTTATGCGAGAAAAATTGTGTGGTACCGTCCGTTACTTGACGCGCAAGTCGTGTTTCAAGCGTATTGCGATGTTCTGCCGACACTCGCCCAGAACGAATTGCCGAGAGAATCTCAAGAAACTTTGTATCATCTTGCCGGTACTGTTCACTGAGATAGCAGGTATGTAAATTGAGGGCATGCCAGGCAGGCGCGTTAAATGCAAAACTATTTTGTTTTTCAGTCATCAGGATTTCAGAGGGAGCACCCTTCAGATTATCTTCCTCGTCGCGAGCGATGATAGGCGGAAGCTGAAAAAAGTCTCCTACCAGTACAACCTGCAGTCCGCCAAAAGGCATCGAGTTACCTCGGATCACTCGACAGGTGGTTTCGGCTAAGGTGAAGGTATTCGCGGAGAGCATCGAAATCTCGTCAATAATAAGCGTGCGCGCGTCCCGTATGCGACGTACCGCACTCTTATTTTTGAGAATCCGCTGTAAGTCAAATTTCGTAAGTTCTTTTCTTACGCCGATGCCACTCCAGGAGTGAATAGTCGATCCGCTAATGTGCGTGGCCGCGATACCCGTTGAAGCGGTAATAGCTACTCGAATATCATGTTCTCGGAGCCAAGTCACGAAACGATTAATCGTGTGAGACTTCCCACTGCCTGGTTCACCGGTTAAAAATACACTGGCGCCAGTTTTTAAAATGGCGAGCGCTTCCTCTTGGGTCATGCGGTGGTCGTTGTATTGCAATATAAAAGAATGAGTTCAGTGGCAGATCGAGAATGAGGATTAATCATCAAATATCGGGTTTGGAGGACACCACTCTTGAACCAGATTCATTTTTTCTATTCGGGTAGATATCCAAGTTGATTCCAAACTTTTCTTTTTTCGGAATATTCGATGCTTTGGTGAGGGTATATCTCATAGTTATAAGTTATCAGTTTTTTGTTAGTTTTATGCCCTCATTCTATGCTTCTTGATAGGAGAGTCAAATAAAAAAGAAGACAGTGTGTGTCTCCTTGGTTTCTGGCTAGAGCGGATCCTCTGGTCCCACGATTGGTAGGCGATGTTTCATTCGCAACCAACGGGGAAAGGTTATCCATGACGCATCAATCATAGCGAACGTTTCTCGCTTCACAGCAAATCGGGCGAGATAGTAGCCATTTTCATCGTGAACGCCCAAGGCGATGAAAACCGCTCGTGCAATCTCAATTGCCATGTCGCAGAAATGTTCGTCGTTGCCCAGGATGAACGATACGGTGAATATCGTTTCCGTCCAAGATTCATTGATCGGTCCCACGACAGAGGGGCAGTACTTGAAATGTCTCTGATCCGTCTCATACTGAAATCTGGCGAGAAGAAAGTTAACGATAGCTTCCCGATTGGGAGGGTGAGCGGGACCTCGTCGTTGGATGTTGAGCTTCATTTCTCCGGCTCGATGAGTCAGATCCCTGGAGTATAGGGACACGGCTTCAATACCGAAGATGCCGTGGATCAGACCGTCACCGGAACCGAAAACCCTCGGATCGTGCAACTTATGATCCAAGTGTCCGTCGTAATGAACACTCGTCCCAAAATTGCTACCGTGGGTGTCCCAGGTCATAGTGACCTTATCCCAGAAATTTGTACGCACAATGCCTCCTTGTCGCCCATTAGACCTAGTGAGCTAGGCGTTTGGCATTAGGCCAAATCATTTGTTGGCGAACTGGAAATAGGATAGCACACGATTACCTTGTAGCAAGGGGAGTCAAACGTGCTATTTGACACAAAACCTTGCTTTGTGATTTGGTTAAATTAGAACACAGACAGAAGGAGTAAAGAGAAATGGCATTACCGTTAGACCTCATTCTGGTCCGTCACGGCCAGTCAGAAGGGAATGCGGCCAAGCGTCTTTCGGAGAAAAGCGATCATACGGCCTACACGAAAGAGTTCCGAAACCGCCACTCAGCTAGTCTTCGTTTGACCGATCTTGGACGAAAACAAGCGCAAACAGCCGGAGAGTGGATCGAGCGCGAATTTCCCAATGGATTCGATCGCTATCTTGTTTCCGAATACCTGCGGGCTATGGAAACAGCAGCGAACTTGCGCTTGCCGTACGCATCATGGTTCTCGGACTTTTATCTCACCGAACGTGACTGGGGGGATCTCGACATTTGTCCAGAAGATGAGCGTGAGGAAAAGTTTGGAGAAGCGCTCAAGCGTCGCGAAGCAGAACCGTTCTTCTGGCGACCACCGAACGGAGAAACATTTGCCGACCTATGTTTGCGAGTCGATCGTGTGCTACACACGCTTCATCGTGAGTGTAGTGACAAGCGAGTAATTATCGTTTGTCACGGAGAAGTCATGCGTGCCTTCCAAATCCGGATCGAACGCATGTCGCAAGCTCGATTTCGTGAGTTGGTCTTTTCCGAAAAGACTGAAGATAGGATCCACAACTGCCAGATTATTCATTACTCACGTCGAGAAAACGGAGTAGGTAGGCGAGCGCCCTATGCTGGATGGGTGAGGTTGGTTCGTCCCACGGATAATCCTGTCTGGCACATCCCATGGATGGCAATTGAGCGTCCTCGGTACTCCAACACGGAATTGCTGGATATTGTTTTACAAACGCCAGCAATGCTACGATAGTAGTCTCTAACCTTCAGGATTATTTCCTGAAGGCTTTTTATTTTTACGAACACACCTGCGCTTCCCGCAAGGGGAGTCAATGGAGGGGGAAACATCACCCCGAGAGCATTCTCCAAACATTCAATTCTTGATACAATATATATGACATTCGAAAGATTGATTTTTGATACGTAACTACTCCCACCTCATCCATGAAATTCACAGACGCTTTTTTGAGAAAAGTGCTCCTCGCCGGTAACTACATAAAGGAAGCCGACTTGAAAAAGGCGGAGGAGGATTCCGGCAATCGGCGATCGTCGCTTCTTGACTACCTTCTGGCCGAAGGTTTCATCAACCAGACCATTCTCGGGCAAGCTATCGCTGAATCGTACAAAGTTATCTTTGCCGACTTGAATGTGAATCCGCCGACCAAGGAGCAGATTGTTTTAATTAACGAAGAAACAGCCAGGAAGTTTCGCGTCGTTCTCTACGAACTGAAGAAAGCGGCGGAGAAGTCATCATTCTTGAAAAACGCCATCGCTCCTTTCGACCTGAAAAGCCTGAAGAGTAAAGAAACGGAGGTGGTAATCGCAACAGACAATCCCGATCAAGCAGATCTTCACATAGAACTCGGAAAGCTGTTTCCTGAGAAAAAGATTTCGCTCGCTTTCGCTTTTTCCGAAGACATTGACAAGATTCTGAGTTCGTATGAAAAAACCATCCAGACGCGATTTTCCGCCATCATTCAGAGCGGCACGCGGATTGCGCCTGAAATTCTCGACACGGTTTTTATTGATGCCGTTAGTTTGCGCGCGTCCGACATCCACTTCGAGCCGGGAGTATCCGATGTGCTTTTGCGATTCCGGATCGACGGCGTGTTGCATGACGTTGGCCGTCTGCCTCGGGAGTACTACGAAAATATTTTAAACAGAATCAAAGTGCAAAGCGGTATCCGTCTTGACGAACACTACGCGGCGCAAGACGGCGCGATGCAGTTCCGCAAGGATCAGACCATTATTGACCTGCGTGTTTCGGTCGTGCCTACCGTCGAAGGGGAGAAGGTCGTTCTTCGTGTTTTGAGTCTCTATGTCGAGGGTTTGAATCTCGGCGACCTTGGATTTTCTCCGGAGAACCAGAAGTTTATGGAAGAGTCGGCCGATAAACCGTTCGGCATGATCTTGGTTGTCGGCCCCACCGGTTCGGGGAAAACCACCACGCTCTACGCGTTGCTCAAAATGCTGAACCAGTCGGACGTGAATATTACGTCCATCGAAGATCCGGTTGAGTATAAGATGAAAGGAGTGAACCAGATTCAGGTGAACTTGATCACCAACTTAACTTTCGCCAAAGGATTGCGGTCTATCGTCCGGCAGGATCCGGATATTATTTTGGTGGGAGAAATCCGCGATCAGGAAACGGCGGAGATTGCCGTGAACGCCGCCTTAACCGGACACCTGCTCATGTCGACCTTCCACGCTAATGATGCCGCGACTGCCATCCCTCGATTACTCGACATGGGGATTGAGCCATTTTTGCTTGCCTCGACGCTCGAACTGGTTGTGGCTCAGCGGTTGGTTCGAAAGATCTGTACCCACTGCCGCTATAGCGTTGCCTTGTCGGATGAGGATATCGCGAAAAAATACGCCAACTTAAAAACATTTTTTCCCAACAAGAGCTACACGCTGTACCAGGCGAACGGCTGTGACGTCTGCGGCCATTCCGGTTACCATGGACGAACCGCGATTTTCGAGGTGATCCGCGTCACGCCGGAGATGCAGAATCTGACTCTAAAACATCCGGCTACGCAGGAAATCTGGAAGCTTGCCCGCGAGCAGGGATCAAAAACGCTTTTTGAGGACGGGATTGAGAAAGTGAAAAGCGGAACGACCACGCTCGAAGAACTGTTGCGCGTGGCTGAGGCGCCCCAGTAGCCTAACACTTTATGCCCAAAACGAATCCGCCGCGAAAACAAAAAAAGCCATCTCGGTTCTCCCATTTTGGAATCGGCGAAGAGCGTGATTTTTTTCTGGAAAATTTGAGCTCGCTTCTCGCCTCGGGAATCCCTATTCTCGATGCTCTGACTGCCGTGGACAAGGAGATCCGTTCTTATCGGCTCAAAAAAATTGCGCAAAAACTGACTGTCGAGATCGAGGCTGGCCAGTCGCTGTCCGCCGGATTGGAAAATACCGGACTTTTTTCTCCGCATGTTGCTTCGCTCATTCGGGCGGGGGAGCGGTCCGGCCGTTTGGTGGAAAACCTGAAAGTGATTGCCGTTGAACAGAAGAAGGAACGAGTTTTGCGGTCAAAGCTTCGTTCGGCGGCCATGTATCCGGTTTTTGTTCTGTCGCTCACCCTTATTATCGGCGCCGGTATCGCTTGGTTTATCTTGCCGAAGTTGGCCATGGTTTTTTCGCAGATGAAAATACAGTTGCCGTTCATCACCGATATGCTTATCCGTTTCGGTTTGTTTCTGGGCGAGTATGGCATCTACGCCGTGCCGGGTTTCATCATTTTTATCGGCGCGTTTTTATATTTCACATTTTCTTTTTCCAAAACGCGCGTTATCGGGGAGTATATTATTTTTTGCATACCAGGCGTGCGGAAGTTGAGTCGGGAAACGGAGATCGCTCGCATGGGATATCTTTTGGGATCGTTAATCTCCGCCGGCTTGCCGCCGACCGACGCGCTCGACTCACTGTCACAGGCCACGCCGTTTTATCGGTATCGAAAATTCTACCGTTTTTTGCACGACGGCGTGAGTGACGGAAATTCTTTTCGCAAGAATTTCGCGTTGTATAAAAAATCCGGAAAACTCCTACCAGCCACAGTTCAGCAGTTGATTAGCGCCGGCGAGCAGTCGGGGACGCTGTCGGCGACCTTAATCCGGATCGGCGAAGACTATGAGGCCAAGGCGGACACAACCGCTAAAGATCTCGCGATTATTCTCGAACCGATCCTTCTCGTCATCGTTTGGCTGGGGGTAATCGGGGTGGCGCTCGCGGTCGTCCTTCCTATATATAGCCTTATCGGCGGACTACAGACGAACCCATGAGGAAATTTACTCGCGATTGCCGAGCATTTTCTTTGGTGGAAATTATACTTTCCGTCGCGGCCATCGCCATCCTGGCGGGGATCGGCGTTCCGGTCTACCACTCATTTGAGACCAGAAACGAATTGGATATTGCCGCAACAATGATGGCGCAGAGCGCGCGGCGGGCAGAGATGCTTTCCCAAGCAATGGACGGCA
Organism: uncultured Candidatus Saccharibacteria bacterium; assembly: GCA_964360585.1. GTDB lineage: Bacteria > Patescibacteriota > Minisyncoccia > UBA6257 > 2-01-FULL-56-20 > JBBUHS01. Next base: position 120,887 of record CAYHXC010000001.1, on the reverse strand, counting down.
GTGTCAGTTGGGGAATCCAGGTGACCACGACCAGCCTTACGATTTTCCAAGGGACGAGTTATGCCGGACGGGCAACGAGCGTCGATGAGGTGTACCCCTTGGCGTTATCGGCGGTATCCGGAACGGTGGAGTATGTTTTTTCGAAACTCACCGGATTTCCCGTTGCTTCCGGCAGTACCGCTTTAATCTCACCCAGCGATGAAACGAGAATCATCAGCATCAATGCGAAAGGCACAGTCACGTATTAATAAGCAGGGAGGATTTTCGGTGGTGGAAGTGCTCCTCGCCGCTTCTATTTTCGCTTTGATCGTGACCGCGCTTCTCGGCGTGTACCTTTACGGCCAGGAGTCTACCGCGCTCGCGGGAAGTCGGGCGCGCGCGTCGATGCTCGCCGAGGAGGGACTGGAAGCCGTAGAAAGTATTCGCGACGCTGGCTTCGTTAATCTCGTGGACGGCACGTATGGCTTGGCGACGACGAGTAATTATTGGAATCTATCGGGGACATCAAACACGATCGATATTTTTACGCGGCAGATCGCGATTAGCGCGATTGACGACAAACGCAAACACGTTACCTCGACTGTTACCTGGCAGCAGAATAATCAGCGGACCGGCATTGTGCAGTTGGTCACGCGATTTACAAACTGGCTGGCGTCCGGCCTCGTGCCCAATCATATTCTTATCTATGGAGACGGTACGACAGCGCCGAAGTTCAGGACATATGATACAAGTCTCAATACTTTTTCCGCAGAATCATCAACCGTCAGTTCGGCGAGCGGCCGCTCATTTATTGTTCGCGTTTCACCCACCAGCTCTGAGGCAGTGGCCGGATTATTTACTTCAACCGGCGAACTTCGCGTTTTTTGTTATGACGGCGCCGACTGGACAGAGGAGTGGACAGCGACGGTGGGCGGTCCCGTAGCTTCCCGTCCGTTCAACATAGCCTATGAAACGGACTCCGGTGATGTGATGGTGCTCTATGGAAGCGCCGCGACAACGACCAACGAGCTCGCCTATCGAACGAAATTGGGAACGACCGGATGCGGTTCAGGGAACTGGTCGGGAGTAAACAGTCTTAATCCCGTGCGGACGTCCGGCCTCATCCATTGGGTCAGGATGGCTTGGGACAGGCGAGCGGGCCAAAACCTTATTGCCGCCGTTTGGGCTGATGCAAACCGTGATCTTTCGGCCATGATCTGGAATGGTGCAACGTGGGGCAATGAACCAACGGCCGCGACCGAAACCTCGCTTGAGATCGTTTCTCTCGCCCAGGATATTGAGGATTTTGATATCGAATACGAATCACTTTCGGGTGATGTGATGGTGGTCTGGGCCAACTCAGCCGGAGCAAACGGCACGAATGGCGTGAGATATCGAACCTGCACCGGGGGAACTTCGGCGTGCACCTGGAACGCAGTCACCACGCCTCCGACATTTTCCGACGACGCCACCAATCTTGATATCTCCGCCAATCCCAACACCGACGAAATAGTTTTTGCTTCCATTGGCAACGCCGGAAGCGACTTGCAGTTCGGGCGTTGGAGCGGTTCGGCTTGGGCCAACACCGCCAATGCCGATACTTCGTGCAGTACGCCCGTGGCCGCTTCAAAGCATGTGGCAACCGGCTGGGTAGTAGACGGCGGAACAACAAGATCGGTCGTAGTCTACGGAGACAATAATTCAAACGCGATCAACTGGTATCTTGGGAATGGCGGCACATTCACTCCCCAAGCAGACATAACTATTTCTCCGGGCGGTTCTAATCTACGGCGAACGCAGTTCGTTGAGATGAATCCGGTGAACAAAAATCAGCTCATGTATCTCTTTTCCGATAGCAATAACGATCTTTTTGCCAAGCGATTAGTCTTAACCGCACCCGCGACCTTTACCTGGACGAATTCCGATGGAGCGGCGCTCGAGACAACACTGCCGCAAGCAGTAAACAACCCCTTTTGGTTCTCCTTCTCACGATTTTAATATGAATAGAAATAATTCCGGTTTTACCCCCACACCTCAAACATTCAACCAAGTTTTTCTCCTTGTATGAATATCAATTTCAATTCTTTTCCCAAATTAAAAAATATGCATGAGGTGAGGGGGTTTTCACTGATTGAACTCCTCCTTTATGTGGCGACGTTATCGATCATGCTTCTTTCGATTTCAGTTTTTCTCGGAACACTTTTAGAGTCGCGCGTGAAAAATCAGACGATTGCGGAAGTAGAACAGCAGGGACTGCAGGCGATGCAAATAATTACCCAGACCGTCCGAAATGCCGCAAGCATCGTTGGTCCCGCGACCAGTACTACCTCTTCAACACTAACATTAGCAACGTACGCTGCGACCACTACGCCGACCGTGTTTAATCTCGCTGAGTCGGTTATGCAAATCATCGAAAGTACCACGCCGCCCGTTGCGCTCACCAATAACCGGATACTTGTTTCCGATCTTCTTTTTTCGAATTTCTCCCGAACCAGCACGCCCGGGGTTGTCCAAATTCAATTTACGATACAGCACGTCACTTCGACGGGAAAAAGCGAGTATACTTTCAGTAAAACTTTTTACGGGAGCGCCGCGCTCCGATTTCCTTAAATGAATAGCAAAATGCACATAGCGAAAGAAGGCGGTTATATCACGCTCGTGAGCGTGCTGGTGGTCGGCGCGGTGACCGTGGGAGTCGCCACCTCACTCATCTGGCTTGGCCTTGGTTCTTCCCGTTCCAGTTTTGCTTATCAGCAGTCAGCCACTGCTCGGGCCATGGCTCACCTCTGCATTGAGGAAGGCCTGCAGCAGATTCGCGACGTCACTTCGTTTACGGGGAACGGCACTTCGACGCAAAGCGAAGGTTCGTGCGAGTACAGTGTGACGAATGATGGCGGCCAAAGCCGGACTGTTATGGCCACCGGCACTGTCGGCACGATTGTCCGTCGCGCTCGCGTTTCGGTGAGCGCCATAACTCCTTTGATTACCATCTCGTCCTGGCAGGAGGTGGCCGATTAAGCCCCCATCTCAAAAATAGCTCCGCCGCGTTCCCTTGGAACCGAAGGATAGGGAGAATTTAGAGGAAGACGGTGTCATTTCCTCCTCGTTGTGCCTCAGGGCACACCTTCGTTGTTATTCCTGGTCTTCCTCTAAATTCTCCTCTATCGCGACTGGATATATTTTTGAGATGGGGGCTGACTGGCTGTCGATAACTTTACTGGCGATTGTCGTGGTTTCTTATTAAAATAGAGATATGAATAAAACACATGGGCGGTCCGGGTTTACCCTTATAGAAATCCTTTTGGTTGTCGCGGCCATCGCTATTTTGGCGGGCATTGTCATTCTGGCCATTAATCCCAATAAACAGCTTGGTGACACGAGAAACGCCCAGCGTTCGGCCGATGTGACTACGATTTTAAACGGGGTCTACCAGTACGCATTGGATAACGATGGCAACTTGCCAACGACGGTTACTTCAACCGGTGCGACCTGCGGGAGCGTGTCTGGCCAGGAAATCTGTAAAACCGGAGGAGTGTGCACGGGACTCACCGACTTAAGCACCTATTTAGTAACGAGCACGGCAAAATATCTTGTCTCGATGCCGCTTGATCCCGGCAGTTCAACCACCAACGGCACCGCCTATTATGTTTGGAAAAGCGCTACGACGAATCGCATAACCGTATGCGCTCCGGCGGCCGAACAGGGACAGACAATTTCAGTTTCCCGCTAATGGAACTCGTAAAAAGTAAAAAGGGATTTACCCTGATCGAAATCCTCCTCGTCGTCGCGGCCATCGCTATTTTGGCGGGCATTGTCATTCTGGCCATTAACCCCAATAAACAGCTTGGTGACACGAGAAATGCCCAGCGGCGCGTGGACGTGAATACCATTTTAAACGCGGTTTATCAGTATACGATTGATAATAATGGCACGTTGCCAACGACCGTGAGTACGACACTCGTTGAAATTTGCCGTTCCACGATCGCGACCAGCAGTTGCGGCTCGCTCACCAACCTCACCGATGTTTTAGCCGCCAGTCAGAAATATCTCGTTTCTCTTCCGACCGACCCGATAGCGGTTTCCGCAAGCGGGACAGGTTATTTTATTTCCAAATCATCAAATGGCCGGTTAACCGTTTCTGCTCCAAGCGCCGAACAAAGTTCAACCATTAGCATTACTCGATAGGTAGAGTTGCAGGAATCAAACGAGTGGAATAAAACACAAAACCCCCGAAGGGGTTTGGTGCGATAGTTTTAGGTGTTGGTAGTTAGTTATTTGTTCGATTTGACCCGGAAAGTGATCAAGTAGCTATCCTTCGGTACTGGTTCGGTTGAAATACGTGAGGGTTTGGTGTCTACGATTGAGATCTGATACGAGTCAAAAGCGACGGAAAAACCATTTGAGGCGATATCACGTGTTTCTTTGTTCGTGCCACTTTGGAGCGTCACATTCACGGTTACCCAGCCGGCCTTGTCACACTGTATATTTCTATCCGTTGGGCAGCGATTATCCTGAACAATTTTATTGAGCGTTATCCACACGCCGTTTATAAAAACCGTTTTTCCGACACCAACTTCTCCAAGATCGCTGGGGAGTTCTTCGATTCTATCTACAGAATACGTGGTACCCTCGATGAACGAGCCATACGCACGAACTTTTTGATTCACTAGTTGATCCAGTACATTACTGACTTTACCTTTCAGTGGTAAGGTATAGGTTCTCTCCATTGTTTCCACGCCGGAAGAGCCATTCACGACTAACATAAACCCATTCGTGTCTTGCTTGAGGATTCCGATTAACGACGCTTGCTGTGGGCAGGCAGCGAACTTACACTCTTGTCCACCGCGGCCCACTCCGGAACCATCGGGACAGATCAAAGCTTCTTCGGTGCAGGCTATGTCTCCATCAGGAACGATACTTTGTTTTTTCGAGACCATATACATGACCCCACCAATCAACGCGACCGTGGTAATAACGAACAGAATATTTTTGTGGTTCATAAAAGTAGTATATCAGGTTTGTGTTTTGAAGGTAGGCGATGAGATATGAATGTTTTCTGAAGACAAAAATAGACGCTCACGGGTAAACCCGTGGGCGTCTATTACGGTAACACAAAACCCCCGAAGGGGTTTAGTATCGTCAACAGTTTTTAGTTGTTTGTTATCGGTTATCAGTCATTAGTTTACGATCACATCGCTGTACACTCCATGATGTCGATGTAAGCACCGGGGATCTTGAAGTGGGGATTGTCGCTAAAGAGTTTCGCCGCCGCATCGTGCGATTCGGCTTGGACGATAGAGTAGCCGCCGACTTCGTTTCTGGTGTCGGTGACGCCACTTCCGGTCACGCGTTTATTCCGACCAACTGGCGCGCCCATTTCGACAACGTCACTGGCGTGCGTCTTCTGCCAATTCTTCCACTCCTCCATCCCAGCTTGGCGCTGTTCCGGCGTGGAGTTTTGCATCATTTGGTCAATCGCGGCGATCGGGAGCATATAGAGCACAATAAATTTTTTCATATGTTTTTTCTTGAAAGGTTATAACGACGACCTTTGGAGGCCTTATTGTAACTTCATTATAGACACAAGGGAAGTGAAGCGGGGATGAACCTTTTTTCCGATTTTCCGAGCCTACACCTTGTTCGAGCAGTTAAACATCCAATTCACGCCAAACTTGTCTTTGCACGAACCGAAATAGTCGCCCCAGAACATTTCCTGCAATTGCATCTCTACTTTACCACCGTCGGATAAGGCTTTGAATAATCGCTCTGTTTCCACTCGTGTGTCCGGCTCAAGATTGATATAAATATTATTGCCATGCGTGACGGTGAATCCCATGGATTCCGGAGCATCGGTTCCCATGAGCATCAGGCCGCCGGTGATTGGAAGAGCAATATGCATGACCAAATTCTTATCTGCTTCAGCGAGCGGTTTATCCGGCTGCGGAGGAACTTCGCCCATCCGATGAATACCACCTTGAAACTCACCGCCAAATACGGATTTATAAAAAGTGAATGCTTCCTCAGTCGAACGTGGAAAATTTAAGTAGATACTAGTTCGTGCCATGTTTTTAATAATTTATTGTTTTATTTAAGATTCAAATTTAAGAAGGTGAGTGTTTTCGCCCAGGCGTCCATAGTTTCTTCGGGTGCATAGTTCATGCCCGAGGGGTTAGCGAAAGCGTGACCGACACCGGGATAGATATGGATCTCGTTTTTCACACCGAGCGTGTCCAGTGATGTTTCGAAAGCGCGGACGGTTGAAGTGGGGATAGCCTGATCCTGATCGCCGAAGATACCAAGTACCGGCCACTTGATTGGGGCGAGTTTTTCGGTGGTGCTGGCCATGCCGCCGCCGTAGTAAACAACAGTGGCGTCCAGTTTTTCGCCAGAGATCGCGAGTTCAATAGACTGTCGTCCGCCAAAGCACCAGCCGAGTGAGGCAATTTTCACTGCTCCTTGTTCGCGTAAATACGCCGCCGCCGCGCGCATGTTTTGAGTACCGCTGGCTTGCGTAAATTTCGAGGTCAATTCTCGAGCGCCAGTCTGATCCTCGGCCACGCCGCCAAAAAGATCAACCGCCAAGACCATGTAACCTTCTTTTGCCAAAGTCTCGGCAGTCTGTTTGATCTCCGGACGCAAGCCACGGTTCTCGTGAATCATGACTACGCCTGGATACGTGCCTGAGGCCTTTGGACGAACGAAGTATCCTTTGGCACCAGCAATGTACTCGACATTGTCCTGAATAACAATTTCGGTTGTACTACCGTTCTGCATCATCTCGGCGTTTTTCATTTGATTATCCCCAAGAATCAGCCACAACCCCACTGCAATTCCGACCACTCCAATGAGTATTACTACTGTTTTATTCATGACCGTATTATACCAAAAGCGACAATGACGCCATCATGAAGTTTCTGGACTGTAGCGAATGATTTAGTCTAGTCGAAAAGGTTCACGAGATAGGTGTCGATATCCCGCTGATCCATATCATAGAAGCTCTTGGCGTTGTTATGGAGATACGTCGCCAGTTTCACGCCGACAAAGCGCCAGTGCCAGGGTTCGTAGATATAATACGTGTTGGTTTTAGGATACGAGAGAACGAAGCCAAACTGATAAGCGTTGTTTTCGAGCCATTTGTATGCCGCGGTTTTATCGAAGGCTTGGGAAAGTTGGCCACCGAGACCGGTTGTTATTACATCGATCGCCGTGCCTAATTGGTGTTCGGAGTACCCCTGGTCGGCAGAAAAGGAATTGGCTGTTCCCGCGCCATAGGTGACGACATAGTCAGATTTGATCATCTGTTGTTTCGCGAATGAGCGATAAGCGGAGCTGATATAGAGCTCCACGTTGTTTGCTTTGGCCGAGTCGAGCAGCCGCTCCAAAAAGGGCCAGGATTCGGCGAGATATGATTCTTGCACGCTGTTGCTATAAACGTATCTTTGTGGAATCGGGGTTACGTGCGCTGGCGTGTAATTCTCGTTCAAGAAATAGACCTTGGAGTATTTTTTAAGAAGCTCGGGATCGATCGCCGCCAGTTTCTTGAGTGTCGAGACGGTGCCGGAAATCGAACCAACGGTTTGTTCCACGCCGCCGACTTGGTTTTTCACCGCGTTCAAGTCATTGTTGGCCGTTGCGATTTCTTTTTTGGTGTCGGTCAGCGTTTTGGATAGGCCGCCAGTCTCCGATCGCAGGTGATAAATATTCTGAGCCAGCGCGCTTGTTGATCCGTCAACCTTTAAAGAAAGCGCGAGGATACGTTCATTGAGAGACGAGATTTTGAGAAACGTGAAAAGAAAGCCGCCAATCACAAGAAGGACAATCATGCCGATGGCTATCCAATAACGATTTTCTCGGAGACGTTCTTGTAGTACGTGGTAATCCATCAGTTTTATTATATAACGCCTAGAGCTCGTCTCAAAAATGTTTCCTATCCCAGTTCTTTATCGTGAGAAGTATTCGAACAAAGCCAAAATGCCCGGGAGATTTTTATTCCACTCGATAGTTTCGTGCGTTTTCAGTTCGACGGTGATGGCGGGAATGTTAATAGAGGCCAGCCACCCTTCGGCATCGCCGGTCACAGCGTAGCTGTCGAATGTTTTCACTGCCGGATAGCCCGATGCCTTGGCGTAGGCATTCATAATGGCGAGTGTTTGGGGAAGGATGCCGTTTTTACACTCCGAAGCATAAACCGCATTGGCTTGGCTGTGCCAGAAAATGACGGCGGCCGGCTGATTTTTTAAAACAAAATCGCGAATCGCTCGACTTTCCGGTTCGGAGAAAGGAGCAGTGCCGGCGCTTACCGCTCGATTTCGCCAGGTGCTTTCCGATTGCCACTTGCAGTCGAAGTTGCGGTTCAGGTCGACATTGTTTGCGTTGAACCGGCCCGGAGACTGATCCGCCGCGCTTGGCACGTCAGCCGCGGTAAAACGTCCTTCTTTGCCGATAATTTTGTAGACACCGTCAGGATTAACAGAGGGAATGACGGTTATTTTGAGATTATCCGGAATAGCCGATGGGTTTGCCTCGAGATAGTCCATAAACGTGTAGGCCAGATGGACACTGTTCCATTCATAGCCGCCATGAATGCCGCCCACGAAAAGCAGTTTCTTTGTCCCGTGTCCGAAGGTGAAGGCTTTTATAGTTCGATTCTGAACGGACGAGCCAATCGTCGTTTCGCGCGGCGCGCTGGTTGTCGGAGCGATTTGTTCCTCAGGCGCTTCTGGCCCGCGAAGAAAAAAGAAAAGACCAATGCCAAGCGCGATGGCAAAAACGACAGCGAGCGTAGCGGCCCGTTTTGTGCGGCGGGGAAACATTACTGCGCGTAGTGCTGGAGAAAGGCTTGAATGCCGGCGAGATTTTTAGCCCACTCGATATCGGTATGGTTGGTCAGGAGAACGCTGATGGCCGGGATATCGCTCTTGGCCAGCCAGTTGACCATATCGCCGGTTACTTCGTAGAAATCGAAACTTTCGTAAGCCGGATAGCCGGATGCCTTGGCGTACACATTCGTAATTTTTTGCGTGCTGGTTGAGACGCCGTTATGACAGTTCGAGGCGAATACGCCGCCGGCGGAACTGTACCAAACGACTGCGGCGGTTGGTTTGTGAGCGGCGATATAGTTCTTAACCGCCACACTTTCTGGCTCAGAAAACGCTGTACTGCCTCCGCTCACGGGTTTGCTCTGCCAGACAGCATTTGTTTGCCAATCGCAGTCAAAGTTGCGGTTCAGGTCGACAGTGTTTCCATTGAAGCGGCCGGCCACCTGCAGTGTTTGCGAAGGCGAAACATTGGCGGCCGAGAATGAGTTGGTGCTGCTCACAACTTTACTCAAGCCATCGGGGTTGAGAACGGGGATCACCGTAACTTTTGTACTGGTCGGAATGACTTCGGGATGTGTTTTTAAATAATCAACAAGCGTATTCCCAAGAAGCGCCGTGTTCCATTCATAGCCGCCATGAATGCCGCCCACGAAGAGCAGTTCTTTCTCGCCGGATCCGAAATGGTAGGCGACGATATCGCGGCCGCCGACGGAAGTGCCGATGATCGTCATATCTTTATTTTCTTGCCCTGCGACATTCATCGAACTGCCGTTTTGTTCTTCGGATGTGTACGGGCTCGGTTTATTTGGCGTGGCATCAAGGGACAGAGGATTATTTAAAAAATAGAAATATACCCCCGCGCCCACCAGAAGAACAATAATAATGATAATAAGTGTGTTTCTCATAATTTGTATTTTACCATAAGTGCTTTCTAGGAGTGCAAATGAAGAGACATGCCCATTCGGAAGGCCTGCGAAGAAGTGCGATCCTTCTTAGTAAATATTATGGGCATAACGAGTGTCGCTTTTTGGTTATTGCGTGTAAAATGAAGAAAAGTGGCAAACACACCAACAGTCAACGTATCGGTGCCGCCAGCAATTTTGCCCCCGACGAGAGGGGAACATAAACATCGGGCTATTCTTTTTGGATCAGCAATTGTAGTCCTCGCCGTTCTCATTGGATTTGGAGTTGCTGTCTTTCCTCGTTCACTGGATCGGCGTTCTTTCGAAGAGTCCTACGCCCTCATTTCGGATAAAGTATCCCAGAGCGCTTCAATTGTTATTCGCTTGCCAAAGGGTGTTGCCGTCGCTGAGGCGGCAACGGCGATCACGTTTGAGCCGGAGATATCCGGTACCTGGCTGAAGAGTGGAGTAGCAGACCAGCTTATTTTTCAGCCGAAAGAGAAACTTCCGTTGGGAAAATATTTTACCGCCACGTTAACGGCGAGCGATACGAAGCTCTCAAAAGATTTTCTGATTGATGAGGATCCTAAAATCACCGCCATTTTCCCGGCATCGAGCACTCCGGCGAGCGAGTTTTCAGAGATTACAATCGTGTTTAATCGGCCAATGGTGCCCTTAACCGTACTCGATGCATTTACGCCGGACGCGGCTCAATTAGTCAGTGTTACGCCCGCTACTCCAGGAAAATTTAAATGGACGAGTACTCGAAACCTTCAGTTTATCCCCGAAACACGTTTGATGCGTTCGGCTCAGTATCGAGTTGAGGTAAAACCTGGATTTAAGTCTGTCGAAGGGTTGGCGGTGCCTTCGGGTCAGTTTGCGTTTACGACACGCCCTTTGCGTTACGAGCAGATCACCTCAGGACCTTTGTCTTACAGCCAACCAATGCGGGTAGTTTTTAATCAGCCAGTTGATCTCGAAAAAACAAAAGCGTTTATAAAAGTAACGGAGGCCCGTGGCCAGGCAGTTTCTTTTTCGGTTCGTTATGGAACACGAATGGTTCGTGACCCCAAGAATGGGAAGGAGCGGAAGGTGACCGATCGTGGTTTGGTTGAGATCTACAACGCCCAAGATAGATTTGGCAGAAAAGATCTTTGGGATTTCAACACGAATTACACGCTCACTGTTTCCGAAGCCGTACCGGTCGAAGGGGATATCCCACTCAAGGAACAACGACAAAGTGTGTATCAAGTGGGAGAGCTGATTACTTCCTTCGAGGCTGAATCTCCGAGTAGTACGCTCGTTTCTCCCGAGCTTTTCGATCCGCGAGGGACGATTATTGTCGAATTTCCAGAAACGATCGAGATTCAGAGGAGTAGCATCCAAGTAAAAAATCTAAAAAACATTACGTACGGAGAGTCCTGTAAAGAAGATGAGTATGGAAATATTGTATGGCAGCAGGGTGGATGTGAAAAAGAAGAGGACAAGAAGAAGTTAGTTCTTCATTTTAATCCGACGGGGTTTCAGGTTGGCGAGACAGCACCGATCCAGTTTGAGCGGGTTGTGAATCGGGAAGGATTACAACTAAATCCAGAAAAAATTGTAAAAAATATCACTGTCTATCCCGCGCTTCGGATTTTAAAAACCGTACCGGCCAATGGAGGAACGAACGCTAAGCCAGAGTCGGTGACCCTCTGTACCAACTCTCCTTTGCGTCCCGCGACAGAGGATAATTTTAATGCGCAGTTCAAAACAAACTTACCCATTGGCCTTTGGGAGTGGTATCAGCCGTATCAAGTACAGCGTGAGCAGTTCGGAACTCCGTGTTCAGTTGGTGAGTTTGTGAATACGATCCGTGTTGGCTTAGCTCCTGAGAGAGACATAGAAGTTTCCTTGAATGTGGTGGATGATTTTGGTCAGAAAGCACAAACACAAATTAACTTCCGAACAGGAAAGGTTCCAGAGCTGTCGCGAAACTTCCATCACTCCCAGAGTGTGTATAATGTTACTTCTCCTGACAAAACGAAGCTAACCTACTCAGTTGAAAATTTCGATTATCTTAATTTGAACATTTGTAAGGTTTCACCCGAGAATATGCTGCGATATCTTGATAAAAGATCTGATGTCTTGATGGCGCCTTCAAGTTTTGATTGCGAAGAAACTATCAATCGGACCGTTGATCTTCCCGATCGATACTGGACCCGGAACTATTTCCAGATAAATCTTGCTGACTATGTTCAGAATCCTCTTGGTCAATATATTGTAACCTTCAGTCATCCGGACCATCGTCGCGTTGATCAAATTTGGGATCAAGCGCAAAGAAAGTATGTGCGAGAAGAGAGTCTGCCAGTGTATGAGCGGACATATGTAAGTGTTACTCGTTTAGCGGTTCAGGAAAAACAGGTGAAGTGGCAGGAAAGCGATAGCGATCCCAATAAAGCGACCGTTTCGGGAGTGCTTCTCAAGAATCCTCAAAGTTTGTACTGGGTGTCTGAATTTAAAACATTGCGTCCGGTGATCGCGGCTACCGTTCAGATTTATGACAAGGATCTTGCCTTGTTGGCTTCCGGAACAACCGATAGTCAGGGAGTAGCTCTTCTTCGAGTTGTGCCAAACGCCCGGGCGGCAATTATTCGCAGTGGCGGCGATGCCGCTATTATCTCTGAGGCAGTAGACAGTCTTCAGTATGCGTATCCGGCGCACTCAGCCACGAAGATGTACCTCTACACCGATCGTCCTATCTATCGTCCGGGACAAAAGGTATTTATTAAGGGACTCTATCGGCTGGGGTATGATGGCGATTACGAAACTGCTACGGGTAAAGTGATTAAGCTCGCGATTCGCGACAGTCGCAATAACGTCGTTATGGAAAAAGATGTGACGCTGAATGAGTATGGCACGTTTACAACGGAGCTCGTTTTGGATAGCGGCGCGCCTCTTGGCAGCTACTACATGAGTGCGGGTAATGGGTACGCCTCTTTTGATGTTGAAGAGTATGTTCCTTCGGCATTCCAAGTAAATCTCAAAGCTGATAAGGAAGAATATATCGCTCAGGATGCGATGAACTTGGATGTCCAGGCAGATTATTTCTTCGGGGTGCCGCTTGATGGCGGCGAGGTAGAGTATTCGCTGACTAGTCAGGATTATTATTTCGATAAGTACAAGGGCGAAGGATACTTCAACTTTGGCGGGAACTACTATTATGATGGCTGGAGAGATACATTTATCACGCGTGGCAAGACAACGGTAGGCAGTAATGGCAAGGCCACTATTTCACAGAAGCTAAATTTTGCCGAGCTTTTCAAAGGAGAGGACGGAAAGCGCAGCAAAATTTTTGTGATGCACGTGACGGTCAAAAATAAAAACGGCCAGTCAGTCTCAGCTCAAAAATCATTCATAGTCCATCGGGGGGATCTTTATCTTGGCGTTCGGATGGATCGAATATTTGCGGGCAAAGGTGAGGATCTGACAGCGCGGTTTAAAACTGTGGATATAAAAGGTAATCCCCAGGCAATTTCCGGTATAACAGTTGAGGTGCGAAAAGTGAGTTGGATAAGTTCTCGGAGACAGGAAGTGGACGGACGTTATTACTACAAGAGCGAACAAAAGAAGGAAGTTGTTAAAAAGGATACTGTCGGCACGGATCGGGATGGCAACACTCTTCACACGGTGCATGTCGATAAAGAAGGAGAATATGAGCTAGCGTTGATCAAAAAAGATAGTCGTGGGAACGAGATTACCGTTGAGCAGTATTTCTATGTCTATGGAACCGGCACGGTTCAGGTGCGGCCAACAAACAATGCCACACTTGAACTGGTTACGGATAAATCCAAAGTTGATGTTGGAGAGAAAACTTCTTTTGTAATTAAATCGCCATTCCAGGTTGCCAAAGCTCTGATTACAATCGAGCGCGGACAGATTTTCGACTATCGCATCATCGACGTGAATGGGGGTTTGGGGCAGTACCAGTTTGATGTTCGGTCGCCGTATGTGCCAAATATTTATGCTTCGGTATTGTTACTCTCGAACGGTCCAGAGATCAAATATGGGCAGATCGAGTACCAGGTAAATACGAAAGACGTTGCGCTTTCGATAAATGTTAAGTCAGATAAAAAGGAGTACTTGCCTGGAGAAAAAGTAAATCTCACAATTGAAACAAAAGATGTGGGTGGTAAGGGGGTGCCTGCCGAATTATCGTTAGCGGTGGTTGATATGAGTGTTCTGGCATTGAAAGGGAATATTAAAAAGAATCCGCTGGTATTTTTCTACGACGGCTTTCCGCTTTCAGTTGTGACTGCCTCTAATGTAAAAAATGTTCTCTTTGAGGCGGAGATTCCAGCCGGCACGAAGGGCGGCGGTGGAGAATCACCGGAAGAGTTGGCGAAGAAGAAGCGTGGTGAGTTTCGTGAGACAGCACTTTGGGACGGCACTGTTCGAACGAATGAAGCAGGAGTAGCGACGCTATCCTTTACGTTACCGGATAACCTCACCTCCTGGCAGATCGAATCTGTAGGAATAACAAAAGATACGAAAGTTGGCGTTGACTACAAAGAGTTCACTGCCCGAAAAGAAGTAATGGCTGTCCCTCTCGCGCCCCGGTTTATTGTTCCTGGGGATACTTTTAGTCTTGGTGGAAATATATTTAATCAAACGTCTGAGACGCAGACTTTCTCAGTAACCCTCGACAGTCCGGCTCTTGAGAAAAAAGACAGCGGCACGAAATCAATTACCTTGAAACCAGGTACATCTGAAACTGTTTACTTCAAGGTGCAGGCACCGGAGAGAGTTGAGAAGGGAAATCATCTTTTCACCCTATCTGCAAAAAATAATCTTTACGAAGATGTTGTCGAGATGAGAATTCCCATTACGCGCAACAACACATTCGAAGCAGTGGCCACGGCCGGATATACGACCAACGCCATAACGAAAGAGTATGTTTTTCTTCCGGACGTAGTTGTTCCAAATCGTGGTGGGTTGGAGGTGAATATGAATGCTACCTTGGCAAATTTTGTGTCCGATGCCCTTTCCTACCTTTTCACTTACCCCTATGGGTGTAGTGAACAGTTGGCAAGTAAGTTGAGCGCAATTGCTATTGTTGAACGCGGTCTCAATATTAAAAACGTTGGCGAAACTTGGAAAATCGGCAAAGTGACATTGGATGGCGTGGAGTACACCGTGGATGAAGCGGTGAAACGGGGATTAGCGCGGATCTATGAAAATCAGACCTACTCCGGAGGCTTTTCGTACTATAAAAATCTTCAGCCAGAGTATTATCTCACCATGCATGTGTTGAATGCCTTGCTTGACCTGAAGGAAGCTGGCTACGAAGTTGAGGATAGAGTCATCAATAACGCCGCGCTCTATATGAATCGAGAGATTTCTTCTCGTCGAGAATATCTCAACGATCGAGATCTGATCATACTTTCGGCATACACGTTATCACGAATACCCAATGCCGCAGAAAGTGCAGTGATAACGACAAAGATGCAAGGAATTTTAAACGACCAAGCCTATCTTCAGGAGAAGATATCGAACATTAGTCTTTCCCATATCGCACTCTACTTGCATCAAAAAGGATATTCGGAAACCACGAAGAATTCGATCTTCCAGATTCTTGATGGCCGGATCGATATTGATTCCCGAGGGGCTCACGTGAAGCAAGGAACAAGCAATCGTCTTTTTGCCTATTATCAAACACCGATTAAGGACACTGCCCTTTTCTTAAAAGCCTCTGCTGCGACAAGGAGAGATGGTCCCATTTTAGACAAGACAGTCCGCTGGCTCTTAAGAAGTCGTGATAAGGATGGCGCCTGGGCTTCTACGAACAACACGCTTGCGGTTGTCGATGCCTTCTCCGAACTTCTCAGTTGGAAGCGTGAGACCGAATCTGAGTTTGATGTTTCACTGCTGTTCGACGACAAAGAGCTTGATAATTTTTCATTCGGTTCGAAAAACATTTTCGGAACTTTGAATCACTTTATTCCGACTGAAGAAATTTCTCAGAATCAATTACACACCATCAGTCTCAAGAAAGATAATAAAAATAATCTACCGAATGGCTTGTATTACGACCTCTCCTTGAAGTATTTCTTGCCGGTTGACGCGCTGCCTCCGCGAGATGAAGGATTCTCTATAGCGCGTTCTTTCTATGACGCGAAAGATGGGAATCTAGAGCATCCTCTCAAAGAGGCAAAGCCCGGAGAAGTCTTGCGTGGGCGTCTCACGATTACCGTTCCCGAAGCTAGAAATTTTGTGACCATAGAAGACTTTATTCCGGCTGGCATGGAGCTGGTCAATTTGAAACTGGCCATAGAGGATCAAAGCTTACGAAAACTTGATAACCAAGAATACCCGTCAGAATTTTTTGGATCCCGATCATCACTAAGTATAGCGAGCGTTAGTGATGCAATCGGTTGGGTAAAAGGACTTTGGGGGCAGGCGGGAGATGCGACGCTCGGTATTGGCGACACTTCTCCTGATGATGTTTTACTCTATGGCACGGGGCGTCAAACGAGGATGTTCTATCCTGATCACGAAGAATCACACGACGATCGTCTACTTCTTTTCAAACAACGGCTACAGCCTGGAGTGTATGAGTATGATTACTTTGTCCGAGCGCTTATACCCGGATCGTATGGTCACTTGCCAGCGACGGTGAGCGAGCTGTATTTCCCGGAGAACTTTGGTAGAACAGCTGGAGATTCTTTTGAAGTAAAGGAGTAGTTATTCTTCTTCCTTCAGTGTTACTCGAATACGTTCCGTTGTATCAGCTGTTTTTGCCTCAATCGTATATATTCCAGATTTGGTGGGATGCCATTCGAACTCGGTTGTGTTTTTCGCTACGGGCAGATTATTTATAAACCAAGTTACTCGCGTCTGTGATTTGAAGGGGATAGTCATTCTTGATTCATACAAATAGACATCTTCCTGGTGAGGTTCAAGGATAAGTTTTTCTCCCGTAAGCCCTTCTCGAATTGTTCGATAGTCATCCCCGGGTAAGCCGTACTCAAGGGTAGTTGATTCCGAAAAAGTTTGAATTTCGTTTTTTGAAAGAGACGTGTGGAGGTTGTACGGAGAGTTGAGTAAGACCTCCATGACGTCATGCCAGATTGTTCCAGCGCCAGCTTGTCCTGTGACTTGGCGAATAGGCGTGTTGTCGCTATTTCCGAGCCAAACACCAACTACAAAGTCTGGCGTGAAGCCAACTGTCCAGCTGTCGTGAAAATCATAACTGGTTCCTGTTTTCACGCCGTAATTATCCTCGCTCAGATTCAGATTACTTTTGAGGCCGAATTGATTTACACCTGTTTTTCGATCATTCAGGATAGTGTTGGTGAGTTCCACGTAGCGGGAGTCGAATATCTTCTTAGGTGATTCTACGTTTTGGGCCATGGGGAGCGTAATCAGTGGGTTTCTGACATTTTCTTTACCAATCATCAACGGCTTCAGAACACCATTATTAGGAAAGACAGAAAAATAGTTCGTGAGGGTGAGGAGGTCCATCTCTAAACCACCCAAGGCGATGCTGAGTTCGTAATTTTCAAGCGGTTGACGTGAGCGGAAGGCGAGATCGTTTTCGAGGAACTGATTGAAGTTTCGAATGCCGAGATGCTCCAGGACTTTTACCGTCGGGACGTTCAAGCTATTAGAAAGTGCTTGATGCAGGGTAACGAGGCCGCGGTACTGGCCGTCGAAATTTTTTGGATAGAAAGAATAACCGGTGCCAATGGTGTAGCGATACTCACGATCATCAACGAGCGTGTAAGGCCGGAGTCCTTTCTCAAATGCTTTGGTGTAAATAAATGGCTTAATCGTAGATCCGATTGGCCGCGGTCGAAGTGCCAGGTTAATCTGCTGGCCGAGTGTACGTGATTCTGGATTAGGAGAGCCAACAATTGCCAGAAGCTCATTCCGATCTTCTTTAGGAGAAGTTCTTAAAACTACGATTGCTCCATTTTCTACCGAGTCGAGCGCTTGTGATGATAGATGCCTTTTCAGAATTTCCCGAATGTTTTCTGTTAGCTCTTGGTCGAGTGTCAGACTGCATGATTCTAAACACTTGATATCAAGCCCCTGAAGTTCAAACGATGCATCGCTTTTTCTCGATTGATATCCAGAGGACAGTGCGGGAGTACTTGTTTCTAGTGTTACGCCGAGATTTTTTGCCAAAAGTTCCGTAGCTGCACTATTTCGAGAAGTCCCCGGGTATCGCTCCGAAGGATTATTGAGAGTGGCAAGAAGAGAAAGTGTTTGGCGATTAGTCAGCGCTTCAGGAATCACCCCAAAATAATAGTTACTGGCTTCGCCAAAGCCCTGCGCCTGCCTCCCGAGATAGGCAGTATTCGCGTACATCGTAAGGACCTGATCCTTCGGTGTAAAAATCTCGAGACCAAGTGTGTACCCAGTTTCTATCAACTTATTAAAAACCGTCCGCTCATTTTCTTGAGAGAGTAGATTTTTTACTAATTGCTGCGAGATTGTGCTCGACCCTCCGAGTCGGCCGCGCTGGAAATAAGAAAGCATGTCCCGAACGATACTCACAGGATTTATGCCTAAATGAAAAAAGAAATAGCGATCCTCTTTTTGAAGGAGGAGATGTTTAAGATTTTGAGGAACTTCTTCAATGGTTCGCGTATAGTATTTTTTGATATTTGGACGCAGTTCAATTTCTTGTCCATTCCGGTCAAGGATGGGAATAGATAACTGCTGGAGATAGAGATTGTGGAGATGCGCGTTCAGGCCATAGAGAATGCCGAGGATAAGGAAAAGAGCTCCCCCAAGAAGAAGGAGAGTATCTTTTATCTTCTCTCGCGAGAAGAAGGGTTTGAGCTTACGGATAATGGTTTTCGCCACACAGTTATAGTAAATAAAAAACTGGTTATTAAACAGCCTTGATCAAGGAGAGTTTTTCTTTTCGATTCATGCGTTTGATCTCGGCCTCGCGTTTTAAGGCGACACTCCGATTCGTAAGTTTTTCTGAGTACACAATTTTTCTGACCGGATGTGCCTGGGTATACCCACCACCTTTTTTATTTTTGTGTTCAGCGAACCGTCTTTTCAAATCCGTGGTAATGCCGGTGTAAAGACTACCGTCAGCGCATTCGAGGATATAGACAAAGTATTCCATTTCCTCATTGTATCACCTACCTATAGGATTATTCGGAGCCTTGCGTTTTCGGAGAAACATTGTATAGTGTGGCCAGCAACGAGAGGAGATCTTATGAGATTACGCGAGTTGGTGACGCGAATCGAGCCAACCAGTCGGAACAAGAGGCGATTAATTTGGGAGCCGGTGAACGGTATTCATCTCGAACGACTCCAAGCCTTCGAGTTCTATCCGTCAGAGACGTCAGGTGGTAATCACTTCCATCTCCGACTTACAGAATATTTCTTTGTGGTTACGGGGTGCATGACAGTCCTCGTGCTCAAAGACATACGAACAGGGGAGCGAGAGGTGTTCAGGGATCTGGGACAAGGTTTTCGTATCGTTGTTCCGCCGTACATCGCTCATGCCAACTGTTTCGCCCCGGGAACAGTGTTGGTGGCTGGTTGCACGACGGCATACGATCCGGATGACAACGACTCGTATATTTATCGGTTACTCGACGAGAAGGGACAGGAAATTTTAGACACCGCATGACCTGCAGTGTCTTTTTTATATTTTCAGTTCTACGCAAAATACCCGATCCAGGAAAGATAGGCGCCTAAAATGATCAGTGCTCCGCCGACAGTCGGAATGAGCTTGGAGTGAATTGCCCAATCTCCTCCCATATCAACCAAACCAGGAGCTACGGTGAATATCGTGCTTTTGACGAGAAGGCCCCAGCCGAGAAGACTGATTACGATTTGGGGTGCCGTTTCCCAAACATTATGAATACTGACATGAGCAATTCCGGCGGACATGCCAGCTACGCCAAAAATCAAGACAGCTAATGATTCTTTCTCGAGATCCCGATAAATTTTTGCGTAATACTTAGTGCTGACAAAAAAACCGATCCCAACTGCTAAAAGAACCGGCCCCCAAATCCCTGCGAGCTGTATGGTTATATCCATGGCGGTAATAATGAATAAATTAATAAAAATGTAACCTTTACCTTATTGTAGCACCTTGCTCACTATTTCACGGTAATTTCTTCGTTCTTGCCGATATTTTTAGTGGCTACGAACTTGATGAGGTTATCCTTGGGAAAATTTTCATACGTTGCATTAGCTTGATCGGAGTGTTGATACAGTAATCCAAAGCCGAGCCAGATTTCTTTTCCATCAATTTCAATAATCGGACAGCGTTCGATAATTTCACCTTTCTCGATTTCCTCGAGTGAAAAAACACCGCGCTTGCCGTTTTCTATCTTCGAATCGGCCACGTAGACCTTAAAAGAGGGGAGGAGCATGGACTAAAGATACCGTTGTCTCAAAGTACTGACAAATCGTACCGCCTCCTCGATGACCTTGACATTATACCCACGGGGGGTATAGTGAACACATGAGAAAGGATGTAAAAAACAAGCTGGCTTCTCGGTTGCACCGCATTGAGGGACAGGTGCGAGGTTTAGAGCGGATGGTTGATGAGGAAAAATACTGTATTGATATTATTACCCAGTCATCGGCTATTAAAGAGGCCTTATCGAGTGTTGAGGATCTCCTTTTAGAAAATCACCTGACTACGCATGTGGTGGAGCAGATGAAGAGTGGGAAAGAGGATCAGGCCATGAAGGAAATTATGAAAGTATATAAACGGTCAAAGAAAAAATAATCTTTGGGTTCTATGCAACATAATCTTCATAATTTCAATAAGCATGCCGGCCATCATATTGAGGCCTTTAAGAAAAAGTTTTTTGTATCTCTGGTTTTGACGATCCCAATAGTTCTTTATTCGGATATCGTCCAAATACTCTTCAATTGGCAGCCGCCTCAATTTCCCGGTTGGCAATTTCTCGTACCCATACTTTCCTCGATCATTTTCTTTTACGGAGGTTGGATATTCATCGAAAGCGCTCGTAAAGAAATAAACGCGAAGTTGCCCGGGATGATGACGTTGATCTCGCTGGCCATCTCGGTTGCTTATGTGTACAGCCTTTATGTTTTCTTGAGAGGTGAGCCGCATACACTTTTTTGGGAGCTCGCAACGTTGATTACGATTATGCTTCTCGGGCACTGGATCGAGATGCGGGCTGTTTCTGGCGCGCAAGGCGCTTTAAAGGAACTCTCCAAGCTATTGCCTGATCAAGCAGAAGTTATCCGCCCGCCTAGACTCGGCGAGGCTGGCGATGCAAAGACGGTGGTCATTCCCCTTGAGGAATTACAGGAAGGAGATCTCGTTTTGGTACGACCAGGAAGTAAGATTCCTGCTGATGGAGTAATAACAGAAGGCGACTCTGAAGTTGATGAAGCAATTGCTACGGGAGAATCGAAGCCCGTCTCTAAACACAAAGGAGATGTCGTTATCGCGGGCACTATAAACGGCGACGGGTCATTAACCATTACCATCGACAAAGTGGGGGAGCACACCTTCCTCGCGGGAGTGATGCGTCTTGTCGCCGAGGCCCAGGCTTCGAAGTCGCGTCTCCAAATTCTTTCTGACAGAGCGGCGTACTATCTCACCGTCATTGCCATCGTGGCGGGTTTCGGAACTCTGATTGCCTGGATCTTCTTGGCCGATCCTTCTTTTGCTGTCGAACGGATGGTAGCCGTTCTCGTGATTGCCTGTCCCCACGCGTTAGGTCTAGCGATTCCTCTTGTGGCTTCTATCTCGACCACGAAAGCGGCCCAGAATGGATTCTTGGTGAAGCAACGCCTAGCTTTAGAAGCCGCCCGCGCTATCGACATCGTCTTGTTTGATAAAACCGGGACGCTGACCAAGGGAGAGTTCGGAGTTTCGAAGGTTATCCCCGCGGAGGAGAAAACGGAAAACGAAGTTCTTCTGTTGGCCGCTGCGGTGGATAGCCAGTCTGAACACCCAATAGCTAGAGCAATTGTACAAGAAGCCAGAAAGAAAAATATTACCTTGCCAAACATTCAGGAATTTACTCGTCTAGCCGGGCAAGGTTCGTCAGCCAAAATTGATGGCGATGAAGTGGTAGTTGGCAGTGAGTCGCTGCTCTCGGATAGAAAGATTGAAATTAAGGGGGAGTTTAAAAAAATTGCCTCCGCGCTTTCCTCGGAAGGAAAGACGACTGTGTACGTCATGCGAAACAACACGCTGATTGGCGCTATTGCGCTCGCTGATGTTATTCGCGAAGAATCCCGAGAAGCAGTTCGGAGTCTCAAAAATCTCGGAATGAAGGTGATGATGATAACAGGAGATGCCGAAGATGTGGCGCAGTGGGTAGCCAAAGAGCTTGACCTGGATGATTACTTCGCGCGAGTGATGCCGAAAGATAAATCGGAAAAAGTGAAACTGCTTCAAGGGCAAGGCAGAAAGGTCGCCATGGTGGGAGATGGAATCAACGATGCGCCGGCCCTCACGCAAGCAGACTTGGGAGTGGCAGTGGGCGCCGGAACAAATGTAGCGATTGAGTCGGCCGGGATTATTCTTGTCAAGAATGATCCGCGAGATATTGTGAAGATTGTGCGGCTTTCCAAACTGACCTATCAGAAAATGGTCCAAAATCTTTTTTGGGCTACCGGGTATAACGTGATAGCGATTCCTTTAGCAGCGGGCGTGCTTGCCTCGTGGGGAGTATTTCTTGAACCAGCATTAGCAGCAGCTTTGATGTCGCTTTCGACAATAATTGTGGCCTTGAATGCAGTACTTTTACGGCAAAAAACTTTGTAAAAATAATCAACAAAAACATGGGGAAAGAAAACATTATTTTTGGATTAGGAGGGATTCTTCTTGGCGTGCTCATCGCCCCTATGTTCTTCGGCGGCTGGGGGATGGGTGGAATGATGAGTGGTTTCTATCGGGGATCAAACACTTCGATGATGGGAAATATCGATCAGCATTTTATCGAGCAGATGATTCCGCATCATGAGGGCGCAATTACTATGGCCAAACTGGCTTTGGAAAAATCAAAACGACCAGAGATTCTTTCTCTGGCTAATGGGATTATCGAAGCCCAAACCAGAGAAATTAATAACATGAAGAGTTGGTACGAAGACTGGTTTGGTAGCGATGTGCCAAATTACTCATCGTCCATGATGGGACACGGCGGCATGATGATGCCGATGACGGGTTTTGTGGGAAATTCCACGACATTAGAAAATGCCAAAGATTTTGATCTTGAGTTTATCAATCAGATGATTCCTCATCACGAGATGGCAATTATGATGGCGCGGATGTTAGCGGCAACTAGTAATCGAAAAGAAATGAAAGAATTGGCGGATCAGATTATCATCTCACAATCCGGGGAAATCGATATGATGCGGAGTTGGTATGCAACTTGGTCAAAATAACGGGCCAATGAAAAAATACTCTACACATTGGATTCTGCTTCTGGGAGGGATCATTTTTATCGGTGGTTTGGTTGTTCTTGGCAACTTCACTAATAAACCAGATACTGCAAAGACCAGTATGGGATTGGCGCTTCAAGCCACAGTTTATAAAACCCCTACCTGCGGCTGTTGTCATGTGTATGCTCAATACTTAGAGCATGAGGGTCTCGTTGTCGAAACGAATGATGTTCCCGACCTCGCTCCAATCAAAAACCAGTATGGCATCCCGGCAAATCTACAAAGCTGTCACACCTCAATCATCAACGGGTATGTTGTTGAGGGCCATATCCCGCTCGCGGTGATAAGTAAATTGATCTCCGAAAAACCGGATATTAAGGGCATTGCGCTTCCTGGCATGCCTTCTGGTTCGCCAGGGATGCCTGGACCAAAAACGGAACCTTGGACTATTTTCGCTTTAGGAAAGGACGGTTCGGTCAGTGAATTTATGAAGTATTGACCTATGAAGAAATTTCTTTGGCTACCTGCGCCATTTCTATTTTTCCCGCAGCTTGCCTTAGCCCACTGTCCTTTGTGTACGGCTGGGGCAGGAGTCCTTGCTGTCCTTGCGGTGTCCTTAGGAATTTCTTCCGTGGTCGTCGGAATCATGATTGGAGCATTTGCTCTAGCCTTGGGACTGTGGCTCGGAGGGTTACCGAAGAAACAGTACATTCCGTGGCAATATTCTATCATTCCCATTCTCGTTTTCCTCGGTACAGTCATTCCCATTATGCCGCTTATCCGAGACTACGATCCGTTCTATATAAGTTGGTGGGGGGACTATGGGACGTTATTTCATAACACTTACACTATTGATCTTTACTTGGTTGGAGTAGTTATCGGAGCCAGTATTATTCTTGTTGTACCACCGATCAGTCGCCTCATTACAAAAGCGAGAGGAAAGTTATTGCCATACCAAGGCATTACCCTCACTTTTGTTTTACTTCTTCTAGCTTCGGCAATCGTAGAAATCCTACTATGATGTTCTTTCCCCTCTCCCTACTTCTTAGTTTTTTCATCCTTGCTATTTTAGGACGAGAGTTTGGCAGCAAAAAAATTTGCGCTCTGTGCGTTTCGGTAAGCGCGACCTGGCTAGTTTTGCTTTACAACCACTGGGTTTATGGTGCTGGCGATCCAGTCTTGATCGGAATTCTTCTGGGTGGCAGTGCGGTTGGCGGAATGTACTATTTTTTTTCCAAGACTTCAACGACGTATCAGATCTTCAAATTTCCGGCCCTTATTTCTTTTTTCTGGATAGCCTATCAGCTGATTACTGGATTACCGCAGGGCAACTTAAACGAGATCTTGTTTTTACTTGGTGTCTGGGCAGTCTTTATCGTCATTTTTATTTTATATGAGAACCAAAAATGGCAAAATGTTGGTAAAAAGATGATCGAGTGTTGTAAAAACTGGTAAAACATGACTGACCAGAAAACAAAATTTGAAAATCGCACTACCCATTTCTTTGATCGGATGGCGAGTAGGTACGACTCCCATATTTCTCGATTTTATTTCGAATCTCTCTACCAGAAGATTGTGGAGACTATTCAGGAAGAGAAATTAGTCCAACCGAAAATGCGCGTACTGGACGTAGCCTGCGGTACCGGAGAGGTCGTGCTGCGTTTGGCCCGGCGATATCCGGAGAGCACTTTCTGGGGAGTAGACGGCTCTCGTCAAATGATTACAGAGGCCAAAAATAAAATTGGAGATTTACGGAATATTTCTTTCGTGGTGAGTAATGCAGAGGAGGTGCCTTTCGATGAGGACAGTTTCGATCTTATTATTTCGTCTGAAGCCTTCCACCATTTTTGGGAGCCGCAGGAAGTACTTCTTGTGCTAGCTCAAAAACTAAAAGAGGAAGGGAGGCTCCTTCTGGTTGATCCCGGGGCCGATACTTTTTTACAAAGGCTTATTTTTAGGTATCTGGGCAGGATATTTGAAGTTCATAAGCACATTTACGATCAGGGGGAGTTGAAGCAACTCCTTGAGAATACAGGATTCGCTGTGGAGAAAGTATTTACTTATCACTTGAATAACTTCATTTTGGGCAAAAAAATTGGAGCATAAGTCTATTCACCAATTGTGCCGGTCTTGAATCCGCCCACAGGCTCGTAGGTTGCGAGGATCACGCCGGTCGTAGAGATCTTGGACTCGGCAAGTTTGAACTTCTCAGGCCCCGTTCCCTCCTCGAAAAGTTTTTTGCCTGCCCGGCCAGGGCCGCTGCCGATGGTTAAAGGATAGATCCAGAGTTGCATGCGATCGATCAAATGATCCTTGAGTAATGTTTGAATAAGATTTCCGCTACCCCAAACCCACAAATTTGGACCGTTCTCTTCCTTGAGTTTTTGGAGTTGTGCTGGGACATCGCCGGTCACGCAGACCGAATTGTTCCATGAAGGCTCGAAGGAGGTGTGGGACACCACATATTTTTTCGTGGCATTAAACGGCACCGCCACTTCGTTGTCTATCTTCGCATGGGGCCAGTAGGAGGCAAATATATTGTACGTGGTCTTACCGAGAAGCAGTTCGAATGGGGCGTTCATTATCGCCGAGAGAGTAGATTCCATCATCTTGTCCATGGGCACGGCCACTTGCCAGCCGCCATATTTGAAACCATTCGTTTTGTCTTCTTCTGGTCCGCCGGGTGCCTGCATGACGCCATCCAAAGTTACAAACGTTGTGCTGATAATTTTACGCATAATGGTGATTCTATCACGGTGTGTATTTTTAGAGTATCAAGAAGCAGATAAAGTTATGGTGAAGGATTTCTCTGAAGCTTTGCGTATAGTTTAGTCCAATCTACGCAACCACTCCGTAAGATCGGTTTCTGGCGTAAACACAAAAACTTTTTCATCTGATTGAGGAGTTTCCATTTCTGCGCGCGCTTGGTCGAGGTATTCTTGTTTAACATCGTGGCGTTCTTTCGTCTCTCTGTTTTTTATCTGGCTGATCGTTTCGAGCTAGAACCTTGCGGGGTGAGTCCAATAACGACGGGTCCCAGGTAGTGTTAACTTAGAAAGAAAGAGAATAGTGCAGTCGCTGCTGCTACCAGGTACCCCACACTTTGTACAATATTTATTTCTTTATTACTTCTATTTTGTTTGTCAATATAACCATTAAACTCAGAGATAAATTCAGCAATCCCGAGATTAGTACCATTTATAGTTTTAATATTGGCTTTACTTTCTATATTTTCTATTTTAAACCTCGATTGACGAAAGTGGTACCTTGCCAAAGCAATAAATATAATTGTGAATATGAGCCAGATGTACCGCATAGGTGTATTTTAAATTAATATTTTGACCCTCCTCGGGCGCGTCGATTTCTTATCTCTACTCTTTTGTTTGTTTTCTTTCTTTCGACGAACGAAGTATCCCTACCTCCTTCTCTTTCTCGTCCAGAGTGTGAAATAAAATTGCGAATACCAAAAACACAAAGAACACCGTCCAACCAAAGTTGGTGCCTTCGTAAATAATCAAAAACATGTACACGATTGATGAGCCAGATATTGCGAGGCAGATTTTTGAAAGTGTTTTATAAGTCATGGGTTTACCTCGCTATCTGATTAATAGCCAAGTTACAACTGAACCTCCTACAGCACCAGACAATACTTGCAATAATGCACGATGCAATCTTGCTCTGCTTCTAAGATAATCCTCAGCAAAACCCGTCCACTTTATGAGGTCTCTTCCTCTTCTAATAACACTAACGTTTGAATCATCGTTTTCACAGATATACTTACCCTCTATACAATCCTCAATAATATGATTAATCTTTCTGGAATATTTACTTTTGTTAAATCCGAAATGATTAATACGAAGCCATTTATAATCATTGATGATGTAGTTGATAAAACCCTGGCTCGAAATATCGGTTGCCTTTGTTACACTGCGGTCTTCTAGAATTTTAACCAATTTCCTTTTTAGCTTCATTTGTCTAATTTTAATGTATTCCCGGCGCCAGAACTCAATTCAACTCGGTTGTGCTCCTAAGTCTAATACCGAGAACTTTCAATCAGTATCCTCTTTCGCTTCCATTGTAGCAAGCTTCTGCCGTCGCTGACCTGTCTGCGTGCGAACACGCACAGGCAGAGGCTGTGGCAGACAAGTCGGACGGACACAGTAAGGGTTTCTTGAGTGTCAGAATAGGGGATGAAACAAATGAGACAGTTTTTTCATCCAAACCGCTATTAAATAATGAATAGTGGTATACTTCCTAAATGATCTCCAAAGATCGGCTCTGGTACTCTTCTCGTCCCTTCCGAGAGGCAGATAAAAAACAAGCCATAGCCGAACTCCTTGATAAAACAGTTCCCGATCGAGATTTTTATCTTCTTGTCACCGGCGCGATACTTCTCGCGGTGTGCGGTATTTTTCTCGACAGTATCGCTGTCCTGATCGCCAGCATGATCGTGGCGCCACTGGCCTATCCTATTTTAGGCTTGAGTCTCGGTATTGTCGGCGGAGACGGACGTTTGATGCTCCGGACTACTGGTATGCTCGTGGTTTCTCTCGGCCTCGCGATTCTCCTGGCCGGCGGTCTCACATTTTACTTCGGACATGTTCGCGTCGATCCAATATTTGTGTCCTTTGGTTCCGATCTTTATCTGGCGACAGCGATTGCGCTTATTGCCGGATTCGTTGCGGCCTATGGTCTGGTTCGTTCAAAAGTAGGCAGTTCTCTAACGGGCATCGGAATTGCGGTCTCACTCATGCCGCCTTTGGTCGCGACCGGTATTGGGATTGTTGATCCGACGAGTTTTCCCGCGCAGAGAACTTTCCTGATCTTCCTGCTGAACGTTCTCGGGATTCTGATTGGCAGTTTGGTTGTCTTTTTAGCCATGGGGTTCCACAAGCTCTATCGTAAACCCAAAAAGTTGTGAACCTTACAAATCAAAAGTGGGTCGCTGTTTTTACTGCCGCCGTTTTGATTTTGGGACAAGGAGTATCTGTCTTTGCGCAACTCGATACTTCGTCGCCCACGGAAAACATACCGGAGCAAGAGCAGAATACAACTGGTCCGACATTTACTTCGGTTCAAGCCGTTTCTGTTTTGCCTGACGAGCTGACCGTTGTCTGGACGATGGATGAAGTGGCGACAAGCTACGTTGAGTATGGTTTGAGTTCAAGTTATGGCCTACAAACTTCCGAGAGTGTCACTGCTTCGCTCGAGGGCACGGCGATTATCGCCGG
Organism: uncultured Candidatus Saccharibacteria bacterium; assembly: GCA_964360585.1. Taxonomy (GTDB): domain Bacteria; phylum Patescibacteriota; class Minisyncoccia; order UBA6257; family 2-01-FULL-56-20; genus JBBUHS01. The sequence continues at coordinate 92,564 of CAYHXC010000001.1, read as the reverse complement.
ACTGACTCCGGACACGACCTACCACTATCGCGTGGTAGCTAAGGATGCGGCCGGAAATATTTCGTATTCGTCGGATCATCTGATGAAAACCGCCGCAGAACCAACGCCCACTGATAATGAACCGCCTTTGATTACGGAAGTCGGTGTTATTGGAGTAGCGACGACTACTGCTACGATTACTGTAATCACCGATGAACTTTCAGAGGTCAGGGTTGAGTATGGCAAAACAGAAAATTACGGAAGTTTTGTGACGGCAGGCGAAGAGTTTTCTCTTGATCACCAGATGAATATTACCGGGCTTTTCCCAGATACGGTGTATCACTATCGCGTGATAGCTGAAGACGAGTCTGGAAACGTGGCCCATTCTTTCGATAACACCTTTCGGACCAAGGCTTTAACAGTTTCTCAGCCTACAACTACCGCTACTACCACTACCGCGACGAGCACTCAGACTACTCCAACTTCCACCTCGGAAATAACAGAATCGGTAGAAAATAGTGTCACGACGACTGTGAGTACTACTACGACACCTACGGCCACGACAACAGAGTCAGTCAGTACATCAGAAACTGCAACGCCACTTTTTGCCACGGATCCACTGGTTGTATCGGTTAGCACTTCGACCGTGAAGATTACGTGGACCACATCTGAACCAGCCACCCGACAAGTGCTCTACGGTTTCACGAGTTCATATGGATCGTCAACGATTAAGGGAACTAATCTCTCTTTGAACCACAGCGTGGTACTTATCGGTCTTCGTCCAGAAACGAGTTATAGATACGGTATTCGTTCGGAAGCCGCCGATGGTCAAAACGCGGCGATAGATAACTTAGAATTCACCACCCTGCCGAGAGCGACAGTGGCTGTACAACCTCACATATCAAATGTTCAGGTCAGTCAGATTGGCACCTCGACGGCGAGAATTATCTGGACTACCAATGTGCCCACTGAGGGAGATCTCCACTACGGAACTTCGACAGCTTACGTGTCATCGGCGGGGAAACATAGTGTGCGGCTGATCGATCATGTCCATGAGGTCCAAGGACTTTCGTCCGACACCGCGTATCATTATCAAGCAACGGTTACTGACGAGGCAGGGAATACCACAATTTCTAAAGACCGGACATTCCGGACAGATTCTTTTTCTGGAATCGAAGGAAGTTCTTTTGAGGAAAATAACACTGTTCTCTTACCCGATCCGCCCGACATCACTCCGCCACCGCCAGTTCTGATTGGGGGAGTACGACCGCCAACCTCGCTTCCAAAGCCGCAGCTGATTAAGGCTGATGCTTTGGAAAGCCAGGTTCTCTTCGTGTTCGATAAAAAATCTCCGAACGATCGTATCCGTGTAGTACGTCGGAATGCGGTCAGTCCCAGAAATGCCTGGGATGGGAAAATTGTGTACGAAGGTACGGCCAAATCTTTCACCGACACCGGTCTGATAAATAACCACACCTATCACTATGGTATTTACCACGTCAGTCAGTTCCGAGGCGCCTCAAAAGGAATCCTTCTCGCCGCTACGCCAACAGTAAGCGAAGACCAAACAGAGCTTGAAGCTACTCCCGTCTCTGCAGCAAAAACACCGTACTTTGTATTTGAGAAGAACTTCGGCATTGGCGCAACGGGACGTGATGTGGTGCATCTGCAAGTTTTGCTGGCCACCGAAGAAAAATTGTATCCTCAAGGATTGGTTACCGGATACTTTGGATCATTAACTCAGTCTGCGCTTATTCGATTCCAGGAAATACATAAGCTTCGAGTTACGGGTGTGGTTGATGGGCCCACGCGTACAAAGTTGGAATCCTACTCTGCTTTACGATATTTGTCCGAGAACGATCCTGCGTTTTCTCGAGATCTCTCGCTCGGAGTACAGGGAGATGATGTCGCAGTTTTGCAGAGATGGCTCGTGAAAGAAGGCTATTATCCAGAAGCAATTTTTTCAGGTTACTTTGGCCCGCTCACAAAAAAAGCCGTAGTCCAATTCCAGGTCGACAACGGTATTGTTCCGGCGAATGGCTATGTTGGTATCAAAACAAGAACGCAGATCAACAGTGTTGTAGGGTTATAGAAATATGTTGCAAACTATACTGAAAAATAAATTTGGGAAGATGGTTGTGTTTTTGCTTGGATTTCTCCTCATCACCTTTTTCTTCTTTGGGTGGGATTGGGACCGAACCATGCAGTTCATGGCAGCTTGTACTGTCTGGATTGTCATTTTCTTTCTGTTCGTTCCGAGCAGAGAAAACTAACTTCGGGAATTCGCTTATTTTCCGTCCCACAAGGGCTGTTGTACGACAAATCGCTATAATGTTAACTATGACAGAAGCTGAAATCCTGGCCGAAAAGATTTGGGATTACCATCATATGAATCAGAAGCTCGAAAAGGCAGACTGTATTTTGGTTCTGGGTAGCCACGATGAGCGAGTTGCTCAGTATGCAAGTAAATTATTTCTTGAAGGTTGGGCGTCACTCATCATATTTTCCGGTGGATTAGGAAGGCTAACCAAAGGATTATGGGATAAGCCTGAAGGGGATAGATTTGCAGAAATTGCTATGAGTATGGGAGTTCCTCAAAATAAGATCATCATTGAGAATAAATCCACTAATACACAGGCTAATATTCTTTTCACTAAGAAGCTTATAGAAGAAAAAGGAATTGATCCTAGAAAGTTCATCGTTGTCCAGAAACCATATATGGAACGGCGAGCGTACGCCACTTTCAAAAGGAACTGGCCCGAAAAAGAAGTGATCGTTACCTCGCCGCCGATACCTTTTGAGGAGTATCCCGATCATCTTCGTTCCAGGGAAGATGTGATTAACATCATGGTCGGTGACCTTCAGAGGATAAAACTTTATGCTGAAAAAGGATTTCAAATTCCTCAAGAAGTTCCAACCGATGTTTGGGAGGCCTATGAAAGGCTCATTGAATTGGGATACACGAAACAGATGATTCCAGCTAAATGATCTACGCTCTTTGAGCGGGATAACCTATCACGAGTTGGCTGTGTACCTCGGTCTAGTACTAGGAACTTTCAATCAGTATAAGGGTTTTCTGAGAGTCGAAATAGGGGAGTAATGGACCCATCTCGGTCTAGGGTAAATGAGACAAATGAGACAGTTTCGTGGCACCTAGGAGTGTCTCGCCTTCCCGTAGTAATACGCTGCTATGAGGGTGGTGATCGGTACGGCGAACACCAGGGCCAAACTTCCTACGAGAGTACGGACAATTTCTTCTGCAATCGGTTCACCATTTATTGCCAACCAAAATGGGACGTTATCACCCTGCACAACCAAAAGAAGAAGTAGGGGGAGGGCGGTTCCCGCATAGGCCAAGACCAGCGTATTCACTAGTGAGGCAATATGTTCCTTACCGACCGTTATTCCTCGGCGATAGAGCTCTTGGAGTCCAAGGGTTGGATTCGCTTCTTTGATCTCCTGCACTGTTGCCGCCTGGCCAATGGTTACATCGTCTAGAACACCAAGCATGCCAATAATTATGCCAGCTAGAAGTAGCCCACGGAGACTGATGTTTCCTACGTTGAGCTTTAAAAGAAAACTCTCCTCGGTAGCAATACCGAGTAAGTTGGTCGCTGAAGTGAAGATGACAGTCAGAATAATCGCAATTACCAGCGTAATGAGAGTTCCCGCTAATGCCACAGTAGTTCTTTTACTGAAACCATGAGCTAGATATAAGGAAACAACCGCAATCACTACTGCGCCAATAAAACTAATTACTAACGGATCATTACCAGAGAGAATCCTCGGGATTATAAAAAGAAGTAACACTGCTAAACTTGCCGCTAGTCCTAGAAGAGAAGTGAGTCCGCGGATCCCTCCGATTACTACAATTGCTAAGACAAATATCAAACCAAGAAAAACTAACGTAGGGAGTCGATATCGATCTGCCATATAATATCGATCACCTTGGAAGTCGGTACTTTCAGCAACAATAATTGTTTCGCCGACTTTGATTTTTTGTTTCGGGTCAGCAGTTGCAGAAAGGCGGTTATGGATATCCGTTTTCTCACCGCGAACTGAGCCAGTTAAGAATTCGATCACGATAGTATCCCAGAAAGATGGTTCGCCATTAATGTCCTGTCTTTCTTCATGCACAGAGACTACCTTAGCCAACAGGACTTTATCGGAAGGAAATGTTTTGGCAAGAAGAAACTGCAAAGAGTCAGGTCGGAGTCCAATGAAAATCAATGCCAGAATAATTATTCCGACTGAAGAGAAAATGAAACACCGAGATCGCTTCGTCATGTTCATCGTTTTTTAGAACACGACTTACAGATGCCGTAGAATTCAAGTGCGTGTTGTTTGATCTCGGAAAAGTGTTTGGAGTGACGAAGAATCAGAGTATGTGTATCTTCTACGCCACAATCATGAACATCTTCCACTCGTCCGCATTCTGTGCATACCAGATGATGGTGTTCAGTGTCGCTTGTGATCTCGTAGTGCGCGTGATTGTGTCGCAGATCAACCTGTCGGATCAGACCCTTTTCTTTGAGCGCTTTTAAAATTCGATAAACTGTTGCCTTGTCCATCTCGTTTTTCAAGATATCAATAATGTCCTGTGCGCTCAGAGGGTTCTTCTCTTTTTGAAGAATGTTTAAGACTGCCAGGCGGGGAGTGGTAGCCTTGTAGCCGCTTTTTCTAAGTAATCGTTGGAAAGTATCCGTGGTCTTATTCATGATCTCCATTATACCTAAATGCGACTTATTTGCAAATAATTTGACCTCAGAAACCAAAGAACCGATACTTAACGCAAATAAGTAGCATTTATAAATACTATGAGAATTGCCTTTGTGGGTAAGGGGGGATCAGGAAAAACAACCTTATCCGCACTCTTTGCTCAATATATCAGTAGAAAATATCCTGTCTTAGCGATTGATGGTGACCTTAATATGCATTTAGGGCCGCTTTTGGGATTTCCGGAACTACCTCCGGAAAAGCATATCTCTCACCCCGCGGCTACGAAAACTATAAAAACGCATCTTCAGGGAAAGAATGATCGCATAAAAGAGTTAATTCATTTCCGGAAGACGACGCCGCCAACGCCTGGATCAAACTTCGTAGCTATCCACAACTCTCAAGATCCTGTTGTTGTTGAGTTCGGATTGCGGAACAGAAATATTAGTTTTCTCACAGTTGGCACTTACGACACCGAAGAAATCGGGGCTGGTTGTTACCATAACAATCTTGCCATTCTGGAAAACGTTCTTTCTCATCTCATCGATACGAAGGGTGTGGCCGTGGTTGATATGGTGGCAGGTGTAGATGCGTTTGCCAACACCCTGCATGCCCAGTTCGATCTTCTTGTTCTTGTCGTTGAGCCAACAAAACGTGGCCTGGAAGTATTCAAGCAGTATAAAGAGTTGTCTCAAGGAGCTGGAGTGCACGACGCTCTTTTTGTCATCGGTAATAAAGTGAGATCAGAGGATGATGAAGAATTTTTACGAAAGCATATTCCACCAGAAAAGCTTCTCGGTATTTTAAGAGAATCCCAGTATCTGCGTGATAAGGATCGGGAAGGAGGCTCGTTGGAGGTAGAAAAACTTGAGACAGAGAACAGAGAACTTCTTCAAACCATCGCAAAGAAGCTTTTCTCGATCATGCCGGACTGCCAAAAAAGATTGGAGAATCTTTTTGAGTTACATCGCAAGTATGTTGGTCAAGCATCCATCACTGAACGCTTTGGCGATCTTACCAACCAGATTGACCCTTTATTTAACCTACGGAAGTTTATTGAAGAGTATGATCGAGACACATCGTAATGTTTTCTCTGGAGCTACAGCGATTAAAGACTTCCTGAATCCAGACAATAATCCCTACATTCCGCTTGTAGAAATTCCGGCACATCTGAATCCCTTCACTAAAGATAAGGTGCGTATTTTTGCCAAGCTTATGAATATGGTGCCCCTGATGAACGTGAAGTCTTTGCCGGCATTCAACATGCTTCTTGAAGCAGAAGAGAAGGGTAAGTTGAAGGGCGTGAAAGCACTTATAGAAAATTCTTCGGGAAATACTGTGTTTTCGCTGGCGACGATAGGAAGGTTGTTTGGTATTCCTAAAACAAAAGCTATCGTTTCTCACGAGGTTACCTGGGGCAAGCTTCAGCTCCTCAGATTATTCGGGACAGAAATAATGGTGAACGAGGAACCTATATGTCCTGACCCGGCTGATAAAAATAGCGGCATCTATCAAGCCAAACGAATTGGACTCCATAAAGGATGGTTCAATCCTGGCCAGTATGAGAACGAAGCTAACCCCCGAGCACACGAGAAGTGGACTGGCCACCAAATATGGGAGCAGACAGAGGGCAAGGTCACTGTGTTCTGTGGAGGGCTTGGTACAACGGGAACAATGGTGGGAGCGGGAGGATATCTCAAGAAACAGAACTCAAAGATTGTGAGTGTTGGTGTCGCCCGTTTGCCAAATAATTCTGTGCCTGGCGTGCGAACGCCCAACTTACTCCATGAGATAGCTTTTGATTGGAAGTCAGTCACGGATCATATCGAGGAGGTTGGGACGAAGGAATCTTTTGTAAAAAGCCTGGAACTTTGCCGGGCAGGTTTGGTAGTTGGGCCAAGCTCAGGTTTTGCTTTTGAAGGGTTGCTAAGGTTTTTGAGCAAACAACAAGCGAGCGGTGATTTAGAGTCTCTCCACAATGAGGAAGGAGAGGTTATGGCGGTTTTTATCTGTCCCGACAGTCCACTACCGTATCTTGAGGAGTACTTCGAGTATTTGGATGCTTCTCATTTCCCGAAAATCGAGAATGAAAACTTACTCATCAACAAACCCGATGGTAAGCGAGTAAAGAAATCAATTACTCCAGATAAAGAATCTGAAGGTTTTGATATAGAACCAGAGAAGGCGTATGAATTGATTTATGGGATTTCACAAAAGGAAATGTGGCAGAAACTTCAAGAAGGGGAGAGGATATCGAAGAATCCAGAAGTCATCCTCATTGATATAAGAAGTTACGGCGAGTTTGTCCATTTCCACCTTCCCGTATCCGAACGGATGGACTCTTATAAAATCAGCGAGAATATGCCCCAGCTTGTTCGTAAGTGGAAGAAACAGAAAGTGTTTCTGTTGTGTCCTATGGGCGTAAGGACGAGAATGATCGCAAGTATGTTCCGCAAAAAAGGGGTTACTGCCTACAGTATCAAAGGCGGGGCAACCGAATGGTCGGCAAAAAATCTCCCGCGTTGGCGACCAGATATTTGCAAGGCCTAGATGACGCACGAAGAAAAACACCAATCGAATTGGTGTTTTTCTTCTCTGAATACGGCGCTCCCTCCTTCGCTCCCGCCGACGCTACCTCCTACACACAAGGCTTCGGAAGGTCAAAGAAAGCTATGGCGGACAAGAAAGCTTCGGCCGGGCAAGCAGCCGGTATGACGATTAAGGGACGGAGATCGGGTCCGCAGCTCGACGAGGCTCTCTAGTCTGCCTCGATATTGCGCTGACTCGTGCTGGCCGTCTCGAGCTAGAACCGTGAGCGGTCAAGCTCTGTAAGGCAATTTCAAGTAGTTTTATCTTATCATCTCGACGGGTCTCGAGCGCCTCTGTTCGCCAAAAAGTGACAAAAGTGACACGAGAATGGGGTGGGGTAGTGTCACTTTTTGTGGTATAAGATTATATATATTTCAGATTTTGACTTTGCCCTGGTAGAATCTAACCAGCTCAACAACAAAGGAGGTAGCACATGAACAAAAAAATAGAGGGAACAGCTATGGGAAATGAAGAGAGGCGGACATCATCTGGTTGCGTGGTACAAGAGGTTTACACACCAGACAATCTTCATTATTGGGACCACTCAAGCAAGCTGGGATTGCCTGGTGAGTACCCCTTCACGCGTGGAGTACATCCCAGCATGTATCGAGAAAGAATCTGGACGTTTCGAGAGTATGCCGGATTTGGTACTGCCGAAGAAGCTAATGAACGATTCAGGTTTCTCCTTGATCATGGGCAAAAAGGGCTGAGTTCGGCTCAGGACCTTCCGACGCAAATGGGTTATGACTCTGATCACCCACGTGCTGCTGGAGAGGTCGGACGACTTGGTGTAGCGCTGAGTTCGGTGGCCGATATGGAAACCTTGTACCGAAGGATTCCACTGAACGAAGTCACAGTTTCCTATACCATCAACGCTACAGCCGTTATCATCCTGGCCATGCATCTGGTCGCTGCCGAACGCCAAGGCGTGAGATGGGCCAATTGTGCGGGCACTATCCAGAATGACATCCTGAAAGAGTACGTCGCTCGTGGTACCTACATCTACCCGCCCCAGGGAGCAATGCGGTTGATCACCGATATCTTCTCATTCTGTGCTCGGGAAGTGCCAAGATGGAACACCATCTCGATTTCCGGTTATCACATGCGTGAGGCGGGATCCACTGCGACCCAGGAACTTGGATTTACGCTAGCCCACGGAATTGCCTACGTGGACGCTGCCTTGAAAGCCGACCTCGAGGTCGACCAATTTGCGCCGAAGCTATCGTTCTTCTTCACTGTGCACAGCAACTTTTTCGAAGAGATAGCAAAACTTCGTGCTGCTCGACGACTGTGGGCAAGAATCATGAAAGATCGTTTCGGGGCGAAGAATCCGAAATCCATGATGTTGCGCATGCAGGTAAATACTGGCGGCAGTACTTTAACCGCTCAACAACCTGATAACAACGTCGCAAGGGTTACTTTGCAAGCCTTGATGTGTGTTCTGGGGGGAGTACAGTCACTCCACACCTGTTCTAAGGACGAAGCGCTAGCCTTGCCGACCGAAGAGTCGGTACAGTTGGCTCTGCGCACCCAGCAAATTATCGCTTATGAAAGCGGAGTAGCTGATACAGTCGACCCACTTGGCGGTTCGTACTTCGTTGAGTCGCTCACCGACTCTATCGAGAGCCAAGCCCAGGAATATATCGATCGTATCGATCAGCTTGGCGGAGCGGTTAGGGCGATTGAACTAGGCTACCAGCAACGGGAGATTGCCGAGGCATCGTATTACCACCAAAAAGCAGTGGATGCCGGAGAAACGATTGTTGTTGGTGTCAACGCATTTAAGGGAAGAGAAGACACTCCCCTTACCACCCTAAAAATCGATCCCACAATAGAAGAAAAGCAAAAGGCTGGATTAGCCAGAGTGCGTTCCGAAAGAAATCAAGCCGAAGCGATTAGATTGATCGCAGAGGTTGAAAGGGCAGCGAGAGAAGGAAATAACCTCATGCTACCCACCATCTATGCGGTACGCGCGTATGTGACATTAGGCGAGATCAGCGATGTGTTCCGAAGAGTTTTCGGAGAATATCAGCCTCAGACAGTTCTCTAGGATTGACCGTGGAATAACAGCACCCTTTCGTTATTCGAGAGGGTGCTTTTTGTTTGCGAGTCCGCCGCCCAACATATAATTGTGCGACGAGGCTGGAATTATTGGTCCGTCTTGATCGGAGCTTTACTTTATACCAAACTGTCCTTCGGTTATGAAATTTGCTGCGGAAGTAATTGTAAGAAACAACATGAAAAATGCACTAAATGAAACAGCCCATATCAACCACCGTATTTTTAAGGTTTTGTTTTTAGAAAATGTTTGTGCAATAAATTCGATTACTTCTAAAATCAGCCAAAACATGAAGGTCCAAGATATCCAGTAGATGATCTCTATAACAATACTGCTCGTTTGATCTTTAAAGTAATTCAATATCCCCATAATGAGTGAAAATTCCAAAATTCTAAACCAGCGATCTGAAATAGACCACAATAAACTTATATTATGTTTTCTGACCTCCGTCGTTACTTTCTTAAATGGTTCCATACTTCGATAAAACTTATGCGTCGCGGTCATCCACGATACTGCGCTGACTGATGCTGCCGGACTTGGATTCGAACCAAGATAACAGCTTTCAGAGAGCTGTGTCCTACCATTAGACGATCCGGCAATTACTACATTTTAACCATATTTTCTGAACTCAATCAAATCTTTGCAGTCGTAAACCTCCTTTTTACGAGATAGTTGTATTTGATTTGTGCTTCGGTGTGGATGGAATCCAAGCATTTCAAGTCCTTCAAAAGCGCTATCTAAGAGATAAGAGTTTGTATTCTTGAATAAAAGTTTATAGGTAGATGTGGGTTTGTGAATACAGAAACTTCCTTCAGCTTCATACAGACCTCGCAGAAATGAGATAAGAAAAATTCTATTTTTCAAAATCCAGATGGGCGATTTAAATTGAAAGTTTTTCCTATTGCCGGTAGGTATACCTAGCCGTTTGCTGATGAATTTTTCATAGATGCTTATTCGAATACAATTAGCTTTTTTTACTTTCGTACACAAGGGTTTTTTATGGAATAATTTTTCGATGATTTCAACATATCTCTTTACAAAACCTTCGTTATTTGAGTTAGCGGCAATGATAAGGCGTTCTGTGCGAGGGAATTTTTCGATATGGCCATCTCCCAAAACGACACCGATGAGCTCTGCTAGATCAGAGGTATGAGGGAACGGGGGGTAATTGCTCTTAATTTTTCCTTCAGATTTCATTTTCTCTCTCCAAACCAAGAAGTTATCCAACTTTTTTTGTTTCATAGTAAGAGAAATCTTTAGGGCTCGATCTGAAGATATTTCCATATCCATATTTTACCAGAAAAATAAATATTTTCCTACCATTAGATTGAGAGAAAGTGGATTACCATTATATAAGTGTTAACTCTTCCTGTGGTATAATAAATTCAAATATTTTCAAATGAGGAAGCTTCCTGATCTTAAAAAAGCAGTCGAAGAGCAGTTATTGAAACCGCTCGAGGAAATTTCGATTATCAAGCTGATCGACTACTTTGTGGAGTACGCGTACACCTCGCATGCCTCGGATATTCACATCGAACCAGGGACAACGAAGGTGCGGGTGCGTTTTCGAATCGATGGTCAGCTCCAGGATATCTTTGAAAACATTGCGGTTTCTAAAGAATTACAATCAGAGTTGATTACTCGCGTCCGAGTCTTATCGGGATTACGAACTGATGAGCATAGCCAAGCACAGGATGGACGATTTAAATCAAGTATTGAAGATGTGGGAAGTGTCGATGTGCGTGTTTCAATCGTGCCGACTTATCATGGTGAAAATGTGGTTATGCGCGTTTTGGTTCCAACGCATGCTTTTAATCTTGATAATCTTGGTTTTGCAAAAGAAGATCTGGTGAAAGTAAAAAAGGCAATCAATAAACCCTACGGCATGATCCTGGCCAATGGTCCGACCGGATCGGGAAAAACTTCGACTCTTTACACCATGCTTCGCGAAGTGAATCGGCCGGAGGTTTCGATTGTGACGATTGAGGATCCGATCGAGTATTCGTTTGAGGGCGCCAGCCAGATTCAGGTGAATAACCAGGTTGGACTCACTTTTGCGAATGGTCTTCGCGCTGTTTTACGTCAGGATCCGAATATTGTTATGGTCGGCGAAATTCGAGATGAAGAAACAGCGCGCATTGCCGTGAATGCCGCGTTAACCGGACACTTACTTTTTTCCACGCTTCATACCAACGATTCAGCGACAACCTTTCCGCGTTTGATGGATATGGGGATTCCGCCATTTTTAATTGGTTCGACCATCAATGTAGCAATCGGCCAACGTCTAGTTCGGATGATTTGTCAGAAGTGCCGTATTCCGCGGGAAATGACCGAAGACGAAATTAAAAGCGTTAAAGAAATTTTGCCGCCAGATGCGATCGTGCCGAGTCAGTTTTTCAAAGGGAAAGGTTGTGAGGCCTGCCAGGGAACCGGCTATGTCGGTCGAACCGCCATTCGTGAAGTTTTAGAAGTTGACGAAACCATCCGGGCGCTCATCATTAAGCGGGCCACTGCCACCGAAATAAAGGAGGCGGCGATCAAAAACGGCATGCTCACGATGTTTCATCATGGCCTCCAGAAGGTGGACGAGGGAATGATCAGCATCGAGGAACTCCTCCATATCATGCAGGAGTAGCTTGTCCTCCTCACTTTTTGTAAAGATATGTGGTGGCACGTTTATGTATGAGAAAGTACAATTGATAGAGACAAATATGTCGGTATTACTAGAACCCATCTCAAAAATAGAATCACGCAGTCTTCCGGCTAGATTCGGCTATAAACCCACCCGACCCTCCTTGAAATACCATAGGGTATTCCTGTCTCGGGTCGGATGGTTCTCGCTCGAATCTATCACGGAATACCCCTGTGCCTATTTTTAAGATGGGTTCTAATAATTTAAAGCGACGACTTATTATGCATAATTCTGGAAAAGTTTTTTCCACCCAGTCTAGACGTCCTTTTAAATTGATTTATATTGAGTCGTATTTAAATAAGCACGACGCCGCTTTAAGAGAGAAATTTTTGAAATCTGGTTGGGGGGAAAAATTATTTGCTACGTGTATTAAAAAATTACAAAAAGTTTGGAGGATAAATGATTCTTTTTAAAAAAGATCCGGTGAAACTCGGACACACGCCGATCGTTCGGGGGCGTGTTCCAATTCAGGAAAAGATCAACTTCGCGCGACATCTGGCGATTATGGTTAAAGCCGGTTTGCCGCTCTTTGAAAGTTTGAAAATTTTGCGTCGTCAGACGACCACCAAGAAATTTCAGATCATTATTGATCAGCTGATTTTAGATGTGAATAACGGCCAGACGATGGCCGGCAGTTTGCGCCGTTTTCACAGAATCTTCGGCGACTTTTTTATCAGCGTCGTTGAGGTTGGTGAGCGGAGCGGAACATTGGGGCCGAATCTGCTCTATCTCGCCGAAGAACTGAAGAAGTCCAAGGATCTGCGAAACAAGGTCCGCTCGGCCATGGTCTATCCCGCCATTCTTTTCGTGATGACGATGGGCGTGAGCGGTTTCTTGGCCTTCTTTGTTTTTCCAAAACTCCTGCCTACATTTACTAACTTTGATGTTGAGTTACCGCTTGCTACCCGCATACTGATCGCCGTTCTCGGATTCATTAGTAGCTACTGGTGGTTGGTCATCGGACTCGTCATTATGATCGTAGTTGCTTGGCGAGCACTTCTTCGCCTTCCGCCCGTCAAGTTGGTCTTCGATCATTTTATACTGATGCTTCCGGTTATTTCTTCGCTCGCCATTTATGTGAACGTTACGAATATGAGTCGCATTCTCGCCATCCTTTTACGGAGCGGCATCAAAATTGTCGAATCGATTCTTATTGTCAGCAACACCTTTGAAAATAAAGTATATGAGGTGGCCTTGAAAGAAGCGGCTGAAGAAATTAAAAAAGGCAGCGCTTTCTCCGAGTATCTCATGAAGAAGAAAAAAATATTTCCACCCATTCTCTCGGCTATGGTTGAGGTAGGGGAGAATACCGGAAATCTCGAAGAGAACTTGTCCTATTTAGCTAATTACTATTCGGAAGAAGTCGAGACATCATTAAAAAATGTCACCGTGTTGCTTGAGCCGCTTATTCTGCTTGTCATGGGTATCGTGGTTGGTTTCGTGGCGCTTTCGATCATCACGCCGATATACACCATTAGCCAAGGCCTTTCACAGTAAAATGGCAGAGATTATATTTACGTATCAAAAAAAGAGAAGAGGATTGAGTCTGATCGAAGTCATCATTGCGATCGGTCTTATCAGCTTACTGTTCGGGGCTATTTACGCTTCCTATGTTTCTATTATTGATGTGGTGACTAATTCGGGTGTTCGAACTGAAGCAGCAACCATTGCCGCAAATGAAATCGAAATCATTCGCAACTTACCATACGATCAAGTAGGAATAGTAGGAGGTATTCCGAGCGGTGTTTTGTTGCCAACGAAAGCGGTCGCCTCTACCAATGGTCTGGCTTTTGCCCTTGAAACGTATGTTCGGAACATCGACGACTCCTTCGACAGCACCCTTGGCGGGACGCCGAATGATACCTCGCCCAGCGATTATAAGTTGGTTGAGCTTTCTATCCGTTGTACGAGTTGCGCGCGCAGTGTGCCGCTTATTATGACCACGACGGTCGCTCCGAAAAATTTGGAAAGCGCGGCTAGTGATGGTTCTCTTTTCGTGACGGTCATTGACGCGAGCGGTCTTCCTGTGGCCACGGCCACTGTTCAGATTATAAATGCGAGCGTGGTTCCTTCAATCAATTTAACTGATATTACGAATGGCAGTGGCGTACTGCAGTTGATTGGTGCACCGACGAGTACGCAAGGATACGAAATTAGAGTGAGTAAAGAAGGATATTCTTCTGAACAGACGTACGCGATTGGCGATCCCGAAAATCCTACTCCGCTTTCACAGTACACCCATGCCAGTGTGGCGGCTCAAACCTTGTCTTCGAAAACATTTTCTATTGATCGTTTAAGTAGCGCCACGTTCAAAACGATGGATACGGTCTGTCGTCCCGTGGCCAGCCAGGCTTTTACTTTGGCAGGGAGTAAGACGATTGGCACGGATACTATTAAATTTTCTTCAAGTTCTGGTACCGACCTCAATGGAGAAAAAATCTGGGGAAATTTGGAGTGGGATATCTATACGGCCACGTTGACTGGTTCAGGATATGATATTGCCGGAATTATGCCCGCTTCTCAGTTTACGCTTGATCCTGATGAGGCAGAAAATATTTCATTCATTCTCACGAGCACTGATCCAAACTCGCTTTTGGTGGAGGTGCGTGATGGCCAGAGCGGTCAGGGAATAGCGAGTTCGACCATTATTCTTTCGCAATCAGGATTTTCTGAAACAAAGAAAACAGCCCGCTCGTTTATAACGGAAACTGATTGGTCGAGCGGTACGTTTGATTCTCAGGATGGCGGTATCGATGCGACGAGTGTTCCGGGAACTGTGCGTTTGGTAAATGGAGGAACGGGATATTCGACTACGACGACCAGTTGGCTTATTTCTCAGTCGTTGGACATTGGATCGAGTACGGGAAATTTCTATACCGTGAACTGGAATCCGGAGTCACAATCTTCTGGTGCAAGCTTGGGTTTTCAGATTGCTTCAAATAATGACAACGCGACTTGGGATTTTACTGGCCCAGATGGCACGGTGAATACATTCTACACAAACTCCGGGGAAACGATTTCTCCTTTGCACAGCGGGCATCGCTATCTGAGGTATAAAGTATTTATGTCGACCACCGATGAAACAGTAACGCCAGTTTTGAGTGATGTTTCCCTAGAATTTTATGGTATCTGTGTCCCTTCGGCGCAGGCCCTTTTCCAGGATCTTGGCACCGGAAGTTATACACTCGATGTTTCTGCTCCTGGGTACTCTGCGACGTCTACCTCCGTTTCTGTGGGCAGTGGCTCAAATGACATAACAGTTTTACTCATGCCATGATTATTCGAAATTTTTTTCAATCAGAAAAACGGGCAGGGATTAGCTTTCTCGAGATTATTCTTTCAATGGGCGTTACAGCCATTATTGTGCTCGTGCTTAGTAAATTTTCCGGCACAGTGACGAGCATCGGCACGGTCATTAATCAGCGTTTACAGGTGCAAGGAGATTTAGAGCAAGGGTTACAGATCATGGTAACCGATATTCGTTCAGCTGGTCCTTCGGCCTATGGGAGCTATGCCATAGAAAGCGCTGCCAGTAGCTCGTTTGTTTTTTATAGCGATGTCGATCGCGACGGCACAATGGAACGAGTTCGGTATTTCTTTGGCACGAGCACACTCCAAAAAGGAGTAACTGAGCCGACCACGAGTACGCCGCCAACCTATGTGACCAGCACCGAAGGAGTGAAAATTGTAGTCCCTAATGTAAAAATTAGTAGTAGTAGTTTCGAGTATTTTGGAGACACCGCCACTTCCACATTCACACCGCTTGCCTCTCCCATCGAAATTGAAGCAGTTCGATTTATGAGAATATCAGTGACGGCCGATGTTAGTACGAGCTCTGCTCCCAAACCCATAACTTTCACGAATACAGTCACCATTCGTAACTTACGTTCAAATTAACCCGCCTAACTTTTATAATGATTCGATTATTTTTAGAAAAAGTTAAGCGGGTAAATGGTCAGTTGTCTCTGGAGCTCCTGATCTTTTCAGCCGTTACTGTTATTCTTATGGGCGGTTTCGTTCTCTGGGCAGGGTCATTCTTGAATCTCTCGGTTCGGGATTTTAATAAAAATCTGGCTTTTTCCATGGCCGAGGCGGGGATCGAGTACTATCGTTGGCATCTAGCTCACGCCTCAACAGACTATGAGGATGGTACCGGTCAGCCAGGACCGTATATACATAACTACTATAGTAAAAACGGCGACCTCATTGGCACATTTATTCTGGAGATCACGCCTCCCCCTAATGGCTCGACGATTGTGACTGTTCGGAGTACGGGGAAGGTGGCGGCGGATGCCAGTATTGAAAAGATTATCGAGGTGCGGTTAGGGATTCCTTCTTTTGCAAAATATGCCTGGGCTTTGGATAGTGATGTCACCTTTGGAAGCGCGGCAGAAGTTTTCGGAGCAATACACTCGAATGCCGGTATTCATTTTGATGGTATAGCATATAATCTTGTTTCTTCAGCCCTTACTTCGTATAACGATCCTGATCACACCGGGAGTGATGAATGGGCAGTCCACACGCATCGAAGTTCAACCGATCCCTTGCCCCCGACAGCTCTTCCCAGTCGCTCAGATGTTTTTATGGTCGGTCGGGAAACAGGTGTGCCTACATTAGACTTTGCTCAAATTACCCAAGATCTAGCGGCTATTAAAGATATTGCTTCTTCGACTGGGTACTATTTTCCCAGCTCAACGGCTCGAGGGTACGATGTCGTTTTCGCAACCAGCGGCATCATGAGTGTCTATCGTGTTACAGCGACCACTACTCCTGGGTCTGGCTGTAGCGCTTCGACGGCTGGATGGGGAACCTGGAGTATTCAGTCAGAAACATTAGTGGCGACGAGGACAATTCCAACCAGCGGTTCAATCTTCTTTGAGGATAATATCTGGGTTCGAGGGCAGATTAGTAATCGTCGAGTGACCATTGGCGCCGGTCGTTTCCCTGACAATCAAGCGACGCGCGCCAATGCGACTATCAATAATGATCTTCGCTACACTAATTATGATGGCTCGGACGCGATCGGTTTAATTGCCCAGAATAATATCAATATTGGATTATCAAGTGAGGACGATTTGAGAATTGACGGAGCGTTGATTGCTCAGAATGGACGGTTTGGCCGCTATTCCTACAGCTCATCAGGCTGCGGTTCCTCTCGATCAAGAACACAACTGACAACCTATGGCATGATTGCTTCGGCGCAAAGATCGGGTGTCTATTATAGTGGAACAAATGGCTATCAGAATCGTGACTATATCTATGACACCAATCTTCTCTACGGTCCGCCTCCTGATTTTCCTTTGACGACCGATCAGTATGCGATTCTTTCCTGGGATGAGGTTAAATAGGTATGTGCTAAAATGAAATTATGAAAACACGAAACGCTTTTACGTTAGTGGAAATAATTCTTTCAGTTGGATTAATGGTTATCGTTGGCGCGCTCGTCATTCGCTCTATAAATCCGGCGGGGCAGTTGGCCAAGGCGCGAAATAATCAGCGAACATCTGATTTGAACGCAATTGGCCTATGGGTACGTGAATTGACTGCCGAAAATAGAACCGGTGTTTTTCCGTGCGCGGCGGGGGACATCCCAACCTCATCGAAAAAAATGGCCTCGAGCGGGACGAGTACGTATGACATCGCTCCATGCATAGTGCCGTATTTACCAGCGATGCCCTATGATCCTTCGGCGTCGGGCGCGTACTACACGTCGGTTACGGATTACGATTCTGGGTACTATATTTTGAAAACCAGTTCCACGGGGGTGATCACCTTGTCCGCTCCGTCTGCCCAGTTGGGCCAGACTATCTCGGTTACCAGATAGTAGTTAGTAAATAGTAGGCAGTAATTAGCGAGGAGCGAGGATTATCTCCCGACTACTCATTGCCAATTACTCTCTACTACCTAGAAATTCGAGAAGCGTTATTTCCAATGGAATTAACGCAAAGGGAGAATAGCGCATATCGGCGTACGCTCGAATCAAGTTTCGGATTAGGGGAATATGTTTTTCGAGATTCGCTTTTGCGGCGAGGGCTTTTAATTTTTTAATCTCCTCGTCGGTCATCTCCGATTGGAAATCCTTCTCTAGGTCGGGACTGGCCTTCAGGGCGACAATTTTGCGCAAGTAGTGAATAAGATCTTTCGTGAAGCGGACAAGGTCATGGCCCTCCTCGTTAATTTGCTCTAGGTACTTGGTCATGCCTTCGCGATCGTTTTCCAAAATAAGAGTGCACAGTTGGTGTATCTTTTTCATGCCCACGCGGCCCGTTGTTTCTTCGACAAGCTGGAGGGTGATGCCAGTTTTCTTTTTGTTTTCAAGCACGGAAGAAAATGAGCTCATCTGATCAAGCAGGGATTCGGCATCGCGGAGACTGCCTTCGCCAAGGGCGGCAATCAACTCCAACGCTTCGGGTTCGATGGAGATTTTTTCTTCTGCGACGATCCGGTTCAGTTTTTCAATAATGCGCGGCTTCGGGAGTCTTTTAAAAAGAAAACGTTGGGTTCGTGAGGTAATCGTCGGCGGCAGTTTCTCATACTCGGTGGTAGCCAGAATAATTGTCGTGTGCTGGGGCGGTTCCTCGAGAGTTTTTAAAAGCGCGTTCGCCGCCTCGCGGGTGAGCATGTGCGCTTCATCTATAATATAAACCTTGTACTTGCTGGATGTCGGGGCAACGCGAATGTTCTCTTTTAAGTTTCGCATCTCATCAATGCCGCGGTTTGAGGCGGCGTCGATTTCAATGAGATCAATGGCGCTTGCCGTATCGATTTCTTTACATGACCGACACTCGCCGCAGGGTTCACCGAGTTTCATAAATGCCGGATCTTCGGCGCGTTTTTCGCAGTTCAAAAGTTTGGCGACGAGTCGAGCGGTCGTGGTTTTGCCCGTGCCTCGCGATCCGTAGAAAAGATAGGCCTGGCCGAGACGGTTGGTGGCCGCGGCATTTCGGAGGATGTCGATATTCTCCTCCTGGCCAACTAACTCGTCGAGTTTTTTGGGGCGGTACTTGCGGTGAAAAGCTAAAGCCATATGGGAAGGATTATAGGGTGAATCTCGAAAAATGCATAGGTTAACATTCTTCTTGATCTTTCAGCTTTCTAACGGTATAAGTCTAGTAGCAGAAAAATCAACGTGCATCACAAGGTGATGCCCAGAAGTGGAGGTTAGGATGCAACTTTCTTGGCTTGATCCGTCCGAACAAAGGAATCTGGTCGCCCGTCTACTCGAACACCAGCTCATCAGGTTCTCGAACGGGAGAGATCTGCCCCTAAAGAGCGGTGGTAAGACCGATGTCTACATCAATCTACGGGATGCTCGCAATAGTCCCGACGCGATCAGAACGATTGCTCGAGCATTCGAGAATCCTATTCGTCGCCTCAATCCCAGTCGGTTTATCGAGGTGCCGGATGCCGTGAGTTGTTTCGCAGGGCCATTGTCGCTCGCTACGGGTATTCCGTACATCACGATCCGTGAGCGACCAAAAGAAGGACGCGTCGCCAAGGCAACTTCCATCGGCTCGGCTCCATTCGGGAGCACAGCGGTAATTTTCGATGATGTGGTAACCGACGGCGAGTCAAAGATCATTCCGTTCTTCGAGGCGAGGGCGATGGGTCTTCAGGTGCAGGATCTCGTTGTTCTCGTCGATCGGCAACAGGGGTGGAAGAGAAAGTTCGTCGAGCAGGGAGTCGATCTTTCAGTCTGGCCGGGTACGACACTGCACGATGTGCGCAAGCTTCTCGTGTCTGATTTCGGAGTAATGCAACGATGCAACTCCGAAACCGAAGAGAAGAACTGCATCATCGTGGCGCTCGATGGTAAGAGCTGGGAAGAGACACTCGCAATCATCGATCCGCTGCGACCCTCCGGGTGTATTCTCAAGGTGAATGATCTTCTCTTTGATCGAGGGATCGCGGACCTCATTCCCGATCTTCATGTGTACGGCCGCGTCATGGCAGATCTCAAGTGCCACGACATTCCAAACACGGTGAAGAACACCTGCGAACGGCTCCGCAAGAATCCGCCGTGGGCAGTTACCGTTCACGCATCGGGAAGCGGCGAGATGGTCAAGGCGGCTGTCGAAGCGCTTGCTGGAACGCCAACCAAAGTACTTGCCATCACGGTACTGACCTCAATCAATCCCGCAACCAGTAAAGAAGTTTACCAACGTAGACCGCTGGAACAAGTGAAAGTTCTCGCCCAGATTGGAGCCGGAGGAGGGGCGCATGGCTTTGTTTGTTCGCCAGAAGAAGCTAGAAAACTGAAGGCTCTCTATCCGGACAAGACAATCGTCACGCCAGGCATCCGTTCCGAAGCCACTCCAAAAGACGATCAAGCACGGATCGCCACGCCTCGTGGAGCCAAGGATAACGGCGCCGACTATCTCGTCATGGGCCGTCAGATTCTCGGAGCCAAAGATCCCGTGGCAGAAGTGAAGCGCGTTATGGCAGAGGAACTTGCAGTTGTCTAATATCTGCAGAAGCTTAACAATACGGCGATTCGCATAACAGCGGTCGCCGTTTTTCTATTAAAAATTTCTTTGATTTAAGCGGCATTTTTGAATACAATGAAAGGGATTCATCCCTCACCCAACGAGGAAATGGGCAGGTAGGTGCTTCTCTAATGAAAAATTTAACTAGCAATCTAACAAAGTCGGGAACATGTGAGGACCTCGCCCCAATGGCGAGTTGTTCCTCGTTGGGTGAGGGATGAAATTCGCGGCTGGCATCATGGGGGCGTTAGTTATTGGAGCTGGCCTTTTCTCTTTCGCTGGACCGCGTGAAGTGGCAGTGGGAAAGCCCATTGTGGGGTTGCAAGAGAAAGGAAGTTCAACGATAACGACCGGCCAGGGAACAACGAGTCAAACTTCAACTCTTTCAAACGGTGATATTCCGAATACTTCGCCGCTCGCCAATCCACCCGCTTCCATCAAAGCTATCTATCTTACAGGATGGTCGGCCGGCCTTAGTAAAAAAATTGAGTATGTGAAGAAAATCGCGTCTGAGACTGAGATCAGTGCCGTGGTAATTGATATCAAAGACTACTCAGGGGAGTTGTCGTATACTGCAGAGATCCCTGAAGTGGTGGATAGTAAAGCCGGGGTTAGTCCAAAAATAAAATATCCCAACCGGACGATTAAAGAACTGCATGACGCTGGAATCTATGTCATCGGACGAGTCTCTGTTTTTCAGGATGTGGTGTTGGCGAAAGCGCATCCCGAGTGGGCTCTGAAACAGGGATCAACGACGGCCACCTGGAAAGATCGGAAAGGACTGACTTGGATGGACGCATCAGCCAAACCAGTGTGGGATTACAATGTTGCCATTGCCAAGGATGCTTTGGCGCGCGGCTTTGATGAGATCAATTTTGACTACGTTCGTTTTCCTTCGGACGGAAATCTGAAGCTGATCGGGTATCCTTACTGGGATCAGAAAACTGCCCGACATACGGTTATCAAAGAATTTTTCCGGTACGTTCGGAGCCAGATGCCGCAGGCTCGATTGTCCGCCGATCTTTTCGGATTGGCCACCGTCAATAACGACGATCTGGGAATCGGCCAAATAATTGAAGACGCCTACCGCTATTTTGATTATGTCTCGCCGATGGTCTATCCTTCGCACTACGCTCAAGGTTTTCTCGGCTTCAAAAATCCCGCGGAGTATCCCTATGAAGTCGTCTACTATTCCGTAGAGAAAGCCGTTGGTAAGCTGAAGGCATTAAAAGCGGCGAGTATGGAACCTTCGAGCACGGTTGTTCTTGATCGACCACTTGGTAAACTTCGTCCCTGGTTCCAGGATTTTGATCTTGGTGCCACCTACGACTCGACTATGATTCGCAAACAGATCAATGCTTTGAATGACGTGGCGTCCGGCACACCTTCTCTCGTTGATGGTTGGATGATCTGGAGTCCCTCAAATAACTATCGTGTCGGCGCGTATCTTAAAGAACAATAATTTATGGAAGAGGAGAATAACGTTTTAGATATTCATATTCTGCATCGTCATGTTCCGAACTGGATCGTGGCTTCCATTTTTGGCGCCACTATCATTATCGTCACCATTGTTTTTTTCATTTATCGGAAAACGTTGAAGTACACTTTTTTCCTGCCCACCGGAACCAATGCGGTTGAACTGACGTATGGTAGCTGGCCGGCGCTTCAAGATGTCCAGTTTTTCGGAAAAGTGAAGTCTGATTTTATTACCCAAGGCGCTGATTTTATCGAAGCCGATCTTTCAAGCGACCTCATTCGTCTCTATAAAGCTGGTCGGGTAGTTAAGGAAATTCCTGTTTTATCAAAAGGAAAGGAAGGATCATGGTGGGAAACGCCGGCGGGGTTATATAGAATTGAAGCTAAGGAGCCAACGCATTTTTCATCGCTCGGTCATGTCTCGATGCCCTGGAGTTTGCCGTTCCAGGGAAATTTTTTCATTCACGGTTGGCCAACCTATCCCGATGGCCGCGTTGTTCCGCCGGGATACTCTGGCGGCTGTATCCGTCTTTCGACGGAAGATGCCAAATGGATCTATGATCAGGTGAAAGTGGGTACGCCGGTCTTAGTTTTCAAAAAGGATTTTCAAGCCGATTCGTTCGCCTATGAAATTCGCGCTCCGCTTTTAAAATCAAAAAGCTATCTGGCCGCCGATTTGAAGAGCGATTTTGTGCTGACAGAAAAAGAGAAAGATGTTGTTTTGCCAATCGCTTCTTTAACCAAACTCATGACGGCTTTAATCGCTACCGAGTACATTAACATCGAAAAAGAAATTACCATTCGGACCGATATGATTATTGCTACGTCGCGTCCTCGTCTTACAGTTGGAAGCCAGGTGCGAGTCCTCGATCTCTTAAGTTTGCTTCTTACGGAATCATCCAATGAAGCGGCGACGGCGCTCGCCAAAGGATACTACGGAGGAGAGAAACAATTCATTGTGCAGATGAATCAAAAAGCAAAAGCGATTGGTATGCGGGATACGGTTTTTGCCGATACAGCTGGCGTTGCCGCCGAAAATGTCAGCAGTCCCCGCGATTTGTTTGTGCTGGCTCGCTACCTTTATAACAACCGCCAGTTTATTCTTTCGCTCTCGCGCGGCGTGGTGGATAATCGGGCTTATGGTCCATCGGCCTTCACTAATCTTGAGAACTATAATGTCTTTACCGGAACGACCGGATTTGTTGGCGGTAAAGTGGGACTTTCTACCGCGGCCGGCGGCACGATTCTTTCTGTTTTCGATCTGACTTTGAATGGAGCAAAACGGCCGTTCGTGATTATTCTTTTAAACTCTCCGAACTACGAAGAAGAGGCGAAAAGTTTATTGGCCTGGGTCAAAAGCAACTACTAGCTGACGCTGACCAACAACTAATAACTGATAACTAATGGTCATACATACAATTCTCTATTCGCTATCCACTTTCACGAGATTGCCACGCCCGCTTCGCCAAAGTTCCCTGCCTAGACTCGGCGAGGCTGTCAGCGAGGCGAGTCGCTCCGCTCCTCCCTGGCCGGACAAGGCGTAATGACAATCCACTGTTCGCTACCCTATACCCTATACCCTAACCCCTACACCCTATGATCATTGTCTCTTATGAACTGCGTCTCGGAGAGTTCTCCGGGCCGTTAGACAAACTTCTTGAACTCATCGAATCGGAGAAGATGGATGTGAGCCGTTTGAGCATGGCCAAAGTGACCGATGACTTTTTGAAACACGTGGAAACGCTTGGCGAAGCGCCGCCGGCCTTGCTGGCTGATTTTATTGTGATCGCGAGCCAGCTGATCCTTTTAAAATCGAAATCTCTTTTGCCCGATCTTCCGATGACAATGGAAGACGAAGAAAATCTGGTTGAACTTGAAGAGCGGTTGAAGGCCTATCGGGAGTTCAAGGAGGCGGGAAGGTTGGTCGCCCAACTCTGGCGTTCGGAGGAAAAGGAATCCAGTCGTCCTTATTTTCTTTCTATCTCGAGAAACCTGCCGCAGGATGTATCGCACAATACTTTTTATCCCGGGGAGACGCTCGCACTTGAAAATCTCATTCCTCACATGGAACGACTGACCCAATCGCTTCAGAAGATCATTCTGGAGGAAGAGGTTATGCGGAGTGTGATCGTGACGCTTGAGGAAAAAATGCAGCATATTCTTGAGCGGTTGCACCGCATTGAGGAGACAACCTTTTCCAAATTATCAAAATCAGGAGACCGATCGGACGTTATCGTCGCTTTTTTGGCGATTCTCCATCTCGCTCGCGAACAAACCATCATCATCGAACAGGCCGAGCATTTCTCTGATATAATTATTAAACCGAACGAATCTACTGCATGAATCCCCACACCTAATGAGAAATATTGATTTTCCAAATACTATGTCGCATATGAGCAATTATAAAATGCATAAAAGAGTCGTTTATTATATTGAGATTGTGCTGCTTAAGAGCACAGTTTCTCATTAGGTGTGGGGATGAACAAAAATCACCAACTAGCCGAGTGCGAAGCCCTCCTCTTTCTTCACGGAGAGCCTTTGACGCTCAAAAAAATGGGGGAGGTTTTGAAGTTGGATAAAACGGAGTGCGAAGCACTGCTCGATGTCCTGGAGAAGGAGCTGGAACGGGGCGAGCGGGGATTACGGCTGGTCCGGCACGAGGACAAGGTGCAGTTGGTCACGAAGCCGCAGTTTCATGCCCTGCTCGAAAGTTTCATGAAAAAAGAGTTGAGTGAAGATCTCACGCCGGCCAGTCTTGAGGTGCTGTCGGTTATCTTGTATCTTGGTCCCATCTCCCGCAGTCGCATCGAATATCTGCGCGGGGTGAATTCGCTGTTTACGTTGCGTTCGCTCCTCATTCGCGGTCTTGTTGAGCGATCGCCGGATCCCGAGCGCACCAATTCATTCTTGTATAAAGTCAGTTTTGAAACCCTGAAACATTTGGGATTGCAAAAACAGGATCAGCTTCCCCAGTATGAAAAGTTCCGCACTATCCTCGAATCCTTTACGCGATAATTTCCCATGCCAAGTTATCAGAAAAATAGTATCTTCTTAGTCCTCATCGTCATTATTGCCTTTGGCGTCAATATCGTGCCGCGAAACGGCCGGGTGATTACCGCGAAGGACAGTATTCAGTCTGGACGCGAAACACTGGCGCTTGTCTCTTTGGAAAGTCAGGCGGCGCTTCATCCGAAAAGTGAATCCCTGGAAACGGAAGTGAAAATCGGACCGGAGACCGCCCTCGGAAATACCCATGCGCTGACAGAAGACGGCGCCTTCATCGCCCCACTCACTTCTTTCGAAGCGCCGTTTATTAAGCGGGCCAATGTTTTCGCGCCGCAGATCGGAGCGAGTATTATGCTGGTCGCCGATTTAGAGAGCGGCACGCACTACCTTGAGCGAGGGGTAAATCGTCACTGGCCAATTGCTTCGATTACCAAACTTATGACGGCGACGATAGCCAGCGAAGTCTTTGCTTCAAGCACAGCAATATCGGTCACGAAAGAAAGTTTTTTAAAAGATCCTGGAGCTGGCTCCCTATACGTAAAAGTGGATGAATCGTATCGCGCCTTAGATCTCATCCGCATCATGCTCACTGCTTCTGATAATGTGGCGGCCGAGGCTCTGGCATATGCCTACGGTCGGGAGAATTTTATGAAAAAAATGAATGAACAGGCCAAACAATGGGGAATGAGTCAAACATACTATTATGATCCAAGCGGCCTTTCGCCCGTCAATCAATCTTCCGGAGCTGATCTCGAGAAGCTGGCTTTCCGGATCTTCAATCGGAAGGGGGACGTTTTGTCGTTGAGTCGTGAGGCGGGAGTTACGGTTACGGAACTGTCTGCGAAAAGGCAGTATCGTGTTTTGCCAATAAATATGTATGCCGGGCGGAGCGATTTTTTGGGCGGTAAGACTGGATTCATCGACGAAGCCGGCGGAAATTTATTTTCAATCTTCCGGGTGAAGGGACGGCCGATTTTGATCGTTGTCTTGAATAGTTCGGCTCGGTTTGACGACACCACAACACTCCTCGCTTGGTTTAAAGATAATTATGAGTAAACATTAGATCCATGGATCCCATCAACTTCAACGGCATCTCGCCTCTCCTGATTCCTCTTCAGTCAATTCGAATTATTGGTCTTATGGCCACCGCCTTTTTGGTCACGCTTTTTATTACGCCACTCTGGTATCAGGTACTTCAGAAATATCACATCGGAAAACAGATCCGTCCGGCGGAAAACGCGCCTGTTTTCCACAAGTTCCATGAGAAAAAAACCGGTACGCCGACCGCGGGTGGTGTGATTATCTGGGGCACGGTGATCGGTCTCGCCCTTCTCTTCGCCCTTCTCGATGCTCTCTTCGGCGGCATCTCGCGCCAGTTTGGATTCATTAACTTTATCGATCGTGGAGAAACATACTTGCCTTTGGCCACGCTCCTCATCGCTGCCCTCTTGGGTCTCGTTGATGATATTTTAGGCGTTCTTCATATCGGTACGAACGGCGGGGGAGTGAAGATCAGGTATAAGTTAGTTCTGTATATGTTTATCGCTTTGATCGGCGCCTGGTGGTTTTACGTTCGTTTAGAGATTAGTCAGATTACCGTGCCGCTCATGGGCAGTTTTGAGATCGGGCCGTGGTACATTCCGCTCTTTATTTTTGTGATCATTGCTTCCGCTTTTTCCGCGAATGAAACCGACGGTTTGGATGGACTGCTCGGCGGTGTTTCACTCTTTGCTTTCGGCGCTTTAACCACAGTGGCTTTTGTCCTTGGGCGGTATCATTTGGCCGCTTTTGGCGGCGTGATGATGGGCAGTCTCTTGGCGTTTCTCTGGCACAATATTTTTCCGGCGAAATTTTTTATGGGCGACACCGGCTCCATGGCTCTCGGCATTACGCTTGGCGTTATTGCTCTGTTGACCGACACCACGCTTCTCCTGCCGCTCTTTATGTTTATTCCGGTTCTTGAATCGCTCTCGGTACTCGCGCAAATGACGAGTAAAAAGGTTTTTGGCCGAAAGATATTCAAGTCCGCGCCGCTCCACCATCATTTTGAAGCATTAGACTGGCCGGAGTCCCAGATCACCATGCGGTTTTGGATCATTTCGGCGTTGGCTTGCGGGCTTGGCCTGGTTATCTTCTTTTTGGACAAGTTTTTGCTTCTTTAGATTGTGAATTTTACAGTTTGACGTAGTAACGATTTTTCGTTATAAATAGCCTAGCGCTAGGTTTCACATCCCGAATATGGAGGAATTTCAATGACGTTATCTGTTTGCGTATTTGATGAAGTGACGAAAGAGGCGGGTGTGGGATTGGTTAGTTGTGTGGGTGGGTTTGACCTCAGAAAAACCTGCTTCGTTGTTCCCGGGATTGGTGCCGGGGCGGTCCAAGCAAGTGCGTTGCTCGATCTCCGGCTTTTCGATCAAGCTCAGAAAATGATGGGAGAGCTACTCACTCCCGCAACCATGATCGAAGTTCTCCGAACCGTGAACTATCAGCGCTTTTTGAGTATCACGAAAGGACACGAAGTGTGTCAGTTCGGTTTCGTAAAGCGGATGCGTTCCGGGGAGGTCTTGAAAAAAACCTTTACCGGGAGCCGTTGCTTTGGGGAGAAGAATGATCTCTCCGGAGTGGATGGAAACGTTCATTACGCAATGCAGGGAAATCTTCTCCGTCCAGCCGTTTTCGAAGCGGCTCGGGCAATCTTTCTTTCCACGTCAGATTTTCCATTCCCCGAGAGAATACTCACATTTCTTGGGGTCGGGCTTGAGGCTGGTGGTGACAAGAGAAGTGTCCAGACAGAAGGGGCCTTGAGTGGGATCATTCAGGTGGCCCGACCGAATGATCCGGTAGGGAAACCGTACGTTGATATCGTTGACGTCGATTCCCAAGAAACCTTGAAAAATCTGACCTGGCGATTCATTCGTCAGAAAGTGCGGAAGGAGCGGCGGGTGAACGGCGGACGAGTCACAGACAGTCTCCGTCAGCAGCTCGAACATTTCAGGTATTTAGAAGATCACCCCGGTTACAGGGGATACGCTTCTCGAGTCGCCTAGTTTTACTAGACGACTTTTTTTATCCCTTCTTTTCGAGAAAAATAATCCTTTCGTAGCTTATGAGCGAAGGAGGATATTTCTATTTTGCCAAGCGATGGGACGCGTGATACGCTTGTACCAATACAGGCATGCCGGGTAGTGAAAATTCGAAAGGGTTTTCATCCCAGAACCTGCCTGGAATGGCGTGAAAACTATTTTATTAATTATTCGAATTTCGACTACCCGGTATGCGGCAATCTGAACTTTTTTCAAAAACATTACGCAATGCTCCGAAGGATGAAGCGGCAGTTAATGCTCAGCTTTTAATCCGCGCTGGTTTTGTAGATAAGCTAATGGCCGGTGTCTATTCCTATTTACCGCTCGGTTTGCGCGTGCTGAAAAATATCGAAAACATAGTTCGCGAAGAGATGCAGAAAATTGGCGGAGAAGAAATTCTGATGCCAGCTCTTCAGCCGAAAGAGAACTGGGAAACAACTGATCGTTGGAAAACATACGACACGCTTTTCCGTTTTATGAGCCACTACTCCCAAAATGAGTACGCCCTTGGTCCAACGCACGAAGAGATTGTCTCGCCGCTCGCGAAGCGGAGTATTCTTTCGTACCAGGATCTGCCGAAATGCGTTTTTCAAATTCAGACAAAATTCCGTGATGAAAAACGAGCCAAGTCCGGTTTGTTGCGCGGTCGGGAATTTTTAATGAAGGATCTCTACTCCTTTCACGCTGACGAGGCGGATCTCGATCGTTATTACGAAACCGTTCGCGAGGCCTATGTTCGCATTTATGATCGTTTAGGAATTGGCGAGAAAACATATTTTACTTTTGCTTCCGGCGGTACCTTTGCCAAATACTCGCACGAATTTCAGACACTGACCGAGTCCGGTGAGGACACGATCTATATATGTAACAACTGCCGGGTCGCCATTAATAAGGAAATTATTGAGGAACAGTCAACCTGTCCAAACTGTGGTTCGAGCGATCTTAAAGAGTCAGTTGGCGCCGAGGTGGGAAACATCTTCAAGCTCAAAACCAAGTACTCGTCGCCATTTGAGCTATTGTATAAAGATAAGGATGGCACGGAGCGGGAGGTGATCATGGGCTGTTATGGCATTGGCATCTCCCGCCTTATGGGCGTCCTGGCCGAGGTATTTCATGATGAAAAGGGCCTGACCTGGCCGAAGGCCGTAGCGCCATTCCAGGTGCATCTGCTTTCTCTGGGCGAGGCCTCGGGGGACGAGATCTATGAGAATTTACAAGCGGCCGGCATTCGAGTACTCTATGACGACAGAGCGGTTGGCGCCGGAGAAAAATTTGCCGATGCGGATCTGATCGGTATTCCCTGGCGAATGGTGGTCAGCCCAAAATTGGGATCGCAGGTTGAGCTGAAGCGGCGCGGAGAAGAAGAGGTTCACGTTTTGTCTTTGGAAGATGCTCGGAATATGATAGCCGAGTAAGCGGTTTCTCCCATTTCTATTTTTATGCCTTGGAATTTTCTTAATTACTTTTTTACGGATATTGGCATTGATCTTGGCACAGCCAATGTTGTTATTTACGGCAAGCAAAAGGGAGTGGTGGTGAACGAACCGTCAGTCACGGCAATCAACCGAAAAACAAATCGCATGATGGCGGTGGGAGACGAAGCAAAAAAAATGCTGGCGCGAACGCCGGCGCATATCGAAGTCATTCGGCCGCTCGTGAGCGGCGTGATCGCCGACTTTGAGATGACCCAGGAACTGCTTCGCCATTTTTTCAAACATCTTGGTTCCAGCTCGCTATTCGGTTTTCGTCGCGCCGTTCTCGCTATTCCCGACGGTTTAACGGAAGTTGAGCGAAAATCTGTTGAGGATGCGGCCTTAAATGCCGGTTGTTCCCGTGTCTATCTCGTTGAATCGCCGGTTGCGGCCGCGCTTGGCGCCAACCTGCCGATCCACTCGCCAGCAGCCAGCTTGATTATCGATATTGGCGGAGGAACGACCGATATTGCCGTTATTTCGATGGGGAGTCCGGTTATTTCACGAACGCTCAAAACCGCTGGCGATAAATTCAATGAGGATATTATCCGGTATGTTCGAGAGGAATTTAAACTGATTATCGGCGAACCAACGGCGGAACTGGCCAAGATTATGGTCGGCTCGGCCATTCCCGGCGAACACCGTCCCGGCGGACCGGGCGAGATCGCCATCAAGGGTCGGGATGCGGCAAGCGGTCTCCCGAAAGAGGTGATAATTAAAAGTTCGCAGATCAGAACTGCTCTCCAGCGTTCTTTAAAAATAATTGTTGATGCGACGCAGGATGTCGTTGAGTCCACCCCGCCGGAACTAGCGGGCGATCTTCTAGAACGGGGGATCCATCTCTGCGGCGGCGGCGCTCTCCTCTGGGGTCTCGATCAGTTGATCGAAAAAGAAACATCTGTCAAAACCACGGTCGTCGAGGATCCGCTTCTCTGCGTTGCCCGCGGTCTTGGCCAGCTGATTGAAGACATTGATCGCAATCGTCCCTTCTTCGACAACCCCTTAAAAGCCTTAGAAATTCGCATCTCATGAGGCGGTCCGGCTGGGTGCTCCCGACGCTACTTCTAATCTTCATTGTTAGTATTCTTTGGTCGCCTGATTTTTTGTGGCGTTTGTCTCGACAAAGCACTGCTGAGCCAAGTGATCTCGAGTTGCTTCGCGCCGAAAATAGCTATCTCCGCGCCGAACTGGTTAAAAAGAGCGCGATCTTTTCGCTTCCCGCGACTCCCTTCAACACTGTTCTCGCGAATGTCTATTCTCGCTATCCCATTAACTTCAAACACGAGCTGATCATCGACAAAGGCATCCGCGACCACGTGCGGGAAGGCAGTGTTGTTGTTGTCCCCATTCGCGGCGAAGACGGCGGGCAAAAATTATTTTTTGTCGGCAGTGTTTCAAGCACCTTCCTCACGAAAAGTTCCGTCCACACACTGTTTGACTATCGTTTCAAAAGCGCCGTTCAGATGGGCAGCGGAAAGATCTCCGGTCTTATTGTTGGCGGGTTGAACCCTACAATCACGCTCATTCCTAAAGACGCAAAACTCTCGCCGGGCGATGTCGTTTTGGGTACCGCTTCGGATTTTCCCTATGGCATCATGCTTGGCCGCGTGAAGGATATCCGGCCGTCTTCGGATAAACTTTTTAAAGAAGCGGGACTGGAGTTGCCCTACGACGTAAGCAGGCTGGTTGCAGTGGCCGTGGAAGTCAACTAGAATAATTCGACTATTCGCATGCTCACGATACGGAAAGAGATCACCCTCTCGCTTTTTATAATTCTTCTGGCCGTTCTCGAGTCCAAGACTCGACTTTGGTCAGGAAACACGCCCAACCTCCTTATTCCCGGATTGATCGGTTTGGGAGCAGTCATCCCGGGACTAGAGCTCATTTTCTATACCTTGCTTGGGTTTTTATTTCTGGCAGGACCGGTCGCGTCCCAAGAGTTATTGGTCGCTTTGGTTATCATCGTTTTTGCCCATTTCTTGCGATTATTCGTTTTCGGTCCTTCGCCAGTTTTGGCGCCGGTTTTTAGTGCTTTGGGAATCATCATTTTCTATCTTGAAACCGTTGGTTCGATTTTTCTTTTCCAACCCCTGTTTTTATTTGAGATTATTCTCATGAGCTGTCTCATCAGCTTTTTGCCAACACTTATTTTGTCGTATCTTGAATCATCCCGCCTATGAAGAATCATTCCCAGGAAAAAGAATTCGATTTTTCCTTTGAAGGATTATCCGCGGACGAATTGGTGAACAGTTTGGAGATTGCCGAAATGCCGATCAAGAGCCACGTTTTCCAGATTGTCGGTCTTTCGGCCAGCCTCTTGGTCTCTATTATCTTCGTGCGGATGCTGATTTTAGGGCCATTTTCGTATGCTGAATATAGAACGAGAGCCATTGCCAACCTTGAAGCGCGAAAGATTGATCCGGCGCCGCGCGGTGTGATTACTGATCGGAACGGCGTGGTCTTGGCCGACAATCAACCAAGTTTCCTGGCCTTCCTGCGCCTCAAGGAATTTATCGCTTCATCAACCAACCGCATAACGATCATGAGGCGAGTTTCTGATATTTTGAAAGTTACCCCGGATACTTTAGAAGAAGAAATTCTGGAAGGTGTGGCGCGAGAAAAAGATGAGATTTTGATCAGCGAAGGACTGGATGAGGCGCAAATTGTGGCCTTCCAATCGCAGACCGATCTCCCAGTGACTGTTCGACCAGGATTTACGCGTGACTATAAAGACGGTCCCCAGTTCGCCACCGTCCTTGGATACACCGGACGAATTGATGCGGCCAGTCTCGCGAGAAATCCGAAGCTCAAAAACGAGCTTATTGTCGGAAAGGCGGGTATCGAGGCCTACTATGATGACGCGCTTCGCGGAATAAATGGTTACACGGCCGAGCGTCGGAACGCCAAGGGTGTGGCCTTGAACCAGGCCGAGTCTGTCGAACCAGTTTCCGGGAATGCGCTCCGCCTCACGATTGATAGCGGACTGCAGAAGTATTTTTATAACCGCCTGACGCAAGGCCTCGCTTCCTTAGGGAGAGAGTCGGGCGCTGGTTTGGCCATGAATCCACAGACCGGCGAAATACTGGCCATGATCAGTCTTCCCAGCTACGACAACACTATTCTTTCTTCGCCGGGGAAAAATGAGGAGAAACAAAAAATTTTAACCGCGCCGCTCCATCCGTTTTTTAACCGCATTGTTTCCGGTTTTTATAGTCCCGGTTCGACGATCAAACCTTTGGTCGCGGTGGCTGCCTTGAAAGAAAAAGTAATCACGCCCGACCGTTCCATCTACTCTCCCGGCTATCTCGATGTGCCGAACCGATTCGACCCATCAAAACCAACCCGGTTTTTAGACTGGCGGCCGCAGGGCTACGTGAATGTCATGTCCGCCATTGCCCAGTCGAGTAACGTTTATTTTTACGAAGTCGGCGGCGGCTTCGGCGACATTCAAGGACTTGGCATTACCCGTCTTCTCGCCTGGTGGGACATGTTCGGGATGGGTCGGGAGAGCGGGATTGATATTGCCGGCGAGGGGACAGGACGCCTTCCAAATCTTGAAGAAGCCGAGAAACGAAGAAAGCGGCCGTGGCTCTTGGGAGATACGTACAACGTGAGTATCGGTCAAGGAGACTTGCAGGTGACACCACTTCAGATTTTGAACTATATTTCGGTTATCGCGAATGGCGGGACGCTCTATCAGCCCTATCTTGCTGCTGACCTCCAAAAACCAGAAGTAACTCGTGATCTCACCCATCTAGCCCCGGAGATTCGGTATGCACAAAAAGGGATGGAGTTGGGTGTACAATCTACTTTGGGAACAAGCCATCTGCTTTCCGGTTTACCGATGACGATTGCGGCCAAGACGGGAACGGCCCAGACGCAAAATAACACTGTGGAAAATGCTTTCTTCGTTGGCTATGCGCCAACGGACAAGCCTGAATTAGCAATTTTGGTTTTAGTTGAAAACGCCAAACAGGGGAGCTTGAACGCCGTCCCGATCGCTAAAGATATTTTCGAGTGGTACTACTTGCACCGTTTATCTTCCCAACTTTCTAAAAAAAGTTAGAACCCATCTCAAAAATAGGCACAGGGGTATTCCGTGATAGATTCGAGCGAGAACCATCCGACCCGAGACAGGAATACCCTATGGTATTTCAAGGAGGGTCGGGTGGGTTTATAGCCGAATCTAGCCGGAAGACTGCGTGATTCTATTTTTGAGATGGGTTCTAGGAGGATGAAGGCAAGGACACGGCGAGCTCAACGAAAAAAAATAAGGGCCGCACATTCGTTGACGGTCAGCAGCTATCATCGGAGCAAATTACTGGGGGAGGCCCCATCTCATCAATATATTCTGGTTTCGCATAAGTGGGAATAAAAACGATCGGTTTCTCTACTAGAAGACTGCCAATAAAGATGGCTTGTCCGCACGGAACCTCACGTTCGACAGGATGTTCATAGTCGCACCAATTCGAAGAATAATGCAGAAGATCGAGCTTCCGCAAAACAATACCACCGACAATAACGAAAATAAGTATGGCTATTCCGATATCCTTAATAATAATTTTTAGAGCCACCACTTGATTATATAGCTCCTAGATCCTAACTACTAGCTACTGCCCTAGCCCCTAAGCCCTAAACCCTATACACTATTTGTATGTCTGAATTTCGACAAGATCCCGTTTCTGGCGACTGGATTGTGATGGCG
Source organism: uncultured Candidatus Saccharibacteria bacterium (assembly GCA_964360585.1). GTDB lineage: Bacteria > Patescibacteriota > Minisyncoccia > UBA6257 > 2-01-FULL-56-20 > JBBUHS01. The sequence goes on along the minus strand of CAYHXC010000001.1, from coordinate 58,298 downwards.
CCGGAGCGATCATCTCGGCCATCAAGTTTTAAAAAAGCGATAGAGAAGCGGAAACGTGTTCCCAAAACGAACTGTCCCTTTGAGCCAAAACTCTTAATCGCCGCGCCAAACTGGCCGCCGCTTTTGAGCTATCCGAGTCAGGAAAACTGGCGGGTGGTTATCGTGCCGAATCGTTTTCCCGCCCTAACCCATATCGAGCGGTGTTCGGAAGCGATCGCCAGCGGTCCATACCTTTCGCGCACCGGTGTTGGCCATCACGATCTCGTCATTACCCGCGATCACTTCAAAAACTTCGCTGAACTTTCTCCCGAGCATGCCACCGAGGTTTTGGCCGTCATGAAAAAACGATACGAAGAACTGGCCGCCGATCCTTGCATTACCTACGCTTCCACTTTTTATAACTGGGGAGCCAAGGCCGGAGCCTCGCTCTATCATCCCCACTACCAGATCCTGGCCCTGCCGATTGTGCCCCCGGATGTTCAGCACTCCTTGAACGGTTCGGAGCGGTACTATCGAAAAAATAAAAAATGTGTGCACTGCGATATGCTGGCCTACGAGCGGAAGGTGAAAAAACGGGTCGTTTTAGAAACCCGGGATGTGATTATTATCGCGCCTTATGTTTCACGTACTTCCTACGAGCTCCGTCTTTTCCCGAAGAAGCATCTGCCGTTTTTTGAAAAAACACCGGGCGGGGTGATGCGTGAAGTGAGTCATCTGCTTCAGAAAACCTTGGGATTAATTACAAAACGCTTAGGAGATCCGGATCTGAACTTTTTCATTCATACCGCCCCCCTGAAACATCAAGATCGCTATCCCTACTATCATTGGCACATTGAAATCATTCCCAAGATCACCATCTTGGCCGGATTTGAACTTTCGACTGGGGTAGATATCAATACCATCGACCCTGATTATGTGGCTTCGTTTCTCCGTCCAAAATGAACGCGCGCATCCAACTTAAAAAAATATGGGACCGAGCTAAGGCGCGCCAACTCGTGAGTATTGTATCGGGCCTGGCGTTTCTGATTATTCTTATCGGGCAGGCGCTTCTTTTTTCTACTTTCCGTGATCATAGTGGACCGCTTGTTATTCACTACACCCGTGATGGCATAGATCAGTTTGGTACTTTGGCCCAGGTTCTTGGCTATGGCGTTATTGGTTGGGTAGTCGTCGGTATAAACTATGCCATTGCGCTTGAGCTCGAATATCGGGATTGGTTTTGGGGAAAGTTTGTTGCCGCTGTCACACTCGGCTTATCTATCTTGCTTTTTACCGTGTTTCAAGCTATTATCACGGTCAACTAACTACAGGGATTAGGGTGTAGGGTCAAGGGTATAGTGAAAATTCAACCCTAACCCCTAACCCCTAACCCCTAACCCCTATGCCAAATTTCGCAATCATCGAAACCGGCGGGAAGCAGTACAAGGTTTCCGCTGGCGACAAACTGAAAATCGAAAAATTAGAAGCCGCTTCCGGAAGCGATATTTCTTTTGATCGTGTGCTTCTGAACGTTAATGGTGACACTGTTAAAGTTGGTCAGCCTTATGTAGCCTCGGAGAAAGTTGCCGCCAAGGTTCTCATGCAAGGACGAGGCGAAAAGAAGTTAATCTTCAAGTACCATTCCAAAACTCGCTTGCGTCGCCGCAAAGGCCACCGCCAGCCATTCACTGAAGTAGAAATCACAAAACTCCCGAGTTAACCTCGGGAGTTTTAGTAGCGCAAGGGTGATTGTCATTGCGAGGAACAGAGTGACGTGGCAATCTTTTTAGATAAGAGATTGCTTCGTTTTGCTCGCAATGACAGTAATTTAATTCTTATTAAACAACAAGGATTCGCATAACGGATGAATGCTTGCGTTGTTTTTAATCAGAAATCTATATATTATGAATGGATTTGGAGCCTCTCCTTCTAGAAATGGTTGATAGCCACATCTCCATGCAACATAAACCTGTGTCGCGCCGACATAGGCAGAAAAAACAATTAGGAGAACGGCCAATATTCCAAATTGAATCCCGGATAACTTTCTTATGTTTTTGATCATTTATTCGCTGAGTTCGGTAGTGTAATCACCAATCACTATCCACTAATCACTAGCCCCTGTTCTTGCTGGCGGCTTTCACGAACTCCAAAAACAGGGGATGGGGCGAAAGTGGTCGTGACTTCAGCTCCGGATGGAACTGGCTGGCCACAAAGAACGGATGGTTCTTGAGTTCGATGACCTCGACCAGATTTTTTTCTGGGTTTACGCCGGAAACGGTTAAACCTTTCTTCTCTAAGAGGTCTCGATACTGGTTGTTTACCTCGTAGCGATGGCGATGGCGTTCGGTAATCATCTTTTGGCTATAGGCCTTTGCCGCTTTAGTTCCTGGTTTCAGTTCGCAAGGATAAGCGCCGAGACGCATTGAACCGCCGAGATTCCCTTTGTGGAGATTCTCCAACTGCTCGGGGAGAATATGGATGACGGGGTCAGGGGTTTTAGGATTTACCTCGGTTGTATGCGCCTGCTTTAATCCAGCCATGTTGCGGGCATACTCGATTACTGCCAGCTGAAGGCCATAGCACAATCCCAAGAAGGGGATTTTTTTCTCGCGAGCATACTGGATGGCCAAAATCTTCCCTTCAATGCCGCGTGAGCCGAAACCGCCCGGCACGATCAAGCCGTCGTATTTCGAAAGGCTTTTCAGGTTCGTTTTTGATTTCTCATAAGCGCTAGTATCGATCCAGTCGATCACCGGTTTCCGCCCCAACTTCCACGAGGCGTGTTTGATCGCTTCAATTACGGAAAGATATGAATCGCCGAGGGTGAAGTTACCGGTCGTGAAATATTTTCCGGCGATCGCAATCCTGACTGGTTTTTTAGCGGTGTGAATTGAGCGAACCAGTGAGCGCCACTCACGTCCATCACTCTTTTTTGGCTTCAAACCAAACTTTTTCAAAATACGATTACTAATCCCTTCTTTTTCAAAGTTGATCGGAATTTCGTAGATGTAATCAACGTCCGGCGCGGAGATGATGTCTTCCGGTGTGACGTTACAGAAAATAGCGATTTTTTGTTTCCGTGGGCCATCGAGTGGTTCTGGCGAGCGGGCGAGAATGATATCCGGCTGGATACCGGCGCCATTTAAGTTGCGGACGGCGTGCTGGGTCGGCTTGGTTTTCATCTCCCCAATCTTCGAGGGAATCGGCAGGTAGCTCACGAGCACAAACATGACTGACTCGGGACTTTGCAGTTTCAGCATGCGCGCCGCTTCAAGGAAGAGAAGATTTTCGTACTCGCCAACGGTGCCACCGATCTCAATTAAAATAAAATCAGCCTTCGTTTTCTGGCCGACGATTTTCAGGCGGCGGATAACTTCGTCGGGAATGGCCGGGACAACTTGAACACAACGGCCATCATAGCCCAGGCTGCGTTCGCGGCTGATTACGGTCTGATAGACGAGGCCGGTTGTCATATAGTTGTCGCGATAGATGTTTGTGCCGAGGAAACGTTCGTAGTTTCCAATATCCTGGTCGCACTCCAAGCCGTCTTCGGTCACAAAAACCTCTCCGTGTTCGAGAGGGTTCATAGTTCCGGCGTCGACATTCACATACGGATCAATTTTTACGGCAGTCACGCGGAAGCCTTTTTCTTGAAGGATGCGGGCGATTGAAGCGGTCGATACTCCCTTTCCAATTCCTGACATCACTCCGCCGGTTACAAATATGTATCGAGCCATTGTATACTATAGTAACAGGAACTAGTGATGAGTGACTAGGGGATAGGAGAGAGGACCAGCACTCGAGGGAATTAGAATTTAGAATCTAGGAGTTAGAGGGGCGGCTTCTGGACTAATCCTGCCACTACTACTTCATAACTAGATTCTAACTCCTAAATTCTAGATTCCTTCCTATCCCGACCCTAACCCCTATACCCTCAACCCTACCCCCTACCCTTTATGACTGAACAATTGCTACCAGAATTTGAACACCAGGCTCTCGAGAACGACATGAAGCGGCTGGCCGAGGAGGTGGGGAAACATCGAGAGGCACTGGAGACAAGACATTTAGGCGGCGAAGCCCTTTTAAAGCGCTCGATCCAGTCATTTGCGACGGCCGGGAACGGTCCGATTGACCCGCCAACCAACCTTCAGAACCCGTTACCGCAGTATGTGGAAAACGCGCCACCCGAAATGAAGCTCGAAGTCGAGTATCTCTTGGATATTGCTTTCCACAAAGGGATTCTCTCGGCTGATCGGGAGGCGCGAAAGACGACACCGTTTGTTCTCGACGCTTTTCACGATGCTTTGGTTAAAAAACTCTACCCCACCATGAAAGAAAAGGGCCTTGTCTCTTAACCTGTAATGATCGAGCTCATCCTTATTGTTTGTATCGGCATTTTAATAACCGGCGGAGCTTACTTTATTTTTTGGCATGTAAAAAAACAGGCGTTGCTTTCTGCTTTATCGCTCGAGGTATTTTTGATCCGCATTCCCCAGGTTCACAAAAAAGAAAATGGTTCTGGGGATGAGTTTAAGAAGGAGATTAATCAGAGCGAGCAACTTTTTGCTTCGCTTGCCTCGTTCCACGCGCCGTTCGTGTTTGAAGTAGCGGTGCCGCATATCGGCGAGGAGATTCATTTCCACATGGCGGTGCCGCGCGAGTTGAGTAACGCGGCGGTAAAACAGGTGCAGGGCATTTGGCCGGACGCGAGTGTGGTGCCACTGCCGGACGACTACACTGTTTTTAACGCCCAGGGAACAACGACTGCCGCTTTTTTTGAACAAAAAGAAAACTTTGCTCTACCAATCCGAACCTACGAAGAAATTGGCGCTGACGCGTTTAACGGTATCTTGAACGGTTTTGCGAAGATCAGTGAGCTTGGCGAAGGAGCAGCTTTGCAGATTGTGGCCACGCCGGCTTCGCGCGATTACCGAAAGAAGATGGAATCGTCTATGGCCGATATGCGGCGCGGTGAGTCTTTGGAGCAGGTGTTTATGCACAAGATGCCCTGGAATGTGAAAGAGGTAAAACATGCCTTGGATATTAAAGGAGAAGAAAAGCGCAAGGCGGAGCGAGTAGTTGATAACGAAGGGATGAAACTTTTAGAACGAAAAGCATCTAAGCCGCTTTTCGCAGTCAATATTCGAATCGTTGCTTCCGGACCAAATCCGCGCGTGGCCGATGAGATTATTGATGGTATTGCGACGCCGTTCGGCCAGTTTACCAGCCCACAACGAAATGAGTTCCGGATCGTAAAGCCGCGCAACGTGCAAAATCTTCTCCATCTCTATATTTTCCGGAAATTTGATGCCTCGAAGGCCATGATTCTGAATGCTGAAGAGTTGGCGAGTGTCTACCATCTTCCAACCTCGACCACGGAAACGCCGCGCGTGAAGTGGTTGAAGTCAAAAGAAGCGCCGCCGCCAGTCGATCTGCCCAAAGCCGGCTTACGAATTGGCACCGCCCTTTTCCGCGGGGGAGAACAGCCAGTTTTTATTGACGAAGAGGACCGCCGGCGACACATGTATGTCGTTGGCCAGACGGGTACCGGTAAAACCACACTCCTTTCGAGTATGTTGATTGAAGATATCAAAAATGGCCGAGGGGTGGCCATCGTTGATCCTCATGGCGATGTGGCGGAAAGCGTTCTGAATCACATTCCAAAAGAGCGACTGGATGATCTTATCTATTTCAACCCGGGAGACATTATGCGCCCGATGGGTTTGAACATGATTGACTACAACTTCGATCGGCCGGAAGAAAAAACATTTATCGTCAACGAGATGCAAAGCATTTTTAACAAGCTCTTCGTGGCCGAGACCATGGGGCCGATGTTCGAGCAGTACATGCGAAACGCTTTATTACTTTTAATGGAAGATATGCCGAACGAACCGGCGACGTTAATCGAAGTGCCGCGCATCTTTACCGACACGGAATTTCGCAAACGCAAACTCCAGCGAATCAAGAATCCGGTGGTGATCGATTTCTGGGAGAAGGAAGCGGCTAAAGCTGGCGGGGAGGCATCGCTCGCCAATATGACGCCGTACATTACATCGAAGTTCAACAACTTCATCGCCAACGACTACATGCGGCCGATTATTGGTCAGCCGAAGTCCGCCTTTAACTTCCGCGAAGTTATGGATTCCGGAAAAATATTAATCATCAACCTTTCTAAGGGCAGGATTGGCGATATCAATGCCGGACTCCTCGGAATGCTCTTTACTGGAAAACTTCTCATGGCCGCGCTTTCCCGAGGAGACATCTCGGACGTAAACAAACGTCGCGATTTTTATCTCTATATCGATGAATTCCAAAACTTCACGACCGATTCAATTTCTACCATATTTTCGGAAGCCAGAAAGTACCGCTTGAATCTTGTGGTGGCGCATCAGTTTATTGCTCAGCTTGAAGAAAAGATTAGGGATTCGATTTTTGGTAACGTTGGTTCGCAGGTGGTCATGCGCGTTGGTGTCCAGGATGCCGAGTTTCTCGTAAAGCAGTTCGCGCCCATCTTTAGCGAAAAAGATTTGATCAATATTGATAATCTGAATGCCTATGTAAAATTGCTGGTGAATGGCCAGACAGCCAAACCGTTTAATATGCGCATTTCCACCGCATCATGGACGGGCGGCGATCAAGCGCTTGGAGAAAAAATGAAAGAGTACTCGCGCACCAAGTACGGCCAAAACCGCGAAGTTGTTGAGGCCGACATCCACCAGCGCTTGCGAACATAAATTTGCAGTCTTTTATTTTCCTCGTTATTCTTGGGGAAGCCACAAAATCGTTAGGAGGGCATATGGCAGACGAGGTAGTCTTAAGGGTTCCCTTGAGCATAGGGCGAGACATCATCATGCGAGTTGATCCCAGACACGAAAGTGTGAGTGTGTTTGGAGCTCGCCGCGTGACAGGCTTCCGACACTTCAGTCATCAAAGTGGGAGCATGGTCGTTACGCCAGTATATGGCGCGGAGGCAGAAGGAAGTGATGGCCTGTACTTCGCCATGATGTTGGACCCCGATCATGTTGAATGCAGGCTCGAGCGAGTCAGAGATCCACGATGGGGTCCGATGGCTCCCGCCTCGATTAAGGCTTTGGTTATCGGGGGAGAGTTGTCGGCGATCATTCCCTCTGTACAGATCGACAGGAAGTCGTATTCTGGGAAGCCTTTACCGCTTGTCGGAAAGAAGGCAAAAGCAGCATAAGGAAACAGTCTCGGCGAAATTCGCTCGAGACTTTTTTTAATTCTCGTTGATGCTCATTTTGAGTTTCGCACTGTCATTTTTAATTTTGATTTTTGAATTTTAAATTTATTACCCCAGCTGGTCGTTGGTTGAGAAGACACGCAGGCCTCGGGCCCAAACGCGGAGCGCTTGCCATGTAGGCATGATCGAGAAAAGGTAGTGGAGTTCGACCACACCTTTTACGAGCCAACCTAAGAATCCTCCGAGAACAAGCGGACCGATTCTTGCGATCGCAAATTTGCCACCAACGGGAATGACGTAAGGATAGTTCACTGGTATGTATATTCGGTGGCCGATCGGACCCATTCCCTCCTTGCCGCGGATATCTTCCAAGATGTTGTAGGCCACAACCGAAGCTTGGGCGAGCGCCGCCGGGGCAACAGCCGGCACTGGTTTTTTCGTAATCGGATCATGAAAACAGACACTGTCGCCAAGGCCGTATACTTTTGCGCCAAACGATAAGTCCGATGTTTCGGGTAAGCAGTCCATCGAAGAAGTGGTTTCAATCTTGCCGCGCTCCTCTTTTTTGAGCGGCAAATGCTGGAGGAGTTCCGGGGTTTTAATCCCACCAGTCCAGATAAAAAGATCAACCGGCATCTCTTCGCCATTTTCGAACTTGACCGTATCTTTTGTCAGTTCGGAAATCTTTGTGTTTGTTTTCATTTCGACACCGAGAGCGGCAAGGCGTTTCTCGGCTGCCGCAATGATGGAGGGCAGAAAGCCAAAAAGGACGGTGGGCTGGGCTTCAACGAGTGTGACTTTCAGTTTCGAGCTTAACTTTTCCGACTCGCGACGCCGCCAGTTTGAGAGTTCTGCGGCGAGTTCGACGCCCGTTGGTCCAGCGCCGCCGACGACAATGCGAATACCCGATTCTTTATTTTCAGTAAGATCAAGAACTGTATCCCGAATGCGAATAGCGTCAGTAAATGTTTTGAGGGTGAGTGAGTGTTCCTTAAGGCCGGGCATGTCAAAATAGTTGGCTTCCGAACCGAGCGCGAGAACGATATATTCTGCTTTGACGGCGCCTGATTTTTCTAATACGACTTCGCCCGATCCCGGACGAATCTCACGAATCATATCCTCGATACATGTAATCGGATAGCCATTGATCAGGTTCCGCACATTATGCGTGACGAGACTATGGAGGCGGACAAGGTCAATCGTTTCTTTAGAGGTTGTCGCGGTCTCGTAGAGGAGAGGAGTAAAGGTGTGGTGCTCATACCGATCGATAAGAATAACCTCATATTTTTCGAGGAGATTGTTGTGTTTCAGTCCATCGGCCAGTCGGAAAGCGGTTTTGAGACCGCCGAAGCCCGCGCCGAGAATCAGTATTTTCTTTTTATCCATACCAGGTAGTGAAAATTCGATTATTATTTAGGAAGTGAATTAAGATGGAAATCACTGAGCATGTAAGAAGTTCGTCTAGATTTTCTAAAACAAAGAGTAGAAAGCGTGCCTATCGAATTTCTACCACCTGGCATAAGCTAGCCCAGGTCTTTTCATTATATAGAAATACTCGAGTATAATGAAATACAATGATAAAGCGAGTGGCTGGAGGAGTGGTTTTGGGAAGTATCCTTATACTCGTTTTTCTTTATCTTTTTAATCCTTCCGGTTTTTCTATCGTCGTACATAGCACCACTCAGCCTCAACGTGTGAGTGAAATATGGTGTCGTGTTTGGGGAGGTGTTTGGGGGATTGAAGCAGTAGGATGGAGAATCTCAAACCCGCAATGTTATTTTCCCCTGAGTGATGCTGGAAAGCAGTGTAATGACGATAATCAGTGTAACGGTTTTTGCGTTCCAGATAATCTTCCGAGACACTTAGAGTCAGGAGTGTCGATTTCTGATAGCTCAGGTAGATGTTCGATTTCTCAATTGATACAGTCCTGCGGACACTTTCGAGGTGGGGTTTACACATACATGGGATGTCCACGATGATCAACTACTTAAGTAAAACCGCAAAAAACAAACTCAAAGGCACCGTTCTGCTTCGTTTAGATTTTAATACCGAAGATGAGTGGCGGATGGAAGCGACCTTGCCAACCATACGATTTTTGCTGAAGCAGTGTGAAAAAATCGTGATCGTCAGTCATCGCGGTCGTCCCACCTCGGTTAAAACTACGGCGGGCAAGCCCATAGGAAAAGACGTATCAAAACTCAGTTTAAAGAAAGATGGTGAAAATTTGGGGAAGTTTTTAAAGCGGAAGGTTGTCTTCATTCCACACTTCCGGTTTAGGGAGATACAGAAGACGGTTGAAGCGGCGCCAAAAGGAAGTATTTTTCTTCTTGAAAACCTCCGTTTCTTGCCGGGTGAGGAGAAGAACGATACGAAATTGGCCAAGAGTTTGGCTTCACTCGCGGATTATTATGTGAATGATGCTTTTCCGGTTTCTCATCGTGCCAACACTTCGACCGAAGCAATAACGAAATTCTTGCCGAGTTATGCTGGGTTGGAACTGGAGTCAGAGATGAAACATCTGGCGCACGTTATGGGAAAACCGAAAAAACCACTGGTAGTCATTTTCGGCGGCGGCAAAGCGCATGAAAAAATTCCCGTTATTCGCTATTTTCGGAAGAAAGCGGATATGTTTATCCTGGGTGGCTCGGTAGCGAACACTCTTTTAAAAGAGCGGGGGGTGGATATTGATAGTTCCAAAGTTGATGAAAATCCCGGACCGCTTGTGCATACGATTGCCGGATATCGCAACTTACTTCTCCCTATAGATTTCAAGATGAGTAACCGGAGGATACTGGACATTGGCGTAAAAACTGAAGAGCTCTTTGCGCGTGAAATAAAAAAAGCTCGGACGATTATCTGGAATGGTCCGCTGGGCTTGATTGAAGAAAAAAAGTTTTCTCATGGATCGCTCGCGCTCACCAAATCAATTGGACGGAATAAAAAGGCATTTCGCTTAATAGGCGGAGGAGAGACGGTCATGTTTATCAAAAAACACAAAATGGAAAAAGCATTTAGCTTCATCTCAACCGGTGGTGGCGCCATGCTCGAGTTTTTGAGCGGCAAAAAACTGCCCGGCATCGAAGCCCTGAAACGAAAATAAATCTAAGTTCTGAATCAGACATTCGCGTTTGTCACCGAGGTTCTTATAGGGCATATTCGCGCGAATTAGAGAACATGGTATGCTGAAAAAATGAGAGATCTGGAAAAAGTGTTGAAGGCCTTAGCCAATCGCCGGCGCCTGGACATTTTGAAATATCTGAAAGGCAATCAACCACCCCGCGGCAAGCCGACGGGGTATGAAGCGGAATGGCCACCTGGGCTCACTGCCAGAGTCTGAGCTGGAGGTTATGCCCTGTCGTCTTTCCCTGGTTGGCCACATATCGTTCGACGGTTTTCCAATCGCCGCCGGTACCGACTGTAGCGATGGAGTAGCCATCAGTCCAGAACTCGCCTCCCCACAAGTCACGACGCAATTCCGGAAATCGCCGGAAGAGTTCGCGAGCGGTGATGCTCTTGAACCGACGCACCATGTCGGTGGCGCTGTACTTGGGGTGGAAAGCCCACAGGATATGAATGTGGTTGCCATCGGTGCCAATCTTCTCAAACGTGACTTCATACCGTTCTTCTATGTCCTGGGCGATTTCCAGAATCGCTTGAGTGAGAGGTCCTGATAGCAAAGCTTTGCGATACTTAACGGGAAAGACGACATGATAGTGCGTGTCGTAGACACAGTGATGACTCCGGGTTACGCCCATGCGGCCATTCTATCATAAGTTTTTATATGGTAACCTCGCGGCAAGCCGCCGAGGTATTAGCGAGAATAAACAAGGAACTGTGGGAGAGATTGCGGGGGAGATCGGACTTTCTTTCAAAGCCACGTCTAAACACTTGGGAATCCTTTCCGTTTGTGATATTTTGGAGCGAGAACAAAAAAGTCTTCAAGTGTTTTATCGATTAGGCTCTCATTTCCATCCTGCCGCAAAACAGATCCTTACTTTTCTCTAATTCGTGCGAATAAACGAATATGACTCAGGAAACAAAAAACTGCCAAAACTGTAAACAACAGTTCACGATCGAACCGGAAGATTTTGATTTTTATAAAAAAATAGAAGTTCCACCGCCGACCTGGTGTCCGGAGTGCCGTTTACAACGGCGTCTTGCTTGGAGAAATGAACGCGGTCTTTATAAAAGGAAGTGTGACAAGTGTGGGAAATCTATGATTTCTGTTTTTGCCGCGGATTCGAAACTCACCGTGTATTGTCGGCCTTGCTGGTGGAGTGACGATTGGGACGGTCTTGATTATGGGACGGATTTCGATCCATCAAAACCATTTTTTATTCAGCTTCGCCAACTGCTAGAAAAGACACCAGTGATGTCTCTTTTTGGCGTCTATCACACCCTCGAGAATTCTGATTATGTGAATATGGCCTCGTATCTGAAAAATTGCTATATGCTTTTCCACAGTGATGAAAGTGAAAATTGCCTCTATGGCAGTATGAACTCTGGCAGTAAAGATTGCGTTGATAATCTCATGATTAATAACTGTGAGTTATGTTATGAAAATGTTAATTGTCAAAAATGTTACAGAACGAACTTTTCTCTCGATTGTGAGGGATGCACCGACGTCTGGTTTTCTAAGAATTGTGTTGGTTGCAGTAATTGTTTTGGATGTGTCAATTTGAGAAATCAGAATTACCATATTTTTAACCAACCATATTCCAAAGAAGAGTATGAAAACAAAATAAGGGAATTTGGACTTAATGCGCACGACAACGTTAGTAAGATAAAAAACCAAGTGCATGAGGCTTGGCAGAAATTCCCTCAAAAGTTTATTCACGAACGTCATGGATCCAATGTTTCAGGGGACTATATCTACAACTGTAAAAATACAAAAAATAGTTTCGTAGCTAACGATATGGAGGATAGCCGCTATTGTTCCTTAGTCACTCCTGGGAAAACGACAAACGTTTATGATTTTACTCATTATGGAATTGCTGCCGACCTCATGTATGAAACTCTCCAGTGTGGAAACCAATCTTCCCGTATTCGCTTCAGCTGGTTTGCGCTAACAAATTCTCATAACGTTGATTACAGTATCTTTGCGATCGGAGATCAAGATTGTTTTGGAACCGTGAGTCTTAAGAAGCGAAAGTTTTGCATTCTCAATAAACAGTATTCGGAAGAAGAGTATAAAAAACTTCGCCAAGAAATTATTGAGCAAATGAACAGTGTGCCTTATATCGATAAAAACGGTGCTTCATATCGATTTGGCGAATTTTTCCCGATAGAACTTTCCCCGTTTGGCTATAACGTAACGACTGCTCAGGAGTCATTTCCACTCAATGTCTCAGAAGTGGAAAAGAAGGGCTATCTCTATAAAGAGCCAGAGAAGTATGAGTATCAAATTACGAAAACGTTTAACGATCTACCGGATACTATCGAAGAAGTTCCTGATTCTGTCACGGAAGAAGTATTAGGTTGCGCTCATGAAGGAAAGTGCCAAGGACAGTGTCCCGGAGCTTATCGAATTACAGCGACTGAATTAGAATTTTATCGCAGACTTCGCATTCCGCTTCCCAGATTGTGTCCGAACTGCCGTTTCGATGAGAGGTTGTTGATGAGGAATCCATTCCGAACCTGGTCAAGAAAGTGCATGTGTGAAGGGGTAGGTTCGAAAAAATATACCAATACCGTCCAACACTTTCATGGAAACGACTCCTGCCCTAATCAGTTCGAAACTTCCCATGCGCCTGATCGACCGGAGATTATCTACTGCGAGCAGTGTTACAACGCTGAAGTAGTCTAGTATGGAGCACGTTACATTAATTGTTTCAGGGAAAGTGCAGGGTGTGTCTTTCCGACAGTCGACGAGGAGAGTTGCGAGAGAGCTAGGCTTGCATGGTTACGCGATGAATCTTAACGATGGATCGGTAAAAATCGAAGCGGAAGGGGAAGAAGAAGCCATTCAAAAACTAATTAAGTGGGCCAGGCGGGGACCGTGGCATGCTCGCGTGGAAAATGTCATTGAAGAAAGAGGTGAGTTGCAACACTTTAAAGACTTTCATATTCTCTAATTCGAGCGAATTAAAGAATATGGTATACTGGGGCAAACCATGAAAGACTTAGAGAAGGTTTTAAAAGCTTTAGCCAACCGTCGGCGATTAGCTATGCTGAAATATCTGAAAAATAATAAGCAAGGCACGGTCGGAGAGATCGCTGGAGAAATCAATCTTTCTTTCAAAGCGACCTCCAAACATCTTACGATTTTGGCCGCCTGTGATCTGGTCGAACGAGAACAGAAAAGTTTGCAGGTGTTTTACCAGCTTAGTGGATCCGCCCACCCAGTAGGAAAACAAATTATCTCTATACTCTAATTCGCGCGAATAAGAGAACATGAACTCAGAAACCCATTCGACAGGTTTGACAAGGACTTCGAGTGAGCCTCAGCCGAACTCCTCACTGCGAGCAAGCTCAGGGCAAGCTCGTCAGTGCCAGAATTGTCCCGATTGTATAGATCCTGTTTCGCAGGAGATACAATAGAGGATCCCGACTTCGACACTCTTTTTATAAATATAACGTCGGGACAAAAACCATGACCCTAGAAACTAAACAATGTCAGAACTGTCAGAACCCTTTTGTAATCGAGGCTCAAGACTTCGATTTCTACAAAAAGATGGCGGTTCCTTCACCGACATTTTGTCCGGCATGTCGTAAGCAACGCCGCCTAACCTGGCGGAACGATATGAATCTGTATTCTCGGCCGTGTGATTTGTGCAAGAAAAGCACTGTTTCCATCTACTCTCCCGAATCGGGGCTTACTGTTTACTGTGTAAAATGTTGGTGGTCGGATAAATGGGACCCTAAGGACTACGCTCGGGAGTACGATTTCTCGAAACCTTTTTTTACCCAGTTCCGAGAGTTGCAACAACAAGTACCGATCATTGCGCTCGCGAATGATAACGGCTTACTAGGTGGAAGTGTGAACTGTGAGTACAACCAGGATTTTGCCCGATCCAAGAACTGCTACATGGTATTTATCGCCTGGAAGTTGGAGGACTGTATGTATAGTTACTATCTGGTGAGCGGAGAAAATTTAGTTGACTGTCTAAACGTCGTTGATGCAAATAGTTTTGTGTACGAAGGAATTTTCATTGAGAACTGCTATCAGTCGAAGTATGTGTATTATTCGGTAGCAGTTTCAGATTCTGCTTTCATGTACGACTGTCGTGACTGTTCGGACAGTTTTATGTGTGTTGGGTTGCGGCATAAGCGATACTGTTTCAAAAATAAGCAGTACTCGAAAGAGGAGTACGAAAAGATTCTAAAGGAATATGCACTTGATACATACTCGGGCATGGAGCGGGCCAAGGAAGAATTTGCTCCAATGCTACAGACAATGCCAAGAAAGTTTGCCATCTTTCGAAACACGGTGAACTCAACGGGCGATTACTTATCAAATGCTAAAAATACTAAAGACTGTTTCCTGGCTCAGCGAGCCGAAGACTCTCGATATGTAGAGAGTTCGGATACTCCCAGGAATTGCTATGACCTGTATGTCGGAGGGGAGCTAGAACTTGCTTACGAGGGGATCACTCCAGATAACACCTACCTTGGCCGCTTTGCGATCTTTTCCTGGAAAAATCGCGATTACTATTATGTGGACGGTTGTCATTCGTCAGAAAACGTTTTTGGCTGTGTCGGTTTGAAAAAAGCGAAGTACTGTATTTTGAATAAAGAGTATTCCAAGGAAGAGTACGAGACTCTTCTCCCGAAGATTAAAGCGCACATGGATGAGATGCCGTATGTTGACAAGAATGGCGTGAGTTACAAGTTCGGAGAATTTTTCCCATCGGAGCTGTCTTATTTTGGGTATAACGAAAGCGTGGCAACCGATCATTTCCCCTTGACTCAGGATGAGGCCCAGAAGAAAAACTTTAACTGGAGAAAGGAAGTATCGGTCACGACTGGAAAGGAAACGATTCAGTCGGAAGATCTTCCGGATGCTATTCGAGATGTGAACGAAGATATTCTCAAAGAAATCTTGGCATGTAAGGATTGTGGTCGGAACTATCGGATTGTGCCGCAGGAACTGCAATTTTATAAACGGATGCAGATTCCTTTGCCACGTCGCTGCTTCTTCTGCCGTCATAAATCTCGAACACTACTACGCAATCCGTTTCAGCTTTGGTCGCGCGAATGTCTTTGCGGTGGGCCAACTTCCAAAAATGAAGTGTACAAAAATACCGCGGCGCATTTTCACGGAACCGATTCTTGTCCGAACACATTTGAAACCTCTTACGCCCCAGATCGTCCAGAAATTGTGTATTGCGAGGCCTGTTACAATGCTGAAGTTATCTAAAAAAACAGGCCGAAGTCCTGAGTATATCGAAGGGCGAACAGTGTTATAACGCAGAAGTTGTCTAAATGAAGGAAAAGAGGGAGAATGAGCACATGTCCGATATTGATTTAAGTGAAAACAACACAACTCCAGAAATAGAGCCATTAATGCAAGAGAGGGATCTCGTTTTTTTTGATTGCGAGTTTACCGGTCTCCGATTTGATCATGAATTAACCGAGATAGGCTTGATGAAGGTTAAAGCCGGAACATTTGATGTTTTGCACGAGCGAGATATTAAGCTGAAGCCGGAGCACATTGAAAATGCCGACCCGCATGGGTTGGAGATTAGCGGCTACGATCCCGAGGAGTGGGCCAAGGAAGGAGTGGAAATGAAAGCTGGGCTTCAGGAATTTTTGCGCTATACCAAGGATGTCATTTTGGTCGGGCAGAATGTTTCTAAAGATATCTTGCATCTCGAAAAAGCACTTTTTGAGCACGGTTTGAAGAGCAACTATTTTTATAAACCACTGGATACATTTACCTTGGGATGGTTTATGTTGAGGGACGAACCAGCAATCACTCGTTATTCTTTGCGGGAGATGGCTGATTATTTCGGAGTTGATCGCGGACGAGCGCATCGAGCGATTGATGATGCGAGAACAACCTACCAGATCTTCCTAAAGCTTTTAGGAAGATAAATACGAAATTCGAAGCACGAAAATCGAAACAAATTCAAATGAGCGAAGTACGAAATACAAAACAATATGATCTTGAGAAAAGAACATTTGATTTTGCAAAACAAGTAAGAAGTTTTGTTAAGAAGCTGCCGAAAGGTATTGCCAGTATTGATGATATTAAGCAATTAGTTCGTTCTTCGGGATCTGTTGGTGCAAACTATATAGAGGCGAATGAGGCTTTAAGCAAGAAAGATTTTTTGATGCGTATTAAAATTTCTCGAAAAGAAGCAAAAGAAAGCAGATATTGGCTGAATTTGTTAGAAACTCAGATAGATACTATTCTTGTCAAAGAGTGGAATGATTTAGTCCAAGAATCAACTGAATTAATGATGATTTTTGGAGCTATCTTGCAGAAATCAAAATGATATTTGAATTTATGAATTTAAACATTGTTTCGGATTTCGATATTAGTATTTCGAATTTATAAATTATGAACTCTCAACTATTTAATACTGAATCGAAGCTCATAATTTACACAGACGGTGGCAGTAGAGGTAATCCCGGGCCGGCGGCTTTGGGCGCGGTGGTAGGCGGAAAAGAATACGGCGAGTATTTGGGGGTGATGACTAATAATCAAGCAGAATACTTGGCTTTAGTTTTTGCGCTTAAAAAAGCCAAACAACTTCTCGGGAAAACGAAAGCGAAGCAGACGGAAGTCGAGGTGCGCATGGACTCGGAGTTGATCGTGAAACAGATGAATGCGATCTATAAGATCGAAGACGAAAAACTCCAACTGTATTTTATGGAGATCTGGAATTTACGTTTGGATTTTAAGAAGGTAACGTTCAAACACATTCCGCGCGAGCTTAATAAAGTAGCCGATAAGATGGTGAACCAGGCATTGGATGCGCAGCGTTAGGTGCTTCATTTTCGACTTTACCCCACACCTAATAAGAAATAGTCGTTCTAAAACGACAAAACTTGGTAGAATTGGCGACTTTCTCATTGGTAAATAGTTCCTGTACTCAAAGCTACGTTGCTTTATTTTTCTCATTAGGTGTAGGGGTTTACTTTTCCCCGGGGCTTCTATAGACTCCTTTCTCAGAACGTTGTCTAAATTGAGTAGATAGGGAGGCTTCTATGAAGCAATGGTTGGTGGTTGGGCTGATGGTTGCCTTGCTCTCCTCGCAAGCTCACGCGGACAGTAACCAAGTTGTGGAACGGATTGCCGGAGGGAGATTCAGTGTTGGGATCGATGCCTCGTGGAATCAAATCCCTAACTGGTTCTTCGACATCGCAAAGATTGATGAGTATCCGACGATGTCGGGGTACTCGGCTTCGGTTCGAGTGAAAGCCTACGTGCTCCAGGGAAACTGGTGGGCCCTAGCCGGAGTTGTTGAAGCTTCCTACGGCAGTGTCTCGGGGGATGGGGCGTGGAAGGATAGGGAAACAGCGGCCAAGTACTCTCCTTTTCCCGACGGAAAAGCCGAAGGAAGAACAAAAGCTCGGATGATCGGAGGGACTATTGGTCCTGAAGTGACCTTGAGACTGTGGCGACAGTTAGCCTTCGTTTTTCGGATCGGTGTAGGTGGATTTGATGTTGAAGGTGGTTTCAGTGGCGATGTCTCGGTGGGTGAAGGCGGAGCCGCTGGTACGAGTCAGCCAATGAGTAAAGATTTCCATCAAGCCTTACCCGGAGGGAAAGTGAGCGGTGGTTTGCAAGTTCCACTTGGCAAAGGATTTTCACTACTCCCGGAAGCCTATATCAGCTTCCCCATGGGATATGGGGGCAACCTCGCAATTCAGAAGACTTTTCAGTAGCTCAAGCCAGGAGACATCTCCTGGCTTTTTTATTTCTCTTGGATTGACAAAAGTGTGAAAATGTTAGACTATTAAATGGTCATTCGGACGATCGCCCCCCGCCCTTAGTCGATGTTCTACACGTACGTTTTGAAAAGTAAAAAAGATCGTAAGCTGTACATTGGTTGTACGGATAATTTGCGAAGGAGATTTACTGAGCATCAGAATGGTTTATCTCCGGCAACAAGATATCGAGAACCCTGGGTACTGATTTATTACGAAGCTTATCTCGAAAAGTCTGATGCTCAGAAACGAGAAAGACAGCTCAAAAAATTCAGTACAGCTTACGGCGAATTAAAGAAACGTATTGTGGCGAGTAACGAAGATTAAGGGCAGGGGGAGGAAAGTCGGGACACTCACGGGATTCTTTTAAGACTGATTAATCCTTAAAAGAGTTTCGTAGTCGGTAGTGGTTAACGGCCACCGTCCGCAATCCTTCGATGTAACTCAGGATTACTAGTCCTGAACGTAGTTGAAGGGAAGGATAGAGGTGCGAGCAGAGACGGTTATATCCGCAAGGATATAACCGCCCCGCGGAGCTTTATGCGAAGTGGGGTGATCCTTCATATAAACTTGGGGCTTTCGAGTAAAATCGAAGGGTTTACCCTGAGCGAAGTCGAAGGGTGAAACGGCTAAATCCTTACTTGAGTGCAAGGTCGTACTCCAGTGCTTCGCACTGGGAAGCACAAGATGAAATTTGAAATCCGAATATCGAAATCCGAAACAATTCGCCAACTGGCGAACAAATTCCCAATGTTTCAAACCTTTGAACTTTGGACATTCAGTATTGTTTCGAGTTTCGTGCTTCGAGTTTATGATTTCTTTTGTATTTCCAATGCGGAGCATTGGTTTGTGCCGCATAGTCTCATCGATTTCAGTTGGGTTTATCCTGAGCGAAGTCGAAGGACTTGAGCCGGCGAGTAATCGCCGGCCCAGATAAATGATCGTCCCCCCTGTCCTTAGTCTTGAATGGAGAGCCAGTCAATAAAATTAAGTTGATTGGTCATAGGAAGGAAATCTCTGATTCACGATTAAGGACAGGGGGACAGAATCCCGCTTATAGAATGACTGCAAAACACCGGCGAAAGCCGGTGTTTTGTTTTGGTAATATAGAGAAAATAAAAAAGCGACCGTATTAAAGTCGCTTGGAACGTCAGATAATTTTCGGTTGCTGCATCAAGGCGCAGTGGACTGCGCCGTAGCCCCATACGAGCGCTCGACAATCGAACGGAATTACCCGGCGCTCATCGAAGATTTCCGTCAGGATTCCCAGAGCAATGTAATCATTCGGGTCGTTGAAGACCGGAACAATCACCGCCTCATTACCGATGTAGAAATTGCAGTAGCTCGCAGGCAGTTGTTGTCCTTGGTAGATCACCGGATCAGGCATTGGAAGCTTCACGATGTTGTACACGGTATTGGATAGGACTTCCAGATTAGCTGTGAGAGCGTGGAAATCCTGCTCATGTTTAGCTGACTTCGGATCGAGTGTAACGATCTGATCAGCGCTGGTAAAACGCGCCAGATCATCAATGTGTCCTCCAGTATCGTCGCCTCGAATGCCGAACTTCAGCCAGATGGTTTCCGTTGTGCCAAAGTAGGTTTCGAAGACTACTTCCCACTGATCTTTCGTCCAGTCGGGATGTCGCGCCGTTTTTCCCGCCAAGAGGCATTCTTCGGTGGTGAGGAGGGCGCTTCTTTCATTGACATCAATCGCGCCGCCTTCGAGGATAACCCGCTGGCTTCCAAGTCGTGGTTCGCGGTGGATCGCTTGGGCAATCTTCGCTATCTGGATTTTGGCGGCATTATCCAGTTGGAAATTGGAATACCTATTCCAACCGTTGAAGAGGAAGTCAAGACCAACGAGTTTCCTTTCCTGATCTTCGACGAAGATTGGTGCTGTATCTCGCAGCCAGGAACGATCGGTTTCGATCGCATGGAAGGAGATCATGTCAAGATCAGCATCCATGCTTTTCAGTATCCGTTCAGCTTCTGTTTTATGGTCCGAATCGAGAACCAGAATTCTAATTTTTTCTCCGCACTGTCTCGTGAGAATAAAGGCCATGAGTCCGAAGACGTACTTCATTTCCTGAAATCGTCCTGGCCAACCCTTCTTCTGGTGAGGCCAGCCCATCCACGTACATTCGTGAGATTCCCATTCTGCTGGTAAACGCATGGTGAATTCCTTTCGATTTTTTTTGCTGGAAGAACTATAGTGAAATAAATTAGTATTTGCAAATTTTGGCAGGCCGGTTGATACGTGGTACAAAAATAAAGTGAAAAAAGTTTTAAGTGTAGATTTTTTTAATCGACCAACGCCGCAAGTGGCCGAAGAACTTTTAGGGAAGTTTTTGATGCGGCGATTGCCGAGCGGGGAAATTATGGCACGGATGATTTTGGAAACGGAGGCCTATGATGGTTTTCATGATAAAGCCTCGCATGCGTCACGGGGAAAAACGAATCGCAATACGATCATGTTTGGTCACGCTGGATTTTGGTATGTCTATTTCACCTACGGCATGCACTGGATGTTGAACATTGTGACGCGCGAGAAGGAGTATCCGGCGGCAGTTTTGATTCGTGGCGTTGAGGGTCTAAACGGTCCCGCCCGTCTTACAAAAGAATTGCAAATTGATAAGAATTTAAATGGCGCACCAGCTTCAAAAAAGAGCGGACTATGGATTGAAGACAGGGGAATCAAGATTCCCAAAAATAAAATAAAAAAGACCGGACGAGTTGGTATTATCTATGCCGGACCCTACTGGATAAAAAGAAAATGGCGATTTGTCATGAAGTCGTCCTAGGTATCCTTATATTCAGCTTGGGAGGATCATTGCTACAGTGAAGGTGGTATACTAGTCGGTAATGCACAGAGATTGGGGGAAAGGGTTCACCTTGATTGAGCTCTTAGTCGTTATCGCGATTATCGCGACACTCAGCGTAATCGTAGTTTTAGTTCTTCAACCAGCAGAACTGTTGAGAGCTGCTCGCGACTCGAGAAGATTGTCCGATCTCAATAATATCAATAAGGCTTTTACTCTTGGTCAGGCAAACAGCATCAACCTTGGTCAGAGTAATGTCCTCTATCTATCACTTATTGATGCGAATGCTACTACGACAGCCGGAACTGACTGTGGCACCCTAGGGCTGATACCGTTACCTACAGGCTGGAGTTATCACTGCGCGGCGTCTTCAACCATGCGTGATCCGCATGGTCAGGGCTGGATGCCCATTGACTTCAAGTTGCTTGGCACCGAACCAGTACTTCCAACGTTACCAATTGATGCTTTGAACGCTACTTCTACGGGACGAAGATACTACACCTACGCGACAAGGAGTGGAAAGTGGGAGTTAACGGCTACTCTTGAGTCATCTAAGTACGGAGATCTGATGATAAAGGATAGCGGCTTTGATCCAACTATGTACGAGTTTGGCACTGATCTCTCTATCAGTCCTTTTGCAAATGGCATGATTGGATACTGGAATCTAAATGAGGGAGGGGGAATTGTTGCCAATGATGTATCTGGTTATACCAATACTGGAACACTTATAAATAGCCCAGTGTGGACATCTGGGAAATTCGCTCGAGCAGTACAGTTCAGTGGAGGATCTAATAATAGAGTCATTAATGTCGGAAGCGGTACTTCTTTCGATAACATGCCAGCTTTTACACTAAGTTACTGGTTAAGACCTGATGGGTCTGGCCTCACATCTTCCTTTGCAAAAGGGGGAGGATGGGGCGGGACAGTTATGTTACCTCCCGTCGGTTCGCAGCTTATCTTTAATGTTGGTTACTCAACGAGTAATTTAGTCAGACTTGCTAATGTGCCGTGGGTTAGTGGTGCGTGGAATCATGGACTCATAACGTGGGACGGATCTTCTAATGCCGATAATGTGCGTTTATATCACAATGGCGTAGAGGGGAGCTATGTGGTGAGTGTTGATGGAAGTGGTACTCGACTTGATGATAATCCCTTTTCAGTATTTCTTGGAAATAATTCAGGGTTGAATTTAGCTCTAGGTGGAGCCTTAGACGAATTTCGCATCTACCGCCGAGTTCTTTCTCCAGCCGAAGCTGTACTTGTAAGAAGAGAGTTTTAAAAAAGCACCATAATAGCCCGAGCTGAGTTTGAACCACTGCTCAAATCTCTCCAGGCATAACTCCCTGCGGCCACTCCACCTTCCGGTACAGAGACTGGCGGCAGGGCAGAGATAAGAGAGGAGACGGATAGAATATAGAAAACAACCTCTTCACGAGGTTGTTTTCTACGCATTATTTTCAGAGTGAGTTATTCAATCCCGAACAGCTTCCACAACTTCGGCGATATTCATGCGGCGTAAGAGGTAGAGAACGCCGGAAAAGAGTATGCTTGAGGCGATCGCGATTTCAAACATGCCGAGGCCAACGAGGACGCCGATGGCTCCCGTTGTCCAGACAAGGGCGGCGGTGGTGAGTCCAAACACATGTGACTGATTCTTGATAATAATGCCGGCGCCAAGAAATCCGATGCCAACCACGATATTGGCAATGATTGAAAGAACACCGGCATTATGGATAAAAATTGCCGAGGATGTCTCCGGAGTGTCGCTCAAGATGTAAGGAAGATTCAAGGCGATTAATGTAAAGAGGGAAGCGCCGCCCGAGACGAGCATCTCTGTCCGGACGCCCGCCTCTTTGCCGGCAAGTTCGCGTTCAAGGCCCATGAGCGCGCCGCAAACCATAGCCACGACGAGCCGACCCATAATTTGAGAAAAATCCATCATTGTTGGAATTGCTTTGAGAAATCGCCTTCGTTACGAAACAAATGATTTTCTTGCGAGAAGCACGAAGTCCGACAAGGCATAGTTTGCGCTATGTCGAGGAGGAATGAATGTTTCGTAGCTGAAAAGCAGTTGTTGCAGTAGAAGTGGATTTTTCAAAGGAGTTCCAGTATAGTGTAACACAAATGAGAACACTGATCTCGGAGATTGCCAAAAAAGATGGCCAGGAAGTTGAGATAAAAGGTTTCGCGCAAACAATTCGCGATCAAGGGAAGATCGTTTTCATTTTGGTTCGGGATGCCACCGGTCTGGTTCAGGTTGTGTTTACCAAAGAATTTTTGGAGACGATGCAGAAAGCCCAGACGGTCACCATGGAGTCGGTCATCGCGGTTAAGGGTTTGGCCAAAAAAGAGGATCAGGCGCCGGGCGGCTTCGAAGTGTTGGCCAAAGAACTGGAGATTTTGTCCTTAGCCAATCCGGAATTACCGATTCCGATTTTGGAAAAAGGAAGCCAGGAAGAAGCCGATCAATCCATTCGCCTCGACTGGCGCTGGTTGGATTTGCGAAAACCCCACAGCCTCCTCACTTTTCAAGTTTGGACAACGCTCGAAGCTGCTTTCCGCAACTACTGGCTGAAGAATGGATATGTGGAAATTCATACCCCGAAGCTGATTGGAGCGCCGAGCGAGTCAGGGGCAGAAGTATTTGAAGTAAAGTATTTTGAAAAGACGGCGTACCTAGCGCAGTCTCCCCAGTTTTATAAGCAGATGGCCATGGCGGCGGGATTTGAGAAGGTGTTTGAAGTTGGCCCAGTTTTTCGAGCCGAGCCATCATTCACCTCTCGCCACGCTACGGAGTTTACCGGTTATGATGCCGAACTCTCGTACATTGATTCACACGAAGATGTGATGAAAGCTGAAGAAGAAGCGATCGCTGAAGCGATTCGCGCAGTAAAGGAAAAGCATGGCGAGGCGATAAAAAAAGAATTTGATCGAGAGGTAACTGTTCCCACAGTCCCGTTCCCAAGAGTTTCTATGAAAGAAGCGAAAGAGATATTGAAAGGCATGGGCGTAGCCAGTGAGAAAGAAGGGGATCTTTCGCCCGAAGAGGAACGGAAAATTTCCGAGTATGTCTTGAAAGAAAAAGGACATGAGTTTGTATTTATCACCGACTATCCAGCCAGCGTTCGTCCCTTTTATCATATGCGTCATGAGAATGATCCGACGCTCACGAAGAGCTTCGATCTTTTATGGGGCGGTTTGGAAGTGACGACTGGCGCCCAGCGCGAACATCGGTATGACGTACTTGTTTCCCAAGCCAAAGAAAAGGGAATGAATGTGGAGAGTATTCAGTTCTACTTAAACTTTTTTAAGTATGGTTGTCCGCCCCACGGAGGATTTGGCATGGGGCCGAATCGGGTGATGATGAAACTTTTAGGCATTGATAATGTGCGAGAGGCGATGTTCCTTTACCGTGGCGTCAAAAGACTGGAGCCGTGATGCAGAATATTTGGCTCATTTCTGTGTTGTAGCTTGCGGTGCTCGACAACGTACATTTGAGTACGCTTTACTTCGCTCCTCAGCTACGCCTTGAAATGAGCACAAATCTTCAGCATCGTATTATTTGTTATAACCGAGAAAAATATTATGAAAGCTTTTGATCCCAGTATTGTTGACTATTTGAAGACTCAGCGAATTGGTGTTTTGGCGGTCGAGATGCTCGATGGCTCACCGCATGCCGCCACTGTGCATTTTGCATATGACGAGAATTCGAATCAGTTTTTCTTTGAAACGCGTAGCGAATATCGAAAGGCTGAACCGATTACGAAAAGAAATGCTACCAGAGCCTCCTTCGTAGTTGGCGTAAATGAGAACGATTTGAAAACCTTGCAACTTGATGGAGATGCTAGATTGATTACAGCAGAAGAAAAAATACTGTTTGAAAAAGTCTATTTAGGCAAGTTCCCAAATAAAAAAGAAAAAGCAGCCGATCCGAAATTTATTTCGTTTGTTTTCGAACCCACATGGTGGCGTTTTACTGATTGGACACGGCCTGAAGGCAAGGTCATTCTTGTTTCGGATTAAATTGATTTAAAAAAAGTGCCGTTTGGCACTTAGTGAGTAGAAAAATTCATATCGAGAACTGAGAGAAGATCAGAGGGCATTGGCACGTCAGGCGGTCTCTGGAGGAAAGCGTGGATTTGCGAGGCATCGAAAACTCGATAGTTTCCGGTTTCATGGCGTACTTGATTGCACCTCTCCACCCTCCATATAAAGTCCAGCGATACTTCTCTGTGACTCGGTGGAATGGTAGATTGCGCTATCTCTGTCATAAAAGAAGATGCTTCCGTAGTAGAAAATCGCTCGAACCTGAGACCTTCTTCGACAATCTGGAATCCGTTATGCTGGAAACAGAACTCTGGGCCGATAAATCCATCGGCCAGAATGATGCGCCCATGTTTTCCGCAGAGAGTACATACCTCGAGTCGTGCTTTTGACATGAGACACTCCTTGCTACTTGGGATAGTAAGTGAATCAAAAAGAACGGTCAACTATCTAATTCGCAGTTGCCATAAATACACTAATCGATTAGGATTGGAAATTAATAATAAAAAATAAAGAGTACAACATGAAAGGTGTTAATTTCCCTGTGTTCAAAACAAAAACCGAAGGAGTCACTCAGAAGTTTAATTTAAACGATCCGGAAGATCGGAAGAAGTATTTTGCGGCAAAGGCTGGGACGGATATTGAGAAGTTAAAAAAATATTTAGAAACGAAAACATTCGTCGGTTTCTTGATGGGGAAGAAGAACTCTGGCAAAGGAACCTACTCAAAACTGTTCATGGAGGCAGTGGGGAAGGAGCATGTTGGCCATGTCTCTATTGGCGACATCGTTCGAGACATTCATAAAAGTTTATCTTCCGAAGATGATAAAAAAACTCTTTTGGAGTTTATGGAGAAGAATTTCCGCGGATTCCATTCTGTTGAAGAATTGGAAGACTTAATTCTGGGACGAGGGACAAGTTCGCTCATGTCTTCGGAGCTCATTGTGGCTTTAATCAAGTACGAAATCAGTCGCCGGCCCAAAAAGGCAATTTTCATCGACGGTTTCCCTCGAGCTATGGATCAAATAGGGTATTCACTTTTCTTGAAAGAGCTGATCGGATATCGAGATGATCCTGACTTCATGGTTTTTATCGATGTGCCGGAGCGGGTTATTGATGAGCGCATCAAGTCGCGCGTGATATGTCCCAAATGTAATACGCCGCGGAGTTTGAAGCTTGCCTTAACAAAAGAAGTCGGTTATGACGAGACTCAGAAATCTTTCTATCTTATTTGCGACGACTGTCACGAGCGGATGGTGCCCAAAGAAGGTGATGAGCTAGGAATCGAACCGATTCGCTCCCGCTTGGAAGTTGATGATCAGATTTCGAAACAACTCTTGGAACTTTCTGGAATCCCAAAACTCTATCTCCGAAACTCAGTGCCCATAGATCAAAAAGATATAGTGGATGATTACGAGCTCACGCCGATGTATGAGTACGTGTATAACAATGAGACTAAAAAAGTTGACGCCATTGAAAAGCCTTGGGTGGTCAAGGATGATAATGGCGTTGATTCATATAGCTTAATGCCTTCGGCAGTGGCACTTGGTCTCATTAGCCAGATCGCCAAAACCTTGAATTTATAGCAGTAGGGCCTATGGTACAATAGAATTCGGTGATTTGGTTTAATCCGTTTGATCGAAGAGAAAAATTTTTCGTACTTTTAATCGCGCCCGAAAAGGTGAGCGCGGTTTTATTTGCGGTAACGCGCGATCGTTCCATCACCTGCGAAAAGTTCTGGCCGGAGTTTCATATTGCGCGGCCGGGACGGTGGTGGCCGAAGATTATGCCCTACTGGACAGTCATTGTTGCCGCTTCGCCAAGTTTGGCCTACACCGCCGATGTCTCTTTTCGGGTTCATCGCGAGGAAAAAACCGAACTGTCTTTTCCCGAACTGGAAAATCTTTTGAATCGCGGTGTGAATCAGGAGTTTATTAAATACCGAAAAATCGCCAGTCAGGCGCTCGGCGTACCCGATCTTGATGTTGTCTTAGCCGACAGTCGGGTGATTGATTTTAGAATTGACGGTCATCGTGTTCACAATCCAATCGGTTTTACACCCCAAGAGTTGCAAACGGCGATTGAGATTACATTTGTCCAGCGGAAGCTCTACGAATCTCTCCGCAATCTTATCCGCCGACCAAATTTTTTCTTCACTAGTTTAGCCGAAGCGAAACTGACCGCTTTGCGGAAAGCGTATAAACCGCCCTTCGCGCTGGCGGTTTTTGAGTCGCCGCAGTCATCGGTTTTTCGAGCGGCTGATTCGGAGACGGGACGAATGGACGAGCGGCGGGATATTCCCTGGTCGGCCAAGGAGTATCTTGAGGTATTTATCGAGACCTGGGGAGTGAATGAGGAGATCGCCCGCGATCTCTACGGACTGTATCAAAAAAAGCAGCTACCTACGGCAATTGAAGAGCAGCTGCAGAAAAAGTTTAAAGATGTTTCCGAACATCTCGAAGAATCTTTGAAAAAAATCGGCGCCCCGACCAAGATTTTGATAACCAGCCAGGAAGATGTCCACCTTGCTTCGCGGCGTTTTTCCTTCGAGCCTATTTCTATCCAGACACTGCTTGAAAAGATGGGGTTTTCTGTACCCGGCGAGGCCTGGCCAATGCCTTCGTATGAACAATTTTCCTATTGCGCGCCGCTTCTCGATTTCTTTTCCGACCAGGGCAGTCCAGAGATTAATCGCTGGTTGCGCCGGCGACTTCACTGGTTGGGTTCAATGAACTATAATTAACCAGGGAGTAGAAATTCGACGGGCATGCCTTTTTTAGTTTATAATTCAAAGCTGTGATCCAAACCAGTATCTATTTTCATGATAAAGAGTCTCGCAATTCCTAGTCGAATTTTCACTACCTGGCATGTTCAAAATATTTGTTGATAAGAAAGAAACCGTCACCATTCTCGCGGAAAAAGTAGCGGACGCACCCTATGATGTCATCACGCTCGTCGTGCCTCGCGGCTCGAAGTTGGGCGAGGGGAATCATCTTCATCTTTTAAAAAAGCACGCCGAAGAGGCCGGAAAAACACTCATCATCGAATCAATTGATGAGCATATTTTGGGACTGGCTGAAAAACAGGGACTGGAGCGGATCCATCCGCTTTTTGAGGGAGCGAAAAAGCGTGAGATGCTTTCTGATATTCGTCCGCGCCACCACGTAAAAAAGGCGGAAGAAGCCGAGGAGGAAGTTGAGGGAGAGGTGGAGGAAGAACGAGAGGAAAAAGTTGCCGAAAAACCGCGGCGGCGATTCATGAAGTTGCGCGCCCGGTTTCACTCCAAGAAAAAAGAAGAGATCGCGATAGGTGAAGGAGAGGATGAGGAAGTGGAAGAGAGCGAAGAATCAATTTCGTTTGAACCGGAACCAAAACGCCGGCGATATACCTGGATTATTGTTCTCGGACTGATCGTTTTCGGTGTCGGTCTTTGGGGCGGCAGCCGCGCTTTGGGACGAGCCGATATTTCAATTACCCAGAAAAAAACACCGTGGCAGTCGAGTGTGGTTATTGTGGCCGATAAATCGCCGGCAGCCGCTCGCGCGGGGGGTGTGATTGTGCCCGCCTCGCTTTTCACGGAAAAGAAAAACACCGTCCAGTTCTTTAAAGCATCCGGTAAGAAGCAAACCACCCAAAAGGCCACGGCCAAAGTGACGCTCTATAATGCCTATGACTCGTCGCCGCAGACCCTCGTTGCCACCACGCGATTGGCCACGCCTGACGGCAAAATATTTCGTCTTGACAACAAGATCACCATTCCCGGAGCCAAGCTTGATAATGGAAAGATCACGCCGGTCGGCATCGATACCACGGTTACGGCCGATCAGGCAGGAAGCGATTATAATGTTGGTCCGTTCGACAAAATGACCGTCGTTGGGTTCAAAGGAACGCCGCGCTACGACGGTTTTTATGCGGTTATGAAAGAAAAAGCCAAAGGCGGTGTGATCGGCGAAGCGCCGTACCCGACCGACGAGGACATCGCGAAAGCGGAAGAAAAAACAAAAAGCATTCTTCAGTCCTCGCTCGACATTGATATCCGACGCCGCGTGCCAGAGGAGTTGAAAATTTTAAAAGAGGCCTCAACCGTCCAGATTTCCAAGCTGGCCGTAGATAAAGCCGTTGACGAGCAGGGGAATTTCAATGTGCAGGGCGATGGCCAGTTATCCGTGATCGCCTTTAAAGAAGAAGATGTGAAGCGAGTTTTCGAGAGTATGATGAAGGAAACAAATGCCGATCAGGTTTTTAAGACCGTTACCTTAACCTATTCCAACGCCCAGCCGGATTTTGTAAACGGAAAGATGAGTGTGGGTGTGAAGAGCGAAGCAGTCCTCGTCAGTCCGTTGGATGAGAAGACCTTGGGGGGTCAGTTGGCCGGAAAATCATTAAGTGAAGCCCAGGCTATCCTCTCGAATCTTCCCGGCCTCGAGCAAGCTAAAATTGGCATCTGGCCGCCGTGGCTCTGGCGGGTTCCGGGAAATTCGGCCCATATTACCCTCATTGTGAACTAGCCTCCAATCCGATTGTCAGGAAGTAGAAGTTCGAAGGAGGGAATCCGTTTTCCTGGGCAATATAAGACAAATTACTAGAATACATTGCTTTCAAAGTGACCAGTTCTTATTCGCATAGTTCGAACTTTCACGACCTGATTGACAAACATATAAAGTTGCGGTTATAATCCTTGAACTGTTTATAGATGGTTTCTAACTCTAGAGAGGCTGGTCGTGAGCGTGGCAAGGTAGAAGAGTCCCTTCCGGGACTCTCTTTCCGAGTTAAGCTTATTGATCACGACCGAGAAGTCTTGGCTTATCTTGCCGGTAAGCTGAAACTCCACCACATCAAAGTTTTACCCGGCGATGAGGTTCTCTTGGAATTATCTCCTGATGGTCATCGGGGGAGAATCGTGAGACGTTTATAAGCTGACCAACGACATGCAGGTTCATTCTTCCATCAAGAAGCGGTGTTTAAATTGCAAAATTGTCCGTCGCGGCGGACGGTTGTATGTTGTTTGCAAAAATCCGAAACATAAACAACGACAAGGCTAAAAAATGCAAAAGGCAAAAGTCAAAATGAAAAATTCTGATTTCTCTGGTATTTTGCCAGGATACATTCAATTTTTAACTTTACATTTTTAATTTTAAATTATGCGAATTCTTGGAGTCACCATCCCCGACAATAAATCTGTAAACGTTGCCCTAACGTATATTTATGGCGTCGGCCCGGTTGTGAGCGGAAATATTTTGAAGAACTCCGGCATTAAGCCAACCAAGAAAGCCAAAGAACTGACCGCCGAGGAAACCAACAAAATTATCAGCTATATCGAAAAGCATGTTCCGGTCGAAGGTAATCTTCGCCAGCAGGTTCGCCGCAACATCCAGATTTTGAAAGAAATTGGCAGTTATCGCGGTTCTCGACACGCCCGTCGTTTGCCGGTCCATGGCCAGCGCACCAAAACCAATTCCCGAACGGTTCGCGGTAACGTCCGTAAGACCGCCGGCAGTGGTAAGAGAAAAGTTGATCTGAAATAACGAGTTTTCTATACATTTTCCTACCTTATAATTATGAATAAAATTTATCTAGAAAACCGTTATCCCCCTACCAACCTCGTGACTAGTCTTTGGTATACCCATAGACTGACACACAGTGTCGGCTTACGCCTCCGATTTCTGATACACTTAGTCGTCATAAAGGTTGGTGGGGGGATGCTCAAATTTAGCAATACATTTGACTTCGCTGTACCAGCTCGTAAATTTATATAAATTTGGCACATGGGAAAGAAAAAAGTCATTTCAAAATCAGGAGACGATCCAGCCGTGAAAGATGCGGCTGTTCGAAGCGGCGCTTCGGGCAAGGGGAAAGCCCGTAAAGTCCAGGAGGGCCGCGTTTATATCAACGCATCCTACAACAACACCATGATTACCGTGACCGACTCGAAGGGTGAGGTCTTAGCCTGGGCCTCATCCGGCGCGCTTGGTTTTTCCGGCCCGAAGAAAGCCACGCCATTTGCCTCTTCGAAGATTATCGCCGCCTTAGCCGAGCGTCTGAAGAACACCGGTCCGGTTGATGTCCAGGTTATCGTGAAAGGCATCGGCAGTGGACGCGATTCGGCTGTTCGATCGCTTCCGAACCACGGTTTCAATATTGTTTCCATTCGCGATGCCACGCCGGTTGCCCACAACGGTCCGCGTCCGCGAAAAGTGCGCCGCGTTTAACAAGGTATCACGAATAATGCCAATTTCTACAAATAACGCGAATAAAATGCCAAGAACTAAGCACCAAGAATTAGCATTATTTACATCCATTCGCATTATTAGCGATTACTCTCATGATTAAAGCTAAAGAAAAAAGAGAACGGTTTTTGGGCGAAAGTCTCCACTTGAAAGGGGATCGGTGTTTGTCGCCGAAATGCGCGGCTTTGCGAAAACCCTATCCGCCGGGAGCGCACGGTCCGAATCCTTCACGCCCGCGAAAAGTGTCTGACTTTGGCCGCCAGATTCGCGAGAAACAGAAATTTAAAGTGAGTTATGGTTTAACCGACAAAGCCCTTCGCCGTCTTTTTGAGATTGCTCACCAGGACAAAGCCCCAACCGCCCACAAGCTTTTGGAGCTTTTGGAACGTCGTTTGGACAACACTATTTTCCGTCTCGGTTTTGCGCCGTCGCGCGCCGCCGCCCGACAGATGGTCAGCCAGGGACATATTACGATTAACGGCAAGAATACAAGAACACCGAGTGTTCTGGTCGAGAAGGGCGATGTGATTGGTTTCCGCCAAGGATCGAAAGCGATGGCCAGATTAATTAAGGACGGCAAAGAGGCGCTCGAGAAAAAAGACCGACCGACCTGGTTGTCGTTCAATACCAATAAAATTACTGGCGAAGTGTTAAACGCGCCGGCCGATTTGGAACAGCGTTTTGATGTGAGTTTGCTCGTGCAGTCATTTACAAAATAGCGTCGAATTTATACCTATGAAAATTACTCATTTAAGCGAAGCAGTTTCAATCAAGGTTATCTCCGAGGACGCGCGCCAAGGTGTCTTTGAAGTCGAAGGATTGTATTCGGGTTATGGCTTAACGGTCGGAAACGCTCTCCGTCGGGCTTTGCTTTCTTCTTTGCCAGGCGCCGCCGTGACGCAGTTTAAGGTGAAAGGCGTGTCCCATGAGTTTTCAACCCTGCCGGGCGTGAAGGAGGATGTGATTGAAATGAGTCTGAATTTGAAACAACTCCGGTTCCGCGTCCACACGGACGAGCCGCAAGTATTGCTCTTGAGCGCCAAAGGAGAGACGGCGATTACCGCCCGCGACTTTGAAACCAACGCCGAAGTGGAGATCATTAATCCGGATGCGCCGATTGCCACTTTGACCGGAAAATCGAGCGTTCTCGAACTTGAAGTGACTGTTGAGCGCGGTTTGGGTTACTCCGCTGTTGAATCACGAAAGCGAGAAAAGTTGGGTATTGGGGTGATCGCCCTGGATGCTTTCTTCTCGCCAGTCACGAAAGTGAACTATGTCATTCAGGACATGCGTGTTGGCGAACGGACTGATTACAACAAACTCCATTTAGAAGTGGAAACTGACGGCACTTTGAGCCCTTCTTCAGCGCTCCACAAAGCTTCGAATGTTTTGCGGGATCACTTCGAGAAGGTA
This sequence comes from uncultured Candidatus Saccharibacteria bacterium, assembly GCA_964360585.1. Classification (GTDB taxonomy): domain Bacteria; phylum Patescibacteriota; class Minisyncoccia; order UBA6257; family 2-01-FULL-56-20; genus JBBUHS01. The sequence goes on along the minus strand of CAYHXC010000001.1, from coordinate 25,738 downwards.
GCCCAGGTTCCGGAGCAGTCATTTGAGATCACCGCAGTGGTGAAGGAGGCTAAAAAGAAAACTACTAAAAAGAAATCAGCTTAAAACATGCAGCACCGAAAGCGCGGCAGAAAATTTCATCGCATTGCCTCGAAGCGAGCGCCATTTTTGAGAAACCTGGTGAATAATTTGGTGCGTCATGAGAGCATCGAGACGACCGAAGCCCGCGCTAAGGAAATTCGTCCGCAGGTTGAGAAGTTGGTTACCATGGGGAAGAAGCAAACGCTCGCCGCTCGACGGCTCTTAATTCAGCGCCTGCACAACGAACGGATGGCCCACAAGGTGTTTGAGGTTCTGTCTCCTCGGTATGCCGACCGGAAAGGCGGGTATCTGCGGATTAAAAAGTCAGCCAAAGTTCGTCGCCGCGATGCCTCCGTGCTGGTGACGATAGAGTTTGTATAGGGCTTGGTTGAAAAATATAAACGAATAGTGTACTATTTTGCATCACCAAACCTTTATCCCGCCCCAGTTCCTATGACGAATCTCATACCCACACAATCAAAGGCGAAGCCGGCATTCCGCGCCAACCCTTTTACTACCCAAAATGTTCCCGAGAACTGGAGCGGGATGCTCAGTTTTCTAGCTAATTTTTTTGCTAAAAATTAAGAGAAAAATGGCAGATCACCATATTGATGCGGAAAACAAAAGATTTGGACGCCTGGCCTCGGAGATCGCCGTGATTCTTCAGGGTAAAAAAAGCGCGGACTATGCACCGCATAAAGTGAGCGTTGATCGGGTTATTTTAAAAAACTGGGACAAAGTCACCATCGGCGGCAAGAAATTCAAAGATAAGGTCTATTACCGTCACACTGGCTATATGGGACACCTGAAGAGTCTGACGTTTGAGGAAGCTTTCACGCGCGATCCGAAGAAAGTTATCCGAGAAACCGTCCGTCACATGCTGCCGAAGAATTTTATCAATCAGCCACGGCTCAAGAATCTGGTTTTTGTCGACCGTGAGGAAATAAAATCTGCAAAGTAATATGGTTAAACAAGAAACAAAAAAATCAGCCAAAGTCAGCCACAAGTATTTTGAAGGCATTGGCCGGAGAAAAACTGCCGTCGCTCGGGTTCGCATTACCAAAGAGGGGACGAAGTTTTCTATTAATGACAAAAAAGTAGCCGACTATTTCCCGCTCAAGAAATTGCAGACTGTGGCCGAATCTTCGTTGAACGATCTTCAGCTTTTGGGAAAGTATGGCGTTGATGCGCATGTTTCCGGCGGAGGTATTGCCGCTCAGGCGGAGGCGGTTCGTCATGGCGTCGCTCGCGCTTTGATTGTTTCCGATGAGGCCCTGAAGCCTCGTTTGCGAGCCCTAGGATTCACTACGCGCGATCCTCGTATGGTAGAGCGCAAGAAGTATGGCTTGAAGAAAGCCCGCCGTGCTCCGCAATGGGCCAAGCGATAGAGTAATCAAAAACCGCCTCTGGGCGGTTTTTGATTTGGCCTATTGCGGAGAGGGAGGGGGCCGGGGAGGGGCGGGAAATGAGCCTCTCCCCGTGTAGGAAATAGTCCGAGCAAAAAGCGAGGACGTTTAGAAACCGAGGGTTTCTAAGGAGCGTAGCGACTCCACAGTGGGCCAAGCGTTAGAAATAAAAATGACCCTCTCCGGGTCATTTTTATTAGCTTTGCCCACTGTGGAGGGGAAGGGGGTTATCTAATTCCCGTATCGCAGCTTACGTTTACTTCAGTGAGGATGCCGGGGCTGACGTGAATTGTGTCGTTGCTGGCGCAGTAGGGCAGAATATTGGCCGCCGCGGCCGATCGGATGGCGTAGTCGCCTGGCGCGATTTGAATCACGAACTTTCCGTTCTGATCAGAGCTGAACGTTTTAATCACGCGGGCCTGATCGGGAGAGGTGAGGACGAGGGTTGTTCCGTAGGGCTTAGCGGCGCATTTTGGATCCGGCGGGATACGTTCGACCGGACAGATTGGTCCGAGGAGGACCATACCGCGAATGCCGCTTTGTCCGGTGGAAGTGGAAGTTGGTGTCGTCGAAGAGGAAACGGCGGGGCATTCGGCGAACTCGCACCGTGGACCAGTTCGACCAACAGACGAACCATCCGGACAGAGCATTGCTTCTTCGGTGCAGGCAATCGGCTTAGGTGGTGAGGATACCTGGGTTATAAAGGAGTAGCCAACCATAAGGGCGGCAATAAGAATAACTAAGGATAGGATGGATAACTTGGTCATTTCTCCATAATACCACAGCGTACACGTCTCAATCAGCGCAATCATCTTTTCTTCATAAGTTGATTTGGTATAATGAGGTTATCCCGTAGAAGATCCAGATCTTTTACATTTAGGGAGGGCAAAGTGCTTCGCTACCGCTGGTTCGTCCGGGGTACAAGAGGTTGAGCCCACCCACCTAGCTATGGGCTGGGTTGTCTTCTCGGGATGCCAGAAAACCTCGTTGAGCGGGGTTTTTTGTTTACCCTGAGCTTGTTTGCGGTGAGCTTGTCGAACCTGTCGAAGGGATTTATCTTGAGCGTAGTCGAAAGATTGATTAGTGGGGTTCCGGCTGGTATGATTCATGAATACTTCTATGGCTGATCTTGGGGCGCGCTACGCCGATAAAAAGCTTATTATTTTTGATTTGGACGGGACGTTGACGGTCAGTAAGTCGCCAATGGATCAGGAGATGATGGATCTTCTTGGAAAACTGCTGGAGACAAAAATGGTCGCGATTATCTCCGGCGGTCACTTTGGTCAGTTCGAAACCCAGTTTCTCGCAATTGCCCGTTATCCGGCGAAAACGATTGAGCATCTCTATTTATTTCCAACATGCTCCACTGTTTTTTATCGTTCGCAAGATGGTTTGTGGATGAAGGTTTATGAGGAAGCATTGAGTGAAGAGGAGAGAAAGAAAATCATAGAGGCGTTTAAGAAGGTTTTCGCGGATATTAACTATCAACGTCCAGAAACCATGTATGGTATCGACCTTGAAGATCGGCTTACCCAAGTTTCCTTTTCGCCGCTTGGACAAAAAGCACCGCCGCCGGAAAAAGAGAAGTGGAAGGCGGCCCACAATCCACTTCGAATTGATATGTGTAATCGTGTAGCAAAATATCTACCTGACTTTGAGGTGCGGCTGGGAGGGATTACGACGATTGATGTGACGAGAAAAGGCATTGATAAGGCCTACGGCATTAAGAAGATCGGAGAGGAGTTGAAAATACAGATTCCGGAAATGCTTTTTATCGGCGACGCTATCTATCCTGGCGGGAATGATTACGCGGCGGTAGAGGCCGGGGTGGAGTACATCCAGGTGTCTGGTCCCGAGGAAACTAAAAAAGTTATTCGGGCGATTGTTGCAACACCGTAAATGGACTTTGAAGAGTATAAAAAGAATAACGAGATTGAACTTCGGGCTGTGGAGGAAAAACTAATGGAGCCAGCGAGTACTCGCGCGACGCTCGAAGGATATACTCTCTATCGCATTAAAAAAGAAATTGTCGAGACGCTTCTCGGTGAATTTGGAAATAAGAATGAAGTGGAAAGTGCGATTCAACTCGAATTGCCGCCGGGACATGTTTCATTTGATCTCGCTTTTTCTGTTTTTAAACTTGGGAACGTCGTCGGTGAAAAAAATCTGAAGACGTTGGTTAATCGAGTTGTCGATATTTTAAATAAAGACACGAGTTCTTCGAGGCAACCAGCTGAAGCCATCGGTCCTTTCGTAAATTTTAAGATCAAGGATGATGTTCTGATCCAATCGGTTTTAGGGAACATAAAAACATTGGGTCTGCGCTATGGCGAAAGTGATGGCGACGAAGGAAGTGGCGGAAGTAGTGGAAAAGTAGCTCTCGTTGAATACTCTTCGACGAACATTGCCAAACCGATTGGCGTCGGCCACATGCGCTCAACCATTATTGGTCAGGCTTTGGCTAATCTTTTTGAGGCAACCGGGTTCAAAACCGTTATTCGACATAACTATCTTGGCGACTGGGGAACGCAGTTTGGCAAACTGGCCTACGCCTATGAACTGTGGGGAAATGAGGCGATGCTCGAGAAGGATGCTTTGCGAAATTTGAAGGATCTCTACGTGCGTTTTCACGAAGAAGAGGAAAAAGATCCGGCGCTCGAGGAGAAGGGGCGGGAGTATGCGAAACGTCTCGAAGATGGTGATCAAGAACTTTTGGAGCTTTGGGCGCACTTCCGGAGGATTAGTATTGGCGGATTCAAGAAAACATTTGACCGATTAGGCGTTCACTTCGACACGTATCTTGGGGAGAGTTATTTTGGCGCTTCGGAGGGTAAGGATCACCTTGTAGAACTCTGCTTGAAGGAAGGTATCGCCCAGGTTGATTCTGAAACTGGCGCGGTTGTTGTCGAGGGACTGAAGGGAGGGGAAGGCAAAGAGTTACCAACGTTTATATTGCGCAAAAAAGATGGGACGACACTGTACTTAAGTCGTGACCTGGCGGCCTTGAAAACACGTCTCGAACTTTGGCATCCCGACTTCGCCCTCATCGTGGTTGGCAAGGAGCAGGAGCTTCATTTTCGCCAACTGTTTGCGCTCGCAAAAAAACTCGGCATACTGCAGGCGAATACGATGGCGAAACATATCGACTTCGGAACAGTTCTTGCGGACGGAAAAAAGATGTCGACACGAAAGGGCAGTTTGGTTGAGCTTGAGGGACTGCTTGAGGAGTCGGTGGAGAAAGCAAAAAGTATTTTAAAGAAAAAAAATCCTGAACTATCGGACGCGATGCTGAAAGAAAATGCGGAAGTTATCGGTGTGGGGGCAATTATCTATAATGATCTTCGTCAGTCACGCGAGCGGAACATATCGTTTGACTGGGAGCGAATGTTGAACTTTGAAACCGGCAGCGCCGCCTACTTGCAGTATACGGCTGTGCGCATCGGCTCCATTTTAGAAAAAGTTGAGAAAGGAGATATCTACGTTGAGAAGCTCGAACCGATTGAACGATCGCTTCTTATCAAGCTTTCTTTTTTCCCCAAAGTTGTGCTCCAAGCATCGACCCAGTTTGCGCCGCATCTTCTCTCAACGTATCTCGAGGAGCTGGCTCAACTTTTTAATAGCTTCTATGGCCTTATTTCGGTCAAGGATACTAAGGATCATAACCATCGCCGAATGAGAATCCAAATGATTTCTAGTGTGCGAACGGTAATCGAAAACGGTTTACGAATTTTGAATATCCGCGTTCCGAAAAAGATGTAAGTTTGTCCCAGTATGTTATAGTGGGGGAAGTAATAGAAGGTTTACAAGGGGAGGCGCTATGAAGTCGGGTCTTTTGGCGGCGGTCGTGGTTGTGTTCGGAGTGTTCTTGGCCCGTACCTCTGAGGTTGGAGCTGAGGAAAAGAAACGTTCCCAACTCCACCTCGAAGATCTAGACGAGACTGTGTCCCGAGATCCCTTCGTGATTCGGGGAGAAAGTTGCCCCGACTACCGTGAAGAAGGAGAGCGAGTTGGACTACCGCAGTTCGTGTTTCGATCTCTTCCAGGTGGTTGCGATGACTACTACCGGGGATGGCTGCCAGAGCTTCTCCGTTTCACCAGAGACGAAGATCGGGACTTTGGTGATTTTGGGGGAAAACTGGGCAAGCTGGGTTTACGGATGCTTGTTGGTCTCGGCCTTGATCTTGCGAATAATTTTCTTGATCGATCGGGTAGATCACTGGGGTTTCTCAAGGATCAGAAGAGATTTCGATTTGACCTCCAGCTTGGGTTCGATCACGGCGGGAAGATTGGGGGAAAGTTTACTTTTTCATTTTAGAGTTCCTTCGAGGAACTCTTTTTTTTGTCGGGCCAGGCGGAAACTCCGTTTTGATAGAGGATCGGGTCTTATGTCTGTAGAAGTTTTTTCCCTGGAGTAGGTTTTATGATGAGGCACGATACAGCATAAGAAGCCACTGTATAAACAACGAATAAGAGGCCATAAAATCCAATAAAAAATGACGAAGCATCTTTAATTGAGGCCAGAATTGCCTGTGGATTACTAAATGAAAGAATTGGATGTAGTAGGATTGATAGTAAAAGATCTAATAAGAGGGACACAGATATAGCAGCCATGATATAGAAGCCAAAAGGGAGGACTCCGAATATTACTGGAAATGGGAGAATTGCAAGAATAATGGCTGCTAATAAGATTCGCTTGCGATTAGGTCTAAAGAAGTTTTTCACAGTAACTATCATAGCAGGTATTCAAGTCTTTATGCAAAATAAAGCAAACTGTCGGGTCGCCCGCCTTCGCTTCCGACTTCGCTAAAGCTTCGACGGACAAGAAAGCTACGGCTGAACAAGCGCACCTTCACCCGCCCACTTATCGTATCAGTCGGGGTGCCGAGAATCGAACTCGGGCTACATGCACCCCATGCATGCGTACTACCACTATACTACACCCCGATAACTAAGTGGGCGGGCCATGCGTGCGGACTACCATTATCCCATGGCCCGTGCATATCAAATGTCAGAGCGTACTACCGGCCCGCTTCGCCGGAGCGTCAGCAAGGCGAGTATATCCCGACGTTACACTCGGGACCCCGCTTCTTTAAAAATGTTTTCTAGAAGTGGCGGGGCTACGGCCCGCCTTCGCTTCCACCGACGCCAAGGCTATGGTGGACAAGAAAGCTATGCGGGTAACAAACGCTTGTTAGCGTACCGTGATTTCAAAAGGGAGTAAAGGTGGAGATTTTTTTGACGCTCGATGAATTTGAGTTATACTTTTCCGTATGCCACGAACAAAAAAGAATAAGAAAGCAGTTGTGAAAGTAGAGACGCTTGTGACTGAAGAAATAGCTCTTGAGGTGCGTGAAGGCAGAAGAATTGGGGATTACTGGGAACAGTTTTCCCGTTGGGGAGTGCTCGTTGCGCTCTTTTTTCTGCCCACGCTTTTTATTCCGGGTACGGTTTCCATAGCATTTATTATTCAGGAAACAGTTTTTGGAATCCTTATTTTATTGAGCTTGCTTTGTCTTTTGATTGATATGTTACAGAAAAGGAGACGCGTATTTCCTCGAGCGCCGCGTCTCCTCTATGGAATTCTCGGTATAGGAATACTGGGATTCATTGCTTCTTTTTTCCTGTCTCCGTCACACAGTTTGAGTTTTTGGGGAAATGGGTATGCTGGGGGCATAACCGCGCTCACCGTGCTTTTGGCTTCGATTCTATTTTTTTTGGTGAGCCAGCTTTTTGAGGGTGAAGATGATCTTCGCGCGCTCCTTACAACCATCGGACTTTCTATCCTTCTTTCTTCGCTCTTCACGCTCGGAACAAGTCTTTTAATTTCCCTCAAGCGTCCGGTTTTTGATATTGGAAGCAGTGGATTCAATCTTTTGGGCAGTATAAATGCGTTTGCGCTTTTTTCCGGTTTTGGTTTTCTCCTCTCGCTCTCTCTTTTGTCCTTCTTTACAATGTCGAGAGGCCATAAAGCAGCGGTTATCGCTCTCGGGACACTTTCCTTTATCTCCCTCGTACTCTTTGGAAACCCGATTATGTTCGCCGTTCTTATCTTGAGCCTCCTTCTCACGCTCGGAATCTGGATGAAAAAAGTAGGCGGGGAGTGGCGCGAGAATCGTTTGAAACTCAACACCCTTCTTTTCTGCATCATCGTTTTTTCGCTCATTCTTTTTTCCGGATATCAGTTTGGTAACTGGCTTGGTCTTCCCTCGGAAGTGACGCTTAGTTTTTCAGCTTCAGGCGCAATTGCCGTAGATACGCTCAAAAGTGGCGTCCTCGCCATCTTCTTTGGTTCCGGCCCCAATACCTATATGGTGGACTACTCTCGATTTAAGCCGGCGGCAATTAATCTCACTTCTTTTTGGAATACAAGTTTCGAGAGTAGTTACTCGCTTTGGCTGACACTCCTTCCTACGACGGGAATAATCGTGACGCTCGCCCTTCTCATTTTCATCGTGGCTATGCTCGGATACGGATTCAGGAACATCTGGAAAAAGAAACATATGGGTACTCGAGAAGAAACAGAGAGTATACTACTTATCCTCGCCAGCTATCTTTTTTTGGGATCGCTTGTCTACAGTTCCACGCTTACGCTCCTTGTGTATCTTTTCCTCGTCCTCGGACTGCTTTTAGGGCATCTCTTTCCAAACGATGGCGAGCGGATGGAGCTTCGGACGAGCCGCGCATTTTTAAGCACGCTCGGAGTCACGGCTTCCACAGTACTCTCTCTTATTTTGGTTTTTTTCCTGGGCGAACGAGTGATGGCCTTTGCCGAAGTGAATCGGAATGTCATCTCATTTAACGATACAAATGATCTGAAGGCGATCGAAGGAGCGGCATATGCCTACCAGCTTTTTCCGCATGAAAACATCGCTCGGGTGGCGAGTTCGCTCTGGTTCTCGAGCCTTTCGCAATCCTTGAAGGAAACCGTTCCAGACAAAATAGCGGGTGCCCAGAGTGCTTTAAATAGCAGTATTGGCTATGCCGAAGAAGCTATCCGATTAAATCGGGTGAATCCCGATAACTGGGCATTACTAGGAGATATCTACCGGAATGTCCTTTCTGCGGACGGAGCTTTAGCAGCGGCGATTCAGTCATACGAAGAGGCAGAAAAGATTAGTCCCAGGAATCCCATCTATCCGCTTTTCTTGAGTCAGTTGCGGATGATTGAGATTCGAAACTCTACCAGCACCAATCCAGCGCTCCCTGCTCTCGCCGAAATGGATGTCCGGCGGGCATTGAGTATTAAACAGGATCTTCCTGATGCCTATCTGGTTTTGGCCCAAGTTGAGGAGTTGAAGAAGAATTCAGAAGGAGTGATTACCGCGCTCGAGGCCGTGGCTACGCTTAACCCTCAACTAGTAGAGGCGCGATATATGTTGGCTGATGCCTACGAGCGTGCGGGAAAGATAGTTCAAGCCAGAAAGGAGTTTGAAGCGCTAGAGAAGCTTATACCGGACAGTAAGGAGATTTTGGACAGACTCAAGCGTCTCCAGGTAAAAAAATAATCGATACAAAAAAGAGGCTAGAACCCATCTCAAAAATATATCCAGTCGCGATAGAGGAGAATTTTCTGGAAAACCAGGAATGACAACGAAGGTGTGCCTTGAGGCACAGCGAGGCGGAAATGACACCGTCTTCCAGAAAATTCTCCCTATCCGTTCGGTTCCAAGAGTTTTGTCCGTCACCTGTGTTACTCCTTGGAGCCTATGCTTTGGCATATGTCTCCTCGCCTGCCTGCCGGCAGGCAGGTCGTGCCGTGGTGAACGGACAAAACTCAAGGGAACGCGGCGGAGCTATTTTTGAGATGGGTTCTGGGCCCCTTTTTTTGTTTTCCCCTTGTTCTGTTTCTTCAGGCAGGAAGTGCAGATTTTCATTCGGACGCCGTTTACCTTGGCCCATTGGAGATTAGGATATTTCCGGCTGGTCGGAAGTGGATTGTAATGACCGCGCAGAAGCTTGCGCTGACCGCGCATAATCGATCCCTTGCCGCATAATGCACACTGTCGCATGTCGGGTAGTAGAAGTTCAAATAATCATTGAAACCGGGTAGCCACCTTTGAACTTTCACTGCCCGGCATGGGGCACAGTTTAGCATCAACTGCCTATAAAGTCAAAGATAGTGCTTCAATAATTTTGCTAACTTCCTAAAAATTTAGAATCAATGTTCCGTCCAGAAATCAGCTGGATACGAGGCAGAGCTAAGCTCAGCTTTGCTTAATCGAGTATCGCAAATAAACTGTATTTCAAATACAGAGAGTGCGGAGCGCCTGCCCGTCCGTAGCCTTGGCGGAGGTGTGGAGATTGTAACGAAGGAGATGGCTGGTTTCTGGACGGAACACCCTACTCCATGCGGACACGTACCTTTTTCGCCTTCTGTCGTGTCAGTTTTGGTAAGTGGATGGATAGAACGCCATTTTTGAAGGTGGCGTGGGCGTGTTCAGCGTCAATCTCTTGGGGGAGAATAACCGATCGCGAAAAGCGGCCCCAGTAACACTCCTGATAAAAATAGTCTTCGTGTTTTATGTGGCGTTCTTTTTGTCTTCGGCCGCGGATAGTGATGGAATCAGCTGTCACATCAATATCGAGATCCTTGTCGGGATCAACCCCCGCCACTGCGGACTCAACAACAATTTCAGTTGGTGTTTGATAGACATCAACGGTTAGCTGACCTTCCGGTTCGTCGCTTTCCTCCGGCTCCTCGGCCCGAAAATGAAGCTTCGGCTTGCTCGGAGCGTTGCTCGATGCCTTGGCGAGATCAATGTGAAGCGGGCCACTGTCTTCCGGCACGTACTCTTCATCAAAATGGATTTCGGAATGGGGATTCATAGATGTCTAGTATAGCATGTTTGACTACACCGATCGCCAACGCAGTTCTTCAAAATCGCTTAAAACAAAAAACCCGGAAACAAGAAGCAGCGGCAGGACAAAAAACATGCTACCGTAGGTAATAATAAGATAATTAAAATAGGTGTGCAATGTAATCGCGAGCGTGACGCCTAAGATGAGATAGCTGGGATGACGAAAATGGCGGATGGAAAGCGCCCAGAAATAGCCGAGCGTGCCCGAGCAGAGGGCGTGAAGGAGTGTTGAGCCGACAAAACGGAGCGAAGCGATCTGGGCCACGTTCCCAAGCATATTACTCACCTCCGCTTCTTTGGAAAGATAAGCGATGTTTTCAAGTGTGGCAAAACCAAGCGCTCCCACCACCATGTAGACCATGGCATCAACTGGTTCGTCGAAGGCTCGTAAGCGACTAACGAAGAGCGCGATGAAAAGAAATTTTCCAATCTCCTCAAGTGAGGCGGTTATGAGAATATAGAGGAATGAGGGTTCGGCGATTGTGGCAAAGTAATACTCGGTTATGGCTTTGCCGACCAAGGCAACAATGATGGCCGAGATCATGCCGGAAATAAAAACAAGCGCGATCAAATTTCTTGGTTCAGGATGCGCATCCTCCTCCTCCCAAAAGAAAGTGAGCCAGACAAATCCAGGTAGGAGACTAAGAACGAGAACACTGATCGGGAAAACCATACTCTCAGTATATCAGTTTTATAGTTCTTAGTCCCAAGATTCTACCATCAAGATTTTCTCCGGATGAAATTTTTGGTAGATCTCTTCAGTTACAAAAGGCATAAACGGATGGAGCATGACGAGGCTTTCAAGTAAAACAGTTTCTAGTGTAAGGTATACAGCCCACTGATCGTTCACGTCCTCACTCTTGAGTCGTGGCTTGGCTTCTTCAATAATTTTATCGGCGAAAGTGTGCCAGAAGTAGTGGTAGGCTTTCTCGCTCGCCAGGTGGAAATCATATGCTTCAATATGGGCGGCTACTTCAGATTTAACTGTTCGGAACTCTTCGAGATTTTTTTTATCCGTTTCGGTTCCGGAGGTATTTTTCGGGCGATCGCCAACGGGCTTATTCACAACCAGGAATCGAGCAGCATTCCAAATCTTCGTTGCAAAATTGCGATAACCACGAACGCGATCCTCATCGAACTTCACATCGTTACCAGGCGAAGCTCCGGCAATCAAAGCCATGCGGAGGGCGTCGGCGCCGTATTTGTCGGCCATTTCTAAGGGATCAATGCCGTTTCCTTTGGATTTACTGAACTTTTCACCTTTTTTATCTCGGACGATGCCGTGGAGGTAAACGGTCTTGAAGGGGATCTCGCCCAAGAGAGAGCCGGTCATCAAGATCATGCGGGCCACCCAGGCGAAGAGGATTTCATATCCAGGAGCCATAAAACTGGTCGGATGATAGTTTGCCAAGTCACTTCCTTCTTTGGGCTTGCCCTGACTTGTACTGAGCTCAGTCGAAGTAGCGGCTTGTCCTGAGTGAAATCGAGGGGAGTCGAAGGGCCAGCCAAGCGTCGAGAAGGTCCACATCCCCGACGAGAACCAGGTGTCTAACGTGTCGGGGTCTTGTTCGTAAAGTTGCCCACCGCATTTTGAGCAAGGATCTTTAAGAATCTCAAGAGAAATAGGTTGACTATGAGCAATATTCTCCCGAGAAAAAGATTCTTCAGGGGATAAATTCCGCACCTGCTTCACCAGCATGCGTAGGGCCCCTCCATGACTTACGATAACTACATTTTTCTCTTTGTGGTCGAGATGATGTTTTTGAAATGCTGTCCAAATCCTATTTTCAGCTTCTGAGTACACTTCTTCATCCGCTTCTCGCTCATGGGGGTGATAGGGGTAGAGATTTTTATATTTCTTCTCGGCTTCTTCTTTTAGCATTCCGTCCTGTTTACCGTGAGAACGTTCGCGCAATAGGGGATCGAAAATCAGCTTGGCCCCAGTAGCTTTTTGTATGATCTCAGCTGTTTCGCGACAACGATCAAGATCAGAACTAATAATAAGATCAATTTTTTCATTCCGTAGCTGTTCGGCTGCGGCAGTAGCTTGAGCTTTTCCCGTATCATTGAGGGGTACATTAGTTTCACCTATAAGTCTTCCCTCTCGATTCCAATCGGTTTGGCCGTGGCGAACTAAAAACCATTTTGATTGTGGTTCAGCGTTTATTTTTACATCTTTACACTTTAAGCAGTACCAGACGGGGATACGGTGACCGAACCAGAGCTGACGGCTGATACACCAGTCGCGGAGATTTTCGATCCAGTGGAAGTACACTTTCTCGAATCGCTCCGGAATTATTTTCACCTGACCACCAGATACCGCCCTTCCCATGATTTCTTTTAATGTCGTTTCATTACCCGAAGAGATCCCTTCGATATTAGAATGCTCAAGAACGAACGGTTTACTCACATCAATAAACCACTGGAGTTTCGGCAAAGGTTCAATGGTCCCGCCGCTACGATCAGCTTTCGAAAGATTAAGGGTGATGTCCTCTTCTTTTTCGATAAGATCTTCCTGTTTTAACCACTCAACAATCGCTTCGCGAGCCTCGATTGTTTTCTTTCCAGCGACTAATGGTCCGGCCGCTTCGGTCATGCGAGCGTACTCGTTAATGACCTGGATACGAGGAAGATCGTTTTTTTCGGCAATCCCCCAGTCGATCATGCTGTGGGCGGGAGTAACGCCAATGGCGCCAGTGCCAAAAGCTGGATCAACGCTTTCGTCAGCCACAATTTTTATCGAGAGTTCCTTTCCGGCAAACTGTACTGTGTACTTTTCTCCAATATATTGTGTATACCGATCGTCTTTTGGATTCACGGCCACTGCAGTATCGCCAACTTTGGTTTCGGGCCGAGTAGTCGAGATGGCGATAGGGAAGTCTTTACTATAACGGAAGGTGTAGAATTTTCCTGGAACTTCTTCGTGGACAACCTCGTCATCAGAAACAGTTGTCTGTCCTTTTGGATCCCAGTTCACGATGCGATCGCCGCGATAAATTAAACCAAGATTGTACATCTTCTCGAACGCGGTGCGAACGGCCAAGTTGCGTTGTTCGTCCAAGGTATATGCTTCACGACTCCAATCAAGGGAGGCGCCCATGCGCTTAATCTGCTTCACGATCGTGTCGTGACTATTTTGGGCGAACTCATTCACCCGACGCAAAAATTCCTCGCGACCAAGATCATGGCGATTCTTCTTTTCTTCTTTTGTAATAATTGATTCTACCTTGGCTTGCGTGGCGATCGCGGCGTGATCAGTGCCAGGAATCCAGAGTGTTCGCTTACCCTGCATCCGGTTGTAACGGACGATAATGTCCTGAATTGTTCCCTCAAAGGCATGGCCGATGTGGAGGGTGCCCGTGACGTTCGGTGGTGGAAGGACTAAAGAAAAGTAATCAGCGTCGGGCGAAGCGATACCGTCCTCTATGCACTTGTCCGGGTTAAAATACCCCGATTTTTCCCACTGTTCGTATATACGCGGTTCGGCTTCTTTGGGGTCATATCGGGTCGGAAAGTCTGGAGTCATAATCGCCATTCTATCGCGTAATACCAAAAATGAGAAGCGTTGTTATAGGTGGTTTTTCTGATATACTCAATAATAGATTCTTGTGAACTTTTAATAATAAGAAACGAAAAGGAGGATCGGAGAAATGACCGCAGTATGGCCGCTTTTCACTATGGTTGGCCGGATGGTAAGTCCCCGATCTTTACGACGAGAGGTCTATCCGGCAAGTCAGATGTTCGTCGACCAATTTCTGCATCGTCCGAAGACTCAAAGAGAAGACGACCCACCTTTCAAGAAGACCGTCGTTTTCATGCCCGGTCTTGTCGCGCGCCACCACTACTACCAGCGACTCAGTAGCCACCTCGTCGCGAACAAAATCCGTTTTGTTCCCGTGCGCGGTTTGGCCCGCAACACTCTGTCTTGGGAGGAGGCTCACCTAGCTATCTCGGATACGGTGAAGATGGTCGAAGACGAAACCGGCGAGGTGCCTGTCCTCTTGCTTCATTCAAAGGCTAGGCCGGATTCTTTGGGTGTTCTTGCCGAGCACCCGGAGATATCCCGTGCCATCTTCATCGCTTCTCCCGTTCGGGGACAATCGTATAATGCCTTGATCTCGCTCTTCTCAATATTCGGGAAAACCAGTTCGCCCCGGCGCGAAGTGCTGGATGATCCGAATATCTGTGACAAGATCACGACCATCACCTCCAGTCTGGATTGCATCGTCCCGATTCGCGAGGCAACGATTCCCAATGCCAAGAACGTAGTGATCGAGGGACGAGAAGAAGGAGGCTTCTGGAACAGCCACACCGGGTTGCCGTACCATGCACGCGAACACATCATCCGTCTCTGCGTGGAAAAGTAAAGTTTACTTAGAAGACTCACTACTGATACAGCTAAGTGGGTCTTTTTTATTTTTTATATACCAAAGTCCCTTACTAAAACCACGGACATATGTCCGTGGTAGTTCATTGCCGCGTTACAAAATAAAAAACCGCACCAAGGAGTTCCTGGGCGGTGTATGACTAGTAGGTGATTTCTGCGCGCAGGCCGAAGTGACGCTCAAATCTCCGGGCTATTTCTTTGCAGATAGCGAGATAGCGGGGATTGTGGACTTGGATCACGAGCGCTTCCGCATCGTCAAATCCGGGCACGGAGTTGATGGTTGCTATCCTTCGCTTGAGCCACCTTGTTTCAATCCAGTGGACGCGCCAGGTGGTCTCATCATCTCCTTCGTGCTCCATGCAGAAGCGAAGACAAAGGGCACGGATGACTTGACGTAGAAATTTCGGGGTTTCAGAGTGGAGCATGTCGGCATAGCATCGATACTCTTTTTTATTGAGAACAGCAATCCTCGTGCTCATGAGTGAACTTTCTCCTTTCGAGTTAAACTATCGATTTTATACAATAGGCTAGATTTTTGTGCAAGCTCTTTTCCTATATTCCCATGTTGCCGTTGGCGCGGATAAAAAAAGCGCGCCTAGTCAGGAGCGCTTAAGATCAATCAATTTCAAGCGAACGTTGTTCCAACCCTGTTTCCAGCCAAATTGAAGTCTGTCTTCCGTGCACTTATCGGGGATTTTGCCTTTTTCCACATACTCCCAGAGACACGCATTCCGACCAAAGGCTGCACCCATCTCCGTTGCCGCTTCCATTCCCATAGGGACGGGAATCTTTTGGGCAAAGAGAAAAGAGACACTATCGAGACGTTGAAGAGCTTCTTCTGATTGCTGTATGACTTCCGCGCGGTACCTTCGAAAGGCTGATCCAGATGTCGTAACTTTGTCTGGGTCTATACCGTGACGGACGCACCACTTTCGGAAACGGCCGCAGAGTTGCCCCTTTAATTTTCTTTCGGACGGAGGAGCGAGTTTCTTTACCAGTATCTCAATAAAAGTCTTTTTCTTCGGTTTCCTCTCTTCGGGAAACGGATTAAGTCCAAGTTCTGCCCGCATGAGCGGAACGTTGTACTTCACCGGCTCCTTAGGTATTCCTTCGCTAGCATTCTGAATTTGTGGCGGACGCCTTGTCCTCCACGATTCCTGTTTTAGGAGCTGTTTAGGCATTACCCTTCTCCTTCGCGGCGGTTGTTTGCTGACTAGATTATGGATTCTGGCTTAATGATTAGCAAGAGGGACTAAATCCCCATATTACCGTTGGCGCGGATGGGGTATTTCTTTCCGCCAGAGGCGGATCCGCCTTTGGCGGACTTCCTCAGGAGTGTCATATAGCCAGCCACCGCAATCATCACAGCGTTATCGGTATTGTGTTTAAACTCTGGCACGAAAAGCTGGATTTTGTGTTGCTTGGCTAAGCCGCTTAGTTTTTTCCGCAACTGTTTATTGGCCGCTACGCCGCCACAAAGCACAATTGATTTTGCCCCGAACTCTTTAATCGCTCGGTTGGCTTTATGAACCAAGACATCGGTTGCGGCTCGTTCGAATGAAGCGGCCACGTCAGCCCGAATTTTAGGGGATAGGGTATGGGGGTTAGGGGATAGGTCTCGAAGATAATACAGAACAGAAGTTTTTAGTCCGGAATAACTAAACTCATAGTTCTTGTCGTATTTCATCGGTTGAGGAAAATTGATGGCCATGCAGTTACCTTTGACGGCAAGTTTCTCGATCTCTGGTCCACCAGGGTAAGGAAGTCCCAAGAGGCGGCCTACTTTATCGAATGCTTCACCCACAGCGTCATCACGTGTTTCACCTAAGTTTTTCCACTTCATCAGAGAGTCCATTTTGAGGAGGATAGTATGAGCTCCGCTTGCGATCAAAGCTATCGCCGGGAAAATAGAACTCGCCTTTTTCTTCTGCCAGTCGAGAATAAAACTATAGAGATGACCTTCGAGGTGGTTAGCGCCGATCAACGGTTTCTTGGAGGCTTTAGCTAATGTCTTAGCGAATTCGATTCCAGTCCAGAGGGCTGGCTCGAGCCCAGGGCCAACGGTCACGGCAATAGCATCCACTTCTTGCATCATCGTTCCCTTTGGATCAATCTTGGATAAAAGTATCGGTAAATTTATTAAGTGCTCACGTTTGGCGAGATTAGGAACGACGCCGCCGAATGGATGATGAACCAGAATCTGGGAGTGAACCAGAGCCTTTTTGATTTTAAAAGTTGGACGCGTGACAGAGCCACTGCCTTCCACTAAGGCGAGGGCGGTTTCGTCACAACTGGTTTCGATGCCAAGAATTAATTTCTTCATCCCGTTTAGAAACAGATCGCGATCTTGGCGATTCTGCGGTAGGTGTTAGTTTGGATAGTTTGACTGGTCATAAGTAATGTTTTCCATTGAAGCGATCGCGGTTTCTAACGGGATTCATGCGAAGTCATCTTAAACTAAGTTCCAAAAATAAAAAAGCCCATCGCAATGACGGGCTTTTTTTTATTTTTCTACTCCTCGATTATCAGCTTGACTTTATTTTCTGCGGTGATTTCGAGAAATCCCGAACTTACTGGGATGAAATGTTCCTTATTTTGATTATCAATAATTGTAATCGTGCCTTTTTCTAAAAGCGTAACGAGCGGTCGGTGGTGATTGAGAACAGTAATTTCACCGTTTGCGGTTTTGCAGTTCACGGAAATAGCTTCGCCATCGAAGAGTGCTGATTTCAAACTGTAAACGCCAACTTTCATAATTTAAAAATTAAAGTGCAAAGTTCAAAACTAATGTATCCCTTAGGGATTATTTTAAATTTTGATTTGTCATTTTTCATTTTGATTTTTACATTTTTAACTTCCTATGACCTGGTCAATCGATCCTTTCATGTAGAACTTATCTTCCGGAATATCATCGTGCTTGCCGTCCAAGATTTCGCGGAAACCGCGAATAGTATCTTCGCGTTTCACGAACGCGCCGGACTGACCAGTGAAGGTTTCAGCCACGAAGAATGGTTGAGAGAGGAAGCGTTGTACTTTGCGAGCGCGACTCACGAGCAAGCGATCAGTTTCTGAAAGTTCTTCAATACCCAAAATAGCGATGATGTCCTGAAGTTCTTTGTAGCGCTGTAGTGTTTTCTGGACGTCGCGAGCCACGGCGTAGTGTTCGTCGCCGACGATCTTTGGCGTAAGCGCGGTCGAAGTTGAAGCCAGAGGATCGACAGCGGGATAGATACCGATTTCAGTTAAGGCGCGGTTTAAAACGATCGTGGAGTCCAGGTGACCGAAAGCCGCCGCTGGAGCAGGATCGGTGATGTCGTCAGCGGGAACGTAAATTGCCTGGACCGACGTGATGGAGCCTTTGGTGGTTGAAGTAATGCGTTCCTGGAGCTCACCCATTTCAGTCGCAAGGGTTGGCTGATAACCGACAGCGGAAGGTAGTCGTCCAAGCAGCGTTGAGACTTCGAGTCCAGCCTGGGAGAAGCGGAAGATGTTATCAACGAAGAAGAGCACATCTTTTCGTTCCTCGTCGCGGAAGTATTCGGCCATGGTTAAGGCGGATAAGGCGACACGGAAACGAGCGCCCGGTACTTCGTTCATCTGGCCGTAGACCAGCGCAGTTTTATTCAAAACACCGGATTCCTGCATTTCGTTATACAGATCGTTTCCTTCGCGCGTTCGTTCTCCAACACCAGCGAAAACCGACACACCGCCAGACTCTTCAGCCACGTTACGTATGAATTCCATGAGGAGGACTGTTTTTCCGACACCAGCGCCACCGAAAAGACCAATCTTACCACCTTTGATAAACGGCGCGATCAAGTCGATAACCTTAATTCCAGTTTCGAAGATTTCCGTTTTGGTTGACTGTTCAACGAGTGGAGGAGCTTTGCGGTGAATCGGCCAACGCGTTTTTCCACCACCCTTTGTGTAGGCGTCAGTTGGATTACCAAGCGAGTTTCCGATGACGTCAAAAATATTTCCGAGAACAGTTGGACCGACTGGCACGGTGATCATCTCACCTGTATTTTCTACAGCATCATGACGCTTCAAACCGTCAGTCGAGGAAAGAGCAATGGTTCGGACGCGGCCCGGTTCCAAGTGGCGAGCAGTTTCCAAGACAATTTCTCGGTCGCCTTCCTTTACTTTAAGGGCGGTGTAGATTGCCGGCGTTTCATTTTTATTCTCGAACTCGACATCCACAACTGGCCCGATAATTTGTGTAATTTTTCCTAAATTTTTCATTTTGACTTTTTAATTTTGAATTTTCAGCGACTCCGCGCCACTCGAGATCTCGATAATCTCTCGGGTGATCGTTGCCTGACGCGACTTGTTATAAATGAGGGTGAGCTCATCGTTCAGTTCGCTGGCATTGTCCGAGGCGCTCTGCATGGCCAAGCGGCGGGCGGAGTGTTCCGAGGCGTTGGCTTCGAGCATAATATGGTAAATCTGCATCGTCAAAATGTGGGGGAGGAGCTGTTCTAAGACTGTTTCCGCCGAAGGCTCGATAAGATATTCCTGGGCTTTTTCGGTTTGCTTCACGCGAACGGTTTCCGGAGAAAAGCGGCCGTGGGTCGGTAGAATCTCTTCGATAGTTTTTTCGAGGGATTTCAAATCGATCGGCAGAATTTTTTGTTCGAGTACCTTCTGTTTCAGAGCGTTTATAAAATGTGTGGAGAAGATAACCACTTCGTCCCACTGATGCGTCAGATACCCATCGAGAATGAGTTGTGAAAGGGGAGCGATTTCGGAGACGGTGGTGTAGTCGCCGTAGTGGGCAAACGTCGCTGCTTCGGGGAGGTTATTTCTGGACATGTAGTCATGAGAACGGAGGCCAACAGAGATGAAACTCATTTTCAAAACATCATTATCTTTCAAAAAGTTTTCGAAGGACTTCAAAACGTTACTGTTAAACGCACCAGCCAAGCCTTTGTCGGAGGTGACGAGAACGACGAGGCGATTTTTGATCGCACGCGCCTCAAGAAGGGGAGAGGTGTAACTCAACTCTTCTCTTCGCAATCGTTTCAAGAGTTCCAGGGCGGTCGCGGCATAGGGTCGTGAAGCGACCGCAATCGTCTGACTGCGACGCATCTTGGTGGCCGCCACCAATTCCATAGCCTTAGTGATCGTCCCGATATTTCTTACGCTCTTTCGTCGAGCTTGTATCTGCTGAAGTGATTCCATGGTGCTAGTTCAAAATTTAAAAATCAAAATGAAAAATTTTGGTATTCGACTGCGTCGAAATTTTTAACTTGGAAACTGTCATTTTACACTTTGATCTTTGCATTTTTATTTTCTGGCGATTTCTCCGAAATCGCTTAGGGCTTTTTTCATTTTTTCTTCGACATCCGGTTCGATCGCTTCCTTATCTTTGATCGGCGTCAAAATATCTTTTTTGTGGAACTGGCGGAAATATTCGAGAACGCGAGCAGTTACTTCTTGCATCACGGCGGGATCGTTCTCGTCGAAGTAGCCATTCACCGCGCCGTAAAAAAGAACCACCTGTTCTTCGAAAGGAATCGGTGAGAGATCATCCTGCTTCAGAACCTGGTTCATGATCTGACCCTGGCGGATGCGTTTCTTCGTCTCATCATCCACATCAGCGGCAAACTGCACAAACGCCTGAAGCTCGCGGAACTGAGCAAGCGCTAGTCGCAAACGACCCGCCACTTTTTTCATGGCCTTGGTTTGGGCCGCGGAACCGACACGCGACACGGAAAGTCCAACATTCACGGCCGGACGCTGACCCTGGTAGAAGAGATCGCTCTCCAAATAAATCTGTCCGTCGGTGATAGAGATAACGTTTGTTGGGACGTAGGCGGAGACGTCATTCAGCTGTGTTTCGATAATCGGAAGTGCAGTCAAAGAGCCGCCGCCTTTTTCCTTGCTCAGTTTTGCGGCGCGTTCCAAAAGGCGAGAGTGGAGGTAGAAAATATCGCCAGGATAGGCTTCACGTCCTGGTGGACGACGGAGAAGCAATGAAATCTGACGATAAGCCCACGCGTGTTTCGAGAGGTCGTCGTAGATTACCAAGGCATCCTCGCCGCGATCGCGGAAGTATTCGCCGATGGCCGCACCGGCAAATGGCGCGAGATACCACAAGCTGGCTGGGTCCGAAGCGGAAGCGACAACGACAATAGTCTTATCGAGGGCGCCGGAGTTGCGCAAAGTCTCCACGATGTGCGCAGTCTTGGATTCCTTCTGCCCGATCGCTACATATATAGAAACCGGTCGCTTGGCTTCGTTTACTTGGTTAATAATAGTATCTAAGGCGATAGCGGTTTTTCCGGTCTGGCGGTCGCCGATAATGAGTTCGCGCTGGCCACGGCCGATTGGAATCATGCCGTCGATGGCTTTGATGCCAGTGTGGATCGGACGATTGACCGACTCGCGATCTAAGACTGATGGAGCATTCTGTTCCATCGGCATAAAGGTCGGACCAACTTTTTTTGTGCCTTTTCCGCCAGAGGCGGATCCTCCCTCTCCACCAGGGGTGGATCGACCTTCGGTGGAGGAGGAGCCCGAGAACAACGGTCCTTTACCATCGATCGGCTCACCGAGTGGATTGATGACACGGCCGAGTAGTTCTTCGCCGACCGGAATAGAAAGAAGACGACCGCTCTGCTTTACGACATCGCCGGCTTTAATTGATTTATAGTCTTCGAGCGCCAAGGCACCGATTGTTTCTTCTTCGAGGTTCAAGGCCACGGCCGCTTTTTCGCCGTCCTGACTTTGGATCAGTAATAATTCCTGGCTCATCGCCTCGCGTAAACCGGAGATGGAAATAATTCCGTCGCCAACCGCGGTGACGGTGCCGATTTTTTCTTCGCGAATTTCACCGGCGTGTCCGGCAATTTCTTTTTTGAGTTTTTCGATAATTGGGTATGACATTTGATAATTTAAACTTCTCTTACAAAAGGGTTAGATACGAGGCTTAATCGACTCGCCTCGCTGTAGCTTTGGCGAAGCGGGGCATCGCAACCGAACTGTGCTTGATTGCACAGTGAGGGGCGAAGCGGAGATTGTAACGAAGTAGATAGCCATTTTGTAATAGAAGTTAGGCGAGAAGTTTGCTAAGTTCTGACTGCAAGGACGCATCAATTTGCGACTCGCCGTTGATTGTCACGCGCACACCAGCCACTAAATCAGGATTGACCTTTGTTTCAATGCTATCTTCTTTTTTCAAAAACGAATGCAACTTCTTTTCAATGTCGGCGATTGGTCGCGCGGTTTCAATCACCACACTTCGTCCACCATCTTTTTCAATCAGAGCTTTTTCAGTTAAGCGAATAATTTCTGGTAAATGTTTCAGATCACCGTTTTTCTTGAGGATCGAAACGAGATGCGAGGCCGCATCCTTTTCTTTTCCGTCGTGGATTACTTCGGCGAGCGCTTTAGCGTAAAAACGAGCTGAATACTTCATAGTTATCGTTCTTTCATCCCCACACCTAATCGGAAAAGCGGGGAGATGTGCGATCTTTTTCCAAGCGACTCTTTTTTATTGATTACCGTTCTCCTAATCATAGTTTTGTTGTGTTCATAATTTCCGATTAGGTGTGGGGATTCATGGCTTCTCGAGTGGCCCGCTCGATCAAGGCTTCGTCGATCGTCTTCGGATCGAGGGCGGCGACTTTTTCTACGGCCATACGGAGTAACGCTTTGGCTTCGGCGCCGAGGGACTCATCGAACTCGGTTTTCTTTTGAGCCATAACCAACTCAGCGTTTTTCATCATCTCGCCGGCTTTGCGTTCGGTTTCGGCCAGGCGTTTTTCCTCCAGTTGTTTCAAGTGCGCATCCTTCTCCTTGAACATACCCATCACCTCGATTTCAGCCTCATGGATCTTTCCCTTTTTCACCTCTTCAGCCTCGGTGAGTCTTCGCTCCGCCTCGTTCGCCTTCGCAATACCT
The DNA here is from genome assembly GCA_964360585.1 of uncultured Candidatus Saccharibacteria bacterium. Classification (GTDB taxonomy): domain Bacteria; phylum Patescibacteriota; class Minisyncoccia; order UBA6257; family 2-01-FULL-56-20; genus JBBUHS01. The sequence continues at coordinate 3,122 of CAYHXC010000001.1, read as the reverse complement.
TCCTCGATCTTCGTTTTGCGGTCATGAAGAACCTGGAGGACAGGTTTGTAGACAAAGAGACGGAGCACCAATAAGACAATTAAAAAATTAACAGCCTGGCTCAAGAGCAGGCGCCAGTCGATTCCTAATTGGCTAATAAATTGATCCATACAATAAAGTTCTAATTGTTCTATCATTTCGCCGCTTATGAGCGGCTCGTTTGTTCTAGTTGTTGTATTCGTTAGTTGTCCTACGCCTACAACGGTTTGAACGATTACAACACTTACAACGTCTTAGACGAATTTGATGATCAGAGCGACGACTAAAGCATAAATAGCAATAGCTTCAGCGAAGGCGATAGCCAAGATCATGGCGGTCTGGATCTTCGGCGCAGCTTCCGGGTTGCGGCCAATCGCGTCGGCGGCTTTGGAGCCAATCCAACCAATCGAGAGGGCCGGGAACATGGTGCCAAACATAATAACCGCGGCAGTGGCGATTAAGCGAACAGCATTAATGTCCCAACCAGTGGCCTGGGCGACATCTTGTACGGCTTGAACAGTTTCCTGCATAGTTTTTTATTAATTATTTTTCCCTGGACGACCTTTCCAGGTAGTGAAAGTTCGATCAGGCACTCTCAGGTTGCGAGCAACCCAATCGAACTTCTACTACCTGGTTTTTTTATTATTCTCCAATCTTCCCTTGAATGAGGAAGTGGTCAGATGCAAGGCTTAGCTGAGCACTTCCTCGAGGTGTATTGAGTATACATCGAGAGGGAGGGCGGAAGCTGTAACGAAGCAGCTGGCCACTTCACCATGTAAGGCTAATGTTCGTCGTGGCTGGTCGTAGCAATCGCCACAAAAACGAGAGTGAGCATGGCGAAAACGAAAGCTTGGACGAAACCAACAAAGATTTCCAAAAATAAGAAGGGGACCGGCGCCACGTATGGGGCCAGGAACCCGATGATTATGAGGAGCACTTCGCCAGCAAAAACGTTGCCAAACAATCGAAATGAAAACGACACTATCTTAGCAAATTCCGAGACTAATTCAAGGATGCCGACGAAAAATAAAATCGGATTGGAAAAGTTAAAAAATTTCGTGAGATGGGCTTTGGCGCCCAGTTCTTTGAAAGCCAGGATGTGGGTGGCAACAACGGAGATGATGGCGATGGCGAGGGTGAAGTTCAAGTCGGCGGACGGAGCCCGGAAGAAGGGCGTAAACTCGTGTTCGCCCTGAATACCGATCGAGCCCACACCGGGCAGAAGCCCGAGCCAGTTCGCGGTCATGACCATAATGAAAATAGTGCCGACGAGCGGCAGATAGCGCTCTGATTTGTGACGATCACCGAGAACTGAGTCCATGAGATCGAGAAGACCTTCGAGGCCAGCTTCCACAATGCCTTGGCCCGTCTGGGGAACGAGGGCCAATTTTTTCTTGAGGGTGAGGCCGAGAATAACAAGGAGCCCAGTCACGACTACTCCGAGGAGGAGACTGTTCGTAAAAGGAAAAACCACTGAGTGGACCAGTGATTCTGCCTTCAATGATATATGTATGCCGCTTTCCATTCGACTCTATTGTACGGAAAAACCGCTAAGAATCAACTGATTTCGCTTTTATTTCTGAAACTCGCATAAAACTCTCACTGAGTTTTTTGCTCTGCTCCCTCCTTCGTTAAAACTACGGCCGGGCAAGTGAACCGTCGTTCTCCGCAAGGCTTCAGAGGATAAAAAGCTCAATTAAACTTTACTTAAGGTAAATTCAAGAATTAAAAAAGCCGAAGTTCCGAAAAACTTGGCTTGTTTGATTCACCGCTTAACGGCAAATACCGCCTGGATAACACAGAGCCCCGGCAATTCTTCGGGCGTTCCTAGGATATCTGCGAAGTAGATAGCGTCACGTCCTTTGACGTCACGCAAGATATCCCGAAGAATCTGCTGTATCCCAGGAGGTCCCGGGTAATAGAGAAGTCTTTCCTTAACGAGCTCCTTGTTTGAGCAGGTTCCCGGGGGCGCTGGTTCGGAGGGTTGAGGGAAGGGAAAAGTTCCTATCTCAATTCCTCCCACCACGAGATCGAAATCTGTTTCTCGAGATCGAATTTCTCCGCCGATCTCGATGTCACCCTTGAGGGTGCATCCAGGTTGCTTTCCCTGTGAAAGGCACAGGTCGTCTCTCCGATCCTTCGGGCTGGCCGAGGGGATGATGTTGCATCCCGCATACAGTGTCCTCACCACGAGAGCCAGAATCAGGATGGTGAGAATGAGAACGCTCCCAATGATCTTGGCTGGCCTTACCAGCACCTCCAAGACTCCGGGCTTTGCTCCGTACCCTCCGAAACATCCCATATGGCTCGGAGCGTAGCCTTCGTAGCTTTGATCCGCCATAACCGTTTCTCCTCTACTACACGAATATTGTCATATGGCTGTCCAGGAAAATTTGAACAGCCGTCCTACCTAAAATGGAACCACAAACAAAAATAGCCGTCAATCGTTCGATTACGGTTTATATATGTAGGGGATATCCTATCTGAAAACACAATTTCCTATAATTATGTACTCAGATTGAACCAAGAGGAGCGGGCGACTATAAGTCGGGCTCCTCTTGGGTTGGTGCGGGATCGGGCTACTCGCCGTCGACAGCCTTCTCAAAACGCGCCATATTTTTGTCGATGGCGTGGTTGAGAGATTGCCACGTTGCCATTGCCGCGCAGTTCTGTCCCCAACCTACTTTACAGCAGGAGGGTCGGAACTCGCAGACCGCCGCTTGGATCACCGGATCACCACAGCCCGGTGCCCCGTGCGCGATGTTACAAGGTTCAGATGAGAGCATCTGAACCTCGGTGTTCGAAACGCTCATGCGCCACAGGCCGCAGAGCGCCACCAATGCGAAAAAAACAAATACTTTTTTATTCGTCATCCGCCTCACCTCACGTTTTGGAACAGGCTGTGTTCCGTTCAGTCCCGTCTTCCCGCCAAAATTCGAGACGAGATCTTTACCTCCTTCGGCTAGGGAAGGGGACAAAAATCTCGCCTCAAACCACATTTCAAAGAACAGATGCATTATAGCATATAATATATTAATGTCAAGTTTTGTTGTACAATCTCGGCGCGTTAGTACGTTTTTGGACACAAAGAAAGACTCGGTTCG